>JAPLTG010000028.1 GCA_026398255.1 Verrucomicrobiota bacterium
GTGCCGGTGGTGTCGAGTTTCAGGAGCGAGGTGCCGTTGGTCTGCGTGATCGTGCCAGTGCCGGCAGCGGCGGCGTTGCCGATCACGAGCGTTCCGGTGTTGAGCGTGGTGCCGCCTGAGTAGGTATTGCTGCAGGAGAGGGTGAGTGTGCCAGTGCCGGATTTTGCCAGATTTCCGGAGCCTTGCACGACGCTGGAGATGGTGGTGTTCGTGGAGGTGTTGGTGGTGAGGGTGAATCCGGTGCCGAGGGAGAGGTTGCCGCCAGTGCCTGCTATGGCACCGATTGTCATGTTATTGCCGATGGCGAGCGTGCCGGCGTTGATGGTGGTGAGGCCGGTGTAGGTGTTGTTTCCGGAGAGAGTGAGCGTGCTGGTATTGCTCTTAGTGAGGTTACCGGTGCCGGTCATGTTCTGCGAGTTGGTAACGCTGGCAGTGGAGTTCCAAGAGAAAGTGCCGTTGTTAGTAAAGGCAAGTGTGGAGGAGAAGGTCGGAGTGGAAGACCCGCCAAATTCCAACACACCATTGTTGATGGTGATACCTCTGAGTGTGGGTGATGCAGTGACAAGCACCTTTCCGGTTCCATTTTTTGTGATGGCATATGACCCAGCGACTGCCGCCATCACCATATCGGCTGTGGAGTTGCTACCGCTGGCTACATTGAAAATCAAGCCGCCATTGGTTCCTTGGTCATTGTAGAAGCCGTTATTTGCAGAGGTGAGTTGGTTTTGGGCACCACCGTTGGTATTGATAGTCATCCAATTGCCACTTTGGATCAGGGCATTGAGGCCGTCATTTACAATGGTCGCACCACCGGTGCTATCAATATTAATGATCATGCCTTGAAGGGTGGGAATGTTGGCAAAACCTGATTGGAAGCCGAGCTGTAAGGTGGACCCGTTGTTGATATTGATGGTGCTATTAGCGCCATAAATAATAAAATTTCCTTGGGCTTCCAATCGTAAGGTGCCCGCATTCACGGTCTTGGCTCCCGTGAAGGCGGTGGAGGCATTGAGGATTAAGGTGCCAGAGCCGTTTTTGGTTAATCCGAAGCCGGCCCCGGAGACCACGCCGCGGACGGTCAGGTTCCCGGCATTCACCGTGATGGTGCGGGAGGAGTTCATGGTGACGGCTCCGGTGCCCAAGTTCAGGTCTTTGGTGCCGGTGAAGGTGAAATTGCCGTTCCAATTCTGCACATTGTTGGTCGAGAGGGTGATCGCGCTGCCAGTCGTGTTATCAATCGTGCCGCCCGCGATGGTGAGAGTGCCGGTGCCGATGGCCGTGGCGTTGTTGATATTGAGCGTGCCGGCCCGGAGCGTTGTGGAGCCATTGTAAGTATTCGCCCCGGCGAGGGTGGTGCTGCCGGAACTATTCTGAGTGAGGGAAGCGGTGCCACTGATGATGCTGGCCGCGCCTTGCGTGAAAGCGCTGGAACCCGCCGTGGTGATTGCCGTGCCACCCGAGAGGTTGCCCGTTAGGCTGAGCGTGCCGCCATTGATGGCGGTCGCACCGGTGTAGGTGTTGGCAGCAGAGAGCGTGAGGGTGCTGTTGCCGTTTTTGGTGACGACGCCCGTTCCGGAAATGACGCCACCGATCGTGATATTCCCTGCCGCAGTGTCGATGATTCCGCTGGAACTGGCCCCGAGAGCCAAAGCCATGTTGATGGTTTGGGCACTGGCGGAGTTGTTGATGATGTCGCCCTTCACCGTGAGGGCGGTGCCCCCACTGGCTCCGGCGGAGCCGGCATTGGCGGCGAGCGTGTAGGAACTGGCGGTGGAATTGAAGGTGATAAAATTCAGCGAGGAAAGCGTGCCGTTGCCGATGTTGTTTGTCGCAGTGCCGCCGGCGCCGGTGAAAACGAGGTTTTTATCCGTGGTGGGGGCCGTCGGGGTGAAGCCAGTGGACCAATCTCCGGTGGTGCCGGACCAGATGTAGTCGGGAGTGGCGGCGGCATAGGTGAGCGTGATATTGCCGCCACTGGGGTTGGTGAATGTCCAAGTGCCTGTGCGGTTGCCCGAGGTGATGCCGAAGTTGGTTAAGTTCACGGCGAAGTTTCCGGAGTTGAATCCGGTCTGGCTGGCGGCACTGATGAGATTCCAGCTGTAGTTGCCCGTATTGCTCCACCCGGTGGGGGTGCCGTGGAGCGTAATGGTGAAGGGGTTGGCGGCCGTATTGTTGAGCGTGAGAGCCCCGGCGCTGGCGAGTTGGTCGTAATCCGTGCCGGCCACGGAGGCATTCACATTGCCGATGGTGAAGGCGTAACCGGAGCCGCCTTGGACAGTGATCGAGGCAGCGTTGTATTTGGCGGAGGCGGTGGTGTTGCCGAGCGAAATGGTGCTGCCAGTTCCCAAGGTGAGTGCGCTGGAGGTGATATTGCTGGAGAGTTGGAGCGTGCCGCCATTCACCGTGGTGGCTCCGGTGTAGGTATTGGTGCCGGCGAGGGTGAGTGTGCCGGTGCCGTTTTTGGTGATGGCCAGCGCGGCGGCTCCGCCATTTTGGATGGTTCCCGAGAAGGTGGTGCTGGAGTTATCAGCTCCCATCGTGAGGGTGGTGGCAGTAGAGGCGTGGCCGTTTTGCACGGTGCCTGCCCCGGCGAGGGAGCCGATGCCCTGCGAGGTGCCATTCACGGAAAGGACGGCACCGGAGGCCACGGTGTAGGCGGAGTTCGAGGAGAGGGAGGTGCCGTTGCCAGCGAGGATCATCAGGGTGCCGGCGTTGATGGTGGTGGCACCGGAGTAGGTGGAGTTGATGCCAGACCAGTTTTGAAGCATCAGGGTGCCACTGCCGTTCTTGGTGAGGCTCGTGGCCGTGACCCCATCGGTGATCCGGCCGCCGTAGGCGTAGGCTTGGGCGGCTGTCTGATTGACGGTCAACACGCCACCGCCCGTGATGCTTATGTTTTGGGTGTCGTAATTTCCCAAGGCCCCTTCCAGAGAGGCGACTGTTTGGTCGTAACCATTCAGATTCAATGTCGCGGTGCTCTGTCCTGCTGCGGCCCACCCGAAGCGAATTTTAGAGGATGAGGCAATAGCGTTAGTTGTTCCCAGCGTGAGATTACCACCGAAATAGAGGATGATATTTCCGAAAGTATTCCCAGAGGAATTGATCCTGGTGGTGAGGCCTGATAAATACATGTCTCCAGTGCCGATCGAGATTGTGGAGTTGACAATGGCTTGCCCACCAAAGGCCAAGCCGCTATTGTTCGCACTGGTAATCCGTCCATTAATCATTAATGTCCCACCACCAGCGTGATGGATCCCACCCGTATAGGTCAGAAGGCCGGTCAGGGTCGTATTTCCGGCACCCGTTTCAAGATTTACACTCCCTCCGCCAAAAGACATATTGTTGGCGATAGTCATGTTCCCGCCACCGGGGGCGATTAAGAGCTTGGTATTGAGCGCTGCCGTCAGGTTACCCGTGCCGAGACCCGCGGCGGAGGTGACTTGGATGGTTCCGGTGGTAAGAGTGGTGCCGCCCGCATAGGTGTTATTTCCAGAGAGAGTGAGCGTGCCGGCGGCATTTTTCGTGACGGCGCCGGCGCCGGAGATCACGCCCGAGAGGGTTTGGTTATTCGTGCCGCTATGAATCAGAAGGCCGCTGTTGGAGATATTGCCGGTGTAGTTTCCCCCACCCAAGCTCCCGGCCGCACCGATGAGCAGGGTGCCGGCGTTGATGGTGGTGGCGCCAGTGTAGGTGTTGTTGCCGGAGAGGGTGAGCGTGCTGGCGGCGTTTTGCGTGAGGGCGCCGGTGCCAGAGATCACGCCGGAGAGGGTTTGGTTTGCAGTGCTGGTGTAGAGAAGGGTGCCGGAGTTGCTGATCGTGTTTGAGTAATTCCCCCCGCCGAGGAGGCCGGCACCTCCGATCTGCAGCGTGCCAGCGCTGATGGTCGTGCTGCCTGTATAGGTGTTGTTACCGGAGAGAGTGAGTGTGCTGGAACCGCTTTTCGAAATGCCGCCCGCGCCGGAAATGGCGCCGCCGAGGGTGATGTTGCCGGAGGCGGTATTAATGGCGCGGACGCCGTTGAGCGCCAGAGCATTGTTGATGGCCTGGGCATTGGCCGAGTTGTTCACGATGGAGCCGGAAACATTGAGGGTGGAGCCATTGCCTGCCGAGCCAGAATTCGCGGCCAAAGTGTAGGAACCTGCTGTGGAGTTGAAGGTGATCGTGCCGACAGAGCTGAGGGTGCCGCTGGCGATGTCGTTCGTGGCCGTGCCGCCTGCTCCGGTGAAGAGCATGTCCAGGTTGTTGGACATGGATGGGGTGAAATTGCCGCTCCAGACTCCCGTGCCGCCCGCCCATGTCGGCGTGCCTGCAGTGCCGTAGGTGAGGGTCAGGTTTCCGCCAGAGGCTCCAAATGTCCAAGAAGCTCCGGAAGCAAGAGCCCCGCCGAATGACGAGTAATCCGCGACAAAGTTCCCTGATGAAAATCCACTGAGGCTCGAACCACTCAGGATATTCCAAGTGTAGCTGCCGGAGGAACTCCAGTTCGTTGGGGTGCCATTGATGTAAACGGTGAAAGGATTGGCCGCCGTGTTGTTAAATGTAATAGCCCCTGTGGTGGTGATCTGGTCGTAGTCGGTGCCAGCTGTGCCCGCCGTGCCGCCGGAAATGTTCCCAATCGTGAAGGCGTAGCCGCTGTCACCCGCGACCGTGAGCGAGGCGGCGTTGAATTTGGCAACGGCGGCGGTGGAACCCGCCGAGACCACACCTCCGGAGTTGATTGTGAGGGCGCTGGAGGAGATGTTGCCGCTCACGGCGAGCGTGCCGGCGTTGATCGTGGTCGATCCATTGTAGGTATTGGCGGCGTTGCTGAGGGTGAGCATGCCGGTGCCGTTTTGAGTAATGGCGCCGGTGCCGCTGATCACGCCGGAGAGGGTTTGGGCATTCGTGCCAGAGTAGATGAAGGCGGCGCTATTGCTGATGGTGCCATTGTAATTTCCGGTCATGAGGCGGCCAGCGGCACCGATTTCCAAGGTGCCGGCACTGATCGTCACATTTGCAGAACTGGTGTTGTTGCCAGACAGAATCAGCATGCCAGCACCGCTTTTTTGGAGGCTACCGTTGGTGGGGCCTGCGAGATTGTATGCCAATACAGAGGAGATGGTAGTGGTGCCACTCGTGACATTGAAATTGCCGGATCCCTGGGTGATGGTCGGACCGGAGATCGTGTTGTTGCCAGAGAGGGTGTAGGAAGCGGCCGCGAAATCGCCGGGATTACCCGTAATCGTGGAGTCCACCATCGTCAGTGCCCCGTTAAAGCCCCCTAAAAGATAACCAGTCGAAGTGGACGACAAAGTCGACCCATTCATTGTGATGGATGTGAGGGCGTTAAAGGCGTTGTGGGCGTTCCCCAAAACAGTTGTTCCGTTATTCATCACCAAAGCTCCCGAAATGCCCGACCCTACATTGAGCGATAGCGTCCCCGCATTCACTGTGGTGCCTCCGGAGTAGGCATTTGTTCCAGAGAGCGAGAGCGTGCCATTACCGATCTTAGTGAGGGCCAGCGTGCCGGCGGTGTTTTTGATCACGCCGGAGAAGGTGCTGGTCGCATTGTTGTCGCCCACGTTCAGGGTCGCGCCGTTGCCATCAATGGTGCCGTTACCCGAGAGTCCATTGATGGTTTCACTGAAGCCGGCCATGTTGAAAGTGCCAGAATTGATAATGAGGTTGCCTTTGCCAGCGCCATTGGCGATCTGGTTGGCCGCCCCGAGGGCAAGCGTCGTGTTCGCCGAAATCGTCGTATTTCCTGAATAGTTATTGGTATTGACTAGGCTGTTATTGGTCAGTGTGAGCGTGAAGGCGGTGCCTTGTGACGGATTCAACAACAACCCGTTCGTGCCGGTGAGTTGACCATAGGCCGTCGCCGAACCCGTGCCGCTACCGTTGGACAAACTGATGTCCGAGGCTCCGGCAGTGAGTGTGCCATAAAGCTGAATCCCTGAGCCATCAATACGGAATGCAGCTCTACCACCATCAACGTAAGTTGCTCCTGCATTGACGACAATATTATTATAAACCAAGCCTGAATTAAGCATCAATTGAGCCGCGGCCGTGCTGCCATTGGCGCCGATGTAGACGGTGCCTGTTCCTAAATTGCTTTTTGTTAGGGTCCCATTGACGAGAGTGTTCGTTACGGACCCTTGATAGAGGCGCGCATTACTGCCACCATTGGCAATAGTAAGCCCTCCGGAAAAGGTGTTATTCGCATTGGAAAGCGCGTTAGCCCCACCGTTATTATAAATGGTCACCGCCGTCTTGGCTGTGGCACCATCCGTAATGAGCGAGGCCAGATTGACATTGTAATTCGTGATCGTGAGCGTGTTTGTGCCGGAGCCTGAGGCCGAGTTTGTGATCGTGCCCGCCGCGTTGCCAACTCCCACGGCCGCCACGGTCGCGTTGTAGCCATTGAGATCAAAAACACCCCCGGTGGCGTTTAGCGTGCTTGCGCTACTTATGCCGGTGGCGCTGCCCGCCTTGAGTGTGCCGGCGCTGATGGTGGTCGCGCCAGTGTAGGTATTGTTGCCGGAGAGCGTGAGCGTGCCGGTGCCGATCTTGGTCAGGGCGACCGTGCCGGTGACGGTGGCCGGCGAGGAGGATGTGTTGGATACCGAGATGCCATTGTCCTTGATGGTGCCGCTGAAGTTCGAGGTCGTATTGCCCGAACCCAAGGTGAGCGTCGCGGCGGTGGCGCTACCGTTCTGCACCGAGAAGTTGCCGCTGCCGGAAATCGAGGCCAGGGTCTGCGCTTGCCCGTTCAGATAGAGGTCGGCGTAGTTCAGCGTGAGCGCGGTGGTGGTCGGCAGGGCGTTGGTAGCACCGAGGTAGAGCATGGCCTGCCCGGTGTAACCGAATTGAGCCGTCTCGGATCCGGTGACGGAGGTGGCACCCGCGTAGTCGTTGGTGGCACCCGTGATCAGGTAGCGACCACCGATACTGCTGGGCTGTAGCACGAAATCCAAGCCGCCGACCCCGGTAATTTTGCCGCTAAGTTGGAGCGTTTTGTCGTTCCACACATTGGAAACATTGGAAGTGGCATTTAGGGTAATTTGGCCAGTCAGATTGGTTGTGACGCCTGCTCCAGGCTGGTTGCTGAAGATGGCGCCATTCGTAGTCGTTCCGTTCAGGGTGATGTTGTTGGCGATGGTCAAATTGTTCGCGCCGACTTCAAGCTTGCCGCCTGCGGCCACCGAGACATTGCCAGAGCCGAGTGCCGAACTGTTTGTGACGTTGAGGGTGCCGAGACTAATCGTCGTGCCGCCGCTGTAGGTATTGGTGTTTGAGAGCGTGAGTGTGCTTGCGGCGTTTTGGGTGAGCGCGCCGGTGCCGCTGATCACGCCGGAGAGGGTTTGGGCATTCGTGCCGGAATAGATCAAGGTTCCATTGTTAGAAATACTCCCAGCGTAGCTTCCGGCTCCAAGCCGACCAGTCGCTCCGATCTCGAGCGTGCCGGCGCTGACCGTGGTTGTGCCAGTGTAGGTGTTGTTGCCGCTGAGCGTGAGTATGCCTGTGCCATCCTTGGTGAGCGTGCCGGTGCTGGTTGTGATATTTCCGCTGATGATCGTGTTGCTGGCTCCGCCGATCGTCAGGTTTTGTGTGCCGGTGATGCCGCCGGAGAGGGTCAGCGTGTTGGCATCGGAGTTAATGCGGGCGGCGCCGCCGAGCGTGATGACCCCCGCATAGGAATTGTTGCCCGAAATATTGCGCAATCCACCTCCAGAGCTGATGCCGGTGCTGCTCAGCGAGAGGGCTTCGGCTCCCACAGAAATTCCCCCGGTAAGTTCCAAAGCACTTCCACTTGCCACCGAAGTGCCGTTAGCTGTGGTGCCGAGCGCATTGGCGTGGGCGATGCGGAGAATGCTGGAGCCCGTGATCCACGTGGTTCCAGTGTAGGAATTATTGCCCGATAAAATCCAGTAACCGGCCTCGCTTGTCCCTCCATTGGGCGTGATAGCGCCGACTGTTAATGCTGTGATATTGCCGCCGATCACGCCCGAAATTTCATTGCTCCCCGTGTTCGCAATGCCGGAAAGCGTAAGGCTCGAGGCGTAGGAGGCAGTCCCTGTTACATTTCCCGTGATGACAAGGGCGCCACTTTGGGCAATCAAGGCATTGTTTCCTCCATCCAATTTAAATGTCCGGTTCGTGGAGGCCGCGGTAGCACCTGTATAATTGAGGTTAGGGCCCTGCCCGCCACCCCATGCCAAAGTAATCATCGAGCCGGCCCCAAGCGCGCTGCTTTGGCCCGCATTCGCAATGGAATTGAAATCCACCCAACCGCGGCCCAGAGAAAAATTGCCAGTGTAGGTATTGTTGCCGTTAAAGGTGATGGGGCCATTCGAATTTCCAGAATCCGTAGCGAGGGCGTTCGCGCCGCTGATCACGCCATTGAAGGTCAACTTGCTGCCACCGCTAAAGGATATGTCGGAAGCTGCACGCGTGATATTGCTGGTGATCGTGTGCGTCTGGGTGGTGTTCGCGCTAGCGATACTACCGGCAAGCGAGATGTTGCCGCCCGAGAGGGTGATGTTGCCCGAGGCAGTGCCAAAGGTGATGGCGCCCGAACTGACATTGCCGGAGACGGTGATCGTGCCGGCGGCGAGGCCATCTGTTGCGGTGCCGAAATTCAAGGCATCGGCGGTGGTGGTGTTCGTCGTGCCGGACATGACATTGACTCCCGTCGCGGAAGTACTCCAGCCTTGGGTGGCATCATTCGTGGTCGGCGCGGCCCAAGTGCCGCCCGCCGTGCCGAAGCCAGCGGTGCTGTTGTTCGTGTCCCAATAATAAGTCACCGCGTGAATTTCAGGAGCTGCCAGCAAAGTCAATGCCAGAGCCGCTGCGCGGGCGGGTGAGAAGTGAAGGAGGCGCGGGGCTTTCATGGGAGGAGAGCCACGAAAAGCGGGAGGGAGTTTTTAGGCGAAGCCTGCCGAGGCCCACGGAAAGTGGTGGAGCAGGCGTTGGCATCCGAAAAAAGCCCCGCGCACGCGAAGCGCCCCAACAAATCAACCCAAGCCGCCGCGCCGGAAAAATATCCATCGCCGAGGTGACGATACCTCGCGCGAGCTAGGCTGGGAGTGGCAGGGGCGGCCATGGAGGAGGATTTAGAGGTGGAGGGTTTGTGGGGGTTGTATTTGTTACTCTTGAATTAACAGGCACACAAAACATCGTAGCCGTTCTGTAAAGGCGCAAGAAAAAAATGGGAAATTTTGCAAAAAAAATCTTGCACCAAAATCGAAGCGATCCAGCCCGTGGCTAGGGAGGGGGGAAAGGAAAAGCGGAAAGTAGCGGAATTTTGAAAAAATTTCGAGGGCGGTTTGCCATGGCTCGCCTGAAAGCCATCGAAAGCCGTTTCGGCTTCCGCTACGGGGGACTCTTGGCTACTGAGGGTCTTGGCATGAAGGTTTTTTTGGGGTTTTTTGGCCCGCGAATGCCGGAAGATCCACGCGAACGGAAGAAGAGCGGAAGGCTGAGACCGGAACACATGCCAGCGGGTGCTGGCCGGATCGTTTCGTTGTAGGGTTGCAACGGCAAGAGGTGGCCCTTCGCGTCGCCCGGCGCGATGGCCATCAGGGTTTCCAATCGATGGCGGCGGTGCTGAGGAGTTTTTTCATGGAATATCAGAGGAAAAAAGAAGGTTGGTTCAAAATATTGATTTGATTATCTGATTATCTGATTTTAAATATTTGGCATGGAATCAACCCTTACCGTCACCGAAGCAGCTCGGAATTTTTCGGATTTGATCAACCGCGTCGTTTATCGCGGTGATGCGGCCGTTCTCACGCGGAATGGAAAACCCGTGGCGCGACTGGTTCCCGAGGGATTGAAAAAAACCACCGGGCGCGAGTTGGCGGAGTTTTGGAGGAAGCGGGTCCCCATGTCGGCCGAGGAAGCGGATTCCTTTTCCGGCGACTTGTCGAAAATCCGCAGTGAATCGAACCGTCCGCAGCGCGACCCCTGGGCGGAATGAGCGTGCTGTTTGACACCTCGGTGTTGATCGCGCAGGAGCGCGGTCGTTGGGATGCCATCGCATTCAACGAGCAGGTCGTGGGGGACTCGGAAGCGGCGATCAGCGCGATCACGGCCTCCGAGTTTTTAGAGGGAGTTTTTCGCGCACCGGCCGGGAAGCGTCAGGAGTCCCGGCGTGGATTTTTTGAAGCGCTCGTCGCCTCGCATGTTGTTTTCCCGTTTGGAATCGAAGAGGCAAAAACCCATGCCCGCCTGAAAGCGGACCTCTCCGCGCAAGGCGTGGCCATCGGCGCGCACGACCTCCTGATTGCGGCGACTTGTCTGCACCATGATTTCGACCTCGCAACCCTGAACACCGCCGAATTTTTGCGTATACCGGGCCTCCGACTCTCGCCTGCGGAAAAATTCCTGCGCTGAACGGCAATCAGGCTCCGGGTCGCGCACGGCGGCCAGCTCGAACGACTTCCTCATCCACGGCGAGAGGTTCAGGTCCTCGCCCGGAAAACTGATCCACTCCACCACCCAACCCGACGGTTGGAGAATTCCCATGCGCCACAACGCCGGCGCGCTCCACTCCGCACTCTCCCCCACCCTCGCTGTCGGTGGTCCGCGCATTGGCCTTCCAGTGGCAAAGCATCCCCGAAGCGGGAGGTTTTCCGGAGGCTCTTGAATTTGGAAATTGCTAAACCTCGATCAAGGAATTTGATTTTTCTGAATCATGAACACGCAACTCAATTACCACCATCTCCGCTATTTTCTGGCTGTGGCGACGAACGGGGGAATCACGGCCGCCTCGGAGGCGATCCATGTTTCCGCCCCGACGCTGAGTGCGCAGCTCAAGGAGTTGGAGGCTTTTTTTGGGAAACCTCTTTTCCGCCGTGAGGGTCGCCAGATGCGGCTCACGGAGGATGGGCGGCATCTTCTACGCTATGCGGAGCGGATTTTTGCGACGGGTGATGAGATGGTCGAGGTGCTGCAGCGCAGGAAATCGGCCGGACCTGGCACGGTCTTTCTGGGCGTGTCGGATGGCGTGCCGAAACTTCTTGTCGCCCGCTTGCTCGACCGGGCGTTTCAGTTGGCGCCTAATCTCCAGTGCGTGGTTCGCGAGGGTCAACCGCAGGAACTCTGGGGCGCGCTGGGTTTGCACCAAGTCGATCTGGTGATTGCGAACGAGGCGCCGCCGCCGAATCTCGCCAACCTCCCCACGGGCCGCCGCATCGGTCGGATGCGTGTGATTTTTGCGGCCTCACGAACGCTGGCGAAGTCGTTTCAAAAAAATCCCGATCCGGCCAAGTTGCCGGTTCTAGCGCCGGCGAGGGAATCTGTGTTGCGGCGCGAGTTGGAGCAATGGTGGGCCGCCCAGGAAATCGAACCCATGATTCGCGCGGAATTTGACGACGCGGCCGCGATGTTTGAGTTGGCCGCGCGGGGACTCGGAGCCGCGCCAATCCACGAGCCGGTGCTCGAGGATGTCTGCAAACGCTACGGGCTGGTGGCCTTGCCGCTAAAGCCCGATATCGAGGATGACCTCTTCGTCGTGGGCGACAAACGCCGCTACTCCGCCGAGGGCGTCGCCATCCTCATGGATTTGTCGGACGGAATTCTGAAGGCCTGAGCCGGCGAGCCTCAATGTCCGGCGCCGGGAGCGCCCTTCAGGTAGGTGCCGTAGCCGATCACAATGGTGGAGAGAATGAGCGTGAGGATTCCCGCGACGATCAGCGTGTAGGTTTTCTTCGAGGAGCCTTTCCACTCATGGAAAATCCAGCCCCATACCGTTGAGAAAACAATGATCGAGGCCATGTGGAGGGTCCACGACGAAAAGCCGAAGCCGTCGGGATCCGATCCGCCCATGCGAATGTGGCCCATGGAGTAAAAGAAAAACTGGAAATACCAGATACTGCCGGCGAGGGCGCAGAAGAAATAATTCCCGAGCATCGGAATGCGGAGGTCATTTTTGTCAATTTTCGGAGCTACACCGCCGCCGCCGTGGTCGCCGCCGGTGACCGCCAAGCCAGCGTGCTCAGGGCGCGCCTGAGTGGAGAGATACTGATAGCCGGTTTTGTTTTTGAGGTTGAGCATCACGCACCAGATAAAATTTGTGGTGAACCCGCCCAGCATCACGACGATGAGGCTTGGGATGCCGGACCAGAGTTCGTCAGTGCCCAGCGCCACGGAGGCTTTGCCGATCGGCTCGCCAGCGGTGAGGCCGAAGCTGAAGCACGCGCTCATCACGCCTGAGAAGGTCGCGACGAGAATACCCTTCTTGAAGTCGAACTCCTTCACCGTTTTCAACTTCTCTTCGGCAGGCATCTCCTTTTCCTTGTTCGCACCCGCGAGCGCGGCCACCCAGATCCCGAGCAAACAGATCCCGACGCCCAGCAGCGTGATTTTTCCCGGAAAAGTCGAGGCGATCTGGCCAATGGTTTCGCCCACCGGAATGTCGGGCAGGAAGGTCTTGAGAATCGGCGGCAGCAGCGTGCCAAAGGCGGCGCAATATCCGAGCGCCACGCCCATGCCCAGCGACATGCCGAGGTAGCGCATCGCGAGGCCGAAGGTCAGCCCGCCGAAGCCCCAGAGCACACCGAAAAAATAAGTCCAAGCCAAGGTGGAGAACGGCTGGGAAGAGAGGACGCCGGTGACATCCTTCGTCAAAATCGAGGCCAAAAGCCAGGGGCAGATGAGCCAGGAAAACACCCCGCCGACGAGCCAATAGGTCTCCCAGGACCATTTTTTGACCGCGCGGTAGGGAACATAGAACGAGCCGGAGGCGAGGCCGCCGAGCCAGTGGAACAGGACGCCGAGGATGGGATTCATGGTGGTGGGGTTGGGATTAGTTGCGGGAAGCGAGCACGGAGCGCTCGTAATTTTTCACCTCGGCGAGCCAGGAATGGTCAGCGGGGACATTTTGGCGGCGGCAGTGCTCCTGCCAGACCGCTCCGAGCGGAAGAGTCTTCGCCTCCTCCATGAGAGCGAGGCGCGAGGTGTGGTCGCCGTCTTTCTCGGCTTGGCGCAGAAGGGCGGCGGGCTCGAGGAGCGCGGCGAGGAGGCACTTGATGGTCGAGCGGGTGCCGATGACCCAAGCGGCAATGCGGTTGATGCTGGCATCGAAGAAATCCAAGCCGATGTGCGTGCGGCCGAGGAATCCGCCGCGAACGAGTTCTTCCATGATCGCGCGGGTCGGGTCGTCCATGAGAACGACATGGTCGCTGTCCCAGCGCACGCCACGGCTGACATGGAGTAGGATTTCGGGAACGAATTGGAGGACGGACGAGATTTTGTCCGAGAGGTTTTCCGTGGGATGGAAATGGCCGGCGTCGAGGCAGTAGAGGAGTTGGTTTTTGACGGCGTAGGCGAGGTAGAATTCATGCGAGCCGACGACATAGCTCTCCGAGCCGATGCCGAAGAGTTTGCTCTCCACGGCGTCGAGGTTGAGCGTGCGGTCCACAGGCGCGGCAAGAATCTCGTCGAGCGAGGCGGCGAGCCGCTCGCGGGGCGACTTGCGGTCGTGGGGCATGTCCTTCGAGCCATCGGGAATCCAGACATTCGTGACCACCGGCGAGCCGAGTTGCATGGCGATCTCGGCGCCGATCTTACGACAGGCGATGCCGTGGTTGATCCAGAACTCGCGGATTTTTTTGTCCGGATGGCTGAGCGTGAGGCCATCGGCCGCGAGGGGGTGCGAGAAATAGCTTGGGTTGAAATCCATCCCAAGTCCCTTCGATTTGCACCAATCCACCCAGCTCTGGAATTGCGCGATCGTGTAGGCGTCGCGGTCCACACGGCCGCCGGAGAGGTCGGCGTAGCAGGCGTGGACATTCAAGCGGTGCTTGCCAGGAATGAGCGAGAGCGCCTTGTCGAGGTCGGCGCGGAGTTCCTCAATCGTGCGCGCCTTGCCGGGGTAGTTGCCGGTGGCTTGGATGCCGCCGCCTTCGAGTTTCGAGCCGGCTTTTTCAAACCCGCCGACATCATCGCCCTGCCAGCAATGGAGGGAGATCGGCGTCTTGGCGAGGGTCTCGAGGGCGGCTTCGGTGTCCACGCCGAGGGCGGCGTATTGTTCGCGGGCAGAGGGGTAGTTGCTCATAAGAATAGTGGAAGGAGTTCCATTTCTTAGCTCTTGGGAGGGGCATTATGGAATGCAAATAATGACCTAAATTATCATCAAAATGACACCAGTGAGTTTTCCTCCCATTCGCCGCCGAGGGAGTGAAATGAAGCGAGTCAGCGAGCCTTGAGATGAGCAAAAAGTCCAGCAGGGGAATTGATAAAAAGAGGTTGCCGGTTGATTCATGCAGGGCAACCTTCGCAGCTCCGTTGCATTCCTTTTTTTAAAATGCCACATAAACAGAAGGACTATTTTCTCTACCTGCCGAGGACGCCCGAGCGGGAGCGCTGGGGGGTGGAGGTCTTGGGAGGCGGATTTGCCAGGATCCCTGCCAAGATTTACTACCCTCCCATCGGCCATCCCACGGATCACTCGTTCAACTACGAAAAGGGACGCGTGCTCCAATCCCTGCAAATCCTCTGCGTCACCGAGGGCAAGGGTCTGCTGAAAACCGCCTCCAACTCGACGCAGAGAATCACCGCCGGGAGCGTCTTTGTTTTGATCCCTGGGGAGTGGCACACCTATCGTCCCGACCCGAAGACCGGCTGGGCTGAGCACTGGATCGAACTCGATGGCATCGTGCCGCGCCGACTTCTCGCCGACGGGATTTTTTCAGCGACCAAGTGTGTTTTTACTGAGGGCGCTGGGGTCGGGGCGGCATTCATGAAAATCCACCCGTTGCTGGATGGTCGCCGCCATGCGTCCGCCTCCGAGTTGGCGGTGGCCGCCATGGAATTGCTTTCCGCCTGCGCGATGCTCTCTGGCGGCGGAACGAATCGTGCGAAACATTTGGAAAAAATCGCCATCGCCGAGCGACGCCTCTCGAGCCCGATCGATGGCCCACCCGACCTCAAAGCCCTCGCCAAGGAATTGAGCTGGGGATATTCGTATTTTCGTCGGGAATTTAAAAAACAGACCGGCTTGTCTCCTTGGCAATATCACCTGCAGGCTCGGTTTTCCCTGGCGCAACGGTCTTTGATGACGACGAGTGACACGCTCGAGGAGATCGCACAATCCACGGGCTTCGGCTCGGCTTTTCATCTCTCCAATGCCTTCAAGAAAGCCTTTGGGAAATCTCCAGGGCATTGGCGCGAACACCACCCTCCGGACGAGCCGCTCAGCGGAAGGTGATCTTCACCGCGCCTTTGGGCTGAAGGCTGTCGGCGAGGGCGAACGCGGCAAACCAGAAAACTTATCTTCCCTTCCGTTCAATCTACCCAATCTTGACAAACACATGATATCTTACATTTTTGTTAGACATGACGACTATCACTTCCAGAGACCTTGCCCACCGCTCAGGGGAAATCCGTAAGATTCTGGCCACAGGGGAAACCCTGCGTTGGACATCTCACGGGGCTCCGGTCGCCTTTATAAAACCCGCAACCCTGCCGCTAGGCGGAAAAAAGCCGGATTGGATTTCCCGGGCCCGCGCTGCGGGGGCAGTGAATTCGAGCCAATCCCAAGTGGCGGATTCCCTCTACGCCGATCGCGATTGATATCCCCCGCCCATGACCAAGGTTTATTTCGACACAGGGGCGCTCGTAAAACTCTACATCGTCGAATCCGGCAGCGCCTTTGTGGAACGAAAAGCGCGCGCAGCCACCCTCATCCCTCTCAACCAACTTCAGGAAACCGAAATCCGGAACGCGATCCACGCCGCCGTGGGACGCAAAACCATCCCCGCCGCCGCAGGGGCTTTGGCACTAGAGAATCTGGATAGCGACCTTCGAAGCGGAGTGCTGGCCACCACCTTGATCGACTGGGGCACCACATGGACACGCGCGGCCCATTTGGCTCGACTCCATACGGCCAAGATTCTTTGCCGCACACTGGATATCCTGCATGTGGCTGCTGCTGAATCCTGCGGATCTGACCTCTTTGTGACCGGTGATGAGCGACAATTTCGTCTTTGCAAAGCGGTCGGCCTCGACGGCGCGTCCGCGCCTGAGTCTTGGGGCCGCTACGGCGAGCCGCCCCTACCCTGGGTTTTTGCTGGGCGCTGCCGCGCTGAGGCGCTCAGCGGAAGGTGATTTTTACCGCGCCTTTCGGCTGAAGGCTGTCGGCGAGGGTCGGAGCCGAGGCACCGGGCGCGGGGGTGGCTTCGCCGGTGAGGGCGTTTTTGAGGGCGCCTTCGACGAGTTGGGCGCAGTGGATTTTCATCGGCGGGAGGGGGCCGAGCGGCGCGGAGAGGTCGCCGCCGGACATCGAGAGCGCCTCCTGTGGGGTTTTGCCTTTGATCATCTCGGTCGCCATGCTGGCTACGGCGATGGCGGTTTGGCAGCCGAAGGATTGGAAGCTCGCCTTGTCGATGACGCGTCGGCCTTTTTCATCTTCGCGGAATTTAATCCACATCCGGAGCATGTCGCCGCAATCGCCGCTTCCGGCAGTGCCAACCGCATCGGCGCCGGTCATTTCCCCGAGGTTTTGGGGATTGCGGATCGCCTCGTCGATTTTTTCGTCGGTCGTCATTCGGTCGTGTAGCGTGGCAAAGAGGGATCGACCTCGCAACTCCAGGCATCGATCCCGCCACGGAGGGCGCGGGCGTTGAGGAATCCGTGCCCCGAAAAATACGCGGCGGCGTCCAACCCGCGCGTGCCGGTATGGTCGACCAGCACGATCATCGTGTCCTTCGGCCAGCGGCCCATGACTTCCTGTAAAAAATCCTGCCCCATGAGCTGCGAGCCGGGAATTTGAACGGCGTCGAATTCCTCGCGCGTGCGAATGTCGAGGAATCGCGCACCGAGCTTTTCGGCGGAGGAGGACGCCTCGGCGGGGCTGATGTAAACCTTCTCGTCCTGCGCGTGGGCATCGAGAATCCGCGCGATGACTTCGCCGGGGTCGAGGTTTTCATTCCGCGCACAAACGCCCTCGATTGTCTCGTCGGTCTGGAATCCACAGCTCGCGCAGCCGCCGATGTGGTAGTGGCGGAAAAGCGCGCGCTGAGCGCCGGGGCAACGCTCTAGCAATTCCCGCATCGTGGTCTTCGGTGAAATCTCCATGCGCCGAAACCTACCGTTTTTTGTGCGGGGGCGCGAAGGGTTTTCCTGCTCGAAATTCGGCCGCGGGCCCGTTTCCATGCGTGGATGAAATTGATTTCCTGGAATGTGAATGGCATCCGCTCGATCATCGGCAAGGGCCTCATGGACTACCTCGAGCGCGAGAAACCTGATGTCCTCTGCCTCCAGGAAATCAAAGCCCGACCCGAGCAGGTCCCTCAGAAATTCGACGGCTACGAGGTTTATTGGAACTCCGCCGTCCGCCCAGGCTACTCCGGCACGGCAATCCTCACCCGCAAAACCCCGGCCGGAGTTACCAACGGCATCGGCCACCCCGAGCACGACCAGGAGGGACGCGTGATCACGGCGGACTTCGGCGATTTTTATCTCGTGAATGTCTACACGCCGAATTCCCAGCGCGAGCTGACGCGGCTCGACTACCGCACGCACGAGTGGACGCCGGCGTTCATCGGCTACTTGCGGGATCTTCAAAAAACGAAGCCGGTCGTATTTTGTGGCGATATGAATGTGGCGCACCGGGAAATCGACCTCGCCCGACCGCGTGAGAACACCCGCAACGCCGGCTTCACCATCGAGGAGCGAACCTCCTTCGACCAAATCCTCGCCGCAGGATTCATCGATACCTTTCGCCACTTCGAACCCGCTGGGGGTCACTACACCTGGTGGAGCTACCAGAATGGCGCCCGCGAGCGGAATATCGGGTGGCGCATCGACTATTTTTGCGCCTCGGAGGCACTCGAGGAAAATCTACAATCCTCTTTTATCCAAATGAATGTCATGGGCAGCGACCACTGCCCGACAGGCCTCGTTCTCACAGACTGAAATTTTTTTTGAGAATTTTTTGAACGCCGCGCTTAGGTGATCGTCTAACCTACCAGTTGAGACAACAACTCAGGTCACCGCGGTTCAGTTTTCTTGTTTTTCTGAACCACCACGCGGTGACCTGATGTTTTTGTCACATTCTGGTTCTTGTCCGCACGGGCCTGCTTGGATAATCACCGCCCCAATGGAAGACACCGTGTTGCTGGTCGAGGATGAGTCGGATGTGGTCGATTTGCTCCGCTATCACCTGCGCAAGGCGGGCTTCAAGGTATTGGTCGAAAATTCCGGTTCCGCCGGCCTCGAAGCCGTTCGCCAAAACATGCCCGACGCCGTCGTGCTCGACATCATGCTGCCCGGAATGACCGGCCTCGAGGTGTGCCGCACGATGAAATCCGACCCCGTTCTCGCGAGCGTTCCCGTCCTGATGCTCACCGCCAAAAGCGATGTGAAGGACCGCGTGAAAGGCCTCGAACTCGGCGCGGAGGACTATGTCACGAAGCCCTTCAGCCCGAAGGAGGTCGTTCTGCGCGTCCAAGCCCTCCTCAAGCGCCTCCGGAGCGGCTCGGCGGTCGGCACCACGCTCGAGTCGGGAAGCATCGTTCTCGACAAATCAACCCTGTCGGCCAAACTCGACGGCAAGCGATTGGACCTCACAACCACCGAATTCAAATTGCTCACCGCCTTTCTCAACAATCCTGCCCGAACGCTCAGCCGCGACCTTCTTTTGAAGGATGTCTGGGGCTACGCCTCGGGGGCCGACACGCGGACCGTGGACACCCACATCCGGCGACTCCGTGAAAAACTCGGCGACCACGCCGACCGCCTTGAAACCATGCGAGGCGAGGGTTACCGCCTCAACCCGCCACTCGCGATTTGAGTCCCGCCGAGTGGCTTTTTCCCTTGGCGCTCGGCGCCACGGCCCTCGCGTATGTCTACTTCCGCGTCGTCAAACCCTGGCGCGCCGTGCGGCGGGATTTGGAGCGAGTGGCCACCGGCGACTACCACCTCCCTCCCCTCTCCCCCGACTACGCCCCCTACCTCGAATCCGCCACGCAGATCCGGAAAATCTCGCGCCAACTCGAGCAACTCGACCGCCAGATCGCGAATGAAGGCCTGAGCCTGCGCGGCATCCTCTCGGGCATGCGCGAGGGAATCCTCGTGGCGAACCGCTCCATGCGGGTGACACTTTGCAACCAAGCGCTGCTTGGGTTTTTCCCGGACATCAAAAACCCCGTGAATCGCACCGTGCTGGAAGTCCTGCGCCGCCACGAAATCCAGCAGGCCGTGGAGTCCACCATGGCCACCGGCCACGAGCGCGAACTTGAGTTGGCGTTCGACACGCGAACCTTCGTCGTCCATGTCGCCCCGCTCGCTGCGGAGAACGAAACGAAGCCCCGCGCCGCGCTGATCGTGTTTCAAGACATCACCGCCGTTCGCTCGCTGGAGGCAGTTCGCCGCGAGTTCGTCGCCAATGTCTCCCATGAATTCCGCACGCCGCTGACAATCATCAACGGCTATGTCGAAACACTCCGCGATGGCGCGATCGAGGACCCGGCGATGACCGAAAAATCGCTCGAGGCCATCCACCGGAATGTCCAAAGACTCGCCCTGCTCCTCGAGGATCTCCTCACGATCTCGAGCATGGAAAACCGCTCGCGGCTTTTGCATTTCGCCAATACCGACCTGCGCCCGCTGGTCGAGCGGGTTATCGAAAACCTCACTCCAAAAATCGAAGAGCGCTCTGCCGAGATCGTCCTGGATTGGGGCGAGGACGCGCGGCATGCGGAGATCGACCCGAGCCGTATCGAGCAGGTTTGCACGAACCTCCTCCTCAACGCGCTTCAGCACGGCGAAGTCCCCGCCTTGAAAATCCATCTCACCGCCAAGCGCATTGGCGAAAGCATCCAGCTGACTTTTTCCGACAACGGCCCGGGAATCCCGCTCGAGGACCAAGCCCACATTTTCGAGAGATTTTACCGCGTCCACAAACACCGCGCGCGCGACGCCGGCGGCACAGGCCTCGGCCTCTCAATTGTTAAAAATATCGTTCTTGCGCATGGCGGCACTGTCTCGCTGGAAAGCATGCCCGGAGAGGGCGCGGCGTTTCATGTGACCCTGCCCGTCACTCAGTCGGGCAAGCCGAGCTGAAACCGTCCGTTATTTTCCCCAAGGCTTCTCGGCCTCGGGCTGGGGAGCGTTCGCGGGCTGGCTCTCGCGGGGCCACGGCCAAGGCTTGGTGGCGAGCATCCGCGTGTAGGGCCCCTCGACTTGCTGCGGCTCCCAAAGATACCGGCGGTTTTGGAGGGTGGTGCACGAGGTCGTCAACAACGCAACGGCGATCGCCAGAATCGGGAAGGGTTTCACGGCGCGTATCTAGCAACGCCAGCGCCAATGGTGTCAAGGCCGCGGGTTTTGCGGTTCCATGCCCGAGCCAAAGCGGCTAACAACCCCGCTTTCCCTGCGATGGAACTTACCGAAAAACTCCTCGTCTCGCTTGGCGGTTGGGATGTCATGAAGCGCGCCCGCGCCATCAAGGCCTCCGGTGCCGTGCGCGATGCCGCCTACGAGCCGCCGCTCCTGAAAGGCCGAATCGCCGAGGGTAGACGCGAGTTTTTGGCGGGTCTCCGCCTGCGCAATCCGGTGGATATCGAAAATCTCTGCCCGTGCGCGGACTCGCGCCGCCGAGGCATCATCTGCGCGCACTCCGTGGCAATCGGCCTCGAAGTTCTCTCTCCAGCTAAATCCGCCCCCGCGCCGAAACCCATCGCCGCGGCATCTCCCAGCCAGGCCAGCACCGAGAGGCCACACGTTACCCTCTCGATCGAAGGCTCGCTCCGCCACCTCGAGGCCACAGTGGATTTCGAATATTCCACGCCCGGCGCCAGCAACCCAACCGCCGAGACCGAGGTTTTGGCGGAACTCGTGCGCACCGGTTTCGAGAACGACAAGCCGTCCTGCGAGGGGAGGATGCAGTCGTTGGTTTTTTCGCCAACACCCTTCCCCTCCTGAAACAAAAATGGACCGTCCGCGAGGGCGAGAGATTCCAGCATGTGACGCGTGACATCGTTCGACTCGAGCCGCAATTCGCCCTCCGCGAGCGTGGAGATGGCTGGCTCGATTTCCATGTCCATTTCAGCGCCGGCAAGGAAGCCGTCCTGAGCGACCAGGATGTGCGAAGGCTTTTGCAGAGCGGCACGCCACGGCTCCGGCTCTCCAACGGCCAGATCGCCATTCCCGACGCCACGCTCGCCTCCGATCTCGAGGAGGTCTTGAGGGATTGCAACCCTTCACAGGAACGCGGCGGCTACCGAATCCCTCCCACCCAGCGCGGGTATCTCGAAGCCAGCATCGCCGAGTGGAGCCGCGAGGAAACGCCCACCGCCAAATCCTCCCCAAAAAAACTCGGCCCGCTCCAATCGCGCCTCCGTCCCTATCAAATCGAAGGCGCGTCGTGGTTGCTCGCCCGCCAGGCCGGGCTTTTGGCGGATGACATGGGGCTCGGAAAAACCGTTCAAGCCCTCGCGTATTTCGAGGCCACACCCGGCCCGCACCTTGTGATCTGCCCCTCCTCGCTCGTCTGGAACTGGACGCGCGAAGCGGCACGCTTCGTCCCCGGCCTCCAAATCCTCACCCTCGGCGGTCCGGACCGGGAAAAACTTTTCGCCCAAATCCCCAGCCACGACCTCATCGTGACGAGCTACGCCCTGCTCCGCCGCGACATCGCGCATTACCAAAACCTCGCGTTCGCCTCGGTCGTCCTCGACGAGGCCCAGCACATCAAAAATCCCGAAAGCCAGAACGCCAAAGCCGCCTACGCGGTGAAGTCCAGTGCGCGCTTCATTCTCACCGGCACCCCGCTCGAAAATTCCGTGCGCGACCTCTGGTCCCTCTTCGAATTCCTCCTGCCCGGCTACCTCGGAACGCGCGGAGATTTCCAAGACCGCTACGAAAAGCCCATCCTCGCCGGCGAGGGCGCCGGAGCCTGGCCCCGCCTTCTCCGTCGCGTGAGGCCCTGGATGCTCCGCCGCACGAAATCCCAAATCCTCCCCGAGCTTCCCGCCAAGATCGAGCAGGTCGTGGAGGTCGAACTGACCCCCGACCAAAAAGCCGCCTACACCCAACTCCAGATCGCCGCCCGCGCACAGGTCGATGCCCTCCGCGAGTCCGGCGGCGCCGCCCGCATGAAGGTCCTCGCCGCCCTGCTCCGCCTCCGCCAGGCCAGTTGCGACCTGCGTTTGCTCGGCAAAGACTCCCCCGCCCCCTCGGGAAAACTCGAGGCGCTCCTGGAGTTGCTGCGCGAGGCTGTGGATGGCGGGCACCGCTCGCTCGTCTTCAGCCAATTCACCTCGATGCTCGACCTCATCGCTCCCGCGCTCGACGAGGCTGGCATTTCCTGGTGCCGCTTGGATGGAACCACCAAAGACCGAGGCGCTGTGGTCGAGCGCTTCCAAAACGACCCCTCGATTTCCGTCTTTCTCATCAGCCTCAAAGCCGGCGGCACCGGCCTCAACCTCACCGCCGCCGACACCGTCATCCACTTCGACCCCTGGTGGAACCCCGCCGTCGAAGCCCAAGCCACCGATCGCGCCCACCGCATCGGTCAGCAAAATGTCGTCACCTCGATCAAACTCGTCGCCCGCGACACCGTCGAACAACGCGTGCTCGACATGCAGGAGAAAAAACGCGCCCTTATCACCGAACTCCTCGACCCCGAAAACTCCGCCGCCCCCGCGCTCGACGCCGACGAGTTGGTGAATCTGATCGGTTGAGCTGCGAGCTTTCCATTGCCGCACCTCTTGCGAACTGGCACAACTTGCCGCATGTCATTTCAGCAACTCGGGCTTTCGGAGCCTGTTCTTCACGGCGCGCAACGCATGGGCTATTCGGATCCGACCCCGATCCAACTCCGCGCCACCCCGGTGATTCTTTCCGGCAGGGACCTCATCGCCTCGGCGCAAACCGGCACGGGAAAAACCGCTGCCTTCGCCCTGCCTGTTCTTTCGAAGCTCGACCACCACGAACCGCGCATTCGTTGTCTCGTCCTCGAGCCCACGCGCGAGCTGGCCATGCAGGTCGAGACGGCCTTCCGCGACTACATGCGCTTCATGCACACCGAGGTTTCGCTGATCCACGGCGGCGTGGGCTACGGCAAGCAGCGCGATGATTTGAAACGCCAGTGCGATGTGATCGTGGCCACGCCCGGCCGGCTGCTCGATCACATGGAGCAAGGCGCGGTGGATTTGAGTTCCCTGCAATTTCTCATCCTTGATGAGGTCGACCGCATGCTCGACATGGGCTTCCTGCCCGATGTGCGTCGGATTGTTGAGAAATGCCCGAAGGAACGCCAGACGCTCCTGTTCTCAGCCACGATCCCCGAGGAGATCCAGCGCCTCTCGTCCTGGTGCCTGCGCGATCCGGAGCGCATCGAGATCGGTGCGCGCCGTTCACCCGCCGAGACCGTCTCCCACGCACTCTACCCGGTGGCGGTAGACCAAAAATTCGATTTGCTCCTGACCCTGCTCGAGCGCACGAACTACGACAGCGTTTTGATTTTCAGCCGCACCAAGGACGGCGCTGACCGCATCTCGCGGCAATTGAAAAAGAACAACCACTCCGTTGCCACGCTCCACTCGAACCGCACTCAAAACGAACGCGTCGATGCGCTCGAGGGCTTCAAAGGCGGGCGCTACGAGGTCATGGTCGCCACGGACATCGCCGCACGCGGCATCGACATCGCCGGCGTGAGCCATGTGATCAACTACGATGTGCCGCAGCATCCGGAGGACTATGTGCACCGCATCGGCCGCACCGGTCGCGCTCAGACAGTCGGCGAGGCGTTCACGATCATGACTGCCGAGGAACTCCCGCATGTGCTCGATATCGAGCGCTTCATCGGCCAGAAGGTTCCGCGCAAAAAGCTCGAGAATTTCACTTATGTCTACACCGCGCTGTTCGACGAGGACCGCGTGATGTCCTCGCTCAAAGGCGCGAAAGGAGTTCGCACCCACAAGGGCATGCGCTTCGGCGCGAAGCGGCGCCGGTAGTTTTCAACCTCTCCGGCAGAGGGAGGAGACGAAATTCGCGATGTCCTTCGCGGCTGTGGGATGGCTGAGCGAAGTGGCGGCTTTCAGGCAGTCGCGGTAGGGCGCGCCGTTAGAATCAAAAATCCGGCGCACGGCCTCCACGACAGCGGCGGGACTTTGCGCCACAAACCCAGCACCGGCTTCCGCAAGAAGGCGGGCATTTCCCTCCTCCTGGCCGGGAACGACCTTGGTAATGACCATCGGCGTGTGCGCGGCCATGGCCTCCTGGACCGTGGCGCCGCCCGCCTTGCCGATGAGCAAATGGCTTCGTCGGATCAACTCCGGCATTTCGGGAGCCCAACCCAAAACCTCGATCGGCCTGCCCAATTCCTCGCCGAGGTCTCGCATACGGCGGCAGAGGGTTTCGTTGCGCCCGCAGGTGACGGTGAGGGCGAGGCTTTCCAATCCGAGCAATCCGCGCGCGGTTTTCAGCGCATCGTCACCCTCGGCGTTGACCATGTAGAGCACCTTCCACAGGCCATCGGCGGGTGGAACCTCGCGGGGATGAGTGGCTGGCGTGGCGAAAAGGAGCGGAACGGGAAATCCGGTGACGCGGATTTTCGAGCGGGGGATTCCTTTTCGTTCGAGGATTTGGGCGGTGGGGTCGTTCGGAACGAAATACGCGTCGGAGGTTGGCTGCAGCCAGATCGAGTTGATTGAAATCGAATCGGTGATGACGGTCGCGAAGGGGAGCTGCAAATCGAATTTGCGCGCGGCGCGTTGAAAGATCGGGCCGTAGCCGGGAAAGGTGCTGACGACAATGCCCGCCTCCATGCGGAGGATCGTGTGGCGCATCCGCCGGGCGGCGCGCCGGTAAAAGCCCAGCCCGAACGAAGACACGCGCGGGAAGCGGTCGAGGAATTGGTAAAAGAGATTCCAAGCCCATGGCGCACGGCGGATGGCGTTTTTATAGGCCCACTGCGCGAGGGGATAAATCCACGGATGCGCCTCGCGGAAGAAGTCGTGCACCGAGACCAAAATCTCGGGATGGAACTCCTTGATCGCGTCCTCAAGGTTTCGGGCGGCAGCATTGTGTCCCTCGCCGAATCCGGCGGTGACGATGAGGACAGAGACGGGAACCATGGCAGGAAATTTTCAGCCTTGCCGGCGCGGGTCGGACTCCTCGATGCGGCGGGTGATCTCGAGCGCGAGGTCGAGCGCGTCAGCGGCGGCGAGGCCGGTGACGCAGGGCTTCAGACCCTCGCGGGCGCATTGAAGGAACGACTCCAGCTCGATGCGCAACGGCTCCCCTTTTTCCACCTCCACCGGCTCACGCACGATCCGGTGTCCGCTGAAATCGGTGACGATTTTCGAGTCCGTGGCGAGGCTGATGAGTTTTCCAAGGCCGGAGCTTTCCTTTTCATCCTCGCGGGCGAGGCGGAGCAGGTAGCCGGATTGGTTTTTGTAGTCGAGCGAGAGGTAGGCGTTCTCCTGGAAGACGCGGATTTTGCGCACGCGCTCCTGGCTGATGCGGCTGGCGGTCACATTCGCCACGCAGCCATTGGCAAAGCGGAAGCGCACATTCGCGATGTCTTCGCCCCGGCTCAGGACCGGGATTCCCACGGCATCGATGCTTTCCACCGGGGAGCGGACGAGGTGCAGGATGATCTCGATGTCGTGAATCATGAGGTCCAAAACCACGCCAATGTCGGTGCTGCGGTTTGGAAACGGCGACAGGCGAGTGACCTCAAGGAAGCGGGGATTTTTGAGCTGGGCCTCGAGCGCGTGGAGGACGGGATTGAAGCGCTCGACATGGCCGACCTGCAGCACGCAACCCTTCGCGGCGGCCAGGGCGGCGAGTTCGCGCGCCTCGGCGGGAGTGGTCGCGATGGGCTTTTCGATGAGCAGGTGCTTGCCCTTTTCCAAAAGCTCCAAACCGATCCGGTGGTGGGTGACGGTCGGCGTGCAAATCGTGGCGGCATCGACCAATCCGGCGAATTCCTCGAGGCTGGATGCAGCGCGGCAGCCGAAACGCTTCGCGGCGGCGGCGGCGTTTTCGGCGTTGGAATCGAAGATGGCAGCGAATTCACTGCCGGGGATTTCACTGTAAAGGCGGGCGTGGTTGACGCCCATGTGGCCGACGCCGACGACTCCGGTGCGAAGAGTTTTCATAATCCGTGGATGGAGAGAGAGAGTTTTTGGGCGAGCTCGCAGACCTTCGGGCGGTCGAGGAGCAGGGTTTTTCCGGCTTCGACGCCGATGTGGCGGATGCCTGCCGCAACGGCGACTTCGAGAGTTTTGACGCCGACGACCGGCACATCGAACCGCATGTCCTGGTTGGGCTTCGAGACTTTGACCATGGTCGCGCCGCCGCACCCGAGCTGACCACCCCGGCGAATGGCTTCGTTGGTTCCTTCAAAGGCCTCAACGGCGAGGACGGTTCCGTTTTTGACCACCACCGTCTGGCCGATGTCGAGGCGGCTGGATTCCTTCGCGATGCGGAAGCCGAATTCCAAATCCTCGATCGCGCGGGGCTTCAAGCGCGGACCGGCGATGAGGCCGGAGGGGGCGATGTGGTCATCCAGAAAAGTCGTGGCGGAGAGGAGTTCCAGCCCGGCTTTGGCGAGTTCGTCGGCGACGGCACCGAAGAGTGTCTCGGCATTGCGGCGTTTGAGTTTGGCGAGGATGAGGAGGGCTTTGAAATCGGGGCGGAGGTCGAACAGATTGCCCGGTGCGAGTTGGCCGGCCATCAACGCACGGCCGGCTCCGGATTTTTTCGCGGCGTCGAGGAGGCGGCCCATCTGACCCACGCGCATCCACTCGACACCATCGACGAGCGCGGCATTTTCCGGCTTCGTCTCCCCCTCGAAGGCGGCCATGACGATCCGCGAGACCCCCACGCGGCGGGCGCCCTCGATCACGAGGCCTGGGTAGTCCCCTCCTCCGGCGATCAAAAATAACGGCGCATCCGTGGGATTCATGGTCAGTAGCCGATATCGTCGAAGCGGTTCACGCGGAACCGGTCGGGGCGGGCAGCGGGTTTGTCTTTTTTGCCGGGTTTCCAGTCCGATTGCGGGATTTGGTAGCCGGATTGGTCGGTCGCATAGGTGCCGATGGGAACCGAGGCCGTGCGTCCAGCTCCGGGCAACTGGCGGCGCTGGGCGATGAATTGGCTGGGGCGGTGGTAGTTCGTCAGGTCCTTCGCAAATCGCGAGCGGTTGATGCCGATGAAAAGGTTTTTCCTGACCTCGTAGTGGAGGTGGGCGGTATACATGCCCCGGTTCGTCCCGATGGTTCCAACTTGTTGCCCGCGTTTTACCTGCTGGCCTTTTTTTACCATGATTTGATTCAGGTGGGCATACATGGAATCGACCATCTGGAGCTTGCCACCCTCGAGGAAGGCATGGCGCACGATCACGACATTCCCCCAGCCCATGCGGGCGTCCTGGGAATAGGTGACGACGCCATTTCCGATGCAATAAACCGGTGCGCCGAAGTCGGAGTTTCCGCCTCGAACATCGTTCCAATCCTCTCCGGGATGGTAAGATAGAAAACCTCGCGCCATGTAGTAGCCCTCCCCGGCAGGCTTGCCAACGGGAAGGTCAAACCCATCTGCCACAAAGGTATTTGTGCGCTTCAAGTCCGGCACCGCGACGAGCGCGGAAACGAACACAAAGAGGCAAATCCAGAACAACCATCGACGCATGAGCCGACTAGCCTAGGTATGAACCCCATCGGGCGCAAGCCATGGAGATCGGTTTTTACCCCATGGAAGGATCCCGGCCGGACGGTTGAAATCTCAGGATTGGAACTGCGGCGCGGCGTAATCCGTCCAGATCGGCTGGAGGTCCCCCTCGTCGGTGAGGGCGAGGACGCGGCAGATGCGGCAGCGTTTTTTGGACTCCGTCAAATGCTCGCGGGCGCTGGGGAGATTGCCGAGTTGGCACTCGCAGCAGGCGAGATGGTAGTGGACCAACCCCTCCTCGGGGAAACGCTCGAGGGCCTCGAGCAAAAGGATTCGTGCGCTGTTGATCGAGTTGGCGAGCCGAAGAGCGTGTGCCCAATCGATCCAACGCACGACATTTCCCGGCTCCGCCGCCCAGAGGCGCTCGGCGACCGACTCCATCTCCGGCCACTCTTCTTCGGCGCGGTGGATTTCCATGAGGAGCGTGAGACCCTCGATGCTGAACTTCGCCTCGCGCGGCAGGTTCATAAACTCGCGCATGGCGTCATCGGTCATTCCGAGTTCGAGATAACCCTCCGCCGCCATCAGTCCCATTTTGTATTGGTCGTCGATCATGGTTTTTCCTCCTACCAGAAGAAATCGACGCGTTTCGACGGGACTTTAATTTTAAAACATGGAGAGCGGATTTAGCTGCGGGTGACTTGGAATCCTGTTGGAGAGATTTTCATTTTCACGAACCTCGCGCGAGGATTTGGCGGGCGGTCCGTGAGTTCCTGGCGGATGCGGGCGGCGGCCTCGACATCCTTGGCGAGGAGGAAAACATAACCGCCCCCGCCAGCGCCCGGGAGCTTCGCGGCGGCGGTCCAATCCGCCACGCGCGCGAGGATTTGGCGGACTTCCGGGGGATTCGTGCCGGCGTCGAGGGCGCAATTGAGTTCCCAACTCCGGCGGACGACGCGGCAGAGGTCGTCCCAGGATTGACGGTGGAGCAGGTCGAACGACTCACGCGCATGGGCCGAGATGTCGTCGAGGATCGCCAAGGTGTCGGCGCGGTTGAGGAACATCCCGCGAACGATGTCCTGCAGGATCGATTTCGCGACGCGGGTGAGGCCGGTGTAGTAGAGGAGCGCGGTGCCGTTGTTGAGCGCCTCGGCAAGCAGGTGGTCGGGAAGCCAGCGCACGGCGGCGCGCTGAACGAGGCCGGGCGATGTCTCAACCATTTTGAGACCGTGGTGGATGCCGCCCGCTTGGTCCTGCCATCCACCGCCGGTGGTGAGGAGTTGCTCGAGCACGAGGGTGCGGGAGGTGATTTCCGAGGGATCCCAAGCGAGACCGCAGACCTCGGAGAGGGTTCCCAGAAGCGTGGCCGAGAGGATGCTGCTCGTGCCGAGGCCGGAGCCTTTGGGCGTGGCGGCGAGAAGGGAAATTTCGAGCCCGCCGCCGAAAGCGCCGAGGATTTGGTCGAGCGATCGCGCGCCGGTGTGGGCACTGAAGCGGGGATGGAATCCGGCGAGGGCGAGCGCGGCCTTGGCGAGGGAGAATTCGCCACCGACTTTTGCGCAGTCCTCGAGATCTTGGAAATCCGAGACGCGAGTCTCCGCGCCGAGATCGATCGAGCGGATGACGAGGTGTTTCTCCGAGGTGACCCGTGCAAAAACCTGCACGGGCGGCTGGCCATTGAGTTCCAGCGCGACATTCACGACCGCGCCGCCGTGTTTCAGGCAGTAGGGCGGCGTGTCCGACCAACCACCGGCGAGATCGACGCGAATGGGACTGCGGCCCCAGACGATCTGGTCCTCCACGGCATTGCGGAGCGGAGCGCACGGACGCGCGGCCATCGCCCCGGCGATCGTGCGGGAGAGGGATTCGAAGGCGGTCTTCTCAAGGTTGGCGGATTTTTCGGCATCACCTCGGAGGGAGGCGACGCGGGCGGCTAACATGGTTTCCTCCAAGGTCTCGAGCAGGGCTGGCCCGGCAGTTTCAAAAACCTCGGGAACCGGCGCGGTGGACTCGGCGAAGAACGAGGCGGCGTTGTCGAGATCGAGGCGGTGGAAGGCGTTCCTCGCTCGGTGCGCGTGGATCAACGGCGCGGCGGAGGCGATCAGGCCGTGGCGGGCTTGGAGCAGGCGCTCCGGCGAGAACCGCTCGGTGATTTCCTGCGCGGAGAGGCGCTCGCTTTTTTTCCAGAGCGCGAGCATTTCGGCGTCGCCGGCGGCTTCGGGGAGACCCATCCACTCGATGAGGCGGGCGAGTGGCGCGGCGGAATCGACAACGGGGAAGAGCTTCGCGTTTTGGATGTCGGTCTCGGGAGCCAAGCCGGCTTGGGCAAGGGTGAGGCCCCGGCGCTCGAACCACTCCAGAAGCGGCTCGCCGAGGAACATCGTGGAGCCCTTGACGATCACGCCTTTGAAGGGGTCATCGATCCCATAGACGCGCACGGCGAGGTTTTGGTCACCCACCGGCGGCGTGTCCACGCACATTCCCGGCGCGACGCGGAAACGGCCGATTCCTGCGGGCAGGTTGGTAAGCACATTTCCCGAGGCGAGCGGCATGTCGCCGGGCAGGACGCTATTCTCGACCCACACCGGCTTGTTTTCGGGGGAACGCGCGGCGAACGCGAAGTCCGAATTCATCACATACATGTCGGGATGCGGCTTCAGGGCGAGCGGGGATTGGCCGCGCTGGTCGAGGGTCCGGTTTTGGAGGGCAGAGACCGATTCGATCATCTGACGGCTCGTGCCGAAGTGGTAGAACTCTGCGTCGGGCAAGGGCACGACGGCGCACGAGAGCGGTGAAATATCGGCATCGCGTTCGATGGGATCGCTGCCGAGGCATGGCCCCATGCCGGCGTAGAGTTCGTAAAAACTCGGAACGCCGCCGGGAAAATCGCCGCGTGCGGCGTCCCACCCGCATTTTTTGAAGAGCACCGAAACAGCCCGCGCGCTCAGGAGCCAGAGGCCGGTGTCGACGAGAAACAAATGATCCACGGCCCGGGCGAGGATTTCGGCGGGCTTGGGTTTTTGGAGGAAGAAGGCGAGCTGGTCGGGGCGTTCGCGCGGGGAGAAAAACACGCCGAAGTGCGAGGCGGTTTCGGCATCCACCCACATTCCCAGGCCGATCACATCGGCTTCGGGCATGGGCGGGAGTTTCGGCGGGAAGCGGAGCAACACATCACCGCTCGCGAGCATTACACGGCTCGAGGCAGGGGCGGCTTCGGCGATGTGGCGGAAGCTGGGAAATTGGACATCGAGGAGGGTTTGGTCCAACCGCTGCCCCTCCGCCCACCGCAACGCCGGGAACGGCATGAGGATTTTTCCCGTGGCGGCGTAGGCCGGAAGACGGCGGCTTTGCCCGCCCGCCATGAGAGCGAGTTTCAGGCCCGAATCACACCAGTCAGCGAAGGATTTTTCACCAGCAGACGCGCGCCAGGCCGAGGCGAGGAGATGGGCTATGCCACCGCCGGAGCCGAGTTTGGAACCAGCGGGGTCGCACGCGGCGAACCAATTCCTCCCTTCCGGAGAGGTCGGAAAAAATTCCGCCATCGCGGGCGGGAGTGAGATCAAACGCTGAAAGTCCATACGATCTTTTCTTTCGTATCGGCTATCGCGTTTCCCGGCAACTCTAGTGGGACGGAGGTCTCAAGCCTTGCGGCGGGCGACCGTGAATCCGTAGGCGGCGATGACCACGAAGCAGATAAACGGTAGGAGGAACGAGGCGCGCGTCGCAGAAATCGATCCCCAGGCGGAGCCGTCCATGATCAGCGCCTGAAGGGGAGGCATGAGACAACCCCCACCGATGGCGAAAATGAGACCCGCCGAGCCGAGCTTGGCGTCATCACCCAAGCCGGAGAGGGCGATGCCGTAGATGGTCGGAAACATGAGCGACATGCAGGCGGAGACTCCGACGAGCGAGTAGAGGCCGGGCATTCCTTTCAGGAAAATCGCACCCATCACCAAGGCTCCCCCCGCGATGGCGAGGAAGGTGAGAAGCAGGCCGGGATTGAAGAATTTGAGCAGGTAGGTGCAAACGAACCGGCTCGAGACGAAGATCACCATGGCCACGATGTTCCAGCCTTGGGCGGTTTGAGCTGACAGGCCGATTTCATTCACCGCGTATTGGATGATGAAGGTCCAGACCATGATTTGAGCCCCGACATAGAAAGCCTGCGCCACAACGCCCCAAACATAATCCGGCGTGCGCAACAATCGACCTAGGGAGGCGCCCACGGTGCTTTCACGGGATTCCGTGGAGGTCGAATCCGGAAGCTTCGCGAGGGCGAATGCGACCATCGCCAAAAGCACAACGCCGCCAAGAATGGCATACGGACCCACGATCACGGCCAGGTCGGCGATTTGGATTTTCTGGAAAGCCTCGGGGGCGGATTCAGCCATCGCGCGGCGGGCCGTTTCGTCTGCGGGATCAAGGCGGCCCAGAATGAAATCCTTCGCCACAAACATGCCCAAGAGCGAACCAACCGGATTGAAGGCTTGCGCGAAATTCAAACGCCGTGCGGCTGTTTCCTCCGGCCCCATCGAGAGGATGTAGGGATTCGCGGTGGTCTCTAAAAACGCGAGGCCGCTCGTCATGATGAAATAGGCGGCGAGGAAAAAGGAAAAATCGCGGGCGTTTCCAGCGGGAATAAAAAGCAGGCAACCGAGGGCGTAAAGGACGAGGCCGGCGAGGATGCCGCTCTTGTAGGTGAAGCGACGGATGAACAGCGCGGCCGGGATGGCCATCACACAATACCCGCCGTAGAAGGCGGCTTGGACGAGCGAACTCTCGAAGTGCGAGAGCAGAAGGACATTTTTGAACGCCGCCACCATCGGATTCGTGATGTCGTTCGCAAATCCCCAGAGGCTGAAAAGCGTGGTGACGAGAATGAAGGGGATGATGAAATTCCGGGGTAGCAGGGAGGGTGAACTCATAATGGTTGGCGGGAGGAGGTGGTTATGAAAATCAAATCGACGGACCGGCTACAAGGCCGACTTCGGCTCGGCGGCAGGTTTTTCGGGGTGCCCGCCGACGAAATATTTTTCCACCAGATAAAAACAGGCCGGGATGATGAAGATCGAAATAAAGGTGGCGGCGAGCATTCCGCCGATGACGGTGGTGCCGAGGACTTGGCGGCTGACGGCGCCCGAACCCGAGGCCAAAGCCAGAGGCACGGTGCCGAGGATGAAGGCGAAGGCGGTCATCAGGATCGGGCGGAGGCGGAGTTTCGCGCCGGTGAGCGTGGCCTCGAGGAGGTCTTTGCCTTTCTCGTATTCGTCCTTCGCAAATTCCACGATGAGGATGGCGTTTTTCGCGGCGAGGCCGATGAGCATGACGAGGCCGATCTGCGCGTAGAGGTTGTTTTGCATTCCGCGCATCGAGAGGGCGGCGAAGGCTCCGAAGACCGCGATCGGTGTGGTGAAGAGGACGCTGAACGGCAGGCTCCAGCTCTCGTATTGCGCGGCGAGGATGAGAAACACGAACAGCAGGGATAACGCGAAAATGGCCGTGGGCGGCACACCTTGCGCGGCCTGCTGCTCCTGATAGGACATGCCGAAGTAGTCGTAGCCCATGCCCGGCGGCATCGTCTGGGCGAAAACCTCCTCAAGCGCTTTCATCGCCTGCGCGGTCGAGTAGCCCGGTGCGACGGAGGCGTTGATTTGCGAGCAGCGGAACATGTTGTAGCGCATGGTGAATTCGGGGCCGAATGAGCTTTCGGCCTTGATGAACGAATTCACGGGCACGGCCTCCTTGTTTTTGTTGCTGAGATAAAAGAGCCCGAGGTTGTCGAGATCCGTGCGGTAGTTGCCTTCCGCTTGGACATAGACCTGCCACTGGAGGCCGAAGCGGTTGAAGTAATTCACGAAATACCCGCCGAGGAAGGTCTGCACAGTCTGATAGGCTTCGGTGAGATCCACGCCTTGGATCATCGCCTGGGCTTCATCCACATTGAGGTGGATTTGCGGCACATCCCACAGCGCGGTTGTGAAAAGGCTGGTGAACTCCGGGCGAGCCTTCGCGGCGGCCATGAATTTCTGGGTGTTCTCCGCGATGACATTCACCGGTCCGCCAGTGCGGTCCTCGAGCATGAAGGTCACGCCACCGGCCGTGCCGATGCCGGGAATGGCGGGCGGAGGAAAGGCGAACGAGGCGGTGGGATTCGAGAGCGCACCGAGTTCGCGATTGATATTCGCTTGGATGGCATCGACGGAGAGTTCCGGTGTCTTGCGTTTCGACCACTCCTCGAGCGTGATGAAAAAGAAGCCCGTGTAGGTGCTCGTAACGGTGCTGAGGAGATTGAAGCCGATGATGGAGGTGACATATTCCACGCCTGGGGTCTTGAGGAGAATTTGCTCGATCTTGCCGGCGGCCTCGGTGGTTTGTTGGAGGGACGAGGCGCGCGGGAGTTGGACTACGCCGAAGAGGTAGCCCTGATCCTCCTCGGGGATGAACGCGGTGGGCATCGTTCCGCCAATTCCTCCCGCAGCGACGGCGAGGCCGACGAGAAGCAACATCGAAATCGCGAGCTTGCGGATCAGACCGCGGCAAACGGCGGTGTATCCATTCGTCGCAGTGTCGAAGAATTTGTTGAAGCCACGGAAAAACGCACCGAGCGGGCCGCGGGTTTCCTTGCGGGGACGCAGGAGAAGCGCGCCAAGCGCGGGACTGAGCGAGAGGGCGTTGAAGGCCGAGATCAATACCGACACGGCCATCGTGACGGCGAATTGCTGATACATCGCACCGGTGATTCCAGGAATGAACACCGTCGGAATGAACACCGCTGCAAGGATAAGCGCGATGGCGATGACGGGTCCTGAGACCTGCGACATGGCTTTGAAGGCCGCATCCTTTGGACTCAGCCCCTCCTCGATGTGGGACTCGATGGCCTCGACGACGACGATGGCATCATCGACCACCAGGCCGATCGCCAGCACCATTCCAAAAAGCGAGAGGGTGTTGATCGAAAAACCCAGCATTGGAAACAGCGCAAAAGTTCCGATTAGAGAAACCGGCACGGCGATGAGCGGAATCAGAGTCGCGCGCCAGCCTTGCAGGAAAATGAAGACCACCAGAATCACGAGAGCCATCGCCTCGAAAAGGGTCTTCACGATTTCCTTCATGCCGTCGGTGATCGCCAAGGTCGTGTCGAGTGCGACGGTGTATTGAAGCCCGCTGGGGAAAACTTTCGATTGCTGCTCAAAAAACGCGCGGGCCTGTTTCATGGTGTCCACGGCGTTCGATCCGGGAAGTTGGTAGACCGCGATGATGCAGGCGTTCTGGCCCTGGAAGCGGCCGCGGATGTTGTAGACCTGTCCGCCGAGTTCCACGCGCGCGACATCCTTCACCCGCACAATCGAGCCGTCGGGGTCGGCGCGAATGACGATGTCTTCAAATTCCTCGACCGTGGTGAGGCGGCTCGTGGTCGTGACGGTGTAAGTGAAAACTTGGCCTTCGGGAACAGGTTCGCCACCGATCTGACCGGCGGGGTTCACCTTGTTCTGGGCGTTCACGGCCTGAATAACCTCGGGAACCGTGATGTTCAGCGTGGCGAGGCGGTCGGGCTTCACCCAGATGCGCATCGCGTATTGGCCCGCGCCGAAAATGCTCACGCTGCCGATGCCTGGGATGCGGGTGAGCGGGTCGTTGAGGTTGATGTAGGCGTAGTTCGCCAAAAAGGTCGGGTCGAACTCGCCTCCGGGTGACGAAAGCACGAAGACGCCGAGCGGCGAGGAAAGGGATTGCTCAACCGTGACGCCGTAGTTTTTCACCTCCGCCGGAAGCTGCGAGGCCGCCTGCGTCTGACGCATCTGAGCGAGGATTTGGTCGGTCGTCGGCACCGTGTCCGTGCCGAAGATCACATTCAGGTTCATGATCCCCGAGTTGGCGTTGATGGAATACATGTATTCCATGCCCTCGACGCCGCTCATTTGCTGTTCGATCGGGGTGGCGACGGATTGCTCAACCGTCAGCGCGTCGGCGCCGACATAGGTGGTCGAGACCTGGATTTGGGGAGGAACGATATTCGGAAACTGAGCGACCGGCAGGCCGGCCATAGCGACCAGGCCGACGATGACCATAATGATCGCAATGACCATGGCCACAATCGGCCGGCGGATGAAGAAATTCGACATGGTCGGCGGTCCTTACTTGGCGGCGGCGGGCGAAGGCTCGGGAGTGGGTTGAGCCTCGGGGCGATTGGGCAGCTCCGGAGGCGGCGGGGCTTTCCATTCGGTGACATTGACCTTCATGCCCGGGCGGGCTTTTTCAACCCCCTCGACGATCACTTTTTCACCCTCGACAACGGGTCCGGTTACCACCTGCCAAGGGCCGAGGATCGGACCGAGTTTCACGGGAACGGATTTCACCGTGCCATCGGCTTGAACGGAGGAAACAAAGAAGGTTCCCTGCATTTCGACGGCGGCTTTTTGAGGAATGAGCAGGGCGCCATCGATCATCTGGACGGGCCCGGAGACGGTGGCGAACAGACCAGGGCGGAGGATGCTTTTGGGATTCGGAAAGAGGGCCGTGACCTGGATCGTGCCGGTGGAGGTATTGATCTGGCGGTTGACGAAATCGTATTTACCCAGCTCGGGGTATTCCGTGCCGTCGGCGAGTTTGAGCGAGAGCCGGGCTCGGCGGTCCTCTTTCGGCATGGCATCGAGGCGCTGGATGAGCGGAGCGAGTTGGAGGTATTCCGCCTCGGTGATGAAGAAGTTCATCTTCATCGGGTCGATCTGCGAGGATTGTGTCAGCACACTCACGCGTCCACCGGGCCCGACGAGATCGCCGATCTGGGCTTCAGCGACACCCACGACTCCATCTAATGGAGAGGTGATCGTGCAGTAGCCGAGATTGACTTGAGCGGCCTGCACGGCGGCTTGGGCGGCACCGACATTGGCCAAAGAGGCCTGCGTGTCTTGATAGGATGTCTGGTATTCCTGCTCGCTGATGACCTTCGTCTGGTAGAGCTGGGTTTGTTTTTGGAGGGTCAACTGCTGGAGCTGGGCCTTGGCGACCGCACTGGCGTATTCGGCTTCGGCTTGCGCGAGAGCGGCCTGGAACGGCCGGGGATCAATCGTGAAAAGCGTGTCGCCTTTTTTGACCATCGAGCCCTCTTTGTAGTTTTGAGTGAGGAGATAGCCGGTGACTTGGGCCTGGATGTTCGAGTTCTGAAAACCATCGAGCAAACCCACCCAAGTCTGCGAAGCCACGACATCCATCTTGAGAACGGGGGTGACTTGGACATTCGGCGGGGGAGGTGTTGGCGGAGCTGGTTTTTTACAGCCTGCAAAAACAGCAGCGCTCAAAAAAGCCGCGGCAACGAGGAGTCGAGGATTCATGGGGGGATTTGCCTATAGGGAAAAAAACGGGGGCGCGAGGTTTTTTGTCGGCTGGGCATCAGGCAAATCAACACTTCCTATGATGAGTTTAGGGTAGAGCAGCATTGGGGGTGAATTTGCAGTTTTACCTCCGGATCGTTCGGAAAACGGGTTGAAGGATGTTGTTCGGGTGTTCTTGGATTGCGGTGCCGAGGAATTCGCCTTTTTCGTTGTATATCGGGACGATGGTGCGGATCGGTGTGCCGTAGTTGATGAAGCCTTCGAGTTCTGTTTGCTCAAAGCCACCATCGGGGCTCAGCATCACGCCGGTCTTACGGGTTTCGAAGGAATGAGGCGTTGCGGGTTGAATGACCTGTGCACCGCCGGGAGAGGTGGTGATGCGAGGGGCGTTGTAGCTGGTCGGCACAGCGACCTCACGGCCAATGAACATCGTAGTGCGAGCTGGGCGGGCCGGTTCGCCGAGAAAGCGGTGGTTGCGCCGAATTTCCTGCTCTTCCTCGTCGGGCGTGGCCTTGGGCCGGGGAGTGGCAGAAACAGCGGCGGGACTCGGAGAGGCTTGGGGAGTCGGGGAAGGCTCGCCCGCCATCGCGGCGGGGAAAAATCCCGACACTACGGCCAAACCCAAAAAAACTGAGAGCGTGATTTTTTTCAAGGGGGGGAAGGCGCAGTTAGGCGAAGGGCGGCTAATCTTTCTCTTTCGGGCCGACGGTGCGCTCGCCAACCAGGAATTCCTGAACATCGCCGACCGTGCGCAGAGTGGCATTTTGAACTTTTTTCGCGGTCGACTCGGTGAAATCCACCACTTTCCCGACCAGGCCCCCCACCCTTTTTTCGGAATCCTCGTTGGTGCTGACTCCTTCCGGTGGAACCAGGGGCTCGATCACCTCGCCACCAACCGCCGAGAGGCGAAGGGTCCCAGCGATCGATCCGGCGCTGTCATAGAGCCGCGCAGTCCACTCGGGCTGGAGCGTCTGGGGATTTGTCGCCAGAGAGTAGTCGATCCAGTGGAAACCGAGTTCGCACTGCACCGCCTCACGCTGGGCGATTTCGAAGACGCTTCCGGCATCCACCAAAACCTTGGCGCGGTCCAACGCCGGCCGGCTGGCAATATCGCTGAATCCGGCCAGAGGTGTGCGCTCGCCGGTGATCTGGCCATTTGCGACCGTTAATTCACGGACTCCCCCGCGGGCCGAGGGATCCGCCAGGAGAACGATCCACTCGGCGGGGACGGGCTCGCCTCGCTCGCCGCGCAATTCGACGAAAGCGGCGCTTTGGGCGACCGGATGCACCGAGATGATTTGGAGGGCTGTGAGGGCCGAACCGGCATTCCCGGCAAAAACCGAGGCAGCGCTTGTGAAAAGGGAGAAAATGGCGAGGCGGATCATGGCGAAATTTTTAAGCGAGAGAATCGGAGATTCCAGCGGATTTTTTTGGAGGGAGTGAACATCAAAAGTCGAAAAGCATTTCCTGAACGAGCCTGGTAGGAGCTGGCTTGGGTTGCTTTGCTGGCTTTGGTGTGGCGGGAGGCGTTGGCTCGGGAAAAGTCATGGGAGCGGCGGCGTGGAGGGGCTTTTCCAGAACCGGCATGCGGTTGTGCTGGAATCGCTCGAGTTCGGTGGGGGCGGATTCGCGGGTGACGATTTTGACGAGTTCATGGGCCGTCTGGCGGTCAAGGATCGCGCGGATCACGAGGCCCGAGGGCAGTTCGTCCCACACCAACTCCCCGGAGCAGTCGGAGCGTTCCGCGAATTCCTCGGCGGGAATGTCGAGCAGGATGCCGCCACGCTGAATCCACCAATTTAAAATCTCGCTTCGGGCAAAGCCGGCCCAGATGCGATGGATCGGCCCGTCGGGACCCACTGCGGGCACTTCACGACCGGGGCGAAATGTTTTCCCTTGGACTTTAAAAACCGCGCACACGGCTTGTTTCAGCGGGCGTGCCGCCGGATCGCCTCTTCCTTCAAAACCCCGATGTAGGGAAGGTTGCGGTATTGCTCATTGTAATCGAGCCCGTAGCCCACGACGAATTCGTTGGGAATATCAAAGCCAATATAGTCGGCATCGATGGCGGTCTCGCGCGTCACGCTTTTGCGGAGGAGCACGCAGGAGCGGATGCTGGCGGCGCCGGACTCGGTGGCGAGGCGTTCCTGAATGGCACGAAGTGTGAGCCCGCTATCGAGGATGTCATCAAGGAGCAGGACATGGCGCCCGCGCACATCGGCGATGGTTTGCTGGCGGAATTGGATCTGACCCCGGGATTTCGTGCCGTGGTAACTGGAGACGCTCCAGGAGTCGATTTGGAGCGGCAATGGCACGCGCCGCAGGAGGTCTGCCATGAAAATAAAACTGCCGTTCAGGATGGAAACCACGGTGAGTTCCTTGTCCGCGTAGTCGCTTGTAATCTGGTGGGCCATCTCATCGAGACGGCTGAGGATCGTGGACTCGTGATAAAGGACTCGGGCGATGTCGGCGACCATTTGGCGACTTCATAGCCTCGGCTTCGCGAGAGGCAAGGACTTAATAGGATCCGCCCGCACCCAATGGCTCGAGCCAATCCACGCGGAGGAGGGAAATTGCACCCGGCGGGGGTCGAACCCACAACCTACGGCTTCGGAGGCCGTCACTCTATCCAGTTGAGCTACGGGTGCGTCAGCGAGCAACACTCTGGCAAGCGATTCGGAAAATCAAACGCAAAAGCCAGAGTCACCTCAAACATGCGGCTTGCAATTTTCCGGAGCGGAAAAGAATCTGGCGCACTTCCACGGGAGAACCGGCTTTCGCCGCCACCCGAGGAATTGATAAACGACGCAACCATACGATGGCGACAACTACACTCGAGCACCCCGATGCCTTGGCGCGCAGCCTCAAGGCCATGCAGGAAACCGAAGAACTGCTGGGGGAAAAACTGGTCATCAACATGGGCCCGTCCCATCCCTCGACCCACGGCGTGCTCCGCATGATCCTTGAGTTGGACGGCGAGATCGTCACCAAGGCCACGCCGGAAATCGGCTACCTCCATCGCGGCGACGAAAAAATCGCCGAGAACATGACCTACAATCAGTTCGTGCCCTACACGGACCGCTTGGACTACCTCGCCCCGATCGCGAACAATGTCACCTACGCCCTCGCCGTCGAGAAGCTCATGGGCTGGGAAATCCCACCCCGCGGCAAGGCGATTCGCGTGATCTGCTACGAACTCGCCCGCATTTCCTCCCACCTCCTCGGCGTCGGTTGCCTGGGCATGGATCTCGGCGCGACCACCGTGTTTCTCTACACCTTCACCGAGCGCGAGAAAATCTACAACCTGATCGAGCAACTCACCGGCGCCCGTTTCACCACGAGCTACACCCGCGTGGGCGGCCAGACCCGCGACCTGCCCCCGGCGTTCATCACCATGCTCAAGGATTTCCTCGAGACCTTCCCGAAGGCCTTCGAGGATGTGAACAACCTCATCACTCGCAACCGCATTTTCGTCGATCGTTGCAAGGAAGTCGGCGTGATTTCGAAGGAGGACGCCATCGCCTTTGGCCTCTCGGGCCCGAACCTCCGGAGCAGCGGGGTGGACCACGACCTTCGCAAGAAACACCCCTATCTCGATTACCAAAACTACGACTTCGATGTGCCCATCGGCACCGTGGGCGACAGCTACGACCGCTATCTCGTCCGGCTTGAGGAGATCCGCCAGAGCGTTTCCATCCTCCGCCAAGTCCTCGACAAATTGCCCCCCGGTCCGATCAACTGGCACGACCCCAAGTCCACCCTTCCGGACAAAGAGTCGGTCCTCTCGAAGATGGAGGAACTCATCCACCACTTCATTGTCGCCACCGAAGGCGTCCACGCCCCCGCCGGGGAGGTCTATTTCGGTGCGGAAAACCCGAAAGGCGAGCTGGGATTCTACATTTACAGCAAAGGCGGAGGAGTCCCCTACCGCCTGAAAATCCGCTCGCCCTCGTTCTGCAACATCAGCATCCTCTCCAAAATGCTACCCGGATCGATGGTCTCCGATGTCGTGACGATTCTCGGATCGCTCGATCCCGTCTTCGGCGAGGTAGACCGCTGATGGTTGACACCACTACTCGCCAACGCCCGGCTTCCCCGACCATCGCCGCCAGCCGTCCAAGTAATTTTATCCATATCTTAAAATGACCCTGGCCAACCTTTTATCAGAGTCGCAAATCATCCCCGAGATGGCAGCCAAGGAACGCTGGCAAGCCATCCAAGAGCTGGTTGACTGCCTTGTGGCATCCGGCAAAGTCGATCGCGCCGACGAGGAGGCCATCCTCGAATCCATCCGTCAGCGCGAGGAAACCATGAGCACTGGCATCGGCTTCGGCATCGCGATCCCACACGCCTCCTCCTCGAAGGTCGGCGATGTCGTAGCCGCTTTCGGGCGCTCCTCCGCCGGCATCCAGTTCGATGCCCTCGACGGCGAACCCGTCTTCTTCATCGTGCTCTTCGTGGTGCCGAAGGACCAGTTCCAGACCCACCTCCGCACCCTCGCCGCAATCGCAAAATTCTTGAACGACAAAACGGTCCGCGAAGAACTCACCAAGGCCGAGAACATCCCCAGCATTCTCCAAGTCTTCGAGAACCGCTCCACTCGCCCCTGAATTTCGCAGCGGCGCCGACTCTGAAGGTTTAACCACAGAGGACACAGAGAGCACGGAGGAGAAAATTGTATCAAGCAAACTGATCCCGATTTCGGGCACGGCTACTGAAAACTTAAAACTTAAAACTTCCCATGCCTACCCCGCGCGAACTCCTCTCTGCCCGACTCCGCGACTCGCTCACCGCCCGTGAACTCGACCCCGCCCGCGGCGAAGTCGCCCAAGCCGCCGACTCCCGCTTCGGCGACTATCAGACGAACGCCGCGATGGTTTTGGCCAAGGAGAAAAAAACCAACCCGCGCCAACTCGCCACCGACATCCTCGATAAGCTCGATGTCTCCGGCCTCGCCGCTGCCCCCGAGATTGCCGGCGCTGGGTTCATTAACTTCCGCCTGGAGGATTCCTTCATCGCCTCCGCCATTTCCTCCCTCGCCACCGACCCCCGCCTCGGCGTCGCCCCTGCTGCCAAGCCCAAGAAAATCCTCGTTGATTTCAGCTCGCCCAATGTCGCGAAGCCGATGCATGTCGGCCATATCCGTAGCACGATCCTCGGCGACTGCCTCGTGCGCGTCGCCCGTTTCCTCGGCCACGAAGTCACCGCCGACAACCACATCGGCGACTGGGGCACGCAATTCGGAAAAGTCATCTACGGCTGGAAACACTTCCTCGATCGCGACGCTCTCGACCGCGACGCCATCGCCGAACTCGTCCGCCTCTACCGCGAAGTCACCCGCCTCGAGGAGACCGACGAGAACATCAAACGCACCGCGCGCGAGGAATTGGTCAAACTCCAAGCCGGCGACGCCGAAAACCTCGCCATCTGGAAACAAACCGTCGAACTCTCCTGGCGCGAATTCGAGAAACTCTACGACCTTCTCGGCATCAAGTTCGACGAACGCCTCGGCGAAAGCGCCTACAACGACGCCCTCGCCCCTCTTTGCGCCGAACTCGAAAAACGCGGCATCGCCCGCGAGAGCGACGGCGCCCTCTGCATTTTCTTCCCCGAAATCCCCACCCTCGACGGCAAGCCCGCCATCGTCCGCAAGTCCGACGGCGGATTCCTCTATGCCTCCACCGACCTCGCGACGATCGACTACCGCGTGAATCGCTGGAACCCCGATGCCATCTGGTATGTCGTCGGCGCGCCGCAGGCGCTCCACTTCCAACAAATCTTCGCCGCCGCGAAAATGATGGGCATCGACGGCGACCTCCGCCACATCGCCTTCGGCAGCATCCTCGGCGAGGACCGGAAGATCATGAAAACCCGGTCCGGCGAGAATGTCGGCCTCGCCGAAGTTCTCCACGAAGCGATCGAGCGCGCCCGCAAAATCCTCGCCGCCCGCACCGAAGCCCTACCGCCCGAAGAGGCCGAATCCACCGCCCGCCTCATCGGCCTCGGCGCCGTGAAATACGCGGAACTCTCCCAAAACCGCCTCACCGATTATGTTTTCTCGTGGGACAAACTTTTGGCGTTCGAAGGCAACACCGCCCCCTACCTTCAGAATGCCTATGTCCGCATCCGCTCGATTTTCCGAAAGGCCGGAGAAACCCCGGACCCCGCCACTCCGATCCTCATCACCGCCCCCGCCGAGCGCGCCCTGGCGCTGAAAATTCTCCAATACGCCGAAACCCTCCCCGTCGTCCTCGACGACTACCGCCCGAACATCCTTGCGAATTACCTCTACGAATTGGCCAACACCTACCACTCGTTCTACGAAGCCTGCCCGGTGTTAAAAGCAGAGCCCGCGCTCCGCGCCAGCCGCCTCATTTTGAGCGACCTCGCCGCCCGCACCCTCTCCCACGGCCTCGCCCTCCTAGGCATCGCCTGCCCGGAGCGGATGTAGGCTGCCCCGAACCCCTCCCCTCGCTTGGAGGCACCTCAATGCTCGGTGGCTTTTTCGGCGCCGAGGCCAGTGTTGGCCCGAACTTGGAGTTCGACGAATTTATCTTCTGACGGCACTTCCTTGGAGAGGAGGGTTCCAATGATCGCTGCGAGGAATCCAATCGGGATGCTCAGCAGGGCTGGATTTTTTAGGGGGAAAATGGCGTTCTCTCCCATGAAATCCGGACTGATCAGAATCAGAAGGATGCTGGAGGCGAGGCCGACGAGTAGTCCGACGACAGCGCCGTTTGTGTTGAATCGTTTCCAGAAGATCGAGAAGAGCATCACGGGCAGGTTTGCGCTGGCCGCAACCGCAAAAGCCAGACCGACGAGGAAGGCTACATTCACGCTAGGGCCGAGGATAATCGCGATGACGATCGCCAAAGCCCCCACGACAAAGGCTGCGATGCGGGCCACCAGCACTTCTTGGCCGGGCCGGTGCTCCTTGCCGTGGTGGATGACATTCGTAAAGAAATCATGAGCGAAGCTGGTGCTGGCGCTGATCGTGAGCCCAGCCACGACCGCGAGGATGGTCGCAAAGGCCACCGCACTGATAAACGCGAAGAAAACCTCTCCGCCAAGCTTCCTTGCGAGTTCGGGCGCGGCCATGTTTGTGCCGCCGTTCGCTTGCACATAATCGGGTCCCATCAAGCTGGCTGCCCCAAACCCGAAGAAGGTCGTCATGATGTAGAAAAGCCCAATGATCGCCATCGCCCAAACGACACTCGAGCGGGCGGTCTTGGCATCAGGAACCGTGTAAAATCGAATGAGGATGTGCGGCAGACCGGCCGTGCCGAATAGCAGCGCCATGCCGAGCGATATTTGGTCCCACGGATTTTTGAAAATCAGGCCCGGCGTGAGGAAATTGCGGACAACTTTCGTGCCATCCGGCGCGGTGGATTCGATCGCCGTAAGTTGGGTAAAGAATTTTCCGAGGTCGAACTGGTATTCCCGGAGAACGAGGACACTCAAAAAGATACTGCCGCTCATGAGCAGGACGGCCTTGATGATTTGCACCCAAGTGGTGGCGAGCATTCCGCCAAACACGACATACACCACCATCAAAACCCCAACCCCCACCACGGCGGCTTCGTAACTAATGCCAGGAATCAACTGGCGCACCAGCACACCCGCTCCGACCATTTGGGCGATCATGTAAAAAACCGAGACGGTCAGCGTGCTCAAGGAAGCCGCTGCACGAACAGGTTTCGGGCTCAAGCGATAGGCCAGCATGTCGGCCATCGTATATTTTCCAGAGTTCCGGAGCGGCTCGGCGACGATGTAGAGGACGGTCAGATAGGCGACGAGGAAGCCAACCGAATACATGAAGCCGTCGTAGCCGTTCATCGCGATCATGCCGGCAATGCCGAGGAAGCTCGCGGCGCTCATGTAGTCGCCGGCGACCGCGAGGCCGTTCTGCCAGCCCGTGATCCGGCGGCCGGCGGCGAAGTAGGCGCTGGCCCCGCTCGATTTGCGGGCGCTGAAATAAGTGATCACCAGCGTGGCCGCCACGAAGGCGAGGAACATCCAGAGCGATGTCCTGTCTCCTGGAGGAGGTGTGGCAAAGAAGAAGTTCATATCAATGTTTGGAGGTGTAACCGAATTTGGCGAGGAGAGTGCGTTCGCTGCGATCCCAACCGCTGGCGGCGACCACATAAATAGCCGCCAACACCCAGGCCATCAGGAATTGCGACAGGGCGAAAAAATACGCGATGTTCATGTCGCCCCAGATTTTTTTCTCCATGAATTCCGGGAACCAACCCACGCCGATGGGAAGCGCAAAGTAGTAAACGATGAAAAATACAGTGGCCGGAATGACCAGGCGGGCCTTGCTCCGGACAAGCGCGGAGAAATCGGGATCACGCTGGATGCGATGCCAGTCGATGGGTTTGTCCGCCGCTGAAGGTTGGGGGTCTTTCATGGCGGGCTGGATTACCACCTCGCACAAAGGTTGTCTAGAGGGCTTTGATCCGCGCTGAATCTTAATTGGACAACCAGTGCGCCATGACAGCTCCCAGCCATACGGCGAAAAGACAAACGGCCACGCTGGCGAGGATATAAACCCCGCCTAGCACCGCTTGGCCTGTTCGAAGAAGTGCCAGAGTTTGAAGGCTGAAAGAAGAGAAAGTCGTGAAGCCCCCGAAAATCCCGACAAAGACGAACGCGTGAACGCTGGAACTCGCATGCCAGATACGACCTTCGAGTAGCAACTCAGAGAAAATGCCGATCCCGAAGGAGCCGGCGACATTCACTAGAAGGGTTCCAAAAGGAAACCCGGCCGACCATGGCATCGTGGCGATCCACTCGGCAACCAGCCAGCGGCCGAGACTTCCAAGAGCCCCGCCAGCCATGACCGCCAAGGCCTCCCTCACATCCGGGGAATCGTGATGCCGCGCTGGCCCATGTATTTTCCGGCGCGATCGGCGTAGCTCGTCTCGCAAACCTCACTCGCCTGGAAAAACACCACCTGAGCCAATCCCTCATTCGCATAAATGCGCGCAGGGAGCGGCGTGGTATTGGAAATCTCAAGCGTCACATGCCCCTCCCACTCGGGCTCGAAGGGAGTGACATTCACAATGATGCCGCAGCGCGCGTAGGTGGACTTGCCGACGCAGATCGTGAGCACCTCGCGCGGGATGCGGAAATACTCGACGCTGCGGGCGAGCGCGAAGGAATTTGGCGGCACCACACAGACATCGGTTTCCATGTCCACAAACGAGCGGTCATCGAAAGATTTTGGATCGACCACGCTCCCGTAGACATTGGTGAAAACTTTGAACTCGTTCGAAACGCGGAGGTCGTAGCCGTAGCTCGAGAGGCCGTAGCTAATGACGTGCTCACCAGTTTCGGATTTCTTGATCTGGCCATCCACAAACGGCTCGATCATTCCCTTCTCCGTCGCCATGCGACGGATCCATTGGTCGGAGCAAACTCCCATTACATCGAGAGACCGGGGATTTTGAGCCCGCCAGTCAGTTTTCCCATTTCATCACCCGCCATTTTTTTGGCGTCCTCGACCGCTTGGCGAACGGCGCTCAAGACCAAATCCTCGAGTATCTCGACATCGTTCGGATCGACCACTTGCGGGTCGATCTTGATCGAGGTGATCTCGCCCGAGCCGGTGGCTTTGACGACGACCTTGCCGCCGCCGGATGAGGCTTCGACGCTGCGAGCGGAGAGTTGGGTTTGGGCTTCGGCCATGCGCTCCTGCATGCGCTGGGCCTCTTTTAGCATTTTTGCGATGTTCATGCTTGGCGAGTCTGGAGGGTGCTCTTGAAGATTTCGAGGGCTTTTTCGATCAGGGGATCATTCATAAAATCCGCCATCGGATCGGCGGGCGGCTCCTCAGGAGGGGGCGGCGCGATTTCCTTTTCGGCGACTGGCTCCTCGCGGACCTCTGGATTTTCCTGCACCAGCGGCTCAGCCTGGAGGGACTCGTCGAACTCCATCTCCAACTTCATCGGGCGGTCGAATTCCTTGTTCAGCCGGCGCTCGATCTCCTTCAAGCCCTCCTCCATGAAATACGAAGTGGCGGATTCCCTGGCGGATTCCGGGAAGCGGATAAAAATTTTTCCGGCCCCGAGGCGGTCGAAAACCCCGTCACGCAACCAACCAAACCGGATGAAGGAATTTTTAGATAAATCCGCCGCGATTTTTTCCCAAATCACAGCGTCGTTTACGGCTTGATCCGAGCCGGCGGACGCGAGGGGCTCAACAGGAGCTGGAACCACAGCCGGCGCCGGCGCGGGGACCACGGGCGGCGGAGTGACAGGATCCGAATTTTTTGAGATTTGCGGTGCCGGAACCGGGGCGCGAGGGGCGGGACGGGGTGCCGGAACCTCGCCATGGCAAAGACCGGTGAGCGTCTGGATCACATCAGTGAGGCTCGTCTCGTCGAGGAGATGGATCGCTTTGATGATGGCGACATCGAGTTGAAGTTTTTTGTCAGCGACCCATTTCATCGAGCCCTCGGCCCCGCTGAAATGCTCGATGAGATCGAGAAGTTTGGACTGCGCAATTCGCATCTCCGCGCCGGTGGCTTGGGCGACGAGCAGATCGCGAAGGTGAGCGACGAGTTCGGCGGTCAAGCGCATGAGATCTTTCCCGGCATCGGATTGCTCCGCGATGATCTCCAGCGCCATGCGGAAATCCGCGACAAACAACGCGTCGGCGAGGTTTTTCACCACCTCGAGCGGCGTGAAGCCGAAGACATCCATCACATCCTTCTGGGTGATGTGCGTGCCACAAAACGAAACCATCTGGTCGAGCATGCTCTCGGCATCGCGCAACCCGCCATCCGCGCCACGGGCGAGGGTTTCGGCGGCGGAATCATCGAGCTGGATCTCCTCGCATTTCGCGATGTGGAGCAGATGTTTTTGGATGAGCGCGGCCGGAATCCGGCGGAGATCGAAACGCTGGCAACGGCTGGTGATGGTCGCAGGGACTTTTTGCGCCTCGGTCGTCGCGAAGATGAATTTCACATGCGGCGGCGGCTCCTCCAGCGTCTTGAGGAGGGCATTGAACGCTCCAGTGGAGAGCATGTGGACCTCATCGATGAGGTAGATTTTAAATTCCCCGCTGGCTGGGGCGTAGGCCGCGCTTTCGCGCAGATCGCGGATATTTTCCACGCCATTGTTGCTGGCGCCGTCGATTTCGATGACATCCAGGCTGCGGCCCTCGGCGATCTCCAGGCAGGAATCGCATTTCCCACAAGGCTCGGCCGAGATGCCTTCCTTGCAATTGAGGGCCTTCGCGAGGATGCGGGCGGTGGAGGTCTTGCCGATACCGCGCGGGCCGACAAAGAGGTAGGCTTGCGCGAGGCGCTTCGAGGTTACGGCATTTTGCAGGGTGCGCGTGATGTGGTCCTGCCCGACCACCTCGGCGAAGGTCTGCGGACGGTATTTGCGGGCGAACACGCGGTAACTCACGGGCGGACATTAGAACGGGGAGCGGGGGCCATCCAGCAAGATTTGTTCCCAAAAATGACGAGGGAGTTTTGACAATTTTTGGGAATCCGTGTTGATGGGACGAAGGAAACTCCACCGGCCTGCAAGGTGCCCCGATGATCCCCCTCCACTGCCAACACATCAATTGTCGCCGACCCGCATGGAACGGGAGAAATCCGGTCGCAGTGGAGGATTTTTCGGGACTTTTCGAGGAGGGAACCGTCACGGCGTTTCGTTGTTCCGGGGATGGCAAAACAGGACTCCTGATGAACATCCTCGGAATGATCGAGCGACCGGACTCAGGCGAAATCCATGTCTTGGGAAAAGCCGTGCTGAAAATGGAGAGCCAATCCGCGCACCGGTTGCGCGACGGGGCCTTCGGCTATCTCTTCACACATCCGCACCTCCTTCCCTCCTTCACGGCGGCCGAGAACATCGCAATGCCCTACCTGCGCCACCACGGAAACTCGATCGACTCGGCCCGGGACAGGATCGCCGAAGTTCTGGAAGTTTCCGGCCTCCCTCTTTCATCCGCAAATCTCGCGGTTGCGAATCTCGATGAAGAATCCCTCTGGCGAGTCGCCTTCGCGCGATCCATCGTTCACCACCCGAAAATCCTCGTCGCCGTTTCGCCACCGGCGGCTTTTCTGCTCCCCTTGGCGAAAGCCCACGCCACTGCGACTGGCTTGGTGGTTCTCTGGAACGCCGGCGACACCCCCGCAGTGGCGGCATGCGATGGGCTTCTTGCTTCGGAGAAAACAAAATGAGCGGCGTGCCATCACTCCCGGAGCCCGGAGATTCCAATCTCGCCTTCGCTCTTTTTTTTCTCCCAAGGAAACGCCGCAGGGATGCGATGCTGTTTTATCGATTCTGCCGTGCGGTGGATGACATCGCCGACGATGAAAGCCTCCCGCCTGCGGAGCGCGAGCGGCGATTGAATGAATGGAATCTCACCATCGAGGAGCGACGCCACGAAGAGATCGAGCGATTGATCGAAAGCCACTCGATCGAAAGAAATCTCCTTCTCGAAATCCTGCGTGGCTGCGCGTCGGACATCCACCCGCGCCGCTTCCACACGATCATCGATCTCGAAGATTATTGCTGGAAAGTAGCTGCCGTGCCCGGACTCGTTTCGCTTAAAATTTTTGGTTGCCGGAATCCCCAAAGCGAAACTTACGCGATCCATCTTGGCCAGGCCATGCAACTCACGAATATCCTCCGCGATGTCGGCGAGGACGCCGTCCATGGGAGGATTTACCTACCGCTCGAAGACCTCGCGCGATTTCGAGTCTCCGAGCAGGAAATCCTCGAAGCCCGACCGGGCCTGGGATTCCGGAGCTTGATGACATTCGAAGCTGGGCGCGCCGCCACCCGCTACGCGGCGGCGATTCCTCCACGCGAGGATTGGAAATCCCTTCTGCCAGCGCGCGCGATGGCTCGAATCTACCGACGCATCCTGCGCAAGCTCGAACACGAGAGATTTCCGGTGTTTCAGCGGATGATGTCTTTGGGCCGACTGGAAAAAGCCGCGTGCATCGCGGCGGCCGTGGCGGAACGGATCGATGGATAAAACCTCCGTTGCCGAAAATGAAACAGGCCCGCTCCACTTGGGAACGGGCCTGTTTTCTACGAGGGGAAATTAGACTGCGGACTTGAAAGCTTTTCCCGCAACGAAACGAACGGTCTTCGAAGCTTTGATTTTGATTTTATCACCGGTCTTCGGATTCACGCCAGTGCGAGCCTTGCGATGGCCGATTTTGAAGGTGCCGAAACCGATGAGCTGAACGGTCTTGGTTTTTTTGACACCAGCCTTGATGCCGTCGATGACAGCGTTCACAGCGCGCTCAGCGTCTGCTTTGCTGGAGCCGAGGGTTTTTTGGACTGCTACGGTGAGTTCTACTTTATTCATGTGGTAGTTGTTTTGTTGTGGGTTGAGTGGAGTGGATGTTTCCGGGGCCAAGAGCATCAAAAGCCCTGAGGGGTGTCAAGCGGTGACAAGGTGGTTTTTAGAAAATTTAATTCGACTCGTCCAATGGCACTTGCGGGCCGTTTTCGGAATCTATGGCGGCGGGTTGCTCGACCGGTTGAGCTACAGGAGCGGGTGTCTCCTCGGCAACAGGGATCGCCGCACGCACCGCTGTGGGCGCGGATTCCGAGCTTTCGGCAGGTTTCGCTTTGCGCTTGTAAACCTCCTTGAAAACCTGGCCGATAAGCGGGGCCGCGTGGGATCCCCCGCCGGCTTTGGCATTCGGCTCACTCTCATAAAGCGCGGCGAAGGCATACTGGGGATTATCGGCGGGCAGAAATCCGGCGAACCATGCGGCGATGCGCTGGCGCTCGGTTGGGCCCCATTGCGCGGTGCCGGTTTTTCCTGCGACATCGATGCCTTTCACCTTCGCGCGGCTGGCGGTTCCCATGCCATCGCTCGTTACAGCCACCATCGCTCGCCGCATTTCCTCGCGAATCTCAGGGCGCATCGGGATCTCATCCCGCACCCGATCGGGATAGGCCGCGATGACTTGGTTCGCGATATTTTGAACCTGCAAAACCAGGCGCGCCTGGTGAAGGACTCCGCCGTTCGCCATGACGCTCATCGCCTGCGCCATTTGGAGTGGGCTGATCAGGATGTCGCCTTGGCCAATCGAGATGTTTGCGGTATCGCCGCCTTTGATGGTCCGCTTGTGAACGCGAAGCATGTAGTCGTCATCAGGGATGTTTCCGGCCGCCTCGGAGCGGAGAGGGATGCCCGTGCGACGACCGAACCCGAGTCGCTTGGCGTAGTCGATCATCGGCTCTGCGCCGATTTTTAGTCCGGCTTGGTAGAACCAGGTATTGCAAGACTGCGTGAGTGCTTGGCGGAAATTAAGCCGACCGGCGTCCTCTTTTTTCCAATTGCGGAAAACATGGTTTCCCACCGCAAATGAAGTCGGGCAGGAAAAAGTCTCGCTTGCATTGATGCGACCACTTTCCAGGCCCGCGAACCCGACAAAGGTCTTGAAGGTCGAGCCCGGTGGATACGCGGAACGGAACGCGCGAGGCAGGAGGGGATTCGAGGGATCGGTCGAGAGGGCGTTGTAAACGGACGCCTTCACGGACGGCACGAAATCGTTCGGATTGAAAGTAGGCCACGAGGCGAGCGCGAGGATTTCGCCATTGTTAGGATCCGTCACGGCGATCGCGCCGCGCTGGGAGTTTTTCGACAGGACATCCTCTGAGATTTGCTGAAGATCGAGGTCGAGGGTTGTGATGATATTGTTGCCGGGAACGGGTTGGCGGGCCACGCGCTCGGAGGCTTTTTTGCCATCGGCACCGAATGTGATCTGCAAAAGGCCAGGCTGGCCGCGGAGTTCGCGGTCGAAAATTTGCTCGATGCCCTCGCGGCCCTCGCTCTCCGGGAAGATGAGGTCGTTGTTTTCAATCGGCCGGAGGGAGAGCGGCGCCTGGGGGCCGGTGTATCCGATAATGTGAGCGGCAAGGGGGCCGTTGGGGTAGAAGCGCACATAGGTCTGCCGTAGGATTTGGTTGGGAGGCATCGAGCGTTGAACAGCTGTCAACTCTCGCGGCAGCAAATCCTCGGCGATGTCGAGCGGAAGGACGCCGCGGTTCTTGTAGTGGTTCAGAATTGTCGAGTCGGCGATTTTGATGTCGCGGTTGATGAGTCCGCTGGCAATGGCCGCCTGTTGTTTCGCAAAGGCGAGGATTTTGGCGTCTGGCCAATCCAGCGGCGTCGGAAAATTAATCGCGAGGTTGTAACTCAGCCGGCTCTGGGCGAGCGGGCGACCTTGTCGGTCGGTGATCTGGCCTCGAGGCGCGGGGATGAGTAGAGAGAAGGTGCGGGCTTGTCGCTGGGTCTCCCACGAGGGCTTCGGATTTTCAACGATGCCGGTGTTGTCGATCAAGGTCTCCCGCGCGGAGAGGAGTCCGGAAAGAAGCCAAAGCACAACCAAAGGCGCAAATTTCATCGAGCCACGATATGCAAATCACCGGCGCGACTCTAATGGAAAAATCGTTTTTGGTATTGCGCCGCCGAATCCGCGCCTGCAAGTTCTGCCGCGTGTCGTTGCACTTTATCAAAGCCATGATGCGCTCGCCGGGTTCCGTGGGGGCCATTTGGCCTTCATCGCCCTTCCTCGCGAAGGCGATGGTGCGCGCCTCTTCACTGGAGAATGCCGAGCATGTGCTGGAACTCGGTCCTGGCACTGGAGCCTTCACCGGCGAAATTCTCTCCTCCCTCCGACAAGGAGCCAGTTTCTCCGCTCTCGAAATCGACCACGAGTTGGCCCAGACAATATCGAAAAAATTCCCACGAGCCAAAGTCATCGCTGGGTGTGCGACCAAGCTCGGCGAGCATTTGGAAACCGAAAAAGTCCCGCCTCCCGATGCGATCCTGTCGGGTCTGCCCTGGGCTGTTTTCGATGAGAATCTCCAGACCCACATTCTCTCACAAATCCAATCCGTTCTGCGCGATGGTGGAGTTTTTTCGACCTTCGCCTACTACGGCCCGCACCGTTTGAAGGGTGGTCAGGCTTTTCGCCGCAAATTGGAAAATTCCTTCAGTCGCGTCGAGCGAAGCTCTGTCGTGCTCCGGAATTTCCCGCCTGCGTTTATCTATACCTGCCGGCCTTGAGGTCGCAGCCCGAGCGAACCCAAATGGTCGCCGACCCGCTCGATCGGTAGCCCGATCACATTGCTTCGCAGTCCGGCGATCTCGGAGATGATTCGCCCCCCCTCCCCTTGGGCGGCATAGGCACCCGCCTTGTCGAGCGGGTTGATCTCGCGCAGGTAGTCCTTGATGTCGCTCGCTGAGAAGTCCCGAAATGTCACCAGCGTGGTTTCGGCAAACTCCGAAGCCCCTTGCGAGTGACTGCCGAGCACGACACCAGTGACCACCGAATGCGTTCGTCCCACCAGCGCGCTGACCATTTCAAATGCATGATCGAAATCTCGCGGCTTCGCAAAAAATTTTCCCTCCAACCAAACCACCGTGTCCGCAGCGATCACGATGTCCTCGGGACGAGACGGAGCGATCGCCGCCCACTTGCGTCGGGCATTTTCCATCGCCAAAAAATCCGGTCCCTCCCCGTGATGCTCGGCTTCTTCGGCTCCTGAAACCAAGACTTCAAAATCCCAGCCGGCTTCGCGCATCAAGTCCACGCGACGCGGTGAGGCCGAGGCCAGAACGATCCGGGGCACGCTCAAAAGCTCGGCGCGGTTATTCCTGATCGCTGTCGTCAAATTCCCCGCGAATGCCCTCGAGGCGCTTGCGCATGGCCCGCGAGGAGTCGGGGCGGGAACTGATCTTTGAGGCGATGCCCCAGACGAGCGGAACGAGCGCGGCGGCACCGAGTCCGATCAAAGCGATGCCGGCATTGCGGCGTGCATTTTGACCGATGCTATCAGCGATCAGGAACCCGGCACCGAGTCCGATCGCGACTTGCGAGAACCCCACAATGCCGGAGACGGGGAGGTTTTCGCCGAATTTATCCAAGGAAAGCTGTGACATGGGCATTGAAGCTAGGCAGGCGGTGTGGGACTTTCAACCCCTAATGAAAAAGGCACTCGGCATAGATCTTGGGGATGCACGCATTGGCGTGGCGGCCAGCGACGACCTCGGAATGCTCGCCCACCCGCTCGAAACCATTCCCGCCACCAAAGGCGATCCGATCGCGAGAATCCTCGAACTCGCCGCCAGCCGGGGAGCCGCCGCCATCGTCATCGGCATGCCAAGAAACATGGATGGCACCTACGGCCCCGCCGCGACCAAGGCGAAGGAGTTCATCGAAAAACTCCGAGGCCTCACGACACTGCAGATCATTGCGTGGGACGAACGCCTCTCCACCGTCGCCGCGCAACGATCCCTCCAGGAGGCCGGCCGAAACACCCGAAACCAGAAATCCGTCATCGATCAAGTCGCCGCCCAAATCATTCTTCAAGGCTGGCTCGACGCCCAAGTGTGAGGCTTCTTCTCGAAATCGCCTACCACGGCGCGGGCTTGAACGGATGGCAAAGCCAGGCCGGAGGAAACACCGTTCAGGATTTTCTGGAAAAAGCGTTCCACGCCCTCGGCGAGCGCGAGGCCTCCATCCACGGCTCCGGCCGCACCGATGCGGGAGTTCACGCGAATGCCCAGCAGGCCCATGTCGATGTCGCCAGCGGACGCTTCACCCCTCGCGAATGGCTCGCCGCTCTCAACGCCCACCTGCCGCCAACGATTCGCGTCATGGGCCTCCGCGAAGTGTCCGAGGATTTTCACGCGAGGTTTTCGGCTGTTGGAAAAATCTACTCCTACACGATCTGGAACTCGCCGATGACGCATCCGATGCTCGCCGACCGATCATGGCATGTTCACTGGAAGCTCAATCCCGACTCGATCCGCGCGGCATGTTCTCTTTTCGAAGGCACCCATGATTTCGCCGCCTTCTCCGCGCGCCGGACGAAGGAACCAGAGCACACGGTTCGCACGATCCATCGCATCGAAGCTGGTTTTGATGGACCAAAAATCGAACTCCGCTTCGAAGGCGGTGGCTTCCTTTACAAGATGGTTCGCATTCTGGCCGCCGCCATCACCCGCCACGCAGCAGGTCGATGCCGTTTGGAGGAGCTCACCACAAGACTGCGCACGGGGGCCCCGGCGTTTTGCCACACGGCCCCCGCATGCGGACTCCGGCTCGAAAAAGTCCTTTACCCATCGTCTTGAAAATCCTTCGCCCCTTGTTAGCGTGCGGCGTGCGAAGTCCGACCTTGGGCATTCTCGTTCTTGTTTTTGCCAGCTTGCTGTTCGTGCCGAAGCTCGGCGCGCAATTGAGCGAGGCAGAAAAAAAGCGCCTCTTTCTCAAGGCGCGTGAAGACATCCGTCCCGTCTCGAAACCCTCTCCTGCAGCAACTCCCAAGCCGAAGCCAAAGCCCGCTTCCACCCCTGAAAAACCAGTTCCCCGCGAAACTCCGCGACCCTCCACTCCGGAGCCGACTCCTAAAAAAATCGCCACTCCAACTCCCGAACCCAAGCCAGAGCCCACCGCTCCACCCGAAGCCAAGAAGAAACCGATCTCCGATTCGGACGACTACATTTTGATCCCCGGCGAGGATGAGATTCCTGAAAAGAAATCCTCCACACCCGAGCGGGTCGAGAAACCCACGCCCACGCCGAAAGTTCAAATTCCAAAAGGCAAAACCCCCTCGGGTCAAAAAATCGACGCCCCGATCCTCATCGAGAAATCCGGCCTGCAAGACGAGGCGGGATTTGAGCCTCCCCCAGCTTCCGTTTTTGGCGGCTTCATGAAGCGTTGGCGTTACCTCAGCCCCGCCGTGCGCAAAGCGATCGACAACGCCAAAATCCGCAAAGGTCGCTGGAAATACATCATCATCCACAACAGCGGAACCCGCCAAGGAAACGCCCGGATTTTTGACAATTACCACCGCCGAGTTCGTAAAATGGAGAACGGCCTCGCCTATCACTTCGTCATCGGCAACGGCGCCTCCTCCGGCAACGGCCAAATCGAGATTGGCCCCCGCTGGACCCGCCAAATCAACGGGGGCCATGTCGCAAGCAACTACCTGAACGACATCTCGATCGGCATCTGCCTCGTTGGCGATCTGAACCGCGACCTTCCGACAAAAGCCCAACTCGAAGCACTCGATGAACTCTGTTCTTACCTCCGAAACCGCGTCGGCAAGGTGAAAGGCAAGGCCGCAATCGTCAAAGGCCACAAAGAGATCAATCCCAAGCCCACCGACTGCCCCGGCGACCGATTCCCTCTATCCTTCCTGCGCAAACGGTTTGGAAATTAACTGCGGGTTTTCCTGTATAGAGCTTATGGCCGATATCGCTCAAATTGTCGTTGCCAACACCTAGTTATGTGCGTATCTCAATCAAAAATCCAAAAGCTGCTTAAAATCACTCGATGAAACAGAATAAACTCCGTCGCCCGACTCGCTCCAAGCTGAACCTCACGATCCATCCTGAAATCAAGGATTTCGCCGTTGAGATTTCGAATAAAAGGCGCCGATCCCTCGCTCAACTTTTCGAGGATTTGGTGGAAGCCGAGTGGAATCGCGTGAATGGCATCCAACCATCCTACCCGACGCCAACCTATACCCCTCTTCAACAACTGTATCAGCCAGCGCCCGGATACTATCAGGCACCGTTTTACCATTCAAAAACTCACTGAGACGACTCGAACAAGCCGTCGGTTTTTTAAATTAGGATTCCGAGGAATCGTCTTTGGGGAGAGAACCATTGAGTTCTTGCGATAGCCAATATTCAAAAAGGCGTCCCACACTGATGCCTCTCTTTTTGGCGATCTCGATTGCTTTGTTTTTATTCTCCTCTTCGATCATTAAATTGATCTTTACGGGAAACCTAAGTCTTTTTGGGCGTGCCATATATTTTATTACAGAGCCCAGGCCTTCCCCTTCACCCGGCAGTCATGATCTGCTCAGGCTGAAATAAATTCCCTAGAAACTCCAAGGGGTAAACGCACAAGGAGCGGATTTTTGCAGGATTTTTTTAAAAAAAATCAGGCGAACAAATCGACGCCTTCTTCGCGACCGATTGGACGGCGCACTCGGAAGACATGCGCGGGACGGTTTTGGGGATCAAGCGCCACGAAATTTCTGGAACCGCGCCAATGGAAAACCTCACCCGTGAGCAAATCCTCCATCGCATACTCCTCGTCGGCCCCGATGCCGAATTCTTCGAGGGGCACATGCACAAAAGCGCTTTGATTGCTGCGCGGATCGAGCGTGGCCGCGATGAAAACGATATTGTCCAGCGCCGGCGTGGATTTCGAGAAGCAGAGGATTTGGTCATTCTCAGCCGTGTGGAGCCGGAGGTTGTCGAACCCGCGAAGGGCGCGGTTGCCGGCGCGAATGGCGTTCAGCTTCGTGATGTAATCCTTGATGTTTCCCGGCGCGTTCCAGTCTCGGCCTTTGAACTGGTATTTCTCGGAGTCGAGATACTCCTCCTTGCCAAGCACGGGCGTGTTTTCACACAGCTCGAATCCGCTGTAGATGCCGTAAACCGGCGAAGTCATCGCCGCCAGCAGCGCGCGGATGAGAAAGGCCGGGCGGCCACCATGCTGCAAAAACTCAGGCAGGATGTCGGGCGTGTTCGCGAAGAAATTCGGGCGGAAAAAATCACGCATCGGCGGCGTGTTGAGCTCGGTGAGATACTCGACGAGTTCCCACTTCGTATTGCGCCAGGTGAAGTAGGTGTAGCTCTGCGTGTAGCCCGCTTTCGCGAGTTCCTGCATCATCTTGGGCTTTGTGAAGGCCTCGCTCAGGAAAACCGTGTCCGGATATTTCGCCTTCACCTCGGCGATGACCCATTCCCAAAACGCAACGGGCTTTGTGTGGGGATTGTCCACGCGGAAGATTTTTACGCCATGGCCGCACCAGAAGAGAATCACATCGCGGAGCTCGTCCCAAAGGGCGCGCCAGTCGGCATTGTGGAAATTCAGCGGATAGACATCCTCGTATTTTTTCGGCGGGTTCTCGGCATACTTGATCGAACCGTCGGGACGCTTGAAAAACCACTCGGGATGCTCGTGGACATACGGGTGGTCGGGCGAGCAATTGATCGCGAAGTCGAGCGCGATCTCCAGGCCACGCTTCTGGATTTGGGCGACGAGCCAGTCGAAATCCTCGAGCGTTCCGAGTTCCGGCGCGACATCCTTGTGCCCGCCGCCGTTGACTCCCTGGCGGCGGTTGCCAATCGCATAGGGCACACCGGGCTCTCCGGGTTGGCAGGTCGTGGAATTGTTGCGTCCCTTGCGGTTCGATTCGCCGATTGGGTGGATCGGAGGAAAATAAATCACATCAAACCCCATCGCTTTGGCGTCATCGATGCGGCCGAGGCAATCGCGGAAGGTCGAGCCCGAATCGGGCTTGCCCTCGGCCGAGCGCGGAAAAAATTCATACCACGACGCAAAGGTCGCCCGTTCACGGTCCACCCACACGGGATGAAACGGCTCGGCCGTCGTGGAAATCGAGCGATCGGCGTGGATCACCATCAACGCGCAAAGATTCGGATCGTGCGCGAGGGCGTGGGCTTTGTCCGGATCGGCGGCGCGCATTTCCTTGGCGAACTTTTTTAGAGCCTCGCAGTCGCCGCCTTTGCCAGCCTGCTTGGCCGCCGTCTCGATGAAGCCCGCACCTTCCAAAATCTCGCTTTGCAATTCGCGCAACCCGGCGGCGAATTTTTTTTCCAATTCGTGCTGCCAGGAGAAAAATACATCGCCCCAAGCCTCGACCGTGAACTCCCAAGCGCCCGCATCGGCAACCAAAAACTCCCCGGCCCAGCGGTCGTTGAGCAAAGGACGCATCGGCGTTTCATTCCACGCAGACTCCCCAACGCGCCGCCATTTCAAGAGAGCCGCGACTTCGTCGTGCCCGTCCTTAAAAATATCGGCCTCGACTTGGAGCGTGCCGCCGACGGGACGCTTGATGGCGAACCGGGCGTTGTCGAGCGAGGGGGTAATGCGGCGGATGACGACAGTTTCGGGGCTTTTGGTCATGTGAGTTCCTCCAGTGTTTGCATCAGGGGGTCGAGCCCATCAAGGCCGGAAGCGACCTTGCCAAGTGAGCGAAGGGCCTGCGGCACATGGGTGAGAAATTCGGAGCGGCCTTTTTGCAGGCCCAAAAATCCATAGGCGCCGAGCGCCTGCATCAATCGCTGAAGCGCGCACCAGCGGAAAATTTCGTCGAAATCCGCAGAGACCCCGCCGCAGAGGGATTTGTAATAATCCAAAAGCTCCCGGCGCTCGCCATCGTGGAGCGAGACATACGGGTCGTAGAGCAGCGAGGCCAGGTCGTATTGGGCGAGCCCGAAGCGCATCCCTTGAAAGTCGATCAACCAAGCAGACCCCTCGCGGATCATCACATTTTGCGATTGGAAATCGCGGTGGACCAACACTCGAGGAAGCGAAGCCAAACGCTCGGCCGCCGCTCCCAGCGCCGGCAGCGAAGACAACTCCCGGGTATCTATTTTGAAAAAATTCCCAAGGCAGTGCTCGAAAAAGTAGCTCTGCTCCCAGAGGTAGAGGTCGGCGTCGAAAACCCGTTGAAGCTCCAACTCCCCCACCCCATCCGCCGAGGTGGCATTCCGGTGCATCGCGAAAACTGCATCCAGCGTGGATTGATAAAGCGCGCGGCGGGTCGGCCAGGGATCCTTGCGATGGCTCCAGAGATCGACTTCCCCGAGATCCTGCATCCAAATCAGGCTCTCCTCCTCATCGTGGAGATAAACCTCCGGCACCGGAACGCCCGCGCCAGAGAGGAACCGCGCGATCGCCACATAGTGGCGGTTCTCTTCTTTGTGATTCGAATACTTGATGAAAATCATCGAGTCCCCACCCATGCGAATGCGGTAGAACTTGCGTTCCGAGCCGCCTTTTTCGAGAGGTTCGACCGTTGGAGTTCCCGAGTTAAAGGCAGGAAAACGAACGCTTGTGAGCGAGATGACATCATGAACAGCCAGCATGGTTCGGCATCCAACACGCTGACCGCAAAGCGTGAAAGCCAAATCACCGAATAGCCGATTCCAGCACCCGCTCGTAGTCGTTCAGGCGGTCGGGGAGATTGAAATCCCGCGACTTTTCCAGCGAAGCCGCCCGCATCGCTAAAAGACGATCGGGATTTTCCAGAACCTCGCGCAGGCCCTTGGCGAAATACTCGGGCGTGAGATCGCAAAGGAGGCCGTTTTTTCCGTCCGCAACGACATCCATCAAACCGCCAATTCGGCTGCCGACAATCGCCAAACCGTGGCGCAAGGCCTCGATACCTGCCATCGGCAACCCCTCGGAAGTGGAGGTCATCAGAAGAATGTCGGAAGCGGCAAGGCGCTCGGAAACTTCCTCCGCAGCCAGCCAACCCGAGAACACGACACGGTCTGCGAGGCCGTTTCCCTCAACGCACTCACGCATCGGCGCAGCAAGCGGCCCCTCGCCGATGACCTCCAATCGCCACGGCAGGTCTTTGACCAACGACAAAGCTCGAATGGCGAGCAGGGGATTTTTTTGAACACTCAAGCGTCCGACCATCACGAGCCGAACGGGATTTTGGAGTTCCAACCTTGCGGGTGGCGGGAGCATCGGAACGCCGTTGAGGATGACCTTCGCGGAAACGCCGCAATTTTTCTCGGCCAACTCCGCGACAAAGCCGCTCACAGCAGTAACAGCCGCGGCGTTTTTCCAGATCGGACGAATGAAAGGACCCAGCCAACGGAACAATTTGTCGGTTTGCTCCGGAACCCCTCCTGGCACATCTCCGAGGTGCGCGGTGAGCACATAGGGAATTCCCGTCAGCCAATGCAGTGCCAGAGCGAGCGCTCCCGTGGGAACCACAAAGTGGGCGTGAATCACATCGGGTCGCCATTGCCGACAAAGTCGCAGAGCAGGAAAAAACGCCGTCAGAAGGAACAACGCCATTTCCGGCACGGAGCAGGTATCCTCGCGTTTCCGAAAAGACTCGGGCCTAAAAACCTCAACACCCTCGATGACCGCCCGTCGCGGTAAATGGCGAAGTCCCGCCGAAACGACTTTTACCTCATGCCCCCTGGCTGCTAACCCCGCCCCCACCGAAGCGGCCACGCGTCCACCGCCGCCACCAACCGGGGGATATTCGTAGCAAAGGACGAGGATTTTCATGGGAGGAAGTGGTCGTAGATCGATTCCACAGCGGAAGTCATGCGTTCAACGGAAAAGCGGGCTTCGATTTTGGTGCGGGCGTTGGTGGCGAGTTCCGAGGATTTGGCGGGATGCTCGAGCAGTGCGGCGCAGCGTTCCGCGAAGGCGGTAACATCAGCGGAATCGACGAGATAGCCCTCGCGTCCCTCCTCAATGACTTCCGCAATGCCATCCAGTTTGGAGGCGACGACGGGGAGATTCATCGCCATCGCTTCGAGCAGGGTCATGGGCAAACCCTCGAATCGGGAAGGCATGAGCAGAATGTCGGCGGCGGCATAGACTTGGCGGGTGTCGGCGATGTAACCGGCGAAGACAAGCCGGTCAGCGATACCCAGTTGGCGGGCTTTTTTGCGAAGCATCGCTTCCTCGGGTCCCTCACCAGCCAGGAGGAAACGCAAATTCGGGAACCTCGGACTGAGCGCGGCCGCCACATCGAGAAACAAAGAGAAATTTTTTTGAGAATTCAATCGGCCAACCCCGGCGATCACTGGGGCATCCGGCGACAAGCCGAGTTTCGAGCGGGCATCCCGTCGCGTGATTTGGCCAGGCGAGAATCGACGGAGATCGATGGCATTCGGCACCAGCGTGATTTTTTCCGGAGGGATCGATTCGTGCTGAATCAGAAAATCCCGGCACGCACCGGCAACGGCGATGATGTGGTGCGCGAATCGGTTGGTCGCTTTATCAAGCGTGAGGAGGAGTTTGTTGTCGATTCGCTGGGGATCGTTGGTGTGGTCGTGATTGAGGATGAGTGGCACGCCCATTAAAGCCCCGAGCGGCTTGGCGATGATGTTTGAGGGAATCAAGTGACAATGAAGAATGTCAGGGCGCTTGGCGAACAGGAGTGCTGGAAGCGTGGCTAGGTAGGCGGGGAGAAATTTGTGAGGGGAGAGACTATGGACCTTGATGCCCGCCTCGCGGAGACGGTTCCAATAAATTCCGTGGCCGTGCATCGTGGCGACCTCATGGCGAAATCTCGGACTGCCGCAAGTGGCAAGGTTGAGAACGACCTCCTGAGCTCCCCCGAGGTGGAGGCTGTCGATGACATGGAGGATGCGTTTCACCGGGTTGGATTGCGAGCGCTCCATTGCTGCCAGACATATTCGCACCAGAGGTGCAGACGCTCATCGGAGCGACCGGCGAGATGGGAATCGAGATGCTCGCGGAGAAGAGAGTTTTTGGGTTCGGGAGCGATGCGGCCAGTGCGAAGCCAAGCGCCGACCGGGGTGCCAAAGCCTTTCTTTTTGCGATGGACGATCTTGGCGGGCAGGAGCTTTTCGGCGGCGCGCTTGAGTAGGTATTTGGTGGTTTTTCCTCGGAGCTTGAAAGAGTGAGGCAATCGACGGGCGAAGTCGGCGACTTCGATGTCGAGAAAGGGACTGCGAACTTCGAGAGAGTTCATCATACTTGCGCGGTCGGCCTTCGCGAGGATGCCATCCTGCAGGTAGATTTCTGTGTAAAATTGAAGCGTGCGGTCCACAGGATCGGTTGTGGCGCATGACTCCCAGGCCTCGATCGACTCGCTGTAGATTTCCTCAATCGAAAATCGGGCACCGGTGAGGCGGGCCAGATCAGAGGGTTCGAGTGCGCCGAGCCAGACGGGATTCCAAAGCCTCGGCGGATGATCGAGTCCGCGCAGGGTGCGTTTGATTTTGAAATCGAGGCTGATGTTTTTGTGGGAAACAGGGAGGCGGGCGGCGAGGAGGCGCAAGGCCGCATGGAGAGGACGAGGAACAACTTTTCGGTAAATCTCCGCGAGGCGGAGCGCTCGAAAGGGATCGTAGCCAGCGAAGAGTTCGTCCCCCCCATCGCCACTGAGGGCGACGGTGACTTTCGTCCGCGCAAACCGGCAGAGCAGCCAAGTCGGGAGGAGCGAGCTGTCACCCTGAGGTTCATCCAATCGATCAAAAATTTGCGGCAAAGCAGCGAGGGCCCCGTCGAGACTCAGCGTATCAACATGATGGTCCGTTTTAAGAAAATCGGCGACTCGAGCGGCGAAGAAAGACTCGTCGAAAGACGGCTCGCGAAAACCGATGGTGAATGTTTTCAAGCCATGAGGAGCGTCCTTCCGGCCAGCCAGTGCTGCGATGGTGGAGGAATCCAAGCCTCCACTTAAAAACACGCCAAGCGGCACATCCGCGACGAGGCGCCGAGCCGTGGCACGGGTCAGGATTTCGAGGAGTTCCTCGAGCAAGGCCGGCTCGCTTTTGGGCTTCGCAGCGGGCTCGATCGTGTAGCGCCACCAGCGTTGGATTCGTGGAGCGGAACCGCCCAGATCCAGCGTGAGATGATGGGCAGCGGGGAGTTTTTGGATTCCCTCGATGGCGGTGTGAGGCGCAGGGATCAAGGCGTGGGCGAGAAACTTGACCCGTGCGAGTTCGGATTCACTGCGCGGCGCGAGGGGATGCTCGAGGAGCGAAGTCAACTCCGAGGCGAACCCGAAGGTTCCCTGTCGATGGAACCAATAGAGTGGTTTTTTTCCAAAGCGGTCGCGGGCGAGAAAGAGCCGTTTCTCGCGTCCGTCCAAAATGGCAAAAGCCCACATGCCATTAAGTCGATCGAGCATGGCCGACCCCCATTCCCGCCAGGCGTAAAGAAGCACCTCGGTATCGGAATGATCGGTTGCGAAGACATGCCCCCTCGCCTGCAATTGGGCGCGGAGTTCTGCGTGATTGTAAATCTCCCCGTTGAAAACAATAACCGTTTGGCCGTCGACGGTAGACATCGGCTGTGCGCCGCCGGAGAGGTCGATGATGGATAACCGGCGATGACCGAGAAACACCCCGGCCTCTGGTTTTTCAAAAAATCCCTGGGCATCGGGCCCGCGATGAACCAATCGATCCGTCATTCGGCGCAATACCGCGCCATCCCCCGCGCCGACGAATCCGGCGATTCCGCACATCAGATGGCGGAGGTTTTCCCGTCCAGATTGCGGGTGTCGCGGACCATGTAGATGGCCTTGTTTTGCGACTCGTGAAAGGTGCGAGTGACCATCTCGGCAAGCAGGCCCATGAGAAAACAAATGACGCCGGTCATGAATGAAAAGATAGCCATCATCGGCAGCGGCGTGGCGGTGAAAAAATACCCTCGCGTGCGCATGTAGAGGGCCCAGGCGGTGAATCCGACGGAGCCGCAGAGAAACAAGAATCCCCAGAAACCGAAAAGATACATCGGCTTGAGCATGTAGCGGTCCATGAAGCGGACGGTCAGGAGATCCATGACGACCTTGAGCACTCGCTCGAGGCCGTATTTGGAGTGACCGGTCTTGCGGGCGTGGTGGTTCACAGGGAGTTCCGTGATGCGGGCGCCGTGCCACTTCGCATAGATCGGCAGAAAGCGGTGCATCTCGCCGTAGAGACGGACGCCTTTGATGACCTCGGCGCGATAGGCTTTCAGCGAGCAACCGAAATCGTGGAGCTCCACACCCGAGACAGCGGAGATGAGCTTGTTGGCAAAGATGCTCGGGATGTTTCGCTGAAGCGCATTGTCCTGCCGGTCCTTTCGCCAGCCGGAGCATACTTCGTAACCCTCGTCCAGCTTGGCGACGATCCGAGGGATGTCCTCGGGATCGTTTTGGCCGTCGCCATCGAGTGGAATGATCGTTTCACCTTGGGCAAAATCAAATCCTGCCATCATGGCGGCCGTTTGGCCGAAATTCCGACGAAAGTGAACGACTTTGACTTCAGGATTTTTCGAGGCGAGATCGTCTAATAGCTTCTCGCTGCCGTCGTGGCTCCCGTCATTGACGAAAATGATCTCCCAGTCGTTGCCATAATGCGCGCGCATGACGCGTTGCACTTTTTCGAACAACGGCGTTAAAGCCTCACGCTCGTTGTAAACAGGGACGGAAAGTGAAATTTTCATCCCCTAAAACAATCCCCCATTTTGTCCCAAAACTCAGCCAGGCTCACAGGTTCGAGCTGAGACGACTGTAATCGTATCGGGTCTCGAATCCCAACTCAGGCGGAAATTCCGAGTAACCCGAGTTGATCCATGGAATGTCGCTCCGATAGGGCGGGTAGTAGCTGCCGTTGTGTGTGGGGAAAGGGAAGAGGGCGACTTCGTAGATGCCGAAACCCAGGCGCGCAAAAACCCTTCCAACTCCTCGAACGAGACCGTAGCTGAATGCCGCCGAATTGCCCTCGAGGTCATTGATGACCGACATTTGAAATGGGATTTCGGTAAGGCCAAAGGCGATGTTTCCGAGTCCACGGCCCAGCTTGCGAGTCGCTCCGTAATCCGAAGCAGGAGGCGCTTGGATATCCGCAAATACCGGGGAACACACGATCACGGCCAGGAGGGCGAAGAAAATTGGCTTCATCTGCCTGCATTAAGAGTCCGATGCCCGCGTTCCATCAAGGAAAAAACCGCTTGGCGAGTTGCAGGGAAAATCCGCCTTGCTTTGGAAGAGCGCGGCGGGATGATGGCATGCATGATTGAGGTGGAAATCTACGCGGCAGGAGTCCGGCAGCCCGATAAAATGCTGGGTCTGGCTCTCGAGTTGGATGTGATTCCGAACCTTCGCTACAAGGCGGATACAAACCACGATGTGGTTTTCATGGAGTTCGGGGGCGAGCTTCCTTCGATCGAATCCATCGAATCCATTTTCCGAAAGATCGGCTTGGAGCCTCGCTTTGTCGGCCAACTTCCCCAAGCGGGAAACTCAGGTAAGAAAACCCAGAGAATCCTCTAGCCGGGATTCGGATTTTCCTGATCAGCCATGGCCGTCGCCGAATTCACTATCCGCATCTTTGCCCAATTCCTTGCTTTTCTCGGGCAGGTTGCGGCCCTGGCCGGGGAGACCCTTCTTTCGATCGGTGCCGGACGAATCCGCCCGCGACTTGTCATCCAGCAAATCGCAGAAATTGGCTTTCGCTCCCAGTTGGTTGTGATCGTCACGGGGGGGTTCACCGGGGCGGTTTTCACGGCACAGGCATTTTTTCAATTCGATGCGCTGAACATGGAAACAGCGGTCGGCCCAGTGGTGGCCTTGTCGATGTTTCGCGAACTCGGACCCGTGCTTGCCGGCGTGATGGTGGCGGGCCGTGTCGGGGCCGCCATGACGGCCGAGATCGGCACCATGAAAGTCACCCAACAAATCGATGCGCTCCGTGCGCTGGCGGTGAATCCCGTCGACTACCTGGTCGTTCCCCGGGCGCTCGCGATGTTTATTTCCATGCCGTTTCTGGTGGTGGAGTGCGCGGGATTCGGAATTCTCGCCAGCTACTATGTGGGCGTGGAAGTGCTGGGAATTCAGGGAGCATATTTTTTCGCCAACACACAGAAATTCTCCGAATCGAGTGACATCATCATGTCGCTGGTGAAGGGATTTTTCTTCGCCGCGATCGTGGTCTTCATCAGTTGCCGAGAGGGATTGGAGGCAAAAAACGGCGCGGTCGGCGTGGGTCGCGCCACCACGGCGACGGTCGTGAATTGCTCGCTCGCCATCCTCATCGTGAATTTTTTCCTGACGATGGCTCTCAACATTGTTTTTCCCGCCGGATGATGAAGACCGAACCACTGATTCAAGTCCGCAACCTCGTCCAAAAAATCGGCGCGCAGGAAATTCTTCGTAGCCTCTCGCTCGATGTGATGGCCGGCGAAACGATCGTCCTTCTCGGCAAGAGCGGCGGGGGCAAAAGCGTCTTCCTTCGCCACCTCATTGGCCTAATGCATCCACTTTCGGGATCGATCATTTTCGAAGGCCACGAAATTACGACCCTCACCGAGCGGGAGCTCGAGCCGGTGCGAAAAAAAATCGGCATGCTTTTCCAGGACGGCGCGCTGTTCGATTCGATGAATGTTTTCGATAATGTCGCGTTTCCGCTGCGTGAGAGCGGAGAGAGGAATCCAAAAATCATCCGCGATAAAGTCGCCGAGTCACTTGGGATGGTGAACATGACCGGCCACGAGCTAAAAATGCCAGTGAATCTGAGCGGCGGCATGCGCAAACGAGTGGCTCTCGCGCGCGCCATCATCTCTCCTCCCGATGTGATCCTCTACGACGAGCCGACCGCAGGCCTCGACCCGATCGTATCGGACAGCATCAACAAACTCATCCGCCACCTCCAACGCGAACTCCATGTCACCTCGATCGTCGTGACCCACGACATGGTGAGCTGCTACCACATCGCCGACCGCGTGGCCCTTCTGAACGAAGGCCGGATTTACTTTTTGGGAAACCAGCAGGAATTGCGGGATAGCACCGATCCGATCATCCGGGATTTTGTGGATGGAAGATCAGGGGAAACCATTTATTGAGGAGCGCACATGACCACCGAAGATCGTAAAACACAAATCAAGGTCGGCATTTTCATTCTGATCGGACTGACGATCACGGGCATGCTGTTGATTTATTATGGAAGGCTCGGAGAAGGGTTCGCCAACTACTACAACCTCCGTGTCGAGTTCGCGAACGCCAGCGGCATCATCCGTGGCTCCGAAGTCCTGCTCGCTGGCGCCAAGGTTGGCCGCGTCACGGCCGACCCGGTCATCATGCCAGACATGCAGGGTGTGAATGTGGAACTTCGAATCCTCGAGCAGGTGCGAATTCCCGTAGAAAGCCAATTCTCCATCGGCAGCTCGGGTCTTCTCGGGGACAAATACATCCAGATTGTTTTGAAGAGCGGTAAACCCGAAGGCCCCCTCATCGAGGCAGACTCGACGATCAAAGGCTCGGATATCGGTGATGGAATTGGCGGCCTCACCGAGGGCGCGGGAGATTTGATTGCAGACCTGCGAACCACGGTAAAAAACATCAACACAGTGGTCGAAAAACTCGACCAGACTGTGCTTTCCAAATCCGAGCTGGAATCGATCTCCACCACCGTCAAAAACCTGCAAACCACCACCGGGAAACTCGCCGAATCCTCGGGCCGTTTTGATACGCTGCTGAAATCCGGACAGGAAACGATGGACTCCGCCAAGAAAGCCTCCGACGAATTTCGGGCTCTCGCCCAGCAGGCCCAAACCGGCCGTGGCGCTTTAGGCATGCTCATCAGCAATCGCGAAATGGCAGACAACCTCCGCGCCTTCATTCTGAATCTCCGCAAACACGGCATCCTTTGGTATAAAGACACCCAGAAGCCCGCACAGGGCGACGAACCCTGACCCAGTTTCGTCTTGCTTCGAAAAAGCCCTTTCCGGAGTATGTGTCATGGAAAGCTCAACGAAGAAATCCTCCCTTTCACGGAATCTTGATTGCACCTTCTATCGTCCAGCGGACGAGTTTTTTCAGTCGAACTCCGGAGTTTCCCTCACCTACGACGATGTGTCCCTCGCCACGCTTTACAGCGAGATCGTGCCGCGCGAGGCGAACCTCGAAACCCTGATAGCGCCCGGCCTTCCGCTCCACTTGCCGGTTGTTTCTTCGGACATGGACACCGTCACCGAATCGCGGATGGCGATCGCCCTGGCATTGAATGGCGGCCTTGGACTCATTCACTACAACATGCCTGCGAAGCAGCAACTCTCCGAGGTTTCGCGGGTAAAAAACCATGTCCACGGCCTGATTCGTGAACCCATCAAGGTTCATCCCGACCAGCGGATCGGAGATGTCCTCGCCTTAATCGAAGAGAAAAAATTCAGCTTCTCGACCTTTCCCGTTGTGGATGCGGAGGACCGCCTGCTCGGTCTGCTCCCCGGTCACTGCGTGCGTCCTCGCTTCGCTCCACGCGGAGTGTCCGAGGCGATGATGCCCCGCGCGGGCGTTCTCACGATTCGCGAGGACGAACTTGGTGCCGACCCCATCGCCCGGGCCGATCGATTTTTTACCGAGCACATCGGCATCCACAAACTTCTTGTCGTGGACAAAGAAGACCGTCTGCGCGGACTTTTCACCCTCAGCGATATTGAGCGCATTACCCAGGAGCGCTCGTTGCAAACGAAGCCTGCAAGAGATGAGAAATTCCGACTCGTCTGCGGAGCGGCAGTCATGGCCCCACGCGACTCCGAAGGCCAAATCGACAAAGAGGGTCTGATTGCCCATGTCGGCGCGCTTGTGGACCGTGGACTCGATATCGCTGCCGTCTCCACCGCCCACGGCCACTCGCGCGGGGTCGGGGAAAGTGTTCGAGCCATCCGTGCGGCATTTCCGAAGCTGCCCTTAATCGCCGGCAATGTGACCAGCGCCGCGGGCGTCGAGTTTTTGGCAGAATGTGGAGCGACCACGATCAAAGTCGGCCAAGGGCCGGGCTCGATTTGCACCACCCGAGTGGTGGCTGGCGTGGGAATCCCGCAACTCACTGCGCTCTATGTTTGCTCACAGGCCGCCGCTGAATGCGGGGTCGCTATCTTAGCCGATGGAGGCATCACCAAATCCGGCGATGTGGTGAAAGCCCTCACGCTGGCGGATGCCGTCATGTGCGGAAGCCTCCTCGCTGGTTGCCCCGAGGCGCCAGGCCAGATCATGGAGATCAACGGGAAATTTTATAAACAATACCGAGGCATGGGCAGCCACGCGGCGATGAAAGCTGGGAGCGCCGCGCGCTACGGTCATGCCAAGGAACTCTCCCAAAAATCCGCCGCCGAGGGCGTGGAAGCGCTCAAGGAGGTTTCGGCCTCCGCCGACACGGTTCTTGGCCAACTCGCAGGCGGCCTCCAAAGCGGCATGGGCTACCTCGGAGCTGGCAATCTTGCCGCACTTCGTGCCAATGCCCGCTACACTCGCATCACACCCGCTGGACTCCGGGAAAGCGCCCCGCATGACATCATCGAGGTCAAAACCGGGGGCTAAAATCGAGCGCCCTGCTCCGCTGCTTCATGCGCACAGCCACGACTACTCCCGTCTTTTAAAACGCTGGCGAGCGGTTGCTCCAACGGTCGGGCTGGCGGTCGAGGTTTTCGCCAAAGCCGACGGCCATCCCCTCCTCCACCTTTATTCCAAAAAATCCCCGCCGGATGCTCCCTCGGTCTATTTTTCCGCAGGAATCCACGGCGACGAACCGGCCTCCACCGAGGCCCTCTTGACTTGGGTGGAAAGAAACTCCGAGATCGCGCGGCGCTTGAAACTTCGGATTTTTCCATGCTTGAACCCATGGGGTCTGATTCACAACAAACGCTCGAATGCCGATGGGCTCGACCTGAATCGCTGCTACCACCATAGCTCCATGCCGATTGTCGCCAAACACCGGCGGCTGGTTCTCCAATCCCCTTACGACTTGGCTCTCATCCTTCACGAGGATTACGACGCACTCGGGGCTTATCTTTACGAAACCTCCCCCGCGAAGCCCCACTGGGGCGAGCAGATCATCGCCGCGATGTCCCCTCACCTGCCTCCCGACTCCCGCCGACGCATCGATACCAGTCGAGCCAAAGACGGAATCATCCGGCGAAAAATCACTTCCGAAACGATGCTGGAATGGCCCGAGGCTTTCCTGCTCCATTTCCACGGAGCGACTCGGGTTTTTACCATCGAGACCGCCTCCGAATTCCACATCGACTCGCGCGTGGAGGCGCATGTGGCGGCGATCGATGCCGCCATCGCCTTACTAATCGATTAAATCCGCGTAGTTTTCGCGCGCCATCGCACGGGATTTTTCGAGAATGGCATTGGAATCATCCATCGCCAAAACCTCGCGAACGAGAGATTCACAGGCTCCCGAGTCGAGGGATTGAACCGCTTTTTTGATTCGGGGAACTAGCGCGGTCGAGGCACTGAGTTCATCGACACCGAGACCGATAAGGAGAGGTGTGAGTTGAATGTCCGATGCCATTTCGCCGCACACACCGGTCCAAATCCCATTCGCTTTGCCGGCATCAACCGTCATTTTGACCATCCGAAGGATCGAGGGGTGCGTGGGGTTATAAAGATGGGCGATGCGGTCGTTCAGGCGATCGACCGCGATCGAATACTGGATCAGGTCATTCGTCCCGATGCTGAAAAAACGGACCTCACGGGCGAGGTGGTCGGCGACGAGGACGGCGCTCGGGATTTCGATCATGATCCCCACCTCGACGAAGGGATTGAAGGGAATTCCTGCGGAGGCGAGTTCCTGTTTGCACTCCTCGAGGATTTGGTTGGCGCGGCGGAGTTCCTCGATGCCCGAGATCATGGGATACATGATTTTGACATGGCCGATTCCTGCCGCGCGAAGGATCGCTCGGAGCTGGGTCTTGAAAACAGCGGGATGCTCGAGGCAGTAACGGATCGCTCGACAGCCGAGGAAGGGATTTTCCTCATGCTCAAAAGCGAGGCTGGACGCCACCTTGTCGCCGCCAATATCGAGCGTTCGGATGATGAGGGCGTGGGGGAGGCAACTCTCCGCGGCATGGCGGTAGTGCTCGTATTGCTCGTCCTCGCTGGGAGATTCCTCCCGGTTGAGAAAAAGAAACTCCGTCCGGAAAAGCCCGACTCCTTCGGCACCTTGAGCGGCAATTTCACCAAGATCATCGGGAAGATCGATATTCGCCGAGAGCGCGATGTGGCGTCCATCGCGAGTGGTCGAAACCGTCTCACGGATTTGCTCGAGGCGCTCGGCGACTTCCTCTTTCTCCTGCTCGATCCGACCGTATTCGATGAGGGTCTCCCGGCTGGGATTGACAATGAGAAGGCCCTTGTAGCCATCGATCAAAATGTCCTCACCGATGCGAAGCTGCTGGGTGATCCCCTGCATGCCGACGATGGCAGGAATTTCCAAAGACCGCGCCAGGATCGCGGTGTGTGAGGTTTTGCTGCCGATCTCCGTGACGAAACCGTGGACGAGACTCCGATCAAACTGTGCGGTGTCGGATGGCGAGAGGTTGTGGGCGATGACGATGTGCTGCTGGGCGTGGGCGGCCGGATTCAGCGGCGCTTTGCCAAGCAGATTGCGAATCACCCGCCGCGCGACATCTTGAATATCCACGACGCGCTCCCGCAGGTAGGGATCGTCGATGGATTCCAAAGTCTGGCAGTATTTTTGGACGACCTGCTGGAAGACATGCTCGACATTGCAATGATCTCGCTCGAGACCGCGAAGGACTTCGTCGATCAGCGTTCGGTCCTCCACGACAAGCAAGTGCGCATCGAAAATACTCGCGTCTTTCGCGCCGATGGCGGAAACGATGCGGCGCTGGATTTCGAGCAGTTCGATGCGCGTGGAAATCAGCGCGGCCTCGAATCTGGCAATCTCACCGGAGAGTTCTTCCTGGGGGATATCCCGAGGGAGGATTTCCTCGTCCTCGGTGTAATAAACGAGGGCAGGAAAATGAGCGATTCCTTGGGCAACAGGAACACCCTGGAATCGCTTTTCCACTTTTTCCTCAAGGGGGGCATCCATCGGCGTGACGATGACAAGAAAACTCTAAGCGCGCAATCGGAAGGATTTTCCCCTCAGTGTTTCGGCGCCTTGACGGTTCCAGCCTGAAGATCGTCCCGACGACGCTGGACGATGCGATTGGCGATCTCGAAAACCATTTCCTCGAGCAGCAAGCGAAGGTGACTGCCGGAGCGGAAATCTGATGGAGCGATATTTTTCACACGGTCGGCATGAACGCTCAATTGGTAGCATTTTTTGAAACTCGTCCGAGTCGTGTCTTCCGGATTGTAAACAGCGATCGCCTGCCCCCCATTGCGGCGCATGACAGTGAAGCAAGGCACATCGGTAGGACCATCCCCGACATAGATCATGTTTTGAAAGGGCACAGGACGAAGTGTCGGATCCATGTGATCATTCACATCCTGATCCATCTCGAGCATGCCTTTGTTGATGCGGAAGAGAAATTGCGTCTTCTGTGTGTGACTGATCGCGCGCTTCGGAAAAGTGATGCGGTCTCTCTCGTCCACCGCGTATTCGCAACCGAAAATCTTGCGCACATACGGCGCGATGCGGCTGCCATCGATCAAGACCTTGATTCCGGAGGATACGATGTAGTGCTCCACGGTGATGCCGTGCGCGACATGGTCGGAAGTAAGAAGGGAGGTTTTAAATTCCTCGAACATCTCGGGAAGTCCGGGGTAAAAAGTGAGCCTCGATCCGAGTTCACGGAGCTTGGCGTTTGTTGGCCGGTCGATCTCCATACAATCGAGCAAGACCTTCATATAGGCGAGTTCGTGGTCGTAGCCTTGGCTCTGAACAAGCTCGCCGCAACGGGCCCAGAAGTTTTTGGCGTTGATGCCGAAGACCGGAAATAATGCCTCCTCCTGCATGTAGGTGGGAGAGAGGGTTTGGTCGTAATCGTAAATGATCGCGATGGTATTCTGAGGCACACTCATGGTTCATCCATCGTGGAGAAGGGCAAGCAAAGGGCAACCAGAAAAAACCTTACGGCGAGGTCCGCAAGACCAGCTTCAAGGCATCAACGCGCAGGGTTGGCTCCGAAAGCGCGGCGATGAGCGCGGACTTTACCGACTCCAGCGAGGCGATCTCGGCGGGGGCAACCGAGCGGTTGAGCTGAGCGAGATCGGTCAACCGCTCGATTTCGGCGGAGTATTGCTCGGAGGCTTTGTTGCGGGCGGCAATGATCAGGGAATCTTTGCGGGCGGTGCCGATTTCAATGGCTTTTCCGAGCATGGCAGGCAGGTGCTTCTTTTTAAAAACCGGAGTGTCAATCAAACCGAAAACATCGCCAGCGGAGAGCGGAGCATCTCGAAATTCCTCGTCATCGCCGCGATCAGCGAGGGTTTGATCCACCACCACACGCAGAGGCGTGGCGGGCAGAAACCGATCCGCATGGAGATTCGGCGGCGCGACACACTCAAGGACCAGATGCACTTCCAGAAAAACCGCGCCGGGCAGGTCGGACTTCCAGACGCCAAAGACCGAATTTCCCGTTTCCATTCCGAGGATTGATTCAATCGCTGCCCGGACGACAGGGTGGTCCTGACTCAGAAATCCCACATCCTCGCGCGAAAGAGCCCGTGGGCGGTCAAAGGTAAACATCGCGCCATCGGGCGTAAGGCCCGGCAGGGAGGCAGACTGACCGGCGCCGGTTTTTAAAAGATATCCCCGACTGCCGAGTTCCTCGACCTCGACTCCGAGGTGATCGAGCGTCCTGATGAAAAAGGATTCAAACTCGGCGTCGCCATCTTGTTTGCGGATGCCATCGATAAGGGGAGCGGCGACCTCGGATTTGTTGGAGTTCAGCTCGAGCAGTCGGTCGTAGCCGCGCTGGAGTTGCTTCCCGATTTTCTTGGTCTCGGCGGCGGTGTCCGAAATGAGCTTCGCCATGGTGGCGGCGGTAAAAGACTCGGAAAGCGCGGCCAATCGTCCGGAAAACATGGTGGCCAACGCAGGAGTGCCGTGGGGATTTTTTTGAAAGGCGTCCAGACCCTCGTGATACCAGCGGGCATAAACCTCCTCCTCGCCGCCTTCGCAAAACGGGACATGGATGTGGATCGTCGAGGTCTGACCGATGCGGTCGAGTCGCCCGATGCGTTGCTCGAGGAGTTCGGGATTCGTCGGCAAATCGAATAACACGAGGTGGTGGGCGAATTGGAAATTTCGCCCCTCGCTGCCGATCTCTGAGCAGATCAGGAGGCGCGCACCATCCTCCTCGGCGAAGTAAGCCGCGTTGCGATCTCGCTGGAGAAGCGTGAGGCGCTCGTGAAAGACGGCGGCGGGGATTTTGATCGTCCTTTGCAGTTCCTCCATCAACCCGATCGCGACCTCGGGCGAGGAGGTGATGAGAAGAACCTTTTGTTTCTTGAGGCTTTTGAGGAGATCAACCAGCCAAGCGATCCGATCCGCATCAGGAGCCAGCGGGGCGAGGTGGGCTTTGCGTTTCGGAAAACCGGAAAGCGCGGCGCGAGTGTTGCGGAACATCACGCGTCCGGTCCCAAATTCATCCAGAAGACCCGAGATGGCTTTATCCCGAGCCGACTCATCGCCGGCGAGGAATTCGTCGTAGTGTTTCCGAACGGCTCCTTGAAGCAGGGAGACGCTGGATATTTTTTTTCCAGCCATCAGAGCATCGATCGCCTTGGCGACCCATTCGTAGCGGTCGGATTCGTGCAGGAACGATTCGAGATCGTTGTAACGCTCCGGGTCGAGAAGGCGCAACCGGGCGAAGTGCCCTTCGAGGCCGAGTTGTTGGGGGGTGGCGGTGAGCAGCAGCAAGCCGGGGACTGAACGCGCGAGGGATTCGACCAAGTGATATTCTGCACCTCCACCCGCAGGCGACCAGGCGAGGTGATGGGCCTCATCCACCACCAGCAAGTCCCAACCAGCTTCTCGCGCTTGCTCGGCGCGATTCGGATTCGATGAGAGAAAATCCAACGCGCAAATGACGAGTTGGCTATCGAGAAAAGGATTCACGCCCGATGCCTCCAGCGAAAGACAGCGGTCTTCATCGAAAATACTGAACGACATTTGGAACCGGCGGAACATTTCGACGAACCATTGGTTGAGCAATGCCGGAGGCAGAAGAACCAGAATGCGCGCGGCGCGGCCGGTGAGGTGGAGGCGGTGGAGAATGAGACCCGCCTCGATGGTTTTGCCTAAGCCCACTTCGTCGGCAAGAAGCACGCGCGGGGCCAAGCGGGACGCCACCTCGGCGGCGATCGAGATTTGGTGGGGAATCAAATCGATCCGGCCGCCTGCGAATCCGCGAGCTGGATTTTGACGGAGATCGCGTCGGCGTTGGAGACATTCCACACGAAGTTTGAATCGCTCGATTTCATCCACCTGCCCAGCCAGCAGGCGTTCTTCGGGTTTTGAGAAACTGATGGAGTCAGACAATTCCGCCTCAGCCACGGCGCGACCTCCACAGTTGTAGGAAAGCAACCCAGCCGTTTCGCTGATCGAATCCACGGTCAACGGTTCGCCCGAGTGGGTTCGGATTTTGTCGCCTTCGGAAAACCTGACACGGCGGATCGGGGCGCTGGCGAGGGCATACTGACGATGCTCACCGGCGGCGGGAAAAAAGATTTCTGCCCGGCCGTATTCGCTTTTTAAAACGATGCCCAGACCGAGTTCCGGTTCGGTGTCACTGGTCCAACGCTGCCCCGGAACGGGAATGTCTTTGTTCATGCGTTCGATAATTCCTCCCACCGCGCATAGAGGCGATCGATTTCCTTTCTCTTAGCTTCGAGTTGCGAAAGCACGCCCGGCACCTCGGCCGTGCGGGTCGCATGAAAATCGGGCTCGTTGAGCAAGGATTCGAGATCCGCCACACTTTTTTCGACCTCAAGAATTGTTCCCTCGATCCCATCGAGTTCCTCTTTCTCTCGATAACCCAGCTTCCGCTTCGGCGCAGACTTGGAAGCCATGTCTGATTTTTTGGAATAAGCCATCGAGGCGTAGCGTGTCTCCCGCGCTTTTTTGCCTTCGAGATAATACGAGAAATTTCCCGGCTGGGAGTGGATGCCGCCCTCTTCGAATGCAACGATCCGATCGCAAATTCGGTCGAGAAAATATCGGTCGTGACTGACCACCAAAATGGTGCCATCGAAGGCGGCAAGCGCCTCCTCAAGCATTCTCAAGCTGCCGAGGTCTAGGTCGTTTGTGGGTTCGTCGAGAACCAGCACATTGCCACCACGGCTGAGCACCTTCGCGAGCATGAGCCGAGCTCGCTCGCCGCCGGAGAGTTTGTCCACCCGATCGTTCATCCGGACATCGTCGAACAAATAGCGCCGCAAGTAGGATCGCACCGGGATTTCGCGGTTCCCAAATGGAATAGAGCCGCCATCGCCACCGATTTCCTCAATGACGGTATTGGAGCCTTTCAACTTCATTCGACCCTGATCGATGTAATTAAAAACAACGCGCTTCCCGATGGTCGCCGTTCCTTCGGTCGGGACCTGCTCGGCAAGACAGACTCGAAGCAAAGTCGATTTACCCGCTCCGTTGCGACCAACGATTCCCGTGCATTCTCCAGGACGAAGCGAGAGGTCGAGGTTTCGAAAAATCCAGCGTCCATCGGCCTCGAAACGGACCCCGACATTCACAAGTTCGACAGCATTGTTGCCCAACTCCGGCGCCGGCGGGATCAAGAGATCCATCTCGCGCTCCTCCGGCGGAGTTTCCTGTCCTGCGATTTGATAAAAGGTTTCGAGCCGCTTTTTGGACTTGGAACGCTGGGCGCGGACGCCTGCGCGGACGAATTCGAGTTCCGCGCGGATGAAACGCTGCCGGCGGCGTTCGGCCAGCGAGGCGATCTGTTGTCGAAGCGCACGGGACTCCAGATAGGCCGCGTAATTGCCCGGATGCGAGTGGGCTTTCCCTTGCGAGATTTCGATGATCCGCGTGGCGATGGTTTCAAGAAAATACCGGTCGTGTGTGACCATCACCACCGCGCCAGGAAAGCTACGAAGAAAATCCTCCAGCCAGCCCGTGGATTCGGAGTCGAGGTGGTTGGTGGGTTCGTCGAGAAGCAAAAGATCGGGCTGGGACGCAAGAGCGCGGCAGAGCGCGACACGGCGCTTTTCACCACCCGACAACGGGCCGACCATCGCGTCCAGCGGCGGGGCATGGAGGGCTCCCGCAAGGCTTTTGATGCGGGTCTCGAGGTTCCACCCGTCCGCGTGCTGGATGAATTCCAGCATGTCGTGAAGTTCTTTATCCGAGCCCTCGCCCGCCTCATAGCGACGCAAGGATTCAACGAGATCGGAAGCGCCGGCCTCGATGTTTGCAAGGACGGTTGCCGCGGGATCGAGCTCGAACTCTTGCGGCAGATAACCGACACGCAATCCCCGGCGGCGGGAGATTTCGCCGGAGTCGGCTTCGTTTTCCCCGGCGAGGATTTTGAGGAGGCTCGTCTTGCCACACCCGTTCCGACCTACAAGCGCGACTTTTTCGCCGGGAGAGACGGTCAGTGTGATTCCTTCAAGTAGAAGTTGGTGGCCGTAGGCAAGACGGATTTCATTGGCCGAAAGAAGAGATACAGACATCAGCGGATATAGTTTGAAGGAATCGGAAATGCGTTTTCGATGTGACGGATTTCGACGGGTGGGCCGATGAGGACTTCCACAATGTCGAATCGATAGGTGATTTCTGGCTTGTCGAGCATTCGGAGCCACTGCATGGCACCGCGAATGATGAGGCGGCGTTTTTTTTGATCCACCGCCTCAGCCGGCGCTCCAAAGGCTTCACTCGATCGGGTCTTCACTTCCACAAATACGAGTTCGCTGTGCTTTTTGTCGCGGCAGACGATATCCACCTCGCCACCATGCGGAGCGCGGAAATTTTTGTAGAGAACCCGGTGCCCATGGCTGCGGAGAAATTTGGCGGCAAGGGCCTCCCCGCGTTGGCCGAGCTCGATGTGAGGTGCTTCACCAGAGTTCGGCCTGCGCCACAGGCGAGAAACTTCTTCGGTGAATTGGACAAGGCCCATGCTCTCGCAGTTTGGCAAAGTGAGCGGCGGTTGGGTAGCCTTTATGCTTCGCGAAACCATATTCGGGATAGAGCCTGTCGTATTCCAGCATGGCGCGGTCGCGCTCGACTTTGGCGATCACACTCGCGGCGGCGATGCTGAGGCTGATGCCATCTCCCCCGACCAGAGCCGTCTGAGCACAGGGAAAATCCGAAACCGGCAAGCCATCGATCAGAACATGAGCGGGACGAGGATCGAGTTTTTCCCAAGCCCGCCGCATTCCGACATGGGTCGCGCGGAGAATGTTCAAACGATCGATTTCCTCGGAAGCAATCGATACGACGGCCCAGCGAATCTCAGGATTCCCGGTGAGCTCTGCATAAAGTGCCTCGCGACGGCGCGGCGTCAGTTTTTTGGAGTCGTCCAAACCAGTCAGGCTGATTGTGAGTGGCAGAATGACCGCCGCACAAACAACCGGACCTGCCAATGGCCCGCGACCAGCCTCGTCAATTCCCGCAACCGGAAAAACTCCCGAAGCGCGGAGCGAAAGCTCGTGCTCAAAGGAGCACGCCATCTTCAATCAACCGCGAACGACCTGATCTTTGACAGTTGTAGCGGACTTGCCTTTGCGAGAACGGAGGTAGTTGAGCTTGGCACGGCGAACGGCACCCTTGCGCTCCACCTCGATCTTTGCAATACGGGGCGAGTGGATTGGAAAAACACGCTCTACACCCTCACCATAAGAAACACGGCGAACAGTGAAGTTTTCATTGATTCCAGTGCCCTTGCGGCCAATCACAATGCCGGAATAAACTTGGATACGCTCCTTGTCGCCTTCAATAACACGAGTGTGGACTTTGACCGTATCGCCGACATTGAAGGGCTTGAGGTCGGACTTGAATTGCTCGGATTCGATTTTTGATACGATGTTCATTTTAATATAATTTATAGGATTTAGCGTTATTGAAGCTTGGTATCTAGCGTTGTGTAAACGGTATCAAAAAAGAGGGTTGTATTGGTAGCTTGAGCCCCTTGGTAAACCAGACCATCCCCACCACGACGAAGCACAACAAATGCTTTGTTTCCAAAAGGCAATGCAGTAGCAACAAGTGCGGTTCCTGGAGTCACGAAGTTTGCTGAAGATATAAAGATAGATTGCATGGGGCTCGAGTCTTTAACTTGATAAACACTTAAAGCACTGGGTGTAGCTGCAGTTGGCGCAGTATTTGCAGGCCTTGAAACCCCCTGAGCGTTGAGCATTTTATTGAAATCATTCGTAGATAAATAACCGCCTGTGGTTAGGCCGGTAGCCCATGTGCTCCAACTTGGGGAGGCTGAGTCGCCAGGCCAAGATAGGTTAGTATCCCCAGTTGTCTGACCATCAGCTGCCATATTAAAAGTGGCAACATAGAGCTGCCGCGCATTACTCATGGTTTGCGATGCTTGCCCGCGAGTTAAAGCGCCGGTAATTGCCGGAAGTGCCAGTGAGGCCAAAATGGCAATAATCGATATAACAACCAAAAGTTCAATCAGCGTGAATGCTCTGAGGCGATTAATGAATTTCATGGAATCTATTTCGCTGATCACTCCATTGAGATCAATACAAAAAATGGCTCAGCCACCCCTCAACAAAAACCAACCCACCCCACCGCCAAGCAGCATCAACAAAACGGGGTTGATGTGTTTTGCGAAAAGGATGCCTGTAACGGCCAGCGCGACAATTGAGGAGATGATATTGAAATCCAGCGGTCGGTCGGAATTGATGCAGGCGGTTTTTCCGACGGCGTGAACGCCCGCGAGCATCAGGCCGATGGTAATCGGCGCCATGCCCCGCTGAACAGCATTGCGCCAGGGATTGTCTTTGAATTGATCCCAAATGTAGCTGCACCCGTAGACCAGAAAACTCGAGGGTAGATAGAACGCCACCAGCACGACTAGGAGCCCCGCCACGCCGGCGACCTGCCAACCGATCAACGCGACCATCGACATGTTCGGCCCTGGCGCCATTTGGCCGAGGCTGTAGATCGTCGCAAATTGATCGTCAGTGACCCAGTGATGAACGGCGACGGTTTCGTGCTGCATTTCTGGAAGCACCGCGCTCCCACCTCCCACAGCGAGCAGCGAGAGGAGGCAAAAAACATTCAGCAACCGGACAAGATCACTCATTGTTTAGGTTCGGTTTTCGGGCGGCAGAGGATGATGGCGACCGGCGCCACGAGGAACAAAACCGTCGGCAGGGAAACATGAAAAAATGCCACCATCACAAAAGTTGCGACGAGGAAGAAAAGATCCTTCAAGTTTGAAAATTGCTTCGCCCCGATCTTGAGCGTGACCTGCAAAAGTAGGCCCACTGCGGCGGCAGCGACGCCTGCCAGCGCGGCGGCGACTTCGGGATTGTGGCGGAAGCGGTCATAAAGCAGACCCAGAATCACCAAGGCTAAAACCCCCGGCAGGATGATTCCAGCAGCGGCCGAAATGGCACCCAGTGGACCAGCGAGATGGCGACCGGCTATGATCGAGACATTCACCGAGTTTAATCCCGGCAGCGTCTGCCCGATCTCCAGCGCGGCCAGAAATTCCTCCTCATCCATCCATTTTTTTTCATCCACCAACGCGTCGCGCAGATATGCAACTAGTCCCCCGCCGAAGCTGGTTGCGCCGATTCGGGCGAACGCCGTGAAGATTTGTGCGAGCGTGGGGCGATTACTCGCTTTGGGCTGCATGGGCGGGTTGGCCGATTTGATAAACGAGTGCGGTCTTGGTCGTGCCGAGTGAGACCCAATCGTGCGCGTCCAATTGGAGCGCCTTGTAGAAATCCTCCGCGCGCCGAACACTTGATTTGTGAAGATCGTCCGCGCTGTCGAACTTGCACTGGAAGGCGAACTCCCCGCAGAACGCCTTTTCGTATTTGCGCGTGCGCCAGACCGCGATCGTGGTCTTTCCTTTGAAGCCGTTCCCAAAATGCAACTCCCCGACATCCACCTGCACTTCCTCGACAGCCATATCGTTGACCAAGCGGAGCGGTGATTCGTGGTTGGCTTCCAGTGTTCCCACCGCAGGAAATGCGGCGGCGAGGTCTTTGACCGCCATGTCCAAATCCTCACGCGGTTTGGCAAGAACGCAGTTGTGGGAAAAAATCGAACGCTTGCCGCCCAGAGTCTCACGCATCGGCAGGAACTCCTCCTTGAACTTGATGCGGGCGATCCCTCCACTCGCTCCAGGCCGCACATCCACGGCGGCGGCTTTTTCGAATTCCGGATGCCGGAATTTGAATGTCACCTCAGGGATACCATCCGGCCAACCGCCCTTGTAGCGAGTTCGCAGGCGGAAAATAAAATGGTTCCGATAAAGAGCGAAATCCTCGGTGTCGAAAAACAAAACCTCCCGCACATGGCTCTCAAAAGCCGCCTCCGCCTCCTTGACCTTTACGTCATATTTCTTCGCGGTCGTTTTCACGATCTGCCAAAAATCTTTGAAAGCCTGCGGACTCGTGAAGTGCTGCGGCTGCAGGATGATTTTGTATTCGTGATACTGGATCCGGTCTTCGGGGGTATTTTGGATGTCGTGTTGAGACATGGCGAAAATCAACGCACAGGCGCGACCGAATGGCAAAACCGATCTTCGGCGTCAGCGCGCGAGCAACTCGGGCAAGGCATCGAGAACGATCTGCGACCAGGTTTCAAAATCCTCCCGCCGCGCGAGCAATTCCTCGCGCGTGGCGAAGCCGAGTTCCGCAATCGCTTTTTCGCCAGCTCGGACATCGTCGTTCTCCAATTCCACCAGATGAACGACACCCAAATGCACGCTCCCGACCTCCGTCGAGTCATCATTGATCAGAGCCACCGCCCGCTCGGAAAATCCCCCGCCAAGCCGGAGCTCCTCGCGGATTTCGCGTTGAACCGCGTTGTGGTAGGTCGATTGGTCCAAGTGAAGAAGGCTCTCGTCGGTGTCATTGATGTGCCCGCCGATTCCGATCGAGGATTTGGCAACGAGCCGCTTCTCGCCGGACTTCGAGCCACGCGTATAGTGCAGGATTTTTCCCCCGTGCAGGAAGACTGCATACGGGATGATTTGTTTCAGCGAGGGATCGTCCTCCGCCGTCGATCTCGGAGCGAAAAAATTATTCTCCTTCAGCATAAACCTCGGGAGGTAGTCATCGACCGCCGCGCAGAGGCCTTGAAAGCTCCCCAGCTCGTCGAAAAAACTCCGCTTCACCACTAAAACTTGCTCGTCATTGTTACCCATGGGGCGCGGATTTTGACGACGCGTCGCCCTGCGGCAAGGCCAAAAGCGGATTCCCTCCACGCCCCTTGATTTTCTTCCCCTTGCATGGGGGCGCCCTTTTCTGTGACAACCATGTCGATGACTGAAGAACTGACCCAAGCCGTTGAGAGCGGCAAATTCGATAAGAAAACCGCCGACAAACTCGCCCGCCTCGCGCCCGGATCCTTCTGCACCCACAAGAGCTGGGGCTTCGGACGCGTTGCGGAGTGGAACCTCATCGCCGGCCAAATCCTCATCGATTTCGGCCCGAAGAAAAGCCACCCGATGCAGGCCGAATACGCCGCCGAGACTCTCACTCCGATTCCCGCAGAGCATATCCTCGCCCAGCGAGCCAATGATCCCGCCGCCCTGCGCGAGCGCTGCTCCTCGGACACTCTCGGCGTCGTCCGCCAAATCATCGCCGACCTCGGTGGCAAAGCGAATGCCGACCAGATCGCTGCCACGCTTTCCCCGTCCGTGCTCGACACCGCTGCCTTCAAACGCTGGTGGGATGGGGCTCGGAAGAAGATGAAGAGCGACGGCCACTTCAAACTTCCTGCGAAAAAAACCGACCCGTATGTGCTACTTGAGAACCGCGTGAACACCGGCGAAGGCCTCGTGAACACCTTCAAGGAAGCCCGCCACACGAAGGACCAACTCCTCGCCCTCGATCAGATTCTCAAATCCCTCTCCGAACTGGCCGGCCAAGAAGCCGCCTTGCAAGAGGCCATCGACCGCATCCACGACATCACCCAAAAGCTCCGCCGCCTCCAACCCGCCTCGGCAATCGAACTCCTCGTCGCCCGTGACGAAATCCTTCTGCGCTTTCCGGCGCTCGAGGCCGGCGAAACCGCCCCGACCATCGCGGACATTCTCTCCAGCGAGTCCTCGCGACTGATCGAGATTTTCAACACCCTGCCCGGCTCCAAGCAGCGCGAGGTTTTGGAAAAATTCGACGCCGCGTTTGGCGACTCATGGCCCGACAAATCCCTGCGACTCCTTCGTGAAGCGGGCGGGCGCCTCATCGCGGACATCTGCCGCTTGTTTGAAAAACACGGCCAAAAGGATCAGTTTCAATCCACCCTCGAGCGCTGGATTAGCGAACGCTCGATCACCTCGGAAATGCTCATCTGGCTCTGCAAAGAACGCGACAAGCGATTCCCGGACCTCTTCAACGCCGAGCTTCTGGCCTCCGTCTTCAGCGCGCTCGAAGCCGACATGCTCGCCGAGAAGCGCACCTCGCGCCTCAAGGACCTGCTCATGGACGACCGCGAATTGGTCGGCGATCTGCTGGTGAATGCCAGCCGCGATGTCGTTCGCGACTCCATGCGGAAGCTGCTTCTCACGCCGGTATTTGATGACCTCTCGAAGCGCTCGCTCATGGCCCGCATCGTGAAACTTTATCCGGAGACGCAAAACATGATCACTGGCGCGCAGACCGACGAGGGCGACACCAGCCTCACCGTTTCCTGGCCCAGCTTGGAGAAGCGCAAGGCCGAGTTCGACCGCCTCGTCACCAAGGACATCCCGCAGAATCTTCGCGATATCAATATCGCCAAGGAGCAGGGAGACCTTCGTGAAAATGCCGGCTTCAAGGCCGCTAAAGAGCACCAGCGCGTGCTTCAGAGCCGCCGCGTGGAGATGGAGCGTGAACTCGCGCTTGCTCGTGGAACGGAATTTGAAAATCCCAACACCTCACAGGTTTCAATCGGCACCGTCGTCACCGTCCGCTTCGAAGATGGCAGCAAGGAGACCTTCAGCATCCTCGGAGCGTGGGACAGCGCGCCAGATTTGGGCCTCATTTCCTACAAGGCCGGCATCGGCCAGGCTCTTCTCGGGACCCCGACCGGATCGACTATCGAATTTCCCGCCGAGAACGGCGTGCGCAAGGCGACCATCGAATCGATCCGCGCTTTCACGGATTTCGACCTGTTAAAAAACAAGGTCCACGCTTTGAAAGCCGAAGCCGCTGCGGAGTAAGAAAACTTCTCAAATCTTCAGGGCGCTTTCATCGGCGCACTGAGAAATCGACTCCCTGCCTTGGTAAAACGCCAAGGCAGTTCGGCGGAGCGAGAAATTCCAATTCGAGGACCTTCGAGGATTTCCGGCTGATTTGATGGCAAGATCAGATTGAGGCCTGGCGACTCGAAAATGTCGCGTCCATGAAAATCTCCATCCACGCCCAAGGCGCGGGTGAGTTTTCCCGGCCCGGAGCAGAGGTTTTTGAGTTCGTTCATTCCACGGCGCTGGCGCATTTCCTCGATTCCCCGCGTGGGCTCAAGGGCGCGGATGAGCACGAAACCATCCTCCGCGCCGCCTTTGACTAGGAAGTTCAACAGCCAATGCATGCCGTAGTTGAGATAGACATACGCGGCGCCGGGTGGCTTTTTGGAGACGAATGCGCGCGAGGAGGGACGATGGAATGTGTGGCACGCCTCGTCATTGCGCACCGAGTAGGCCTCGGTCTCGACGATCACGCCCCCGGCTTGATTCCAAACCAACTCGCAGCCGATCAATTCGCGCGCGCAGGTGAGAGGATCGCGTTGGAAAAACTCCCTTGTGAGCGTTTTCATGAATTCGGATGCGATCTTTTCAAGGCGTTCCGCTTTGCAAACCCAAAACTTCCCAGCTCGACTTGAACTCGGCGCCGCATTTCCCTAGAGAAGCTTGCAAGCATCCCCTCCGCGGGCCGCTTCCGAACCGGAATGAAACTCACCAAACGCGGCGAATACGCCCTGCGCGCCCTTATTGATCTCGCCATCGCCCGCGAGGCTGGTCGCGATTTGCTCCCGCTCAAGGAGGTCGCCGCCCGCGAGAACATCCCGCTTCCGTTTCTCGAGCAAATCTTCGCCCAACTCCGCGAAGCCGGTATCGTCGACGGCAAGCGCGGCAAGCACGGCGGGTTCTTCCTCGCCCGACCGGCGGACAATATTTTCATCGGCGAAATCGTCCGCCTCATCGACGGCCCGCTCGCACCCATCGGCTGCGTGAGCCAAACCGCCTACAAAAAATGCTCCTGCCCGGACGAGGACCACTGCGGCCTGCGCCTCCTCATGCTCGATGTGCGAAACGCCATCGCCGATGTCCTTGACCGATACAGCCTCGCGCAAGTCGTCGAAGTCACCCTCCAAAAACTCCGCCGCGATCTAATCGCCCTTCCGTTCACCGCCCCGCTGCCGCTGCCTGCAGACTCCCCAGATTACCAGATCTAATCCCTCCCAGGATTCCAAGCTCGGGATTTTCTAAAAAAAACAGACAGCGATTTTATATTGATTTTTATGTTGACCAATCCAGTCACCTTAATTATTTCATGATTTATTCAATCAACAAATGCCAGTGATCCCTTCAACCGCAAAACCAACCCATGCGCTGCCCGAGCGGGAAATCCTGCAAGCCGTCCGCGAGGTTCGTTTCGGCACGGTGGAGATCGTGGTCCACGACGGGCGGGTCATGGAAATCCGCCAAACCAAGAAGGTCCGCATCCCCTCGGAGGGCGCGACCTCAAATTTGTCCGACCTGAAACCAGGAGGCTGAAAACCCATCCGCAACACCACCACCCCGCGAGGCGGAGTGCTGTCGCAGCCTACTCATTAAAATGACTAAATTAATAACCTATAAATCCCGCCTCGCGGCGAAGCTTTCGCTCGCCGGGGTCGTCACCCTCGCGTCACTCCCACTCGGCACCGCCCTTGCAGGCAGTGCCGAACCTCCACCCCCTACTGCCGAAAAATCCGCTCTCGCCGAATGGTGGGATGGAAGACAAGCCACCGGAAATTGGTTCGGCGTTCGCGACTCCCTGCAGGATCGCGGCGTGAACTTCCGGGCCGACTGGCGCGCCAATTTCCTCGCAATCGTCGATGGTGGACTCGAGCAACGCGGCGGATTCGACCAGGAGATTCGATTCGAACTCACTGTCGATGCGGCCAAGCTCACAAAGATCGATAACCTCGACGGCCTAAGCTTCACCGGCGATGTCCGCTGGCGCGAAGGCACCTACAGCATCAACAAATATTCCGGCACCGACAGCACCTTCCGCCCCAGCGCCTACACGGGCGGGGCCGGTTGGCGTTTCCGCAAATCCTACGCGACCTACACGACTCCCGAGCTTTTCGGCATTCCCGAATTCCTCACGCTCTCGGGCGGTTGGCAGGTGCCGACGGATTTGTTCCTCGTCCAACCGGAATCAAAGCTCTTCGTGAACCAAACGATCCGCACGGCGAAAGGCATCAACCCGAACCTCCCATGGGGCGGTTCCTTCTCGACCTGGGGCGGCTACGCAAAAATCGAGCCCACCGATTGGCTCTACGCGCAAAGCGGCTTGTATTTGGCCTACCCCTTCGGCACCGATCCGATGAACCACGGCCTTTCATTCCAAGGTTACGCCCTCGAACCTTCGCTGCACGGCCTCTACAGCCTCGACGAGATCGGCGTGACACCGAAAATCGGCCCGGAGCAATTGCCCGGAAAATACGCCGCCGGCATGATCTACTGGGGCGTCGAAAAAACCGGATTCGACGGCGTGCCCTACGATGGAAATCTCCAGTTCTACTGGCAAGCCGACCAGCAGTTGTTTCGTGAAAAATCCATCGCGTCGCGTTCGAGTATCGAGGGGACCGACAGCGGCAAGAACCCTGTGGCGGCGGTCAAACCCAAGAAGGACGACCAAGGCCTCTACTGGTTCAGCACGCTGAACTTCGCACCTCCGGAGAACAACCTCATGCAATTCTACGCGCTGGGCGGCCTCGTTTACAAAGGCCTCATCCCCGGCCGCGATAAGGACCAAACCGGCGTGGCCTTCGCTTACGGCAACTACAGCTTCGAAGCCGCCGATGCGGCTCGGGCCAGAAACCGCGATCCCCAAACCTATCAAGCCGTCTTGGAGGTCGACTACCGGATCCAGCTCAACCGCTTCGCGTATGTGCAGCCCGTCGTCCAATACATCATGAACCCTGGCGGGCGCGGCCTCGTGGCCAACGACACCATTATCGGCCTGCACATGGGCGTGAATTTCTGAACCCAACGACAACTCCAACCAAACCAACATCATGAAAACCCATACACACACACCGCGCCGCCTCGCCGCCGCGCTCGTCATCGCCCTGTTCGGCCTCGCGCTTTCCAACGCCGCCGCGCAGACGCTCCTCAATGTCTCCTACGATCCCACGCGGGAGTTTTACACCGATTTGAACGCCGCCTTCGCCAAACACTGGAAGGAAAAAACCGGCGAGCAAATCGAGTTCAGCCAGTCACACGGCGGCTCGTCGAAGCAGGCCCGCGCCGTCATCGACGGACTCGAGGCCGATGTCGTCACACTTGCGCTCGCTGCGGATGTGAATGCCATCGCCAAGGCCGGACTCCTGCCGGAAAACTGGCAGAGCCGCCTGCCGTCGAACAGTGCGCCCTACCAATCCACGCTGGCCTTCCTCGTGCGAAAGGGAAATCCGAAGAACATCAAGGATTGGGACGATCTCATTCGACCCGATGTGCAGGTCATCACGCCGAATCCCAAAACCTCCGGCGTGGCCCGCTGGAACTTCCTCGCCGCATGGGGCTGGGCCCAAAACCACTTCGGCGGCGATGAGGCGAAGACCCAGGAGTTCATCAAAAGACTCTATGCCAATGTTCCGGTCCTCGACACCGGAGCGCGCGGATCCTCGACCACCTTCACCGAGCGCCAGATCGGCGATGTGCTCATCAACTGGGAAAACGAGCTGCTCCTCGCGTTGAAGGAACAAGGCGACAAATACGAAATCGTCACCCCGTCGCTCAGCATCCTCGCCGAGCCCACCGTGGCCTTGGTCGACAAGAATGTGGACAAAAAGAAAACGCGCGAAGTCGCCCAGGCCTACCTCGAATACCTCTACTCCGACGAGGGCCAGCAGATCGCCGGGAAACATTTCTATCGCCCGAGCAATCCAGCCATCCTCGCAAAGTTCCAATCGCAGTATCCGAACCTGAAGCTCTTCACCATCGACGAGGTCTTCGGCGGTTGGAATCCGGCCACGAAGAAGTTCTTCGAGGACGGCGCGATCTTCGACCAGATTTACCTGAAATAACACCCGCCCCGGAGAACGGATGGAGACACGCAAAAAAACCAAGCGCCGCCCCTCGCGCCGTATCCTGCCTGGCTTCGGCCTGACCATGGGCATCACCGTGACCTATCTCACGCTGCTCGTGCTCATCCCGCTGTCCGCCGTCTTCATCCGTTCCTCCGGCATGGGCTGGGACGCCTTCTGGACCGCCATCACCGGCCGTCAGGTCGTGGCGTCCTACAAGGTTACCTTCGGAATCTCGTTCCTGGCCGCCGCAACCAATGCGGTCTTTGGATTTCTCGTTGCCTGGGTGCTCACACGCTACCGCTTCCCCGGCCGGCGGATTCTCGATGCGCTCGTCGATTTGCCATTCGCCCTACCGACCGCCGTGGCCGGCATCGCCCTCACCGCGCTCTACGCCCGCAACGGTTGGCTCGGTCAATTTTTCTATTCGCTGGGAATCGAAACCGCCTACTCGCAAGTCGGCATCTACATCGCACTCACCTTCATTGGCCTGCCCTTCGTGGTGCGAACCCTACAACCGGTGATGGAGGATTTGGACGCCGAGGTGGAGGAGGCCGCTGCCTCGCTCGGCGCGGGCCGCGCCAAGGTTTTCACGCAAATCATCGTGCCCGCCCTGCTGCCCGCAATGCTCACCGGCTTCGCCCTCGCCTTCGCCCGCGCCATCGGGGAATACGGCTCGGTCATTTTCATTTCCGGCAACATCCCGCTCCGCACGGAAATCACGCCACTCGTCATTGTCAAATTCCTCGAGAACTACCAATACCCGCAGGCCACCGCCGTGGCCGCCGTGATGCTCACCGCCAGCTTCGCCCTGCTTTTCGTTATCAACCTCCTCCAGCGTTGGGCCGAAAAAAATTCCTGACCCTCCCATGGCCGCCATCGTCTCCCGCACCCGCTCGTTCGTTCCACCGAAATCCTTCCGCACCATCACGGAGTCTGCTCCGGTGCGTTGGACGCTCACCGCCATCGCCGTCGGATTCCTCTCGCTCTTTTTGCTAATGCCGCTCATCGCGGTTTTTTACGAGGCCTTTAAAAAAGGAGTCCAACTCTACCTCGCCACCTTCTCCGATCCCTACGCGATCGATGCCATCCGGCTCACGCTCACCGTCGCCGCCATCAGCGTGCCATTGAATCTCCTCTTCGGCCTCGCCGCCGCGTGGGCCATCACGAAATTCACATTTCGCGGAAAAAGCCTGCTCGTCACCGTGCTCGACCTGCCCTTCGCTGTCTCGCCCGTCATCGCGGGCCTCATCTTCGTTCTCATTTTCAGCACCACCCACGGTTGGCTCGCGGAGCCAATCAAAGCCTGGGACCTCCGCATCATCTTCGCCCTGCCTGGCATCGCGCTGGCCACGATTTTTATCACACTCCCGTTCATCGCACGCGAGTTGATCCCCGTCATGCAGGCGCAGGGACGAGACGAGGAATTGGCCGCTCTCACACTCGGCGCAGGCGGTTGGCGCACCTTTTTTCATGTGACCCTCCCGAATGTGAAGTGGGGCCTCTTCTACGGCGTCATTCTCTGCAACGCCCGCGCCATGGGCGAATTCGGAGCCGTGGCCGTCGTCTCGGGCAACATCAAGGGCAAGACCAGCACCATGCCGCTCTACATCGAGACGCTCTACATGGAATACCAAACCGTGAGCGCGTTCTCGCTCGCCACAATTCTGAGCCTCCTCGCGCTCGCCACCCTCCTTCTCAAGAACTTCATCGAGTGGCGCACCGCCAAATCCGCCCGCCACTAAACACCTCGAATCCATGAGCATCCAAGCCACCCATATCTCCAAAACCTTCGGCGACTACCGAGCCCTCGAAAATGTCTCGCTCACCGTCCCCGACGGCCGTCTCGTTTCGCTCCTCGGTCCCTCCGGTTCAGGAAAAACCACGCTCCTGCGCATCCTCGCTGGCCTCGAATATCCCGACCCCGACGCCCTCGGCCGCGTGCTCTTCCACGGCGAGGATGTCACCGACCTCGCCCCGGGAAAACGCGGCGTCGGTTTTGTGTTTCAGCACTACGCCCTCTTCCGGCACATGACCGTGGAAAAAAATATCTCCTTCGGCCTCCGCGCCATGCCCCTCTCGAAGCGTCCCTCGACTGACGAAATCCGCAAACGCGTGAACCACCTCCTCGAACTCGTTCAACTCAACGGTTTGAACAAACGCTATCCCTCCGAACTCTCCGGCGGCCAGCGCCAGCGCGTTGCTCTGGCCCGCGCCCTCGCCGTGGAACCCCGCGTGCTCCTGCTCGACGAACCCTTCGGCGCGCTCGACGCCAAGGTCCGCAAAGATCTCCGCCGCTGGCTGCGCACCTTCCAGGAGGAAATCCAAATCACCACCATCTTCGTCACCCACGACCAGGAGGAAGCCCTCGAACTCGCCGACGAAGTCGTTGTGATGAACAACGCCCGCATCGAGCAAGTCGGCTCGCCGCAGGAGGTCTACGACAAACCGAAATCCCCCTTTGTCATCGAATTCCTCGGCAATGTGAACCGCTTCCGCGCCGGTGACTCCCACCACTCCACCGCCGAAGCCGGCGTTCTCTATGTCCGACCGCACGATGTCGAAATCCAGCCATCCGGCGCAACCCCGCACCAACAAGCGATCCCCGCCAAAGTGCTCCACATCTTTTCCGCCGGAAACTTCGCTCGGGTCGCCCTGGAACGAATCGGCACCCACGAACACTTCGAGGCCGAAGTCCCCCGCGAACGCCTCCGCGAACTCGCTCTCGAACAAGGGCACACGGTCACCGCCACCTTCCGCCACATCCGCCTCTTCGAAAAAAATGGCTTCATCGAGGATACGAACCTCTTAGCGCCATGATTTCGAAAACAAATTCCCCGTCCATGGATACCAGGCTACGGAAACACAGCATCGCCGAGCTCTTCGAGCCGCTCACAGATCTCGCGACAGAATCCGAGAGACTCTTTCCCGCGCATTTGGAGTTCACCGATCCACGGGGTTCAACCACAAGCATTCCGCGATTTCTTTTCACCGGTCCCGGCGAACGCTCCACTTTTTTGCGGGTTGGCATCTTTGCGGGCATCCACGGCGATGAGGTCAGCGGCATCCATGCCGCAGTGGAGCTCCTCCGCCGTCTCCATGAAAACCCCGATCCGGTTACTGGCTACGAGTTGTTTGTTTATCCGGTTTGCAATCCGTGGGGCTTCTCGCAAAACACCCGCTGGCTGAAAAGCGGAGCAGACATGAACCGCGAATTCTGGCGCGGCTCCAACGAGGTCGAAGTCCTGATGCTCGAGGGGCAACTCCTGCGCCTCACCTTCGACGGCATCATCGCTCTGCATACCGACGATACCAGCCACGGTCTTTACGGCTTTGCCAAGGGCCACCAACTCACGCGACATGTTCTCGAGCCCGCGCTTGAGTCTGCCTCACGCTTCCTGCCAAGGAACTTCGACCGTAGCATCGACAACTTCCAAGCCAATCAAGGCATCATTGAGCAAGGATACCCCGGCATCCTTGGAGCCCCGCCCACACAATCACCTCAACCCTTTGAGATCGTTTTCGAAACCCCGCATCAGACTCCCGCCGATCTCCAGACCGCCGCGCACATCGCTGCCATCACGGCGATTCTTGAGAACTACCGATCCCTCATCTCTCACGCCCAAAATATCTAAAAACCAATCGTGGCGTTTGTGCGCTTGGCACAGTTACTGGAAGCCCAAGTCAAGGTCATCGAGCATCCGTGCTTGGAGGTCTTTTTCGAAGAACGCCTTCATCATGTAAGCTGTGGCGCCGGCTTTGATGGCCGCGATGATTGCTTGGCGCTTGCCCTTGGTGGCGAGCATCAGAGCATGGTTTCAGATGGAGAGCCATCGAGCGGCGTCAAACCAAAAGCCTCAATCCCGGTGATAGGGCGAACCAGCGAGGATCGATTCGGCGCGGTAGAGTTGCTCGAGAGCGACCAGCAGGGCCAGTTCGTGCTGGAGGGTTTGAGGGCCGAGAGACCAAAGCAGATCGGCTTCCGCGCGGGCCGAGGCGTCCCATCCATCCGAAGGCCCGACCAGCAATGCACACCGAGAGACCCCACGGTTCTGGAGGGTTTGGATTTCCGTCGCGAAGGCCCGACTCGAAAATTGCCGGCCCCGCTCATCGAGAAGAATCCGGAAACTCCCCTTGGCGAGTTCATCCATTTTTTCCGCGAGACGAGCGCCGGTTTTGACGAAGTGGATTTCGAATTTTGAGCAACCCGCGAGACGGCGACCGTATTCCTCGATGCCCAACTTGGCAAAATCCAGCGCGGGCTTCCCGGCGGCGATGACTTTCCAGATCAACGCTGGACCGGGTTGAAGTCCGCCGCGTGGTAGGAACTGCGAACAAGCGGTCCGCTGGCGACAAATTCGAAGCCCTTGTTGCGCGCGATCGTGCCGTAGAGCTCGAAAGTCTCCGGGCTGATGTATTCGAGAACCGGCAGGTGGTTCGGCGTCGGGCGGAGATATTGGCCGAGCGTGAGCACTTTCACGCCGGATTCGCGGAGGTCATCCATCGCTTGGAAAAGTTCGATCTCCGTTTCGCCGAGTCCGAGCATCAATCCACTCTTCGTCATGATGTCCGGGCGGAGTTCTCCGGCGCGCTTAAGGAAATCCAGCGAGAGCCGGTATTTCGCACGGGAACGGACGAGTGGCGTGAGACGCTCGACGGTTTCGAGGTTGTGGTTGAAAACATCCGGGGCGGCCTCGAGCACTCGCTGGAGCGGTTCGTCCTTGCCGTTGAAATCGGGAACCAAAACCTCGATGACGATCTTGGGATCAAGAGCACGGATGGCCTCGATGGTGCGGGCGAAGTGATCCGCCCCGCCATCCGCAAGATCATCGCGCGCCACGGCAGTGACCACGACATGCTTGAGCCCGAGGCGCTTGACGCCCTCCGCCACGCGCTGCGGCTCATCCTGCTCGAGCGGGAAGGGCTTTGCGGTATCGACCGCGCAAAACCCGCAAGCACGGGTGCAGCGATCGCCAGCGATCATGAAAGTCGCCGTGCCGCTGCTCCAGCACTCCCAGCGGTTCGGGCACTGCGCGCTCTCGCAAACGGTGTGAAGCCGCAGATCGGAAATCAGCCCCTTGGTCGAAAAAAAGACCGGATTCGATGGCAAGCGAACCTTGATCCAGTCGGGTTTCTTGGCTTGGTGGAGCGCGGGATCGATTTTGATGGTGGCCATGCGGAAAAAAAGTTGCGGAAACGCAGGTGGGAATTTTCTCCCTACGCCTCGGGCTGTCAATTCAACTTCCCACGCCACCGAGCCCCAATTCCCGAACGAGTCGAGCGTAGGTGCGGGAGGGATTGTCGCCCATGTGGTCCACAGGCAAGCGCTCCAGCCCTTTCGCAAAATCAATCCGGTAAAGCCCGAAGCGTGGTGTGAACGAGCCCCACTCGTAGTTATCGGTGAGCGACCAGTGCAGGTATCCGATCAGCGGCACGCCTTGATCGAGCATTCGCCGAACCTCGCGTAGGTGGGCCTCGAGATAATCGCTACGCAGAATTTTATCAGGGCGGTGAGCGACGACGGAGTTGTCCCGACTGCACCGCTGGGACATGCCGTTTTCGGCGATCAGGATTCCCAGGCCGGGGAAGGCTTTCGCGTAATACGAACAAAAAGCCGTCATGCCTTCGGGCAGAAAATGCCAGTCCCACCACTTGCTCGTGAGCACATCGAACAAATGCGCGGAGACGCTTCGGCTTTTGAATTCGAGATCCGAAAAATCCGGCATCCGCAGCGCGTGGCTGAGGAACGGGTCGTAGTAGTCCACGCCGAGGTAGTCGAGCGTGCTGTCGCGCTTGGCCCGCTCCAATTCGCGCAAAAAGAATCCGCACCCTTCCTCTGTAGCGGCTCGGGAGGCGAGGAAATTGGCGAGCGCGTGGAGACTGGCGCCGGCGAGCGCGGCAAGGTCCGTGCGGCGGCGCAGGGCAGCGACTCCGAAGTGGAGGGACAAATCCTCGGCGCGTGATTTAAAATATCCGCCGACTTCGGCAGGCTTCACTCCGGTTTTTCTGAGGCAAAGCAAGTCGAGCAACATCACATCCGACCAATACACATCGCTGCAAAAGGTGTTCATCGAGACGAGCGGCTTCGACCAGCCGCGGGATTCGTAAAGATCGTGGACTGCGTTGTAGCCACGCACATGCGCCGCCAGCAGGCGGTTGTAGGCTCGAAGGCCGATCGCCACGCCCGCATCCGGCCCGCCGGGAAAGCAGCGGTTCAGATAGGTATTCAGCACGAGCATGTTTGGCTCGTTGATGGTGACATACCAACGCACCGGCGCTTGGCCATGGACATCCACCAAGCGATCGTTCAACCGGGTGATCGTGTGCCTGACGAAGATTTCAAAGAGATCGACCGTCTCATCCATGAGCCATGCATCGATGCCCAGCCAGGCGGGATGCGTGAAATGTTGGAGCGTTACGACAGGCTCCAAGCCTTCCTCGCGGCAGGCGGCGATGCGCAGCGCATAGGCATCGATCGCCTCGTTGTCGAACTCCGGCGCGGCCCCACGGGCGGTGGAGGTCGACGGCTGAATCCGCGCCCACTCGAGACCGAGGCGGAAGGAATTCAAGCCAAGTCCTCGCGTGAGCCGGAAATCCTCGCGGTATCGATTCCAGAAATCCACAGCGGCTCCGGTTTTTTGAACTCTCCCGGAGGCCTCGCAGCCACCCCAGTTGTTTTTCGGCTCGCCGGGGCCGTTGTAGCCTCCCTCGCTTTGGTAGCCCGAGGTGGCGACTCCAATAAGAAATGATTTCATCGGCTCCATGCTCAGGTCCCCTCGGCGATTCGCTTGCGGAGAACCTTCTCGCGAAGCTTGGAAATAATGACTGGCCGCTTCTCAGGCTCCTCCAGCGTGATTCGCGCGATGTCCCGGGCGGCATTCGGGCGGCCCAGTTGGCGCGCCGCCTCCCGCATCCGCTCCAGGCGGGGGGGATCATCGATCAGACGGCGAAGTTTGTGGGCGACCAGCGTCACCTCGGTGCACTTCACAGCAGCGCCGGCTTCGAGGAGCACATCGGAGTTTCGCTCTTCCTGTCCTCCGATCGGGTCGAGAATCATCATGGGCAGGCCCCGCGCCAAAGCCTCGGCGGTCGTCATTCCTCCGGGTTTCGTGAGAATCATTGTGGAGGCGGCCATGAGTTCTGAGATTTCCGCCGTGTAGCCAAGAACGCGGAAGTCCCCCGGCCGGGATTTGACCAGTTGCACGATGTCGTCCTGCATTTCCTCGTTGCGACCGCACACAATCACCGCCTGAAAATCCCGATCGAGATTCAGGAGCTGACGGACGACTGCCGTCGCCGGACTCAGGCCCAGTGCGCCTCCAACCACCAAAAAAGTCGGGCGCCCCACTTGCAATCCATGCCGCCGCAACACGGCATCGGCATTCACCGGTTGCGCGAATTCGGGTTCGACGGGAATTCCCGTGATCATGATGCGGTCGCCAGGCAGGCCGAGCGCCTCCATGTGGATTTTGTCATCTTCCTGAGCCACGAAATACCAATTGAACGCCCGCGTGATCCAAAACGCATGGAAGTGAAAATCCGTAACCACCACGCCGAGGCGCGCCTCCAATTTCCCATTCGCGATGAGCCAGGAAATCACCCCCGCCGGCATGAAATGGGTGCAGAGGATCACATCGGGCCGAAAATCTTTCACGAGACTCATCAACGGCAGCGCCTGCGGAAGGTCGATCGCGAGGCGGCTTTTGTCCGCGACCCACGGGTCATCGCTCGTCTCATACCACCAGCCGAGAAATTCCGGCAGCATCTCGGAGAGTTTTTTGTAGAGCGTCGAGTAGAACTGCTTGTGCAGGATATTCGTGTGATCGAGCGAATCGTCACACAGCACCTCTTCCACATCGGATCGCTCGCGCATCGCACGAGCCAAGGCGTCAGCGGCCTTTACATGCCCCGAGCCGACCGAGGCCGACAAAATCAAAACGCGCTTACCCATTCGCCGCGCAACCTACCCCACCCCGCGCGCGCCACAAGCCCCTGATTCTAATCAGCCCTGGAGACGCAGCATCCAGTTGTAAACAACCAGCCGCTCGGTCGGGATCGCGAGGTAGTCCGGCCCGGGAAGCGTGTTCCGGGCGAGGAATCCAAAAAGCACACTCTCCCAGCGCCGCATCAAGCGCCTCGGACAAGTCAGGATCAACTCCTGCGCGAGAATGTAGAAAACCCGGCTCTCCTCGAGCTCCAGCCCGCTCTCGGCAATCGCCCGCCGGAGGATCAACGGCACATCCGGCTCGCGCATGTAGCCGTGGTCTGCCGTGATCACACTCAGCCCGCCCGCCAACCGCCGCACCTCGATATTGTCAGCCTTCGCGAAAGGCTTTCCCCACGCGGAGTTCAGCAAAAGAATCGCGATATTCTCGGGCAGCACATGCATTCGCCGGAATTGCTCCAACACCCGCGCCGCCGCGTAGTCCGGATCTGATTGCCTTAAAACAAAAACCTGCGCGCCCGGAATCCGGCCCGTTCCATGATCTCCCGCGACCTGCTCCAACCGCGCCAGCGAGGCTCCACGCTCGTCCAGCGACCGCCGCACCAAGTCCCGCCCTTTTCGCCAAGTCAGCATCACCACCCCCACCCCGGCGGCGATCAGCAGTGGCACCACGCCACCGTCCGCGAGTTTCGTCAGGCACGCGCCAAAGAGCGGCAAATCCAGACACAGCAACGCCACCAGCAAAAACGCACCCTTCCAAGCCGCCAGCCCGCGACACCGCACCATCACATACGCGAATGCCACCGAGGTCGAAGCCATCGCCCCGGTCACCGCGATCCCATAAGCTCCCGCCAGCGCATCACTCGTCCGGAATCCCAGCACCAGCAAAATGCACAATGCCGCCAGCACGGCATTCACCACCGGAATGTAAACCTGACCGCGCGATTCGGCGTCCGTGTGTTTCACATATAGCCTCGGCAGATACCCCAAATCCATCGCCTGACTCGCGAGCGAGAACACCCCGCTGATCAACGCCTGCGAGGCGATCACCGTCGCCAGCGTCGCCAAAATCACGAGCGCCCCGCGCCAATGCGGATCGGGCAAAAGCAGGAAAAACAAATTCGTCTCCAACGCCGCCTCGGGCAACCGCCGCACCAGCGCTGCCTGGCCGAGGTAGTTCAGCACGAGCGATGGAAAGACCACCCATTTCCACGCCCGCACAATCGGCCCCCGGCCGAAATGCCCCAGATCCGCATAGAGCGCCTCGGCCCCCGTCACTGCCAGCACGACCGCACCCACCAACGCCCAAGCCCCCCAACCCCCGCGCGCCAACAACTCCGCCGCCAGCGCGGGATTGAACGCCTCGAGCACCCCAGGCTCCAAAAAAATCTGCCACGCCCCGAGCGCCGCCAACACCGCAAACCACACAACCATCACCGGCCCAAAAAGCCCGCCCAACCGCGCCACCCCGAATCTTTGTGAATAAAACAACGCCACCAAAATCGCCAAGCTCACCGGAAGCGAATAACTCGCCCACGCCGCATTCACAGTCGCCAACCCCTCCACCGCACTCAGCACCGACACCGCCGGCGTGATCGCGCCGTCACCAAAAAGCAACGCCGCCCCGAAAATCATCAGCAACGCCAGAAACCCCCGATCCATAGCCGCCGAAGGCTTGCCGCCGAACGCCAACGCCATCAGCGCAAAAATCCCGCCCTCCCCGTTGTAGTCCGCCCGCATGACTAGCAGCACATATTTCACCGCCACCACGAGAAAGAGCGTCCACACAATCAGCGACGCCACCCCGGTCGCATCCGTCGCCCCTGTCAAAGCCACCGCCGTCTGAAACGCATAAAGCGGGCTTGTTCCGATATCGCCAAAAACCACCCCCAGCGCCAAAAGCGCCATCCCCGCACCGCCCGCGTGTTTAGTTGATTCCAACCGCATGAGCGGCGATCCAAGCACGCCACCCGCCCGTAGAAAAGCCCTCGTCAGCCAAATCCTCGGAGTTGTTTTCAGGATGCACTGAGTGACATCACTCCTCCCGCGCCATGGCGGGCTCGGGTTCAGCCGCGTTTTCACATGTTTTGGACTCGAAGGGCGCCATGGATTTTTGCTCTCAAACCCTTTCCCCGGCGCCGACGGAGCGTCGCCCTCCAACTTTTGGATGGGGACGCGGTCTGCCTTTCGAAACCCGTTCCGGGTTCCGCTACGAACGGGCGCGGGGTTGGTCCCGCGTATTCACATGTTTTGGACTCGAAGAGCGCCATGGATTTTTGCTCTCAAACCCTTCCCCCGGCGCCGACGGAGCGTCGCCCTCCAACTTTTGGATGCGGACGCGGTCTGCCTTTCGAAACGAGCGTCGCCCTCCAACTTTTGGATGGGGGCGCGGTCTGCCTTTCGAAACCCGTTCCGGGTTCCGCTACGAACGGGATTTGGGTCGGCTCGGGGTCGGTCCCGCGTATTCACATGTTTTGGACTCGAAGAGCGCCATGGATTTTTGCTCTCAAACCCTTCCCCCGGCGCCGACGGAGCGTCGCCCTCCAACTTTTGGATGGGAACGCGGTCTGCCTTTCGAAACCCGTTCCGGGTTCCGCTACGAACGGGATTTGGGATCCTGAGTTTTGATTCCGTGCGGGATGGCGGGGGAGAAAACCCCCTACTCCAACCTGGGGAGGCTAGGAATTCTGTCGAAATGGGCGTCGCGCGAATAGAGGACGAGAGAGTGCTCGATAGCGAGAGCGGCGATCCAGAGGTCGTTCGTGGGGATCGGCGTGCCGTCTTTTTTTAAGCGGGCGTAAAGGGTGGCGTAGTGGTGGGTCGTGGTGTCGCTGCTGTGGGCGACCCGCACACCGGGTTGCTGGAGGAGTTCGGCGAGGATCCGCACTTGGGCGTCGCCGCGTTTGATCGACGCCGCGCCGACGCGGATTTCTGCCAATACGATGAACGGCACGACGAGCAAGGCGGCTTGTTCGAAAGCTTCAACGACCTCTGGCACCCCTGCGCAGAAGTCGATGAAGCGGTTGGAATCGATGAGAATCCTCACTTCCAGTCCTCGGGATTCGTCTGGTCTTGTTCCTCGAGCGCGGCTTGCCACGCTTTGGTGGAAACTTTGGGAGTCTGGGCGATCATTTGGCGCAGAGTCCGGTAGCGGACGGGTTGCCGCTCGCTCCCAAGTCCCCGCTCCAAGGCTCGCAAGGTGGCTTGGTTGAGGCTCACCCCCTCCAAGGCGGCGCTTTCCCGCAAAAGGCCATCCACTTCCTCCGGAACATCCCGAACCGTGTATTGAACTGTTGGTTTCTTTTCCATGCCTGCACTCAACTACAAGAGTGCAGGCACGGCAAGCTTTTTTTAAGGGGACGCTACAGGATGCCCAGCTTCATTTTGCCGGCTTCGGTGATCATGGATTGGTTCCATGGCGGGTCCCAGACGAGCTCGACTTCGGCGTCGTCGATGCCTTCGAGGGCGAGGATTTTGCCTTTGGCGTCGGCGGCGATCGTGGGGCCCATGCCGCAACCGGGGGCGGTGAGTGTCATTTTCACCAAGACCGAGGTTTTGCCGTCGGCGGTGTTGACGCTGCAATCGTAGATCAGGCCGAGGTCCACGACATTCACGGGGATTTCGGGGTCGAACACGGTTTTGAGCTGGCTCCACACGGCGTCTTGGGTGGTGCCTTCGACCTTGATTTTTTCGGCGGCTTTGGTGGCGTCGAGGCCGAGGGCGTCGGCGTCTTTGATATCGATGCGGGCTAGGCCGCCAGGCGTGGCGACGGTGTAGGTGCCGCCGAGGGATTGGGTGACGACGACTTCCATGCCAGCAGGCAGGGTGATCGGGTGGCCGCTCGGGATCTGGACGGCCTCGCAATCCCGCGAGAGCTGGATTTCGGTGTTTGAGTTCATGGTCTGGAAAATGTCTATCCAGTAGCCGGGTGTCGAGGCGTTTCGCAACTTGGGCAGTTATCCGACCAAGTCGCTCACGCTCGGATTAATCCAGTTTGGGCCCGGTTCCGCGGGCGCGTTCCGGCGGTTTCCAGCCGGGTGGCCGTTCTGGAGGGGGACCAGTCACATTGATCGCCAAATTGGGGATGTCAGAGCGGGAAAAACATTCGTTCGGCAAACTAATCGACCACCCGCAAGGTATTCCTTTTTTATCTGCAATTTCCCTCGCCAGAGCGTAGGCATACATCGATGGGGAATCCACCACGAACATAAGCACATCATTGGGCGGACGAAGCTTGCTGATATCGGAAGCAAACCCGTTGGTCGGCTTTGAGAGCTCCTCAATAGGAGTGCCACCATTTTTGTCAAAACCACCAATATCCATACGCGCCCCTCCAAACCAGGGCTGTGAATTCACACTACCGCCCAGACCGGGAGGCAAGATTTTCTTCAGTTTTTCATTCAAGATCGGAAGGACTTTGTCACGATCAAGGACAACGGGCTTTTCTTTCTTGGCCTCAGCTTTTTCCTTTTCGCGTGCGGCCCTTCTTTCTGCGGCAGACAACTTTTTATCCTCTTCCTCTTCGGTTTTTTCCCCTGTGGCTATATGGTTGCTTTTGTCATCCTTGAGTTTATCCACAATCTCAGCCATTTCTTCTTGGTATTTGGGAAGATCAACGAAATAAGCTCTGTCTGCTATAATATAAGCATAATGAACTTTGGCCCCCTCGGGAATGGGGCGCGTGGCGGGAATGGTGATCTCGGTTGCGGGAATGTCTTTAGCCACAGGGGTGGTATCGAGCATGGCCTCCAAACTGGCGATCTCCTCCATCATGGCGTTCGCTTTTACTTGCTCCGCGTCGCGAGCCGCTAACTTATCATCATGAAGTTTTTGCAATTCCGCGATATTTTTATTGTTCGTGTCGATGGCAGACTTTTTGTTTTGGACCAATGTCTGCAATGCGGAGATTTTTTGGTTGATGCTATCCAGATCGACTTTGGGAGGAGGGGGGAGTTTTTTGAGCTCTTCGAGTTTTTTCTTATCGATCTCGAGTTGCTTGAGCATGTCCTTGAGTTTCTGAATCTCCTCCGGGGAGGCAGGCACGAGATCCTCCATCATTTGCACAACCTTCTGGGAGACCTCGCAATTCACCAGAAGAAGGACGAAAATCAGAACCGCCACGACATTCGTGAGAGCATCCATCAAGGAATCCAGACTGCCTGTATCCTCTTCGACGACTTTTCTTCGTTGGGGCATGATTTTTTAGAGTTTCTTCAAGCGGAAACCAGAGAGGTCAATTTTGCCGTCGTTGGGCACGGGAAGTTTGGAGGTTTTGACCTTGAAATCGAGTTCTGCAAGGGCGTTAGCGTAATTGTAAGAAAGGATCCCCCCTTTGCGGACCAGGAAGAGAATGACATAATCCTCGCCGGAGGATTGCTTGGCGTTGATGCAAAAATCGTGAAATTCCACACTGGAGCCGGCTATGATGGATTCAATAGGGATGGCCTTGGTCTCATCGCCCGTTCCGCGGAGGACGATGCCAGTCGAGTTGCACTCGACGAAGAACAAGTTACGAGGAGCCTTGACGCCGATCTTGGGAGCTTTGATTTTGACCGATTCTTTGGGAACTGGTTTTTCTTTGAGCGCAGCGACTTTGGCTTTCAACTCCTCGATCTTTTTCTCCATGGGCGGGTGCCCTTTTTCGATAGCGATCTTTTCTTCCGAATAAAGCTGGATTTTTGTCTTTAGCTCGTCTTCTGGAGAAATCTTCACCTTATCGAGCTCGTTTTTTTGCTTTTCCAGCTCTAAAAGCATGAGCTTGAGCTTTTCCAACTCCAAGGCGTCGAGGTTGTTTTTGGTCGGTTCGGGCTTGCTTTTATCAAGCTCGTCTTTTTTCTGTTTTAGTAAGAAAGCCAGAGACTTAGCTTCCTGCGCACGCTTGACATCCTCCTCGGTCATCCCCTCTTTTTTCTGGTTCACCGCCATGCTGAGGCCGATGAGCAGGGTCAGGATGCCGATGAGGCTGGCCAAGATGCTCATGAACGGGAAGAGGGAGACGGCCCCGCGCCGGGTGGCGATCAGGGGCTTCATGGCAGGGGCGGGATTGGAGAAAAATGTTCCATTTTCCGCTACTGGGTTTCTCGCAGAGCGGGATTCCAGCTGTTCCGTTACGGGCATCGTTTCCAGAAAGGATCCAGATGTTTAGTTTTTCTTAAACAATCCAAACAAGCCACCACCGCCCCCTTGGACCGGGACGCCGGAGCGCTTCATGCTTTCATTGAAGGAGTCGATGCCCGTGGCGATGCGACGGAGAGAAGAATTCAGCTCTCCCTCGGTCTGGGAGATGAGTTGGGTGGCGGATTTGGTGAGTTGGTCTGTGGCCGTGGTGAAGGAGCGATTGATCGCTTTCTGACTCTCGACCAACTGGTTATTCGAGGCGCTGAACGCTTGGGCCATGGTGCTGTGCAATTCTGTGGCGGCCTTTTGGTTATCATGCAGCAACTGTCGCACGGCGAGGGTGGCTTGGTTCAAGTTCTCCAAGAAGGTCGAGTGGGCCTTTGAGAGGGAGTTCACCATCTCGGGAAGGTTCTCGGCTTGGGCGAGGGTGGTATCAGCGGAAGGATCGGGCTGGCCACTTTCCTCATTGAGTTTGGGGAGGAGCTTCTCGGTGCAAAAGACATCCATGAGAGTGAGGGCGTCTTCATCTTTCTTTTGGACGAGAGCCAAGGGAAAGCTCATGAACATCGAAAGGATCAGACCAAGGAGCGTGGTGTCGAACGCCACACCGAGACCGCCGGTGAGGTTACCGATCGCCGCCTTGAGGGCTGCGGGGTCGGAAGCGTCGATGTTGAGGGATGACACGGCTTGGGCGAGACCTTGCACCGTTCCGATAAAGCCCAAGATCGGGATGGCCCAGAGGAAGACTTTTGTGAGCGCGTAGGAGCCGGTGGCTCGGTTGGCATCCACGGCGGAGGAGGAGTTGAGCATGGCCTCGGTTTCCGATTTGCTGTTCCGAGCTTCGAAAAGCTCGAGGGCTTTGCGGATGCGATTGACGATGATGCTGTCTCTCATCGAGGCGGGCATATCATAGATATTATCAATGAAGGCTCCGACGGTGGAGGAATCCACAACCTCACTGATATTTGAGGGAAAGAGATTGAGAAGCAGCGAGCGCTCTTGGTGTTTGATTTTCTGATACTTGAGATAAATGATCGCCATACCCCAGAAGAAGAACCAGGTCTCGGCAAAGTCCACCCAACCGCGATCGACGAAGATGGCACCGAACGAGGCGCGAATCGGCGGGATATACATACAGCTGAGCCAGACCGTCGAGGTGACTAAGCCGATAAGGAAGGCATGGAGGGCATTGACATTCGCGTGGTCGGACTCCTGCCAACCGTGGCGGACAGGCTTGCCGGTGATGGTCGGAAGTTCCTCGGCCGGGGCGTCGATTTTGAGTTTGCCATTGCAGACGGGGCATTGGACGACCTGACCGTAGAGATCGGGAGAGATGTCTAGATTGGCTTGGCAGTGGGAGCAGGCGATGAGCATGGGCGTGGGTGGAGTTGGTGGACTAGGATGATTTTTCCCGGCGACTGGATGGCTCCGAAAGACCCAAAATAAAAGTCCTCACCGAGTTGGCTCGATTCGGAAGTTCGGGGCTGGGGCATGTTCGCATAGCGGGTGGACTGGTGCGGACGATAGAAAAGCGGGGAACCATGTCAAGCCGTGGAAATTTTTTGCGCGAGAAGGCAGGCTAAACCCCGGCGACGCGGAAGCCGGCGGACTCGAAAAACGCGCGGACTTTAGGGGGATTGTCGCCTTGGAGTTCGATCTCGCGCTCGCGGACCGTGCCCCCGCAACCGCAGGCCTGGCGGGCTTCGCGGGCGAGTCGCTCGATGTGGGCGGTGGTGATTTGGGGCTCGAAATCATAGACAATCACGACGGTCTTGCCGCCGCGCTGGGCCTTCTCCCGGCGGAGGACGATGCGGCCGTTCCGGCTCGGCGGCGCGGGCTTGTCCGGCACCAGAGGCTCGGCGGGTCCCTCGGGCAGGCCGTCGAGCTGAAGGCTCGCGAAGGGGGATTGGAGCGCGCTCTGCTGGCCGGAGGTGTCGATGCGGGCCTTCACATCAAGGAGCAAAAAACGGCGGCAGGAGATAAACGCGACCGGGCTCAAGCGCGGTGTGTTTGCCGGGGAGGTCGAGCTGGATTTTCGCGGCGCGGGACTCGCCGAGGAATTGGAGGAGCTTGCCGAAATGATAGTGGCGGAGGTAGCGGACGACGGTGGCGTTCGGCGCTTGGCCCAGCTCGCGGGCCTTGGCGTAGGCGTCCTCAATGTAGCCGAGTTGATCGACGAGTTTTTCGCGGAGGGCGTCGGTGCCGCTCAGGATGCGGCCATCGGCGGGACCGGCGCGGAGCTTTTCAGGATCGAGCTTGCGCGAGGCGGCGACGATGCCGAGGAAGCGGTCGTAGCTCTGCATGACGAGGCCCTGCACATATTCTTTCTCCTCTGGGGACATCTCGCGGGCGCCGTTGAGCATGTCCTTGAATTTTCCGCTTTTGAAAACCACGGATTCGAGGCCGATTTTCCCAAAGAGGTCGCGGTAGTTCAGCGTGGAAATGATCACGCCGATGCTGCCGGTGAAGGTCGTGTCGTTGCACATGATCCAATCCGCCCCGCAGGCCATGTAGTAGGCTCCGGAGGCGCCGATGGCGTTGAAATAAACGATCACGGGCTTGTCGGCATCAAAGTTCCGGACCGCGTCGTTGAGCACATCGGAAGCGGTGATCTCGCCGCCGGGCGAGTCGGTTTCGATCACGACGGCCTTCACATCGGGATCGGCAGCGGCTTGTTTGAGCGCAAGCTTGAAATCCTCGACCATGGCATCGCCCAGGCTGCCCTCGGCCTCGAAGGCGATGATGCCGGCGAGCGGGATGACGGCGATTTTGTGGTGCGGATCGCTGCCTTCTTCGATGACCTCCTCGTCGTATTCACGAGGCTCGAGAACTTTCATGCCCGCCATTGAGGTCGCGCCCTTCGCGCCGAGCAGCGCGAGCAGAATGAGATTGGCGAAAAGGCTCACGCAAACGGCCACGAGCAGGAAGGCCACGAGACATCCGGATTTTTTCATGGTTGGAAACTCTGGATCATCTGGCGCGCGCCGCCAAGTCTGGTTGTTCAGAGCGTGCGGCCGGTGGCGTTAAGAAACGGCTGAATGCCCTCAATGAGGCCGCGGAACGCGTGGAAATCGACTTGCTGTTGGCCATCGCTCATCGCCTCGGCGGGGTTCGGGTGGACCTCCACCAGTAGGCCGTCCGCGCCGAGCGCCACGGCGCCTTTGCACAATTCGGTAACCAGATCGGAGCGGCCGCAACCTTGGCTCGGATCGACGACGACCGGCAGGTGGGATTCTTTTTTGGCAATCGCCACGGCGGCGAGGTCGAGTGTGTTGCGCGTGTAAGTCTCGAAGGTCCGGATGCCGCGCTCGCACAGGATGACCTTGGGGTTTCCATGGGCGAGGAGGTATTCGGCGGCGAGGAGCCATTCCTCGATGCGCTCGCTCATGCCGCGCTTGAGCAGGACGGCCTTGCCGGACTTCGCACACTCGATGAGGAGTTGGAAATTCTGGGCGTTGCGCGCGCCAATTTGAAGGATGTCGGCCGTGGCGGCGACATGCTCGACATCGCGCTCGCTCAAGACCTCGGTGATGATTTTCAGGCCGGTCTCGCGGCGGGCGAGTTCGAGGAGGCGCAGGCCCTCTTTGCCGAGGCCTTGGAATTCGTAGGGCGAGGTGCGGGGCTTGTAGGCACCACCACGGAGGATTTTTGCCCCGGCGGCTTTGACGGCGCGGGCGGTCGTGAGGAGTTGCTCCTCGCTTTCGACCGAACACGGGCCGGCCATCATGGCGAAATGCCCGCCGCCGATTTTGACGCCATCCACATCGATGACGGAGTCGGCGGGCTGCGATTCGCGACTGGCGAGCTTGAAGCGTTTCTGGACGCGAAGGACGCGCTCCACCTGCGGGAGGGCAGTGAGGGATTCGAGGTTTTGGTGAGTGCTCTCGTCACCAATGGCGGCCACGATGGTTTGGGTGGCGCCGTGGATGGGAGCGGGCTCGTAGCCGAGCTTGGCGACTTCGGAGATGACCTCTTCGATGAGGTGGCGGGAGGTATGTGGACGAAGGACGATGATCATGATTTTCGGTTGCCGCCGTTCTGGCGCGGCGCCTAGTGTTAAACCCTCGATCGCATGAAATCAAAAGAAGTCGACCCCCGAATCAAGGCCCTGACTGGCGAAGTCGCCGAGGGAAAAAACGCCCGCCACATCGAAGACATGATCAACACCGCGCTCGGCTTCGGGCGGGACCGGGCGACGATCGCCGAGGTGAAGCTCATGAGCCGCGCCCTGCGAGAAATGCGCAATGCCGCGAGGATTTTCGCTCGTTACAATCGGGTAAAGAAAGTGGCGGTCTTCGGCAGTGCGCGCACCAAGCCGGAGCAGGACGAATACAAACAGGCCGTGGCCTTCGGCGAAAAAATCGTCGAGCACGGCTACATGCTCATTACCGGCGGTGGCGATGGTATCATGGGCGCGGCGCAGAAGGGCGCAGGCGCGGAAAAGAGCTTCGGCCTCAATATCCGACTCCCCTTCGAGCAGGCAGCAAATGAGACGATTCACGGCGACCCGAAGCTCATCAACTTCAATTATTTTTTCACCCGCAAATTGAATTTCGCCAAGGAAACCCACGCGTTCGCCTTGTTCCCAGGCGGCTTCGGCACGCACGACGAGGGGTTTGAAATTCTGACGCTCATGCAGACTGGCAAGATGCCGATCGTGCCGATCGTCATGATCGACCGACAGAACGGCCACTATTGGGAGACCTGGCGCCGGTTCATCACGAACGATCTTTTGCACAACGGGCTCGTGTCCGAGTCGGACTTCAACCTCATCCACATCACCTACGATGTGGACGACGCGGTGCGGCACATCAACGCGTTCTACCGGAATTTCCACTCCTACCGCTGGGTCCGCGAAAAGATGGTCATCCGCATCCACCGCCCGCTCACCGAGGAGTCGGTTCAGGCCTTGAACAGTCGTTTCGACGGGATGCTCGCCGCCGACCGGATCGAACAGACCGGCGCCCTCGAGGAAGAAATCGACGACGCGCACCTGCACCACATGCCGCGCATCGTGCTAACTCCGCACAAGCGGGACTTCGGAAAAATCCGCCTCCTGCTGAACGCTATCAACGAGCTTCCGGCGAAGGAGTAATTGATTCCTGGGGCGACGGCGCTGGAGTGGGTTCAGGGCTTGGCGTGGGCGTGGGCCATGGAGGGACGAGATTCGGCCAGGTGTGGAGCGGGACGCCGAGACCACCGAGTTCGTCGATGAGGGTTTGGCATTTCGCCTGCCACTTTTCCAAGTCGGGTGGCGTGTTTTCTGGTTCGGCAGAGCCTGGGAAAACGACATAGGCGACCTTCAGATCGCTGATCGGGCGGCTGAGGTTGGAGGAATTGCCGTTGAGTTCGCGGCAGAGCAGGAGCGAGGCTTCTCCAGCTTTGTGCGAGGGGCCGGAGTCACCCAGGATCGCTGGGAAGGCGCGACCCTCATGGATCACCACGGCGTAGTCGCCCACTTTCGGAACGAATGGACCGGTGTGGTCGCGCATGATGAAACCGGGGAGAACGATGAAGGGGTCCACCGAGGAGACGAGGAAACTCCACTTCTTGAGATCGTGAATGCGGCGTTTGGCGAGATCGATTCCGTCTTTGATTTCTTGAATGCGGGCAGGCTTGAGACCCGGCTTGGCCAGCTCCGCCTCGAACTCGGCGAGTTTTTTTTCCTCGATCGGCAGGCAGGGATTCACGCGGTCGGTTTGCTTCAGCCAGCGATAACTCGTCTGCGGCAGGAAGAACATCGACGAGCTGTCCACGGCGACATTGCGGTCGCCATCGGAACCGTCGGTATTCACATCCATATCCGAAAGCAACAGCAGGGCGCGGCGCGAGGTGGCGGGGTTCTGGAGTTCCAGCATCGTCTCGCAATCGTAGAAATTGTGGCGCGAGAGGACGGTGTCGAGATTGGCCTGCTTGCGACGCACATCACGGACTTTGAGGTCGTAGAATTTCTCAAAAAACGGGGAGACCGTGGCGTTGGCGAGAAGCGTCGGCAGTGTCGGAAGCACTGCGGCCAAGTCCGGCTTATTGGAAAGGATGTCCTCCAGCGTCGCGGCGGAGCGGGGCAAACGCAGCCGCAGGGTGACTTCGACCTTGTAGGCGTTGTTTTCCTTGCGATCGGCGGAGGCGAGGTCCGCGCCAGTTTCGGTAACAACCGCGGATTCGAGCGCAATGCCGTTGAAGAGCGTCGCGGTGGGGAGCGGCTTGCGGACCAGCGCAGGGATCGGCGTGGGGGTGGGAACCGGTGTCGGAGTCGGCGCGGGGGTTGGTGGTGGAGGCGGGGGCGGCGGCTTCGGGCAGGCAGTCAGAAGCAGGGCGGCAGCGGCCGAAGTCGAAAACAGAAGCCCTCGTGTGACCGCCCAGTTCCTCATGCCAGATCAGGTGTGGGCGATGAATGCCGAGTAAACATCCGGCGGGATATCGAGCATCTTGTAGTCCGACGAGGAGACGAACAGCAGGCTCTGCTTTCCCTTCCCGAGCATTTGGCCGAGCGAGTCGTAAATTTCGTGCTCGAGGGTGGCAAATTTTCGATTGTAGCCGGCCACGCGGATTTTCACCTGCACGGTTTCGAACTCGCGGGTCTCGCGGATGAACTTGTGCTCGAACGAGCGCGTGAGGATGTAGAACGGCGTGTTCTGAAGGTTGAACTTCGGCATCACGCGGTTGAAAAACAGCTCGCGCGTCTTGCCGACCCACATGGCATACATGCCGAAATAGACATTCCCGACCGAGTTGGTGTCGGCATAGGTGGCGATGAGCGTGTGGACGAACCATTTCCCTTCAAAATGTCCCGCAAGACTGTGCTGGATCGCGTTGGGATCGAGCATCGTCACCGGGCTTGCGACGCTCACGGCGCTTTGAGGAGAGGTTGCCAGTGAACTGGAAGCCGGGGCTTCCAACTCCGCCGTGTCGTTAGCGAAATCCTCGGTGGCGCTGGGCTTGATGAGCAGCCAGATCACATAGCCAAGAGGCAGAAGCGCCCCGACGATTTGCATCTCCGGCGAGCGCAGGAAATATCCGAACGAAAAGATCAGCACGGCGATGCTGCCAATGCAGAACATTTTCACTTGGGGAATCGCGTTTGCGGGACCCGCGATGAAGCAGCGCGCGATAGCCAACATCGAATACCCGACGAAGAAGGTCGCGTAGAAGATCATGAAAAATTCCAGCTCGAACTTCAGCAGCACGCCAATGACGGCAACGATGCCGGCCAGCAGGTAAGCGGGAATCGGCGAGGTCAGGAGCTTGGTTGGAACCAAGGAAAAAATCGGGTGGTTGCTGGTGCTGGCGTTCGATGTGAGGAACCACTTCAGCGCGATGTAGCCGCTATCCAGCGTGGTGAGCACGCACACGCAAATGAACACGGCATAGGCGGCGAAAGTCCACGGCGAGGCCACCGGCAGGACTTTGGCGAGGATTTCCTGACCGTAGTTGTGGCCAGTGATGCCAACCCGCACGAACTCCGCCGCGCCCCAGTTCAACGCCCAGAGCGCCATCAGGCCGTGGAAGAGAATCAGCGCCAGAAAAAGGCTTGAGCCGATGATATAGCCAGCTGCGATCGAGACACGCTCGCGGTGCATTTGAATCGCGCGCTGCCATTGCTGGAGGTCGAGCCAGGGGCCGACCAGAAACCCGATGATGATCGGCACGGCGTAGCCCCAGTAGTTCCAGTCGTTCGTCGGGAGCTTCGGAAATGACAGCGGGCCGGTTCCTTTTTGCGCCGCATGGCCGATCAGAATCGTCACCGCCGCTGCCAGAATCAGAAACATCACGCCGTGGCTGTATTTGATTCGCTTGATGTCGAATTCCTCCCCGAAAAGAATCGCCGCCGCGAGGATGACGAACATCGTGAGAGGCAGGTAGAGCAACTCCGGAGTGAAGCCCAGCGGTTGCCACGCGTAGCGGATGAAGGCGAAAATCGTGAGAGTGATCGCGAGGAGTTGGTAGAGGAAAAAAACGAGGCGGAATGGCCGCGACCACGAGGCGAAAAACTGCGCGAGCGACTCCGAGCCGGACTGGCGCCGCGCCAAGTGGTGCGTAACCAACCCGAAGATCAGTAGGCCGAGGAAATTTGGAATCGCAAAAGTCAGCAGGCCGAACAAACCGAACTGCGTGGTGAATTGAACCGAGAAAAACAACCCGAGGCCCCACATCCAGGAGAGGGCCACGGAAATTCCCCAGAGCACCGCCCCGATCGGACGCGGTAATTGAAAGGTGGAGGATTGTGCCATTGGGTGGTATCCATACAACGCCCCACCCCGCGCCGCAACTTCTCTCGCCGCAAGCGCGCCGGGTTTCGCTGATCAATGAACCACCCGCACCGGCGTGCCAACTGGAGCGTTTTCAAAAAAACGCTGGGCCGCACCGCGCGGCATTCGAATGCAACCATGCGAGGCGGGGTAGCCCGGGAGGTAGCCCGCATGCATCCCCACCGCTCCGTGGATTCTCATAAAATAGGGCATTGGCGCCCCGCGAAACCTCGCACCCGCTGGGCATTTGTCGCGGCCGAGCGCGACATTCGCCTTCACGACATTCCCCTCCCCATCCACAAAATCGCCGTAGAGATTCGAAGCATGGTTTTTGTTTTTCTGAGTGATTTTGAAACTGCCCGTCGGCGTGCCGAAACCCTCCCGACCTGTCGAAACCGGGGATTTTCCGACCGGTTGATTCCCTTTAAAAAAGGTCGCCGTCTGTGAGCCGAGATCGATCGTGACGGACGGGGCCCCCAGCACACCGTCACCCGTCCAAGTCCATTCTTGCGAGGGTTTTGGGGTCGGCTTCGGACGCGCCCCGGAATTTACCGCGTAAACGACCTGATTGTCGTCGGTGAGATAAGCCGTCGAATAAACCGAAATCCGCGAATGCGGAGAATCTCCCTGCGGCGCACAGGCGCCGAGCCATCCAGAAAGCAAAACCGCCCCCAGACACCTGTATCGAAATTCAAACATGCCAGCCGAGGCTAAGCCGACCAAACCCTCTGTCAATCGGACTCAAAACCCCATTCACCGCCCGGCGCGCTTGAACGGCTCAGGAAATCTTCGCGCGGGTGTTTTTGAGGGCCTGCGCGGAGGCTTGGAGCGCTTGGATTTCCTTGGGCCAGAGTTCCAGTTCGATATGCTTGAGCGCGCCGGCGCGGCCGACAACGGTGGGCACGCTGATCGAAACGCCACGGATGCCGTAGGCGCCGTTGATCTGGCTCGAGACGGGAAGGATGAGGCGACGGTCGAGGGCGATGCAATCGATGACCTCGCGGATGGCGACGCCGACGGCATAGCCGGCTCCGCCTTTGCGGGAGATGACTTCCGCGCCGCTCTTTTGGGTGCGCTCGAAGATTTGGGTTTGGAAGGCGGGAGTAACGCCGGGGAATTTGGTGAGAGGGAAGCCGTCCACCGAAGCCGAGGACCACACGGGCAGCATGGTGTCACCGTGTTCGCCGAGGATCATCGCGCGGACCTGCGTGGCAGGGAGATCGAGCGACGAGGCGATCAGCGAGCAGAAGCGCGAGGTGTCGAGGACGGTGCCGAGTCCAAGGACTTGGGCAGCGGGGAGACCGGTTTTTTCCACCGCGAGTTGGGTGAGGATGTCGACGGGGTTCGAGACCACAAAGATGATCGCGTCTTTTTTCATCCCGGCGGCCTTGAGGCTTTCGAGGATGCCGAGGAAGAGGGTGACATTGCGGTTGATGAGATCGAGGCGGGACTCGTCGGGTTTGCGGCGGAGTCCGGCCGTGATGCAAATGATGTCGGCGTCTTTACAATCCGCGTAGGTGCCGGCGGTAATTTTCTGATCGGCGCAGTAGGCGGCGCCGTGCAGGAGGTCGAGGGCCTCGCCTTCGGCGGTGGCTTGATTGGCGTCAAGAAGGACGAGTTCGCGGACGATTCCGGAGCATTGGAGAGCGAAGGCCGCGCAGGATCCGACCCGCCCGCCGCCGCCGATGATGGCTACTTTCATGGTATTATTATTTGTTGAGGTTGGCCACAATCTCGTTCGTGAGTTTTTGAACGAGGGCTTCGAGTTCCGCATCCGACTGCGGGGAATTCATGGGATTACAAGGCGTCACGGGAGTGGCGCAGCCGCGGGAGCCGCACATCTCGGACCAAGGATCGACTTCGCAGAGTTCCGCGTTCTTGAGTTCGTAGCGGTTGTCGGGGAGACCCATGCTCTTCTTGATCTTGAGGAGGTCATCCATCTTCTCGCAAGGGATCGAGGCCGCGCCGGGAAGCGATTGGGCCAGGATGATCGTGCGGCAGTAGGCGTCGGTGATCTCCATCTTGAAGTAGGCGTCCTCGACGGATTTGCCCCAGCAGATCACGCCGTGGCAGCCCATGATGATCGATTGGTGCTGCGGCGCGAGCGGACGAATGCTCGCTGCGATCTCGGGCGATCCAGGGGTTTGGTAACCGGCGACGGCAACTTGGCCGACGAAAACCTCGAGCTCGGGAATGAGGCGGGCGGGCGGCTGGAGTTCCTTAATGGCAAAAGCTCCAGCGTGCACCGGATGGGCATGGCAGACGGAGGCGGCTTCGGGAGTGGTCTCGTAAATCGCCGCGTGGGTGGTGAACTCACTCGAGCGCTTCCAAGAGCCGGCGAGTTGATTGCCCTTGATGTCCACCATCGAGAGCATGTCGGGGGTCATGAAACCCTTGCTGACGCCGGTGGGCGTGATGATGAAACGGTCAGGGCCGAGGCGGGCGGAAATGTTGCCGCCATTGCCATCGCAGTATTCACGGGCCCAGATGCGGCGGCCGATGTCGCAGATGTCCTTTTTGATCCGCTCGGCCTCGGGGCTGTTGAAGAGTTTCTGATCATCCGAAGTGCCAGCGGCGGCAGCACAGGGCGCGGGCGTGGACTCGGAGGCGGAGACCTCGGCGTCAAACACGACCTTCACTCCGGCTTCAGAGAAAACATCTTTGGCTCCGGGGGTGAGGCGGATGTCGCGGTTGTAGCGGAACTCGGTGGCTCCCGTCTTCACGAATGCTTCGGCTTCTTTTTGTGCGATCAGTTTCATGGTTTATTTTTTGTAAAAGTGGTCGTCGACCAATGCGGCGCAGTAGGCGTCTACTGGGGTTGGTTCAGGGAAAGGGCAAGCAGCCTCGCGGCCTTCGCTAATAGCGATGTTTTGGCCGATATTGGCACCGAGTTGATCGTAAACAACGATGGATGGCGCGTAGGTGTCTTTGCCATCGAAGGTGTCACTCGTCCAAGGCAGCGTGAGGAGAAGACGCTCGCCCACGAATCGCTTGTTGCGAACGGAAAGAGTCACTCGACCAACGACGGTGCCCATTCTCATACAGCGAGGCTCCTTTCGAGGTCGATGATGCCCATTACGGTCCAGCGGGCGGGACTGAGTTCGTCGCCCACGATTTTGCGGGCCTCACTGCCATCACTCGAGATCATGACCTTCTGGCCGATGGCGGCACCGAGGTTATCGATCACGATCTGCGGCGCCAAATCCGACGAATCCGGCTCAGCCAACAACAAGCGCCAACCTTCAAGGCTGGCATGCTTGATCGTGCTGGTCGCGTAGCCGCGGATGGTGGCGAGTCGCATTTAGTAGAGGTTCAAATTTTCCACCATCACGCAGCGGCGGGAGCGGGTGAAGGTCATGGGGGTGGTGACGCCTTCGCCCGTGGGCGTGGCAATGCTGAAGCTGAGGAATCCTTCGCCGCCGAGGCCGAGGCCGGTCATACACGGGCCGTTTTTGATGAAGAGCGTGGTGTCGATCTCCTGGGCCATTTTCGTGAGGTTGCGGATGTTTTGGGAATGCATCACGCCGGTGTGTTTGTAGCCATGCTCGGCCTTGATGGCTTCGGCGATGGCGGTATCCACATCGGGAACACGGACGACCGGGATGAACGGCATCATTTGCTCCTCGTCCACAAAGATGTGGTCGGCCTTGGTCTCGCCGAAGAGGAGTTGCGTGGAAGCGGGAATGTCGAGGCCGATGGCTTTCGCGAGCACGGCGGCGTCGCGGCCCACAAGGTCACGGTTGACGACCGGGTGAGGGCAACCAGCGCCTTTACCTTTTGGAAAAACGAACGCCTTCTCGGCGAGGGCCTCGATTTGCTGGGCGTCGAGCTGGACGGCTCCGGCCTTGCGGAGGGCCTCCAGGAGTTTGTCAGCAACGGAGGCGACGACGAAAACCTCCTTCTCGCCGATGCAGAGAAGGTTGTTATCGTAGGAAGCACCTTGAATGATCGCGCGGGCGGCGGCATCGAGGTCGGCGGTTTCGTCAACGACCACGGGAGGATTTCCTGGGCCGGCGCAGACGGCACGCTTGCCTGTTTTCATCGCGGCGGCAACGACGGCTGGACCGCCGGTGACGCAAAGCAATTTCACATGCGGGTGCTTGCAGAGCGCGTCGAAGGTCTCGAGCGTCGGCTTCACGACAGTTGTGAGAAGGTCGGTGATGCCAGTTTCTTTCGCGATCGCCTGATTGTATTCACGGACGGCGATGGCGGCGCACTTCGCAGCGGAAGGGTGCGTATTGTAGGTCACGGCATTGCCTGCGGCGATCATGTTGATCGCATTGCCGGTGAGTGTGGGAACACTGTGGGTCGAGGGCGTGATCGCGCCGATGACTCCCCACGGAGCGTAGTCGATGACAGTGAGGCCCGAGTCGCCGCTGAAGGCCATGCGGTCGATCATTTCGACGCCTGGAACGAGTTCGCCGCAGATGGAGAGTTTTTCGATCTTGTGATCGAGGCGGCCGATTTTGGTCTCGTTGAATTCGATCTCGCCCCACTCCTTGGCTTTTTGCACGCAGAGCTTGCGAATGACGGCGATCGCTTTTTTGCGGGCTGTCATACCACCCGCGCGGAGTTTCTCGAACGAGCGCTGGGCGGCCTCGACGGCAGCGTTCATGTCCTCGTAAACGCCATAGGCGGTCTGCGAGGGCGCGGCTTTCGCGGCGGAGGGTTGAGTTGAAAGGCGGGTGAGAACTTCTCCCACCACACGGGCCACTAGTTTTTCGTCAATCGCTGGCATGGTTTTTATTCGGCCTTATAGAGAATGCGTTTTCCGAGATCGACGGTGTCAACGATACCGATGACGACCGCGTCCACGGGGGAGTTCTTGTCCTCGGCCGCGAGGCGGGCGGAGCTGCCTTGAACCACGAGAACGCAATCGCCCTCACCGGCGCCGAGACTATCGGAGGCGACGAGTGTGGATTGACCGAGGCGCAATTCCTTCGCCGCAGGCGAATCGATCACGAGCGGACGGACAACGAGGAACTTGGTCCCCGTCATCTTCGCGTTCTTCTTGGTGGCAACGACGCTGCCTTCGACCTTGGCCAGAATCATTTGGCCTTGGGCAGAACGGCGCCGAGATCGCCGTGTGGGCGAGCGATAACGCTAACGCTGATGACTTCACCGAGCGACTGGGCGGCTGTTTTGCCGGCTTCGGTGGCGGCTTTGACGGCGGCGACATCTCCGGACACGCAGGCGGTAACCATGGCGTTTCCGACTTGGGTCATTGGGCCGATGAGTTCGACATTGGCGGATTTGAGCATGGCGTCCGTGGCTTCAACGAGGGCGATGAGGCCGCGGGTTTCGATCATTCCGAGTGCTTGTTGTGACATGGTGTTTGGTTTGGTTGGTTGACTGATTCGGGGTTGGTTTAGTGGGATTCTTGAAGCTTGGCCCAGGCGTTGCGGGCGATGACGATTTCCTCGTTGGTCGGGATCACGCGGACTTCGATCTTCGAGGAGGGTTTGGAAATCACGGTCTCGGTCGCGCGGGTGGCGGCGTTGAGTTTGGGGTCAAGTTCGAGCCCGCAGAAATCGAGATTCGCGCAGACGGCGGCGCGGAGACTTGGGCTGTTCTCGCCGATGCCGGCGGTGAAAATCAGGGCATCCGCTCCGTTCATGCGAACGAGGAATTGGCCGATGAAGCGGCGGATTTGGTTGGCAAACATGTCGAGCGCGACGCGGGCATTGGTGTTGCCTTTAGCGGCGGCTTCGTCGAGGTCGCGGATGTCGCCGGTCGCGAGGCCGGACATGCCTTTGAGGCCGGACTGGCTGGTGAGCGCCTTTTCGACATTGTCGAGTCCGAGGCCGAGATTGCGGGCGAGGTAGATGAGCGCGAAGCAATCAAAGTCGCCGGCGCGGTTGTTTTGCGGCAGGCCGCTCTGCGGGGTCATGCCCCAACTTGAATCAACGGCTTTGCCATCGACGACGGCCGCGATCGAGGAACTCCCGCCGAGATGGCAGGAAATGACGCGGAGCTTGTCGGTGCCGCGGAGTTCGGCGCAGCGCTGGGAGACGAACCGATGGCTCGCTCCGTGGAATCCGTAGCGGCGGATTCCGTATTTTTCCTCCCACTCGAGAGGCACCGGGTAACGATAGGTCGCGGGACCGATGTGGTCGTAGAACGCGGTCTCGAAGGTGCCGATGCAGGGCAGCGAGGGGTGGAGTTGATTGAAAAGCCGGACGCCGGCGATGTAGGGCGGGTTGTGCGCGGGGAGGAGGGTGTTGTAGTCCTCCATGGCCCGGAGCACTGGCTCGTCCATGATCTGCGTGCCGGAAATACCCTTTGCCATCACGGGCTTGAAGCCCACCGCCGCGATGCCGTCGAACCCGCCGAGCTTATGCTCGATGAAGCGGATGGCGGCGCCGTGGTCGGGGAAGGATGCCGTGCCTTTTTCAGGCGCGGCATCCCCGAGCGAGATGGTGTATGGGCAATCGGTTGATCCGATGCGCTCCACGCCGCCCTTCGCCAGAACCTTCTCGGAAGGCATCTCGAACAAGCGGAACTTGAACGAAGTGCTCCCGATATTGGAGACGAGGATTTTGTTTTTGGCGGACATGGATCTTACCGGATCGCGTGGATTACTTGGCGGCGGCGGGTTTACCGCCGAGGAACTTGCCGAGTTTGATGAGATCCTCGTGCGGACGAGGGATCACATGGACGGCGACGATTTCTCCGATGGAGGTCGCGGCGGTCGCGCCCGCTTCCACAGCGGATTTGACGGCGGCGACAGAGCCGGCGATGAAGACGGCGACATTGCCGGAGCCGACTTTTTCCCAGCCGATGAGTTCGACATTAGCAGCCTTGAGCATTGCGTCCGTCGCTTCGAACTGCGACACGAGGCCTTTGGTTTCGATCATTCCGAGTGCTTGGTTAGCCATAAAATTGGTTTTCTAAAGAATCAGGCGGTGAAAAATTTCAGGAGTTCCGGCGCTGGCCGGGCGATTACGTGGGAGGCCACGAGATTGCCGACGCGGTTCGCCGCTTCGCGTCCGGCTTCGACGGCTGCTTTGACGCTGCCGACATCGCCTTGGACGATGGTTGTGATCAAGGCACCGCCGATGGGGACGGATTTGATCAATTGCACATTGGCGGCTTTGACCATCGCGTCACTGGCTTCCACCAGGCCGACGTAGCCGCGGGTTTCGAGTAGTCCGATTGCTTCGCTCATTTTGTTTGGGTTGGTTGGTTGGGTTCGGGGTTAGGATTTGAAAAGTTCCACCTTCTCGGCTTGGTCGAGATTGCAGGCGTTTGCCTCGTCGGTATCGATGTGAACCTCGAGTTTGAACGAGGGATCGACGCGGACGAGGAGGTCGTCGAAGCGCGTGTTGCAGCCCTTCGAGGTGACTTTGAGAGTGATCTTGTCGAGGTGCTTCACACCGTAAAAAGCAGCGTCCGAGGGCGACATGTGGACATGGCGCGCGGCGCGGATGACGCCGTTTTTCATCTCGAGCATGCCTTTTGGTCCCATGATGTAAGCGCCAGGCGTTCCCTCGATGTCGCCGGACATGCGGACCGGGATGTCGATGCCGAGTTGGATCGAGTCGGTCAGTGCCAGTTCGATCTGGGTGAGATTCCGGCAAGGGCCAAGGATTCGGAGATTCGGAATGATTCGTTTGCGGGGACCGACCATCGTCACCGTCTGCTGTGAGGCGAACTGGTCGGTTTGATAAAGCATTTTGTGCACGGTCAACTCCGCGCCTTTGCCGAAAAGCACCTCGAGGTTTTCCGGCGAGATGTGCATGTGGCGCGCGGAGCTGTTCACGAGAAGCGTGGGCGCCGCAGCGGGAGCGGGTTTGCCGAGTTGGCGGAAAAGCGCCTCGCGGACGAGGGTTTCAACCATAGAGCGGTTTTGGGCGGCGGGAGAGGACATTTTTTCGAGAGAGAAATTTAATGAACGGAACCGATCATATAAATTCGCATCGGATCGTCAACAGGATTTTTAAAAAAAATTACTAGGGGGCTTTAGAGGAAGTGAACCGGCAGTTCGGAGGTATTGCCAACAGACCGCGGAGGCAGTGGCGGAGCGGCATGGCAGTCGATGATACCGGAAAATCCAGGGAGGATTCCGGCTCCGCGGAGGCGATCGGTTTTGGCATCCGTGAGCAAAATATCCACCCGATCCCAACCAACCAGAGATTGGGGTGCCGTGGTTCCGATTTTGGTGTCGTCGAGGCAAAGCAAAACCCGTTTCGAGCGCTCCATCGCCACGCGCTGCATTTCGACAATCGCCTCTTGGGAATTCCAAACCCCCTCCGCATTGGCGGCCTCGGCGGAGAGAAACGCAATGTCGAAATTCCAAAACTCCAGGCTGTGGAGGGCCGTTTCCCCCAGCAGAACGGACTGCCGACCGAGGATTTGGCCGGCGGTGAGATAGACGCTCAAGCCCTCAACCCCTGCCAAAAGCTCGCCCACAGGCAGGTTCGAAGTGACAATGGTCGCTGGTGTGACGGGGGCCTCGCGGAGGAATTCCGCCATGGCGAAAATCGTCGTTCCCGAGTCGAGAAAATAGGTTCCGCCCGGTTCGATGAAGCGCGTGGCGGCCTTGGCGACCTTTTGTTTTCCCGCCCCGCCGAGCGACCGGCGTTCATTAAACGAAGGGAAACGCTCATTGTATTCCGCCAAGGCACCGCCGTGGGTGCGCTTGACGACATTCCGCTTGGCCAGTTCCGCCAAATCACGCCGCGCAGTGGCCTCGGAAACCCCCAATCGCTCGCACAACTCCCTTAATGGCAGATAGCGATGAGTTTCGATCAGTTGCGCCAGTTTATCCCGGCGCGCCTCCACAATGTGCAGGGGAACTCGCATGTTTCGCTGAAATTTCTCTGAAAAATGATCGATTGCAATCATTTTCAACCCCTCCCGGGAGCTCCGGTCTTTTTCATTGCCGAAACCGAAAAACTTCCTAACATCGATCACCTCGAAAATTCTCCCTGAATCCACACCTTTAAGTCATTCCCGTTATGAAAAACCGACGCAAAACCCATCTTGCTATCGACCTTGGAGCCTCCAGCGGACGCGTAATGGCGGGCCACCATGACGGCGGACGCCTCGAGATCGAGGAAGTCGCCCGCTTTGGCAATAGCGGCGTCGAGCTTTCCGACGGCTGGCACTGGGATGCCGAGGGGCTTTTTGAGGAAATCAAAAAAGGCCTCGCTACCGCCGCCGAGCGCTTCGGCGACGACATCGTCTCGGTGGCCGTCGACACCTGGGGCGTCGATTATGTGATCCTCGATGAGGCGGGAAAACCGATCAATCCCCCGTGGATGTATCGCGACTCGCGCACCGACGGCATGATGGACAAGGCGAACAAAACGCTCGGCCCCGACCGGCTCTGGGAGCGCACCGGCATCCAGCCGATGTTTTTCAACACGATCTACCAGCTCATGGCTGAAGTCACCCGCAACGGCGAGCGCCTCCGCAAGGCGAACGAAATCCTCTTCATTCCCGACTACATCAACTACCGCCTCAGCGGAGTCCGCGCCATCGAGCGCACGATCGCCAGCACCTCCGGCCTTCTCTTTGCCGGTTCACCCGAGTGGGATGTCGAGATCGCCGCCGAACTCAACATCCCCACCCTGCTCCTCTCACCCGTTACCGAGCCCTGCCGCGTGCTGGGCGAGATCAGCCCGTCGATCGCGGCTGAGACCGGTCTGCACGGCGTGAATGTCTGCACCTGCGGCAGCCACGACACCGCCTCCGCCGTGGCCGGAGCGCCCTCGCGCGGACACCCGCTCTTCCTCAGCTCCGGCACCTGGTCGCTCCTCGGCATTGAACTCCGCCGCCCGATCAACAGCACCGCCGCGCGCGAGGCCGGCTTCTCGAACGAGCAAGGCCTCGAAGGCCGCACCCGCTTTCTCACGAACATCGCCGGCATGTGGCTCCTCCAGGAATGCCGCCGCGTCTGGGCCGAGCAGGGCAAAAATATCGACTACGGCACGATGGTCGAGATGGCCGCTCAGGCCAAGGCCCCTGCGTTTATCAACCCCGACGCAACCGAGTTCCAAAAGCCCTGCGACATGCCGAAGGCGATCCTCGATTGGATCGAAAAATCCGGCCAGACCGCTCCGGCCAACGATTCCGAGCTGATCCGCACCATCCTTGAGAGCCTCGCCCTCAAATACCGCCGCATGGTCCGCCGCCTCGCCGAGCTCGTGCCCGAGATGCCTTCCACGCTCAACATCGTGGGCGGCGGCGGGCAGAATAAACTCCTCAATCAAATGACCGCCGACGCCACTGGGCTCCGCGTCGAGGCCGGTCCCGTCGAAGCCACTGCTGCCGGCAATGTCATCGCCCAAATGATCGCCTCTGGCGACATCTCCTCGCTCTCCGAGGGCCGCGAACTGCTCAGGAATTCGTTCGAAATTTCCTCCTACGAGCCGGGCGACACCGCCGCGTGGGACGCCAAAGCCGCCCGCTTCGACCAAATCCTCGGATAAGCTTTTCGGGTTCTCAAGCCTTCGCCACCGGCAGCTCGTCCCAGCGCGTGGTGAATTTCCGCGAACGCCGCTCCTGCCGCATCGCCCAACGCGATTTCACGCCCATCGAGCCGTAGCGAATCGCATTTCGCCCGAGCTTGCGGTTGAGCCCGTCCACGATCTGATCAAGCTCCCGAACGCGCCCAGCGGCCTCCGGCGCGGCATCGAACAAATCGGGCTGCAGGTCCGACTCCGCGATCAAGTCCGTCACGAAAATGCCTGTCTTTTTGTATTGGTGGCCGGGCCGGTAAATTTCCCGCAACAGCTCCAGCGCGGCGGCGATCAAGTCCGGCGTGTGGTTGGAGGGACGAACCAAAGCGGTTTGCGCTCCGGCGCTGTATTGGGGCTGGCGCGCCGAGAAGGGATTCGTCGCCACAAAAACATGGACCTGCCGCGCCAGAAGCCGCCCCGCGCGGAGTTTCTCGGCCGCCCGCGCGGCGTAGGTGGCAAGCGCCTCCTCGAGTTCGCGCAAAGATTCCACCGGCCTGCCGAACGACTTGGCTGAGGCGATGCCTTTCTTCGGCGCAGGCACCTCCTCGAGCGTGAGACACGAGACGCCCTGCAACTCAAGCCGGATGCGCTCACCCACGACGCCGAGGGTTTTTCGAACCCAAGCCGCCTCGCCGTGTTTTAGATCGCAGGCCGTGCGAATGCCTCCCGCTGCGAGGCGAACGGCGAGCCGTTTGCCGATGCCCCAGATGTCCTCGCAGGGAACGCGGGACAGCAATTCATCCATGTCCCGCACGGTTTCCAAATCCAGCACGCCGCCGAGTTCCAGCGTTTTCTTGGCAAGGCGGTTGGCCATCTTGGCCAGCGTCTTGGTCGGCCCGATGCCGATGGAAACAGGAATCCCGGTCCATTGCCGCACGCGCGCCCGCAACTCCCGCGCAAACTCCACACCCTGCCAGTCCTCGAGCGCCAGAAACGCCTCGTCAATCGAGTAAACCTCCATCGTCGGCACGCACGGGCGGAGCGTTTCCATTACGCGCGCCGACATGTCGCCGTAGAGCGCGTAGTTGGAACTCATCACCACCACGGCGTTCTTCTCAAAGGTCGCCTTGTGCTCGTGCGCCGGGGCGCCCATCGGCACGCCGAGTCGCTTCACCTCCTCGCTGCGCGCGATCACGCAGCCGTCGTTGTTGCTCAAAATCGCCAACGGACGACCGATCAGGCGTGGATCAAAAACGCGCTCGCAGGACGCGTAGAAATTATTGCAGTCGACCAGCGCGAACCGGGTTTTCACTGCGGTTTGTGGATTACAAAAGTCACCGCACCCCAGATGACAAGTTCGCTGTCCGCAGCGACCTCGATCGGCGGATAGGCGCTGTTTTCCGCCTCGAGAAAAACTTTTTCCTCCCGCTTGCAGAGACGCTTCACGGTGAAGTCTCCATCCAGCATCGCCACCACGATCTGGCGGTCCTTCGGCTCCACCGAGCGGTCCACCACGAGGATGTCGCCATCCCGAATGCCTGCATCGCGCATCGAGTCGCCCTGGACCCGCACGAAAAATGTCGAAGCGGGGTTGGCCACGAGATGCTCGTTGAGATCGAGCGAGCGCTCCATGTGGTCGTCCGCCGGCGAGGGAAAACCCGCCTGCACCTTCGCCGAAACGAGGGGAATCCTCAGCCGGGTGCGGGCTTCAAAAGGAATGGGTTCGCCGGAAATCATCGTGGAGCAGTGAACAATCTACCTCCTACCCCTGCCGGCGCGCGAGGGAGAAGGCGAGGACGGCTAAGCCGATGGCGGGGAGTGCGGTGGCGGCGAAGATGTGGGGGAGTTGGAGCTTGAGGAGGCTTTCGAGGGGGCCGACGCCGAAGGCAGCGAGGCCGTAGCCGAGTTGGTAGAAGGCGATCATCAATCCGGCGACCGAGGCGGCGATGGTGGACATTTGTTTTTGTCCGAAACTGATGAGGAGCGGGAGCATGGCGGAACAACCGAGTCCGGCGAGCGCGAAGGCGGCGAGTCCCGGGAGTGGCGACTTCGCGGGCAGGAGCGGGGTCAGGCAAAACGAGGCGAGGATGACCAACGGCAGGATGCGGAAGACGCGTTCTTCGGGGAACCAGCGGTCGATCGAGGCGAAGAGGAGGCGTCCACCGGTGACGGTTCCCCAGAAAATCGTGAGGGCGAGAGACGAGGTGGCGGGGGTATTGCCGAGCGTGGTGGACATCAGGATCGAAGCCCAGTTGCCATTCATCGTTTCGCAAATGCCGTAGAGCAACGCGGCGGCGGCGAAGGCGGGAAAGGCTGCAGGCAGGCCGGCGCGGGATTTATCGGCAGTTGGCGTGCCTGCCGAGATCGCGAGCGGCAGGGAGAAAACGAGAAGCCCGGCGCTCAGCGCGGCGACGAGGACGGGCAGTCCCCACCAAAATCCGAGGCCGACGAAAACGGCGACGAAGGCGGGTGCGAGCGCCGTGCCGAGGCCGAGGAGGGTATTGAGCGTGAGCAGGGCGCGGTCGGCGGTTTTCGGAAAAAACGCGGCGGCGCAGGTATTGATCACCGGCACCGTGAGGCCGAAGGCCAGGCCCATGAACGAGGTGGCGACGAGCAGGACTGGGTAGGCGAGCGAGTGATTGCCCGCGACGAACTGGCTCGCGATGAGCAGTGCCATGGAGACAAGGTTCGCTGTCATTCCGGAGAGAAAGACGGTTTTTGCGCCGAGGCGGCTGGCGAGCTTCGGGCCTGCGAGTGAACTCGCAATCGCGAGGATCGCCTGCGGAATGAACAACGCGCCGTATTGCGTGCTAGTAAGTCCGTAGTGGAGCGGGCTCGTGAAAATCGCCCCGGCGGCGGGGAAGGTGACGAGCGCGATGCCCTGCGCCACGCCCGCCCCGAAAACCGCACCCACGGCCGCGCGGGAGGGACTAGAAGCGGGTATCTGCACAGGGGTGGCGTTTAGGAGGGCGCTGCTTGTCAGCGCCACACCAGTGTGTTTGCAGGAATCGTTCCGGCGCTGACAAGCAGCGCCCTCCTGGGCGGGGCGGGGTCGATTTGGACCGAGTCATCAATGGATGGGGGCTGTTTCCACCGAACTTTTATTTCAGCCGCTCGAGGAGGTGGTCGCCGACACGGAGGGCGTTCGCCATCGCGGTGAGCGCGGGGTTTACTGCACCGATGCTCGGAAAGAACGAGGTGTCCACGACATAGAGGTTGTCGAGTTCGTGGGCCTTGCAATTCGTATCGAGCACGGAGGTGGCGGGATCGGTGCCGAAGCGGCAGGTGCCGGACTGGTGGGCCACGCCGCCGATATCGATCTCGTTTTTCATGTAGAGATTCCTCGGGATGAGGTGCTCGTGCATGTCGAGATGGTTGAGCATCGACTTGAGCTTCGCGTAGAGGCGGTTTTTCGGCTCCTGGTTGTTCGGCGTGTAGCTGAGCGTGATTTGGCCGTCGCGGTTGATCATGACGCGGTTGTGTGGCGATGGCAGATCCTCGGTGGAGAGCCAGAAATCGACCGCGTGCTTGGCGACCATGTCGAGGGTGAACATCGGCGCGAGCCCGGCCTCGATCGGCTTCTCGCCTTTATACATCGGGCCTTGGGATTTTCCGACCATCTGGATGTTTCCCATCGGGAACTCGAAATCCTTCATGCCGAAATAAAAATCATTCAACCCAAGAGTCTTTTGGTATTTCGTCGGATTCGGCTCCTTGGAAATGGCGAGGACGGCCTGGCTGTTGTGGAACATGTAGTTTCGGCCGACTTGGTCGGAGCCGTTGGCGAGGCCGTTCGGGTGTTTGTCGTTGGCCGACATGAGGAGCAGGCGGGCGGAATTCGCGGCTCCGGCGGAAACGACGACGATGCTGGCACGGAACGACTCGGTTTTTCCACCGCGATCCACGAGGACTTCGCTCACGGATTTGCCGGTGGGGTCGGTGACGAGTTTGAGAACCTGCGAATCGGTGAGGAGCGTGACATTTGGGTGTTCGAGCGCGGGGCGGACGCCGTGGATTTCGGCATCGGATTTCGCCTGCACGAGGCAGGGGAAGCCGTCGCAATCCTCGCAGCGCACGCATTGGCTGTATGGCATGTTCGCCTCGTTGAGCATGATGCCGCAGGGCGAGTGGAACGGGTGGTAACCGGCGCGCTTGAGGTCGTCGGCGAGCTTTTGGATGCGCGGCTCGTGGGAGACGGCGGGATGCGGGTAGGGCGCGGAGCAGGGCGGTTCGGTGGGGTCTTCGCCGCGGGCGCCGTGCACATGATACATCTGCTCGGCTTTCGTGTAGTAGGGCTCGAAATCCTCGTAGCCGAGCGGCCAGGCGGGCGAGATGCCGTCGTGGTGTTTCAGGACGCCGAAATCCTCTTTGCGCAGGCGATACAAGGCCGCGCCGTAGAGTTTCGTGGCGCCGCCGACGAAGTAGTGGACGCCGGGCTGGAATTCCTTGCCGTGCTTGTCTCGCCAGGTGTCCTTCGAGGTGTAGCGGTTCGCGATGAAGACCTCGGAGGCTCGGAGGCCGACCAGTTCTCGGGCTCGCGGGGCAGCCAGCCGCCGCGTTCGAGGATGAGGATGCGTTTGCCCGAGGGTGCGAGGTGGCGTGCGAGCGTGCCGCCGCCGGCGCCGCTGCCGATGATGATGATGTCGTAGTCGTTTGCCATGGGATTTTACCTGTCGATTTGGGGCACGGGTTTCGCGCCTTTGGTGTTGAGTTTGATCGCCCAAACCGAGTCGGACGAGCAGATGAAGAGGATGTTGTTATCGCGTCCGCCGAAAGTGAGGTTCGCGGTCTGCTTCGGGAGTTTGATTTTGCCGATCAACTTGCCTTTTGGGTTGAAAACATGAATGCCGTCGAGCGCGCCGGAGTAGACATTGCCCCGCTCATCGAGCCTCATGCCATCAGGGAATCCGGGCGAGACGACCGCGAATTCTCGCTGGTTCGAAACCGTCTTGCCGTCCGGCGCGACATCGAAGGCATAGATCGTGTGCGGCTTGTTGAAATAATAGGTGCGCGGGGCTTGGATTGCGCCGCTGTCGATGATGTAGAGCGTCTTCTCATCGGGCGAAAACGCGATGCCGTTCGGCATTTGCAGGTCGCCTGTGACGACGCTGAGTTTTTTCGTTTGCGGATCCCAGCGGTAGACATTGTTTGGCAACTCGGCCTCCTGCGGGAATTGCAGCGATCCGTAACTCGGGTCGGTGAACCACACCGAGCCGTCGGATTTCACAACGAGGTCGTTCGGGGAGTTCAGCGGCTTGCCGTCATACGAACCCGCGAGCGTCTCGACACGACCGTCGAGGTGGGTGATCGAGACGCGACGGCCGGTGGTTTCGGCGGTGAGCAGGCGCGACTCAAGGTCGGCCGTCTGACCGTCGGCAATGCTCGAAGGGTGGCGGAAAATCACCGGAGCGTCCCAGGAGGCCGGCGTGATCGTATTGTAGGGCGTGAGGCCGTGCCAGCGGATGAGGTTGATGTTGTCATTGATCTGGTCGGTGAAGACGAGATAGCCCGCGTCCGAGTTTTTCACCTGCAAATAAACCGGCCCTTCGGTGAATCCGAAGCCATTCGCGAGATGGATGAGCTGTGGCTGCTTGCCGAGGATTTCGGCGAACGCGTCGTCGTAGACTTCCAGCGGCAACTGCGGATTCTGAGCCTCGGGATACGGTGGGTTTTTCTCGTAGGCGAGGTTGCCGATTTCGACTTTCTGGGCCAGCGCCGTGGCGGCCAAGAGTTGAATGCCAAGGATTATCCGGAGAGCTTTCATGAACAAAGCCGGAGGTTGAGATACCCCCTAACGAAGTCAAGCCCGCGTCCCAGCGCAAAGTGGAAACGCCGCTTGCGTTCGCGCCCGTCGAAATCCACTCTGGCGACCGATATTTTCCAACACCCCGCATGAAAAAAGCACTCATCACAGGCATCACGGGCCAGGACGGCAGCTACCTCGCCGACCTCCTTCTCCACAAAGGCTACGAGGTCCATGGGATCATCCGCCGTGCGAGCACTTTCAACACCGCCCGCATTGATCATATTTACACCGACCCCCACATCGACAGCACCCGGCTTTTCCTCCATTACGGCGACCTCGCTGATGGCGTGAACCTCGTGAAGCTCATCTACGACCTCAAGCCCGACGAGGTCTACCATCTCGGCGCGCAGAGCCATGTGCGGGTGAGTTTCGACATTCCCGAATACACCGGCGATGTCACCGGCATCGGCACCACCCGCATCCTCGAGGCCCTGCGCGAGACCGGCGTCCCCGCCCGTTTCTATCAAGCCTCGAGCTCCGAGATGTTCGGCAAGGTCCAAGCCGTGCCCCAAACGGAAAAAACCCCCTTCTGGCCGCGCAGTCCCTACGGCGCCGCCAAAATGTATGCCTATTGGATCACAGTGAACTACCGCGAGGGCTATGGCATGCACGCCTCGAATGGCATTCTCTTCAACCACGAATCCCCCCGTCGCGGCGAGACCTTCGTCACCCGCAAAATCTCCCGCGCCGTCGCCGCCATCAAACTCGGCAAACAGGAACACCTCTACCTCGGCAACCTCGACGCCAAGCGCGACTGGGGTTACGCCCCCGAATATGTCGAAGCCATGTGGCTCATGCTCCAGCAGGACCAACCCGACGACTATGTCGTGGCGACCAACGAGACCCACACGGTCAAGGAATTCGTCGAGCACGCTTTCGCCCATGTCGGCCTCGATTGGGAAAAGCACATCAAATACGACGCCCGCTACGAACGCCCCGCCGAAGTCGACCTCCTGATCGGCGACGCCACCAAAGCCAAAAAGCAACTCGGCTGGGAACCCAAAGTCCGTTTCCCGGAATTGGTCAAAATCATGGTCGACGCCGACATGGCAACGCTGCAAGGCCTCCCAGTGCCGGACCCGCTGACGCCGGCGTATCGGTGAGACGACCGCAACCTTTTCTTCCTGCACCCTGACGCCCACTATGAAGACCCATCTCTTTAAAGAAAAGTTGACTATTTTGAAACATTACCTCTTACAGCAATTACACCTGTTAGTTAATAGACACGGCTTGAGGGATAAGATTCTAATCCTTTCATTGGTATTAGGTTTTTTTGCTGGCGTGCAGGGATTTACTTGGGGGCGTTACGACTGCTTAAATCTCGATAAGATGGCTTTTCAAAGCGTATTTGACAAAAATCGACTGCCCTTCCAGCCAGCGAGGTATGTTAAGCCGCCGTTTTACACTTACCTCAATCATTTTGTGGCTCGCATTCCAGCGATGACAGTTTCATCCATGTTCTTCTGGAAGAAATCGCACGAGCGCTACGAGATTTTTCTCGTTGTCCGAACTTGGATAGCACGAGCGCTCAATCTGGTAATGTTTGCCGCCTGCACAACTGGCATATTCATATTGTTGAGAAAGTATTATAACCTGGAATCTGCGCGGGTTGCGGCGTTGCTTTTTGCCACATCAGCGGGGTTTGTGCCTTACCAGATTTTTCTTACAACGGATTTAGCGGTCATTTTCATGATGTTGGCCTCGTTTTTATTTGCAGTGCGAATTTTAAATAATCCAGGAATGGGAAACTCTATTGCAGCGGGTTTGCTTGCAGGTCTTGCCACAGCCACAAAATACAATGGCCTAGCCGTTGCGATCGCGCTTCCACTGGCTCATCTTCTGGCATGCCGCTCTGGCAATCCATTGATGGAATTCATCAAACGAAAATCCGCCTGGGTATGTGGAGCCTGCGTCCCACTTGGTTTTCTTCTTGGCAATCCCTACACAATCTTCGATTGGCAAAAGTTTCGAGCGGACTTTATTTACAACTATACCGTTACGCCAGTTTATAACGGAGCCACATCAGGCAATGGATATCGTCGGTTTTTTGAATCATTTTACGAGATTTTCGGCGTTCCAGGGACATTTTTTCTTGGCTTGGCGCTCGTTCTTGGACTCGGATTTGTTTTGATAAATCTAAAAACAAACAAGGCATGGCAGCTTTGGATAATGGCCGGAGCTGTATTTGCGCTTTACACCTACAAGATCGGTGCGTTCCCACGAATTGAAACAAGGTTCGTTCTGCCCGCTGCCCCCTTTCTCTTGATCATGGCCTCAGCTGGATTTGTTTTCTTACTCAAAGCGAGATTTGTATCCATATCGCTCTTGGTGGTCATTTTGGCTTACAATCTAGCCTGCTGCTGGTGGACGGGACGCCTTTTTGCGAATGACCCCAGAAATTATGTTCCGGAATTCACAAAACAAAAACTTCAAAATGGAGGGATTGTGGAATGGAGCAAATCCAACCCGAAATTGGAGGCTCTTCCTGTAAAATTAACAATTCATCAAATTCACACAGGGCTTGAGCGCTCGGCCATGTTCGACAAAATGTTTGCTGATAACCCAGATATTCATGCCATGGTCAAAACGAAAGAAGTTCAAGTCACTCCGGAATGGTTCTCGGTGAAAAGCAGGAAATCTCGCAATACAGACTATATCATTTGGTCCACTATCGACCTAGAAGGAATAGTGCGCCACCACTATGAAGCCCTATTTGATGAATCATCAGGATATAGAGTCGCGTATGATGCGCACTCTCCCAAGCAGCCAGACTGGGTTTATCCGAAACGGACTGAGTTCACCCGCAACCGCACAACCATTTGGGAAAAAATTCCCGCCAGCTAAATAGATTACGCACTTCTGGAGGATTAAGCCCCTTGTTTACATCCATCATCATCCCCGCCTACAACGAGCGAGACAATATTCCTCTTGTCGTTGACCTTTTGGAAAAACTCCTGCCTGGCGACAACTGGGAGATTGTCTTTGTCGATGACGACTCCAAGGACGGTTCTCGTGAGGTGCTAATGCGTTTGTCCCGCGAAAATCCCCGGGTGCGGTTCATTCGCCGCATCGGGCGGCGGGGGTTGGCCTCGGCTTGCTTGGAGGGAATGGCCTCCAGTTCCGCGGATGTCTTTGCGGTGATGGATTGCGACTTGCAGCACGATGAGACGATCCTTCCGGCCATGCTTCGGGCGTTTGAGGAGGATCCGAAGCTCGAACTCGCCGTGGGGAGTCGCTACACTGGTCGCGGAGGGGGGACGGGCGAGTGGTCGAAGTCCCGCGTGTTCGTGAGCCGTTTCGCCACGCGGTTGGGGTCGGTGATTCGCAAGACGGAACTCACCGATCCGATGAGCGGTTTTTTTGCGATTCGCCGGGAGCTTTTCGAGGAGACGGTCCGCAAGATGACGGGCAAGGGCTTTAAAATCCTCCTCGACATCGTCCTCTCGGCGGGACGGCCGCTGCGGGTGCGCGAGTTTCCCTACGAATTCCGCACGCGCCAGCACGGCGAGAGCAAACTCGATATCGTCGTCGCCTTTGAATACCTCTACCTCCTCGCGGATAAAATCTTCGGCCGGTTCGTGCCGGTGCGGTTCGTTCTTTATATTCTCGCCGGCCTGAGCGGACTTCTTCTCCACTTGGCGGTCCTCGGAGCACTTCACCGCTTGGCCGAATGGCCATTCGTCACCGCCCAAATCGCCGCGACGCTCACCGCGATGGTGTCGAATTTTTTAGTGAACAATTCGATCACCTTCCGCCAACAGCGCCTGAAGGGCGGCCTGCTCGTGCCGGGGCTTCTGGCCTACATGCTCATTTGCGGTATCGGCGCCGTGGTGAATGTCCAGTCCGCCGAATACCTCTTCGAAAATAACATCCCCTGGTGGTTTGCCGGAGCGGCCGGAGCCTTGGTCGGGGCGGTTTGGAATTATGCCGTCTCCACGCAGATCGTCTGGACTTGGCTTCCGGGCGTTTTGCGGAAACGCTGACGCCCTATGAAAATTCCATCCGAAATCCTCGATTGCGGCGCGGAGACGGCGATCGTGCTTGGCTCGGGACTCGGGCCTTTTGCCGACAGCCTCCCGCAGAAATTTGTTTGTGAGTATGACAAAATCGAAGGCCTGCCGAAGTCGGGCGTTCCCGGACACGCGGGTCGATTTCTTGTCACCGAACTCGGAGGAAAATCTCTGCTCGTGGCGCAAGGGCGGGTTCATCATTACGAGGGCTGGAGCGCGGAGGAGGTCGTGCGGCATGTGGACCTCATGCATGCGGCGGGGATAAAAAAACTCCTTCTCACAAACGCCGCTGGCACGCTGAACCGCGCGTTCGAGCCGGGGACTTGGATGATGATCTCCGACCATATCAACCTCACTGGTCACAGCCCTCTCCGCGGCGGGCCGAACTTCATCGACATGACGAATGTCTACAGCCCGCGCATCCGCGAAATTTTCCGACGCTCGGCAAAAGCGCTCGGCGTAAATCTCCACGAGGGCGTCTATATCGCGATGCAGGGGCCGCAGTTTGAGACGCCCGCCGAGATTCGCATGGCGCAAACCATCGGCGCCGATGCGGTCGGCATGTCCACGGTCCACGAAGCCACAAAAGCGCGGTTCCTCGGGATCGAGGTCGCGGGATTTTCCTGCCTCACAAATTGGGGCGCCGGCCTCTCCAGCGCCGAACTCGCCCACGAGGATGTCACCGCCGTCGGCCGCCAGGCTGCAGGGCAGATGGTCGAACTCCTCCTCCACGCGCTCCCCGAAATTTAGCCCCGTCGCCCGGCACGATTTTTCTCCGCAAACGGCATCCGGCTTTGATACAAGTCCGCTCCCTCGCCGTCATGGAAACACTCGACCCGTCCGACAATCAACTCGTGGAACGCACCCAAGCGGGTGACGCACGCGCGTTTGACGAGTTGGTCGTCCGCTTCAGCCCGAGGCTTTACGGGTTGATCTACAACATGACCGCCAGCCACGAGGACACGAACGACCTCCTGCAGGAGGTTTTCGCCAAGGCCTACCGCTCGATCCGGGGATTTCAGGGAAAATCCAGCTTCTACACCTGGATGCACACGATCGCCGTGAACATGACGATCAATTTTCTGAAAAAGCGCAATCGCCGAAAAACCATGAGCTTGGATGATGTCGACAACGGGATCCTCAACGACCCCGACTTCATCGCGGCCACGAGCAACGGCGACCCCAGCCACTCCGCGAATCTCGGGGAACTGCAAAAAAAACTGAACGAATCCATGTTAAAGCTGTCCCATGAACACAGAGCCGTCGTCACGATGTTCGATATTCAGGGAATGCCCCACGCGGAGATCGCGAAAATCCTGAAAATCTCAGAGGGCACGGTGAGATCTCGTTTGTTTTATGCACACAAGCAGTTGCAAACCCACCTTCAAGAGTTTATCAAACAATGAGTCCTGACATGGATAACAACGACATCTCCAAACTTCTTCGGCTAAAACGCTACGAGCAACCCCCGGCGGAATACTTTGAAAATTTCCTCGCCGAGTTCCAACTCCGCCAGCGCGCCGAGGTCATTCACCGCCCGTTTTTTCAAATCGCCTGGGACCGCCTCTGTCGATTCCTCGCGCCACCGAGCATGCCGCGACTGGCCATGGCAGGCTCGTTTGCCGTCGCCGTCATCGCCACCGGATCGGTCCTCACCTGGTCCGACTCCGAGACGGAAGGTCTGACTCCCTCCATGCCCACAATTGCCCAGCAAGCCCCCGCCCCAAGTTCTCCCTCCCAAGCCACCAAATCCGCCCCCGCCGTCCAATATGTCCTCCCGGCCGAAGTCGTGACCTATGCATCCCGCCGGAGTTTCTAAAATCTCCGCCGCCCGCGTGATCCCCGTCGCCTTGATCGCGATGGCTTTTCTCGCGTGCCTGCAGCCCGCCAAATCCTCCCCGCTCGGCGATCAAATCAACTGCGAAATCCAGCGTCTCTTCCAGCAACACAGCCAAGCCGTCGTCCGCGTGCGCGCCAGCGACTCGATGGGTGTCCGCCTCGGTAGCGGGTTTTTTGTCGATGCCGCCGGAACGGTCTACACCCATGCAGGCGTGGTCCTCAAAGCCGAGGATGTCACTGTGAATTTCGGCGGACGCTCCCTGCCCGCCAAGGTCGTGGCCAGCGACACTCGCTCGGGAATCGCCCTTTTAAAAACCGATTGCCTCAGCCCATTCATTCCACTCGGAAACTCCGACACCGTCTGTGTTTCCCACCCCGTGCTGGCGATCGGCTTTCCCGGTGAGAGAGAAGTCAGCCCCACCATCGGCCTCGTCGCCGGAAGGGATTTCCACCAGAACGGCAAACAATTTTCGACCTCCCACCTGCGCATGAACATGCCCGTCCAACCCGGCTACGGTGGCGCCCCTGTTTTGAACATGCACGGCGATGTCATCGGCATCGTCGCCGCGCGCATCGGCGATGGATCCTCCTGCCACATCCTCCCCATTCGCGCGGCCGAGAAAGTCCGCTCCGATATCACCCGCTTCGGCGAACTCCGCCCAGGCTGGGTCGGCGTGGAAGTCGAGGATGCCCCGGATGCCGTCGAAGGCTCCGTGGCCCGCGTGGTCGACATGAAACCCGAGACGCCCGCTGCGAAATCAGGCCTGCTCAAAGGCGACATGCTGCTCGGCATCGACAACAACAAAGTCGCCTCGATCCAAGACCTCGTCGATGCCGCCTACTACCTCACCGCCGGCCAGGATGCCCGACTCCAAATCGTCCGCAACGGCGAGAAAATGGACATCGCCGTGAGCCCCGCGCTCCACCCGAACGCCAACGCCTCCCCGCTTCACGCCGAGGCGGTCGCTCCCGCCGCCGAGTAGTGGCTTTTTAATTTCTCCGCCAGATGGCGGCCAGAAGGCTACCGATCAAGCTGTGCGTCACGCTGGAAATCGCCGCCGGCACCGCCGTGAGAGGATTGGCCGCAAAGTGGGTTTTCGCCAGCACCGCCGCGAGTCCGGAATTTTGCATCCCCACCTCGATCGAGATTGCCCGAGCCTCGGGCTTGGCGAATCCAAAAACCTTCGCCGCAAGCCAGCCAAGGAGGAAGCCGAGCGAATGCACCAACGCCACCGCCAGCAAAAGTTTGCCGCCATTTTCCAAAATCGCATCGCGGCCGTTCCCAATGATGCTCGCGCAGATCATGCAAATCAGCAGAACCGAAATCAGTGGCCCGAACTCCGCGATCGGCTTGTGTAAACCGGGAAACTTGTGGTGCAGAAACACCCCAATCACCACCGGGAAAATCACGACTTGCAGCGTCGTGAAAAACATCCCCCAGCCATCCACCTCGAGATACGCGCCGGCGAGTTGCTGGGTGAGCCAAGGCGTCACCGCCACCGCCGCGAGCGTGGAGCAAGTCGTCATCACCACCGACAGCGCCACATTTGCCCGCGCGATGTAGGTCACCACATTCGAGGCCGTGCCACCCGGGCAACAGGCCACGAGGATCAAACCCACCGCAAAATCCGGCGGCAAATCCATCGCCTTCGCCACCCCCCAACCGGACGCCGGCATCACGAGGAATTGGGCGAAAAATCCCAGCACCACCGCCCGCCAATCCCGCGCGACCTCGCGAAACGCCCCACCATCCAGCGTCACCCCCATCCCAAGCATCACAAAAGTCAGCGCCCACACGATCCACTCCCCGCCAAACCAAGTGAACAACCCGGGACGCCACATCGCCAGACCGCTGAAAACCAAAAGCCAAATGGGAAACGCATTCGCCGCTTGGGCAGGAAAACCTCGCATCCGCAAAGAAAACCAAACCCTCCCCGCCTCTGCAAACAAACACCCCGCGCCATGCGACCAAGAAAATCCGTTGTGGTAACGGCAGTCCTCTGCCTTTTCAGACAGACCCGCGAATGACGCGAATCCACGCGAATCGAAAAATCGGGTAGGGGCGGCTCGCCGAGCGGACCCAAGCCTCAGGCGCGAACGCGCCGTCTCCCCCAACCCAAATCCTCCCGCAGAGGCGCAGGGACGCGGA
>JAPLTG010000001.1 GCA_026398255.1 Verrucomicrobiota bacterium
CTCGGAGACCGCACATTCATCCTCGACAGCGCCAAGGCCGAAGCCGCCTACGCCGCCAAGCGCGTCATCAATGGTCGTCAGACCATGTTTTTCAACATCCTGCCCCTGAAATACACCTGGGCCTACGACATCTACAAAAAGATGAAGGCCAATCACTGGGAGCCCGAAGACATCCAGATGCAGAAGGATTGTGAGCATTGGCGCGACACAACGGGCTTCATCTCCGAAGTGGACCGCTGGATTATTAAAATGGGCATCGGGTATTTTTCAGCTGCCGAAGGCATCGTGGGAGACAATGTCCTGCATGTCATCCGCGAGGCCGTGACGGCGCCAGAACTCAAGCTCGCGCTGGGTCGCCACGCCCAAGAGGAAAACATCCACGCCGATTCGCTCGTTTACATGATCAGCTCGCTCGGCATCAACCCCCACGAGTGCGAGGCGATGTTTGAGGATATCCCCACCATCAAGGACAAAACGGATTTCGTCGTGAGCAACAGCCGCGCGCTCCGTGGCGACACCGATTTCTCGGTTTCTGCAAACAAATCCGCCTTGGCAAAAAATATGTTCCTATTCGGTCAGTGCATGGAAGGAACCCAGTTCTACGGCCTCTTCGGCATGATCCTCGCCCTTTACCGGCAAAATAAATTTCCCGGCATCGGCCAAATGATCAGCTACACACTCCGCGACGAGTCGAACCACATCGAGCTTCTCCGCCAGCTTTTCCAAGACCTCGTGGACGAAAATCCCGAAATCTGGACCGAAGACTTCCGCGAAGATCTCCGTGCCACGATGGGCGAAGCGATCCGGCTGGAGAAACAATTCATCCGCGATTGCCTGCCGGCCGCAGGAGTTGGTCTCACCGTGGAAGAGTTCTGCCAATACATTGACTACATCGGCGACCGCCGTCTCGTCGGCGTAGGCCTGGAGCCGCTCCACAAGGACATCGCCAATCCGCTGCCTTGGCTTTCCGAGATGATGGAGATCAAAAAAGAAACGAACTTCTTCGAAGGCCGCGTCACCGAATACCGCCGCGGGGTCGATCTCGCCGGCGTCTCCGATGACGATCTCTAAAAACTACTCCACCCACCACACCCCGAATTCATCCAAAAATGCCTAGAACTCTCTCATTCGACGAAGATCGCGCGCTCAAGCGCCTCGTCACCATGCCACGCGACCAGAAGCCCGACTTCTCCTGGCGCGAAGCCATTCCCACGCCGTCGCATCCCTTGCAGGGAATCATCGTCACCCGCCACAACGGCGAGGAGGAATCCTTCAACCTCTCCGATGTCGCCGATGAAATCGGCGAGGCGCTTACCGACCTCCTCCTCTCGCGCGAAGAAAAAAATATTTTCAATGAACAAAACCGTGGCTTCGTCGCGAATGTCGCGCACTCTGTCGCGCTGAGCCTTGCCGAAGAGGCTGAGAAAGCCGGCTCGCTGCGCCTTTCCGAGAACGACCTCTCGCTCCTCATCGAAAAAGCCCTCATCGAAAACGACGCTCACGACGTCGCAAAGAGCCTCGTTTTCAAACGCTCCGTCCGTTCCGGCACTCGCACCGAGGATTTGATGGAATCCGCTCCGATGAGCGTCCGTCTCATCCGCCGCAATGGCTCGGTTGTGCCTTGGATCGAATCCAAGATCGAGCACGCGTGCCGCCGCGCCTTTCTCGACATGAAGGAAAATCCCGCCGCCTCCGCGATCATCGCGCGGAGCGTCTCGGAGCGAGTCCGCGTTCGCGAGTCCGCATTCGTTCACATCGAAGATGTTCAGGATTTGGTCCAGGAGGAACTAATGAGGCAGGGATATTACAAGGTTGCCGAGAGCTACATTCTTTACCGCGCCCAGCGCGCCAGTCACCGCACCGAGAACGCAAAAACCGAGGCCCGCGCCCAGCGCGCCAGTCACCGCACCGAGAACGCAAAAACCGAGGCCGAGGCCGCCACCAGCGATGTCCAGGATGCCCTCATCATGGTCACTCAGCGCGATGGCCAAAATATTCTCTGGGATGGCTCGGAGCTGAAAAAACGAATCCAGTTCGCCATGATCGGGCTCGACCTCAATCTTGACGCCGCCCAGATCGAGAGAGAACTCCGCCGCTCCATTGGCAGCGAGGTCACCGAGGATATCCTTAAAAATACGATCATCCTCAACTCCCGCACACTGATCGAGCGTGACGCGGATTTCGCCAAGTTTTCTGCCCGGATTCTCCTCTCTTATATCTACGAAGAAGTTCTCGATTGGCGCATCGCCCGCGATGGCATCGAGAGCCTCCGCGATGCACACCGCAAAGCCTTCAAAAACTACCTGCGCACCGGCGTTTCAATCGAACGCCTCACGCCCAAACTCCTCAGCTACGACCTCGATGTCCTGGCCGATGCCATCGATCCCACGGCGGATATGGATTTCGACTACCTCGGCATCCAGACCCTCTACGATCGCTACCTCATTGTTGATAAAACCAAGAAACAAACCCGCCGTCTCGAGACGCCTCAGTTCTTTTGGATGCGCGTCGCCATGGGCCTCTTCATCGAGGAACCCACCGCCAAGGAGGACTGGGTCGTCCGCCTCTACAATCTCTACAAATCGCGCCGCTTCTGCTCGAGCACCCCGACGCTCTTCAATTCCGGCACGCTCCACAGTCAACTCTCGAGTTGCTACCTCTATAAAGTGGATGACTCGATCGAGTCGATCATGCAGCGCGGCATCGCCGAAAATGCCTACCTCTCGAAATGGGCCGGCGGACTCGGTGGTTCTTGGACCGCTGTGCGTGGCACCGGTAGCTACATCAAAGGAACGAATGGCGAGTCACAAGGCGTCATTCCCTTTCTTAAACTCCACAACGACCAACTCGTCGCCGTCAACCAAGGTGGAAAGCGCCGAGGCTCCGGTTGCGCCTACCTTGAGACTTGGCACAACGACATCGAGGATTTCCTCCAACTGCGCCGAAACACGGGCGACGACCGCCGCCGCACCCACGACCTCAACACCGCAAATTGGGTGCCTGACCTCTTCATGAAGCGCATGGAGGCCCGTGAAAACTGGACTCTCTTCCGCACGAATGAGGCTCCTGATTTGCACGAAGCCTACGGCCGAAAATTCGAAGAACGCTACCTCCATTACGAGGAACTCGCCCGCCAAGGAAAAATCTCCAGCAAAGAAATTCCGGCCATCGAAATCTGGAAGCAAATGCTCAAAATGCTTCTTGAGACCGGCCATCCATGGATCACCTTCAAGGATCCCTGCAACCTCCGCAGTCCGCAGGATCATGTTGGCGTCATCCATTCATCGAACCTCTGCACCGAGATCACGCTGAACACCAGCGAGGATGAAACGGCTGTCTGCAACCTCGGTTCGGTCGTCCTCGACTCGCACATGAAGGCCGACGGCACACTCGATCACGAGATGCTCAAGGAGACCATCACCGTAGCCATCCGCGCTCTCGACAATGTCATCGACATCAATTTCTACCCGACCGAAGCCGCCAAGCGCTCGAATGTTCGCCACCGCCCGATAGGCCTTGGCGTCATGGGCGTCCAGAATGCCCTCTTCAAGCGCGGCTTTGGCTTCGCCTCGCAGGAAGCTGTCGAGTTCAACGATGAGTTCATGGAGTCCATCGCCTTCCACGCCTACAGCGCCTCGAGCGACCTCGCGGCGGAGCGTGGACCCTACTCGAGCTTTCGCGGTTCAAAGTGGGATCGCGGGCTCCTTCCGCAGGACACCATCGACCTTCTCGAGCGCGAGCGCGGCGTGAAGATCGATGTCCCGCGCGGCGGCCGCCTCGACTGGACTCCTGTCCGCGAGAAGATCAAGCGCCAGGGTATGCGCAACTCGAATGTCCTCGCCATCGCGCCTACAGCCACGATCTCGAATATCACCGGCACCACGCCTTGCATCGAGCCGAACTACAAAAATCTCTACGCCAAAGAAAACCTTGGCGGCAAATTCACCATCCTCAGCACGGAGCTCGTTCGCGACCTCAAGAAGATCGGCAAATGGGATACCCGCATGCTCGAACAACTCAAATACTTCGAGGGCGAACTCACGAACATCGA
>JAPLTG010000012.1 GCA_026398255.1 Verrucomicrobiota bacterium
CCACTCGGCGAACAGGAGGTCGCGCTTGCCTTGGAGCATCGTTTCGCGCAGTTCCGTGCGGCGTTCCGTGTAGAGTTTTTCGTCCACCGGACCACGGCTTTGGAGCTGGATGGCAAAGCCTCCCCAAGGAGCTTGCTCAAGCTTGGAAATTTCTCCGTCTTTCAAAAGCAGCGTGGGGGCGGCGAGGTTTTGGTCCAAGCGCGAGGTGGACTCGGCGGCCGGGATGACGGCTTGGAGTTCGGCGGTTTCAAGTTTTTGGGCTTCGGCGGCCTCCTTGAGGGATTTTCCGGAAGCCACGGCTGCGGCGAGCGCGTTGTAGGCGGAATTGGCTGATGCGGCGAAAAGCTGGGAGGCTTTCTGCGCCCGAATCACGGTTTCAATTTGAGCGCGGGATTCCTCGAGGGTGAGGGGACGCACCGGGGCGGCTTCTACGAGTTCCACGATGTAAAAAGCATCACCGGCCTGAAGGATGTCAGAAATCTGGCCGGGCTTCGCGAGGAGGAAAGCGGCGGGAGCGATGGCGCGGATGGCTTCCTTGGAAACGGGTTGTTCCGTTCCATTGCTGCTGAGCCCGCCGCGATCGAATGCCGCCAATTTTTTAATTTCCACACCGGCTTCTTTCGCCACCGACTCGAAGGAGCCTGCGATTTCAGCGCTTTTTGCGGCCACGGCGCTGGCGGTGTTGGCGAGTTTTTGGAGGGCTTCAATCTTGGCTTTGCCCTCGAGTTTCGGCTCCGCAGGCAGCTCGAATGCCGCGCAACGGACCGTGCGGTTTTCCACGGTGAGGAGGGATTTTTGGTTGGCTTGATGGAAGGCGGCGATTTCCTCCTCGGTCACCGTGACCTGCCCGGCCGTATCGTCATTTTTAAATTTCACATAGGTCGCGGTGACGGGTTGGAAAATGCGCGAGACGGATTCCAGCTCCGAATCCCCGACGGCGGCTGGCGACTCGACAATATCCGAGATCAAATCCAGGCGGATCGAGTCGCGAATGACCTCCTCGAGTTGTCGCTCGGTGAATCCACGCGGCGCCAATTGCTCGCTCACGAAGGTAGTGTATTTCGTGGGGTCGAACTGCCCTTGAGTTTGAAAAACGGGGATCGATTTGATGCGGTCCGCGATTTGGTCGTCGGTGGGCTCGACGCCGAGTTCCTGCGACTGGTGCTGGAGAACGAGCAGATTCCAGACGAACTGCGTGATCGCCATGCCTTGGTCTGGCGCGGTGCCGCCGAGCTTTTCGAGGAGGTCGAATTGACCGAGGGCGCTGGTGAGGTGGTAGTTTTTAACCTGACGCTCGATCGCCGCAGGGTTCAGGGCCTTGCCGTAGATGCTTGGATCGCGGACGGATGCCAGTTCGTCGAGTTGTGTGGTGTTGTAGAGAAAAACAAACGCAACGATCGTGATGAAGGCGACCAGAAGCATGAGGACGCGCTGGTTTTTCCGGAAAATTTGAATCATAAAAAATCAGTTAAAAATGGAACCGTGAAGAACTATGGACTCCCGCCGATGAAATCAAGCTTCCCCAGGCTGAGTAGAACACCTCCCGTCGTCCTCACGATCGCCGGTTCGGACAATTCCTGCGGCGCGGGCATTCAGGCTGATCTCAAAACGATTTCCGCCTTCGGTGCCTATGCGCAGACGGCGGTGACTTGCGTGGTGGCCGAGGTGCCCGGTCGTGTTTCTGCGATCCAAGCCATTCGTCCGGAGGTCGTCGCCGAACAAATCCGAATGAGCTTCGAGGCGTTTCCCGTCGCCGCCGTGAAAACCGGGATGCTTTACTCGACCCCCATCATCCGCGCTGTGGCCGAGGTTTTGGGAAAAACCAAACGCCGCATTCCACTCGTGATCGATCCCGTGATGGTGGCTTCCAGCGGCGATCCGCTTCTGAAGCCGGCCGCCATCGCTGCCTACCGGCGTTTGCTTTTTCCGCTCGCCACCCTCGTTACTCCGAATCTCGACGAACTTCGCATCCTCTCTGGCATGCCCTGCCGCGACCTCGCCGAGATCCAGCAAGCCGGCGCGGTGCTGGTCGATCGCTACGGCTGTGCCTTTCTACTAAAAGGCGGTCATCTCAAAACCTCGACCGCCACCGACATTCTCGCGACGCCGGGCGGGTTCGAAACCTTTCGCGCTCCTTTTCGTGAAAATGCCGAAACGCATGGCACCGGCTGCACCCTCTCGGCCGCTATCGCCGCAGGCCTTGCAAAGGGCCAGTCGCTTTCTCAAGCCGTGGCGGACGCGAAAACCTACATCACCCGCGCCATCGGGGAGGGGCACTGTTGGAAATCCACCGCCGCTCTGAACCACTTTCCGCGTTAGGATTTCAACAGCGGCAGCACCTGCAAAAACACCGGGCTGAAGTCTCCCGGGCTTGCCGCCGCCCAAGCGCGGATTTTTTCGAGCGAGAAAAAGGCCCCCGTTTCGACCTCCAACGCCGCAGGCTGGAACGGCCCCTCGTGTTGCCCCGTGTAAATCTCGATAAATTCCCAACCCGTTGCTTCCGAACAGGTCAATCGTCCGATCGAGGTCAACTCCGGGGCTTCGATGCCCAATTCCTCGTGGAGTTCGCGCCGAGCGGCGGTGAGGTAATCCTCCCCCGCATCGACATGGCCGGCGGCGGAGGAGTCCCAGCAAGTGGGGTTGCGGTCCTTCCAGATCGAGCGTTTTTGCAGGTAAAGCTCGCCGGAGGCGTTGAATAACAACATGTGCGCAGCTCGGTGGCGCAGGTTATTCACATGGACGACATCGCGAAACTCGGAGCGCACGACTTGGTCATTTTCGTCCACCACATCGAAGCGTTCGGCGCCGTGCTGGGCGGTTTTCGGAGAGGCCGTGAAGGCGAGGGACTCCCATTGCGCCGGTGCGAGTTGCTCGGCGCGGACGGTGGGTGAAACGCCCAAAGCGCTGGCGATTTTTTCCCAGTCGTTTTTGAATTCCGGAAGCAGATTCCGCAGTTGTTTTCGGCGTTCGGAAAAACCCCGGCGCACGAGCGATTCAAATACCGCGTCGTCGAGTGGACGAACCTTGTCGCGAGGCTTGCGCCGCATCGTGATCACGGCGGAGTCCACCTTCGGTCGTGGATGAAAAACCGACGCCGGAAGTTTGCGTTCGAGCCGGATGTCCCAACGCCGTCCCGTGCAGAGCGTCATGGCGCCGTAATCGCTTGTGTCGTGTGATGCGCCGAGGCGTTGTGCGAGTTCGAGCTGCAGCGTCAGAACGAGTCTGGAAGCGGGTGAGAGGGCGGATGCGTATTTAGCGATGAGTGGAGTCGAGATGTAGTAGGGTAGGTTGCCGACGATCTTCACCGGGCCCGCTCCCCACAATTCGCGAAGGTCAAAATCCAACGCGTCTGTGTGGAACACACGCGTTGTTCCACTCTCAAATTTCTCGCGAAGATGCGGCACGAGTCGCGAGTCTTTTTCGATCAGAGTGAGACGCGTGTCAGGGCGAACCAAAAACTCGGTGAGCGCGCCAAGACCAGGCCCAATTTCCACGATGTGATCGCCGGGTTGGATGTCGAGAAGCGCGACGATCCCTCGGGCGAGATTTTGGTCATGGAGAAAGTTCTGGCCGAGACTCCGGGTGGGTGCGGTTTGCAACTCCGTTAGCTTGCGGTGGATTTCACTCAGCGTCATACCGAATGGCGTAGCGGTTTTCTCGTCCATTCACAAAGCCGATGTGAAGAACCCAAGGGGAAGGCGCGATTTTTTCCCAACTTATTCACAACTTTCCTCCTTGAGGAACAAGAAGGGGGGTGGAAACTTCACCGCACCTTCCCGCGAAGCCCGACTTTCATGCCAAACGGACCCAATCCCTCTCACCCGGACTACCCGCCGTTCCGTTCGTTGATGGTGCAAATGTTTCTGATCCTCGCCGCACTGGCTGGGGTTTTCCTGGCTGGCTCGATCCGGCAGGGCTCGACCGGAATTTTTCTAGCGCTTGCCGGAGCGGCGATGGTTTTCCTGTCACCGAACCGCGTGGTGCCGTGGCGTTATTGGTTGCTATGCGGCGGGCTGATGCTCTCGGCCTCGCTGTCGTTGCTCCCGCAAGCGTGGTTCCACACGCCGCTGTGGAGGGTCGGATTGCAGGAAAACCAAGGCCTGCCGCCGCTTTTGCAGGTCTCCCTCGCCCCGCGCGAGACGATTTATTGGATGCTGCTCCTCGCCGGAGCTCTTCTCACGGGGTTGTTCTCACTAGGGCATCCGGTGCGTTCCGGGGTGAAAATTTCCCTGGCCCTCTTGGGCGCGCTTGGTTGCGCGGCCTATGCCCTCATAGCGATCCACGCGAAAAAAACCGGATGGGACTATCCCTTCGCCCCGAAAAATATTTTCGCGCCTCCGGACTTCGGTTTTTTTCCAAATCGTAACCACACGGCGGCCTTTCTCGTGACCGGTGCGGTGCTGTCGCTCGGAATCGTTCGCACCGCATGGATAGAAAAACGCCCCATCGCCTTTGTGCTGGGAGCGGCCGTGATGGGGGTATGCTCCTACGCCTTGCTCTTCGAGTCCACTTCGCGAGGCGGCGTGGTTTTTTTGTTGGCGGGGTTGCTGGTCTGGTTGGCGATGCTGGGTAGAGGCCATCGCTCCTCGGCGCTGGTCGTTTCCGTGCTCGCCGTCGGGTTTTTGGTCGCTGGGATTTTCTTTTCCACGGAAAGCCAGACCCGCGATCGCGTGCTGGAATTTTTCGGAGTGTCCTCGATGGTTTCCGAGTCCGGAGAGCCAAAGTCCGGCGCGGCCTTCTCGGATTTTCGATCCAAGATTTTCCGCGACTCCGTAAAAATTGTGCGGGACTACCCGATGACGGGCACAGGGCTTGGAACTTATTCGTATGTCGTTCCTTTTTATATTGATGCCAGCATCGATGAGGCGATTCCGATTCATCCCGAGAGCGACTGGTTGATGGTCGCCTGCGAGTCCGGACTGCTCTTTCTTCTCTGCGCCTTCGGGCTTCTCGTGGTGCTGATTCGAGACATGCTGCCCTTCCGTCGCAGTGCGACTTGGCCATTGCGGTGGGGAATCATTTCGGCGGTCTTGGCGGCGATCCTCCATGCCATCGTCGATGTGCCGATCCATCGCGTGGAACTCGGTTGGTGGATTCTCGTCCTCGCCGGCTTGGCGTTTGGAAATCCCGCCCCCACCGGCACGGAGCGCAATAAATCCTGGTGGACTCAGCGCCTCATTTTTGGTGCGGGTGGTGCAGGGTGTCTGGCACTCGGGCTTTTGTTGATTCGCTCGCAGTGGTTCGGCGAGGTGCCATTTCCTCCCTACCGCGCCGCGATCGCCGTGAATCAAATGCGACAACTCGTCGAGAAAGGTCTTGTCGTGGAGGCTACAAATCTCGCCCGCTCCGAGATTCCGCTCTCGCCCATGTCCACCGGTCTCTACCGCGAACTCGGCTACCGGGAGATCAAAAACGGCGGCGATCCCATCGTGGCCGAAGCCGTCTTCGCCGCCGAGCGTGCCCTGAATCCCGTCAGTTCGAAGTTGCTCTTCGACCAAGGCATGCTCTGGCTTGGCGATGATCCGAAGCAAACGGCGAGGCTTTGGGTGGAGTCGATGAAGCGGCACCTCCGCATCCAAAAGGGCGGATCCTATTCCTACCCCGAGGAACTCTTCGGGCGAATGCTCGGCCAAGCTCGCACCCACCCCGAAATGCTCCCCATCCTCGAGGAGTGTTCCCGCATGACTCCGAGTTTGTGGATGATTTGGATTGGAAGCACCTCGCCTGAAAAAATCGAGCAGGCTGCTTCGAACAAAGATTTCCTCGCCACACTCGACGCTCCTGCGCGTCAGAAATTCCTGCAGGCTTGGTGGAATCGTGGCAACAAGGACGCATTGGAAAAATTCCTCGCCGAAAACCCCGACTGGGAAGATGCGGCGTGGGGATTGCGCGTCCGCCAAATGCTCGCCAAAAAGGAATACCAGCCTGCCGTCGAGGCCACTCAAAAACGCTACGAGATCGATCTCAGCCTGCCGAAGCTAACTCCCGAGCAGCTCGCGCAAAAAACCCCTCCGCCGGGCCTATCCGAATCCGTGGCCTACTACACGGCGCAGGGTAACCATGTCAGCGCCCGCCGCCTTATCGCCGAATCCCTTCAGGCGAAAGATGTCGATGGCTTCCGATTGCAGTGCGCTCTGGCCATTCAAGTCGGGGATTGGGCAACGGCTTGGAAAGCCATGGAGGGGCTTCTCTCCCGAACCAACCGATCCAACCTCCCCTGACCCGCGCCGGATTAACTGATCGGCGTCTCGGGTTCGTCTTGCGGCTCGGCTTCGATTTCCTTCCGAATTGCTTTCGAGATGAAGGGCCGCACGAATCCGTAAATCAAAAATCCGACGAAAAGAACGGCAGGCATCCAGTAGTAGTTCATCGCGGTGAAAGCCAGCAACAGGATGAGCCCGAGAAAGGCAGGCAAGGACCGCTGGGTGCGCCAGTTCAGGCTTTTGAAGCTCGGGTATTTCACGCGGCTGAACATCATGAAGGAGAGAAAAATCAACAGCACCGGCAGCGCGTATTTCCACGATCCGATGCTCCGTTCGTCCTCGCGCAGCCAGAGCATGAACAGCGTGAGTGAGGCAATCAGACCAGCGGCGGCGGGGATCGGGAACCCCTGAAAATCCTTCTCTGGCTTGTCGGAGGTGGCCGCCGCGATGCAGTTGAAGCGAGCCAACCGCAGTCCGCCGCATAGCAAAAAGAAGAACGCGATCAACCAACCGGACCGCTGAAAATCCCGCAACACAATCTGGTAAACCAACAATGCCGGTGCGATACCGAAAGACACGATGTCAGCCAACGAGTCGAACTCCCTCCCGAACGCGCTCTCGTGTCCACCAAGTCTCGCCAAGCGACCGTCGAGCAGATCAAAAACACAGGCGCCAAGGATGAAGGCGATCGCTTCGTGGTAGAGCATTCCTGTGGGCAGTCCCTGCACCGCGAGGAGCGAGGCTTCGATAATGCGAAGCGTCGCAGCAAAGCCACAGAAGAGATTTCCTGCCGTCATCAAATTCGGCAGGAGGTAGATTTTCGGCTCGTGGGGATGCTGGGAGTTCATCCGGGAAATTTAGCAACCGGCGTTTCTCCGCCGCGCACCTTGTCACCGATCTGGACCAAAACCTGGGCCTCAAGCGGGAAAAACATTTCCGTGCGTGAGCCGAAACGGATCATTCCGAATCTCTCGCCGCGCTCAACTTTGTCGCCCACCACGGCCCAGGGGCAAATGCGGCGCGCGATCGCTCCGGTGATTTGCTTCACCATCACGGTCGCCACGGGTCCCGAGAAAACCCAGGTGCGGCTTTGATTGAGGAACGAGGATTTGGGATCGCGGGCGTCGAGGAATTTTCCGGGCTTTGGCTCGGAGTGGGTGACCTCCCCGGCCAGCGGCGCGCGGTTGATATGGACATCGAGCACCGAGAGGAAAATCCCGATGCGGCGGACTTTTTTGTTCAGAAATTCCGACTCATCCACCTCATCGATCGTGGTCACAACCCCGTCGGCTGGGGAGACGGCGATGTTCTCGCCTTCCGGGGCAACACGCTCCGGGTCGCGGAAAAAATATAGGGTGAAAAGCAGCAACGCGGCGAAAAGAAACGAGACAAAGGGTGCCAGCGCCAAGGTGATGAGCCACCCCGCCGCAAAAAATCCGAGTATCCAAGTGGCCTCTCCAAGAGCCTTGCTTTTCATGCGCCGGAGGCTACCAGAGTGACTTGGTTTGCCAAGCCCCTCCCTTTCTTCCCGCTTGAGTTCCGGCGCGCTGCCATGGTTGAAAGGCCTCGATGAATCCGATCTCAATCCTGTCCTCGCGATGGCTTCGCAGGATTTTTGCGGCAGTCGTCGCGTTGTCTGTCACTGTCGCCTGCAAACCCAAATCCCCAGCCAATGCCCTCGTCGTGGGAATGGATTTGTCGTATCCGCCGTTTGAGACGATTGACCCCGCCGGTCGGCCGACGGGCGTAAGCGTCGAGATCGCCGAGGCGCTTGCTAAGTCACTCGGCAGGCCGCTCCGCATCGAAAATATCCCGTTCACCGGGCTCATTCCCTCGCTGCAGACTGGGAAAATTGACTGCATTATTTCCTCTATGACGGACACGCCGGAACGCCGCGGCTCCGTCGCTTTTTCCGAGCCGTATGTCGGAACCGGCCTCGCGCTCCTTGTGGGCAAGGATTCCTCCGCCACCTCGATTGCCGACTTGGATCAATCAGGCAAAACCCTCGCCGTTCGGCAGGGAACCACGGGGGAAATCTGGGCTCGCGCGAACATCAAAAACGCCCAAATCCTCGCTCTGGAAAAAGAATCCGCCGCTGTGTTGGAGGTCATTCAGGGAAAAGCGAATGCGTTTCTCTACGATCAGATGAGCATTTGGAAAAACGCCCAAGAGCAACCCGAGAAAACCCGCGCCCTTCTCGCTCCTGTTCGCAAAGAACAATGGGCCGTGGCACTTCGGTTGGACGATTCCGCCCTCCTCGAAAAAATCAACGCCTTCCTTCGCGAATTTCGAGCCGCCGGGGGATTCGACAAGCTCGGTGAAAAATATCTCGGCGACCAAAAAGCCGCCTTCCGCGAGCAGGGCGTCGAATTTTATTTCTGAGCCAGCGCCGAGGCCTTCTTAGGCCAGGCGATCGAGGAGTTTTTGGTGGATGCCGTCGAAGCCGCCGTTGCTGAAAACAATCACGACATCGCCTGATTTTGCCAGAGGCTTGAGGCGTTCGATGATCGAGTCGGCTGTGGGTTCGTAGAAAGCCGGTTTGCCGCTGGCCGCGATGTCGGAGACGACTTGATCCGGCTTGAGGCGCTCGTTTTCAGGCAACTGGTCGAGGCGGGCGACTTGGGAAATAAAAACCCCGTCGGCCTCGGCGAAAGCTTTTGGCAGGTCGTTCTGAAACACGGCGCGTCGAGTGGTATTCGACCTCGGCTCGAAGAGAGCCCAAAGGCGGACGGGTCCGAATTTTTTGCGAAGCCCGGCGAGCGTTTCGCGGATGGCGGTCGGGTGGTGGCCGAAGTCGTCGATGATCGTGATGCCGTTGACTGTGCCGCGAACTTCTTGGCGACGGCGGATGCCTTGGAAGGAGGTCAGCGCGGCGCGGATTTTTTCGACAGGAACGCCGTAGTAGTGGGCTGCCGAGGCGGCCATGGCGGCGTTGCGGATATTGAAATCTCCGGAGAGCGGGATCG
>JAPLTG010000027.1 GCA_026398255.1 Verrucomicrobiota bacterium
GAACCTTTGGACCTTCGGCCACTCGCGTGTGTTGCAGGCACTCGCGGGTTCCGCCAAGGACATTGGATCAATCATTTCGGCTTGCCCAGCGCTGGTTGCTACATGACTTCATACCGTCACGAATCCACGCGAATCGAAAAATCGGGTAGGGGCGGCTCGCCGAGCGGACCCAAGCCTCAGGCGCGAACGCGCCGTCCCCCCCCAACCCAAATCCTCCCGCAGAGGCGCCGGGACGCGGAGAAGGGAATTTTGGGAATACCCGGGAGTCTGCAACGCTGCGCTGTCGGAGCCCCTCCTCAGTCCTTACGGCTTCTTCACCTTCTGCCCGTCACTCACCCACGCGGAAAATCCCCCCGCATTCCATACCGTCCACCCCTCCTTCTCCAAAATCCCCGCCACGATCCCTGAGCGTTTACCCGACCGGCAATACACGACCAACTCCCGCCCCTGCGCATCCGCCAAAGGTTTTGTCCAAATCACTCGATCTCCCTGCAGATCACTCAGCGGCAGCAATATCGCCCCCTCCACCACTCCCCCACTCCACTCCCCGGGTTCACGCACATCGATCAAGACCGCCGTTCCCGCCCCCACCTTTTCCATCGCCTCCGCCGGAGTGATTTTCGGACCCGCAAATGACGACCGCAGCATCACAAAACCCACCACGCCCGCCACCAAAAAAGGAATCCACATTTTTTTCATATCAAACCACTCTACAACCGACCCGAGAAAAAAGAAAACCTCGCCGCAGGAACCCTCTCGCCTGATCTATTCACGAGTTAAAAAAATCTCCCATTGGCCTCTTGGAAGCATTCGTCAATGAGCCGTTGAAGTTCAGAGGCGCTTAAGATTGCTTTTCTTAATTCCGCAGAATTCATTTCAACTTATGTCCAAATCTTCCAAAAAATCCTCGAACGACCTACTGAAAGCCGTTGGCGGAATAGCACTTATTTTGATTATTTTCGTCGTGATCCTTCGTGCGGCCTTGGCCCCTCTCTATCAGGAGGTCGCCCAAATCGAAGATTGGCAGGACCAGCAATCCAGCACCAATGGAGGAAACGGAGGCGGCGGTAATGCCTTGTCGTAAATTTGGGAGATCCTCAACTTAAGAGCCCCCCTTCTCCGGAATTTTACTAAAAGTCTGCCTTCATTCCGGCACCTTGAGAGGCTGCCCTCGTCGCCGCCTCGGCTCTTACTAACTTCTTACTCAGCTGCCTTTAACCGGCTTGCCGCAGAGTTTGGCGAAAGATTCGGTTTGGCCGGGGGTGAGGATTTTTTTGATCTCGGAGGATTGGTCGATGCGGTAGTCGCGCAGGACTTCGAGGCGCTTGTCGTGGTTCATCGTTCCCTCCTCGAAGGAGCGGTTTGCTTGAGCAACGAACTCGAGACCGCGGACGCGGATTTTCTCGATTTTTCCGATCTGCGATTTGGAAAGACGGAGCTGTTTCTGGACTTTCGGCGCAAAGACCATCGTGTAGCCGAGCATCCTGTTCTGGATTTCGTGGAAGCGGTTCAACTGATCCGGCGTGAGCACGGCGAGGGCCTCGGCGTTATTGAGGTCGATCATCCCGAAGAGCCGCTGGTCGGTCGTCAAAACCGAGGATTGGGGCGACTTGTTTTTCTGAAGGATCGCCTTGGTTTTTGCGGCGAGTTCCTTGCGGATCGTTTTGAGTTGGGATTTCTGCTTCGAGCTGAGGCCGAGGTCGGAGCGCACGGCGGGGAGGTCGAGCAGGATCGAAACGGAACCGGGGTAATCGGTGGCGCGGGTGGTGGCTTGGAGGGGAGCCACAGCGGCGGCTAGGGCCAGCGCGAGGACCGCGAGTGATTTTTTAAATGTCATCCCGGTTAGAAACTCTTGGCGACGATTTGTTCAAGAGAAACGATGTCGGCCGCGAATTTCCGGATGCCTTCGGCGAGTTTGTCGGTCGCCATGGCGTCTTCGTTGAGCATCCAGCGGAAGGTTTTTTCGTCCATCGCGATTTTTTCGATGTTCGCTTTGGCAGCCTCGGCGGCGTCGAGTTTTTTGACGATTGGCTGAGTGGACTCCTGGAGTTCCTTGAGCAACTCGGGCGCGATGGTGAGGAGGTCGCAGCCTGCGAGTTCGCGGATTTGGCCGGTGTTGCGGAAGCTGGCGCCCATCACCTGCGTGTGGTGGCCGAATTTTTTGTAGTAGTTGAAAATGCGGTTCACCGACTCCACGCCGGGATCCTCGGCGCCTTGGTATTCTTTTCCGGTCTTGGCCTTGTAGTAGTCGTAAATGCGGCCAACGAAGGGCGAGATGAGCCGCACGCCTGCCTCGGCACAGGCGATCGCCTGGGGCATCGAAAAAAGGAGCGTGAGGTTGCAGTTGATGCCTTCTTTTTGGCAGATGGCTGCGGCCTGCGCGCCTTCCCAGGTCGAGGCGATCTTGATGAGGATGCGTTCGCGCGGGGTGCCGAGTTTTTCGTAGAGGCCGATGAGGTAACGCGCCTTCTCGACGGTGGCTTCGACATCGAAGGAAAGCCGGGCATCGACCTCGGTGGAAACACGGCCGGGGACGATCGAGAGGATTTCGCGGCCGAAGGCGACGAGGAGGTCGTCGATGACCTTGCGGTGGAGCGCGGCGCCGGTGAGCGAGCTGGAGCGGTTGTCAGCGACGGCTTTCGCGAGGAGTGGCTTGTATTCGGCCTGCTGGACGGCCTTGAAAATCAGCGTCGGATTGGTCGTGGCGTCCTGCGGAGCGTAGGCGCGGATGCTTTCAAAGTCTCCCGTGTCGGCGACGACGGTGGTGAACTGCTTGAGTTGGTCGAGTGAATTGGTTTGGCTCATAAAATCCCCGCGAGATTGAGAAGACCGCACCCGAATTGCAATCGGTAAATCGGAGTAATCCGATCAAACGATCATGCCGGCGGCGACCGTCTCGTGCGTGCCCGGATCGACGAGAATGAACGACCCGGTGAGGCGATTGCGGCGGTAGCTGTCGTGGAATAGCGGATTCGCCGTGCGGAGGCTGATGCGGCCGATGTCATTCATGCCGAGCACGGGGACGCCTTCTTTTTTGTGAAGCGTCTCGATGTCCACCTGGTAGCGCAACTCCTGGACGATCGCCTTGGTCTCGCGGCTGGTTTGGCGGAGGAGGTATTTGCCGCGCTGCTCCATCGGCTTTTGGGAAAACCAGCACACCATCGCCTCGACATCCTGCGAGGATTTGGGCGGGTTGTTGGCTTTAACGATCATGTCGCCACGGGAAATATCGATCTCGTCCTCGAGGGTCATGACGACCGATTGGGGCGGGAAGGCCTCGCCGATCTCCTTGCCGCCGGGGAGGTGGATTTTTTTGATTTTGGTCGAGAAGCCGCTCGGGAGCACGCTCACGGCATCACCGGGCTTAAACACTCCGCCGGCGACTCGGCCGGCGTAGCCGCGAAAATCGTGATACTCCTGCGAGAGTGGGCGGATGATCCACTGGACCGGAAAACGGGCATCGACATGGTTCGCAGTGCCGCCGGTGTAGACGGTCTCCAAGTGGTAAAGGAGCGACGAGCCTTGATACCAAGGCATCTTGTCGGATTTCTCGACGACATTGTCGCCATTCAGCGCGGAGAGCGGAATCGGCGTGATGTCGGCGACATCATCGAGGCGCGAGGCGAAGTCGTAAAAACTCGAAACGATGTCGTTGAAAACAGTCTCACTGTAATCCACGAGGTCCATTTTGTTGACCGCGAGGACGAGGTGCCGGATGCGCAGGAGGTTCGAGACAAACGCATGGCGCTTGGTTTGCTCGATCACGCCTTTACGCGCATCCACAAGGATGATGGCGAGGTCGGCTGTCGAGGCACCGGTGACCATATTCCGCGTGTATTGGATGTGGCCGGGCGTGTCGGCGATGATGAATTTTCGGCGTGGCGTGGCGAAGTAGCGGTAGGCGACATCGATCGTGATGCCCTGCTCGCGCTCGGCTTTCAGACCGTCAGTGAGGAGCGCGAGGTTGACCACGGCATCTCCGCGACGGCGGGAACTTTCCTCCATGGCGAGGAGTTGGTCTTCGAAAATGCTTTTGGAATCGTAGAGCAAACGGCCGATGAGAGTGGATTTGCCGTCATCGACGGAACCAGCGGTGGCGAAGCGAAGAAGGTCCATTTTAAGAAATTGAATTAACCACGGAGGATACGGAGAACACAGAGGAGGGTTTGGAATTTGGGGCGGAAAATATTGTTCCCATTAAAAATACCCCTCGCGTTTGCGGTCCTCCATGGCGGTTTCGGAGCGTTTGTCGTCGGAGCGGGTGCCGCGCTCGGTCTGGCGGGCGGCGGCGACTTCGGCAATGACTTCTTCGAGGTTGGAGGCGGTGGAGGCAACGGCGCCGGTGCAGGTGATGTCGCCGATCGTGCGGAAGCGGACGATTTTTCGTTCCGGCTTTTCGTTTTCCAACATGGGGATGAACTCCGAGACGGCGAGGAGCGATCCATTTCGCTCAAAAACCTCGCGCTCGTGAGAGAAGTAGAGCGAGGGCAGCTCGATTTTCTCGCGCTGGATATACATCCACACATCCATCTCAGTGAAGTTCGAGAGCGGGAAGACGCGGAAATGCTCGCCCGGATGGTATCTTCCGTTGAAGAGATTCCAAAGTTCGGGGCGTTGGTTTTTGGGATCCCACTGGCCGAACTCATCACGGTGCGAAAAGAAGCGCTCCTTGGCGCGGGCCTTTTCCTCGTCGCGGCGGCCGCCGCCGAGGCAGGCGTCGAATTTGTGCTCCTCGATGGAGTCGAGAAGGGTAACGGTTTGAAGCTTGTTGCGGGAGGCGTAGGGCCCCTTCTCCTCCTTCACGCGGCCCTTGTCGATCGAGTCCTGAACGAGGCCGATCACGAGCCGGGCTCCGAGTTTTTCGGCAAAGGCATCGCGGTAGTCGAGCGTCTCCTGGAAATTATGTCCGGTGTCCACATGCAGGAGCAGGAACGGGATTTTCGCCGGCCAGAACGCCTTCGCCGCGAGGTGGGCCATGACGATGGAGTCCTTGCCGCCAGAGAAAAGCAGGGCGGGGTTTTGGAACTGGGCCGCCGTCTCACGCAGGATGTGAACGGCTTCGGCTTCGAGGTGGTCGAGATGGTCGAGTTGGTAGTTCGGCATTTGAAAATCAGGGCTCCGGCGGAAACAATCCGACCGGGTTATTTGGCGGTGGAGGATCTCCCCGCCACGATGGGACGGAGATGTTTCAGCAAAAGCAGAGCACATTCCTCCGCGGAAGCCGCCTCGGTGTCAAGAATCAGGCACCCATTGTCGGGTTCCTCGAATCCACTGTCCTTGCCGGTAAACTGCTTGATCGCACCGTCCCGCGCCTTCGCGTAGAGCCCCTTGGGATCGCGCTGAGCGCAAGTCTCGAACGCCGCGCGGACATAGACCTCATGAAAATCCGGCCCGACAAGGCGCGACGCCAGCACCCGCAATTCCCGGCGCGGCGTTATGACAGACACGAGAACAATCACGCCGAGGCCAGCGAGGAGTTTCGCTGTCTCGGCGACGCGGCGGACATTCTCGGCGCGATCCTCGTCCGAGAAGCCAAGGTTGGAATTGAGCCCCGTGCGGAGGTTGTCGCCGTCGAGGATGGCGGTGAACCGCCCGTCGACATGAAGCGCGCGCTCCACGGCATTCGCGATGGTGGATTTTCCAGAACCCGAAAGCCCGTAGAGCCAGAGCACGACGCCGTGCTGGCCGAGCAGCGCCTCCTTCTCCGCACGCCCCAAAAAACGCCCCGTCTCCGGGTGAATGTTCCGATCCTCGTGATCCTGCATGGGCCCGACTCTCTCAATCACGAGAGCGGCTTGAAACTCAAAACTTCGCTTACATTTTGCTCGCGCCGATTTCCGCCAGAGGGCTTCGCTCGCCCTTGGTCAGTGCAATGTGGGCGACGAGGGATTGGCCGCGGAGGCGGTTTCGCGTGTAGACGAGCCCGTTCGAGCGGCTGTCCACATACGGGTTGTCGATCTGGGCGGGGTCGCCGACCATCACGAGCTTCGAGCCGCGCGACATGCGGGTGACCACGGTCTTCGCCTCGAGCGGCGTGAGTTGCTGGGCCTCGTCGAGGACGAAAAAGCGTTGAGGAATCGAGCGACCGCGGATGTAGCAAAGCGCCTCGATCTCGAGCAGGCCGCGCTCGATGAGCTGCTCGTAGGGTTTCACCACCGGATGGTGAGGAGTCGGCTCGGGCTTGGGCGTTTCTTGCTTCCGGTTTTTGCCAGGATTCGGCGGGCGAAGCGGCATGAGGACTTCGCAGGCGTCGTAGATCGATTGCAGCCACGGGTGCATTTTTTCATTCAAGGTGCCGGGCAGAAATCCCAGCGTGTCCCCCATCGCGACGACGGGACGACTGACCGTCATTCCATTGAAATCATGTCGGCCTGTCAGGAAGAGTCCGGCGGCGACGGCGAGCAGGGTTTTACCAGTTCCCGCCTGGCCGTAGCAGGTGACGAGCGAGATCGAGGGATCGAGCAGCGCGTCGAGGAAACATTGCTGCCCGGGATTCGCAGGGCGGAGTTCGATACCCTTCGGAATCTGGATCGAGGCGGGGATATTCAGACGAACGAAAACCCCGCCGCCGGTGTGGCGCGCGGGGAGGTGCTTGCCGCCGGTGGTTTGGAAAAGAACATACTCGTTCACCTGCAGGCGACCGGTCCGCTCGGCGGGCATATCGATTTCGCCGGCACTCCCGAAGCGCTGGAGTTCATGCGGCTCGACAGCGATCTCGCGCAACCCACCCTCCTCGACATCGCGCTCGGCGACCTTGTCGCTCAGGTAGTCCTCGCATTGCACCCCGATCGCCATGGCGCGGAGTTGCATGTTGATGTCCTTCGTCACGAGGATCGTCGGTTCGTCCGCCCGCTGTTGGAGGGCGAGACAGGCCCCGATGATGCGGGTATCCATGCGGCTCTGGTCGGGGAAGATTTTGTGAAACCGCTTCACCGCTGCCGACGGGCGCTTCGAGTCCGAACCATCGCCAACGAGAATCCGCACTGACCCGCCACCAACCGTCGCCGCACCCTCCGTGACGCTGTTCGCATTCTGCCCGAAAATCTGGCTCAAAAACCGGTGCGCCCTCCGCGCGTTCGCGCCGCGCTCGCTTTGCTCGTTCTTGAAATTATCCAACTCCGTGAGCACCTCGACCGGGATGAAGACATGGTTGTTCTGAAAGCGATTCAGGCAATGCGGATCGTGCAGCAGAACATTGGTGTCTAGGACGAAATTCTTTGCGAGTCCCTTGGTCTTGGGATCGTTTTTTTTGTCGAGTTCCGGAAAGAAAATTCCTTGTTCCTGGTCGGGATGGAGAATGGCGGGTCGAAGCATCAGATGGTGGTTGAAGGATGGGAAAAGAAGGCCGCCGCGTAGCGACCTGGTTGGAGTGAACTGAAAAGCGGAAAACCTCTCAAAACAAGATGCTGCGTAATCCCCCACCCGCCCGTCATCAAGCACAAATTGTGGTCGTTTTTGTGACAAACCACAACCGGTGGGTCCGAAAGCCCAAAAACTCAGCCCTCGACGAGAAACCCCTTCAACCTCTCGCGCAAATCCTCCCGCGCCCGAAAGAGCAGGCTTTTCACCGCCGGAACCGAGGTTTTCAGCACCACCGCAATATCCTCGTAAGGCATGGCCTCGAACCGCCGCAAAACGATGGCCATCCGCTGAGCTTCGGGCAGCGCAGTGATCGCCGCGTCCACCGCCTGTTGCGTTTCACGCTGGCTGAGTGCCGCCGCGGCATCTCGCCCCGAATCATCACGAATATCCATCACCGAGCCATCGTCATTTTCAAACGGTTGGAAAAATCCCCGCCGACGCCTTCGCGATTCATTGAAAACCAAATTCCGCGCAATCGTGAGCAACCAAGTCGTAAATTTCGCCTCGGGCCGGTAGCGCGGGGCGCTTTGCCAGGCACGCACGAAGACCTGTTGGGCGATGTCCTCCGCGCCCTCGAACCCCCCCAGCATTTTCGCCACCGTGCCGATGACGAGATTTTGGTGGCGCTCGACGAGTTGTTCGAACGCCCGCTCGTCCCCTCCCCCCGCGAGCCGCATCAATTCCACATCGTCGGTCTCGGACATCAGGCAGCAATCCGGCAGCGCCACACGAAAAAACTTTTGCCGAATTCCTCCCTCACCCGCCCGCCCAAATCCTCCCCGGCTCCGTCTAGAACAGCGAAAACCGTCGAGCCTGAACCAGACATCATCGCCGCGACCACGCCGGGCTGCGCGGCGAGCCAGCGCTTGAGCACTGGGAGTTGCAGGTGCTTGGAAAAAACAGGGGCCTCGAGATCGTTCACCATGGGAATGGAACCAAACATCGGCGCAAAAGTTGCGTTCGACTTCGGAGCCGCCGCCCAAGCGCCGTAGGCCCAAGCGGTCGAAAGGGGAAAGGGAGGTTTCACCAAAAGAATCTCCGCCCCGCGAATCCCCGCCACCGGCTCGATCCGCTCGCCGCGCCCCCGGCAGATCGCCGGAACGCATCGAATGAAAAACGGCACATCCGATCCGATCGAAGCGGCGAGGTTTTCCAATTTCTCGACCGAAAATCCCACACCCAAAAGCTCGTTCAGCGCCTTCAGCACGGCCGCCGCATCACTACTCCCTCCCCCGAGCCCCGCACCGTGCGGGATGTTTTTTTCGAGATGGATTCGAACGCCAAAATCCCGCCCGATCGCGTGAGAAAAAGCCGACACCGCTTTGCACACGAGATTCGAACCATCCATCGGCAATGACGCGTCGGAGCAGGAAAAATCAACGCCCGGCGAGTCCTTCAGATCAACCTCCAACCGGTCGGCGAGGTCCAGCGGCGCCATCAGCGTCTCGATGTCATGGAACCCATCCAAACGCCGCCCAAGAACGCGGAGCGTGAGGTTGACTTTGGCTGGGGCGTCAATTGTCATGCGCCGCAAAAGATGACCGCCACGCCCAGCACCGCGAAGGAAAAAATCATTGTTGCCATCGACGCTCCAGACGCCGAAGCCGCCAAACGACTCGCGGATCCGCTGCTCGGCGAGGGCTGCCTTTTCAAAATTGGTCTCCAGCTATTCACTGCCGAGGGCCCCTCAATCGTGCGGGAGTTTAAAAAACTCGGCGCCCGCGTTTTTCTCGACCTGAAATTCCACGACATCCCGAACACCGCAAAGGAGGCGATCCACTCGGCAGCCGCTCTGGGAGTGGAAATGACGACGATCCACCTCTGCGGCGGCCCACGCATGGTGGCCGATTCCGTCGCCGCTGCAGACGGCTCGGAAATGCTCGTCCTAGGTGTCAGCGTCCTCACGAGCATGGACGCCGAATCTCTCGCAGCCGTCGGAGTTTCCGCCACACCTGAAAACCAAGTCGTCCACCTCGCTCGCATGGGCCGTCTGCAAGGACTCCAAGGCGTTGTAGCCAGCCCGCGCGAAATCCTCCCTCTGCGGGAAAATTTCGGGAACGACCTCGTCATTGTCACTCCTGGCGTGCGTCCAGCAGGCAGCGACATCGGCGACCAGAAACGCGTCATGACGCCCGCCGAAGCCGTGCGTGCCGGCGCGAATTTCCTCGTCATTGGGCGTCCCATCACCTCCGCGCCATCGCCCGTCGCCGCGCTTCGCGCCATCGCAGAAGAAATGGCAGCCGCCACTGCGGGATGAACTCGCCGAAGCCGGTTTTGATGCTGGAGGAGTTCCCAGACCGGCTCCGGGATTCGATGGTTTTAGTGGCTGGGGCGGTGCTTGTCGGTGCCGCCACGGGATTCCTCGGTGTGGCATTCCTTAAATTGCTCGAGCTCGGAAATGCTTGGCGCGTTGACCTCACCGCCATCCTGAAAACCTGGCCCACAGGAAGCGGACTTCTCATCGTCGTTATCGGCACCGGCTTGTGCACGACCTTGGCCGCCTGGTTGGTGACACGCTTTGCGCCAAACGCCGCGGGAAGCGGAATTCCCTATGTGGAAAAAATCCTGCGCGGTCCCGAGAACCCCAACAGTGCATGGGTTCTACCCGTGAAGTTTTTTGGCGGCTTCCTCGCGCTCTCGTCCGGCCTGATCTTGGGACGCGAAGGCCCACTGGTGCAAATGGGAGCTGTGATCGGCGAAAAAATCGGCCGGCTTTTTAAAAATCTCGAAGGGGCTTGGAAGCCGCTCATTGCCGCAGGAGCTGGCGCCGGAGTCGCCACGGCATTCAACGCTCCGGTGGGAGGAACGCTGTTTATTCTCGAAGAGGTTTTGCGAAAAGTGACGCCCATTGGCTTCGTGCTCGCAGCCGCCGCGGCCGTGTCGGCGGCAATCGTTCAGCGGGGAATTTTCGGCATGGGATTCGACTTCCGTGTGGCGAATGTCGCCGCTGGCCCTGTGGTGAATCTTCCAATTTATCTTCTCTTCGGGGCAGTGATCGGAGTGCTTGGCGTTTATTACAATCGGCTCTTGGTCGGCCTCGCCGCGCGCGGCTCTTGGCTCCAAAAAATCCCGACTCCACTTCGCGCCCTCGCCATTGGCGGCATCGTGGGACTCGTTGCATGGTTTTTTCCAAACGATGCCGGAGGCGGAGACCCGCTTACCCAGAAAGTCCTTCAAGGCTATGGTTCGATTGGGCTCCTGCTCACACTGTCGCTGGCCCGTTTTTTTCTTGGGCCCCTCAGCTATGGGGCTTGCACACCCGGCGGGCTTTTTGCTCCCGTAGTGGCCCTGGGAGCCTTGCTCGGAGCGGCCAGCGGCCTGGGCTTGCACTCCATCGCTCCGGATTTTTTCCCTTCCCCGCTGGCCTTCGCCGTCGCGGGCATGGCGGCATTTTTCACTGCCTCGATCCGCGCTCCTCTCACTGGAATCGTGATCTGCCTGGAGATGACCGGGTGCTATGAATTGTTCCTCCCCATGCTGGCCGCCTGCGTGGGCTCGTATCTCGTGCCGACCCTCTTTCGCAGCGAACCGATCTACGACGCGCTGGCCAAGCCAGTGACCACTTGACGCCACGAGCGCCGGTCGTTTTATTCCCGACAACCTTAATGAACCTCTTCGTCCTGATCCCACTCGCTCTCGCCGCCCTTTTTGCCGGAGGCTGTGCGAACTACGACACCCGACTCACCGACGCCAAAACGAGCTACCTCGGCACGGACGGCTCGATCATTTCCCGATCCAGCGCCTCAACTCTCGCGGATAAAAATTCCTATTGGGATGGCGATGGAGTCGGCGGTGCGCCTTCCATCGTGATCGACCTCTCCGAGCAGCAGGCCTCGTTTTACAAAGGCGGAAAACTCGTCGGCGTGTCGGCGATTTCCAGTGGCCGCGAAGGCTTCGGCACGCCCAAGGGCCAATACAAAATCACCCAAAAAAATCCCGACCACGCCTCAAATCTCTACGGTGATTATGTGAATGCCCAAGGCGATGTGATGGTCAAAAATGTAGCCTATAAAAAAGACCCGATGCCACCCGGATCGCGCTTCGCCGGCTCGCCCATGCCCTTTTTCATGCGGCTCGGGCGCACAGCGGTCGGCCTGCATCAAGGCTTCCTCCCCGGCGTCCCCGACAGCCACGGCTGCATCCGCATGCCCGAGCGCATGGTGAAAATCTTCTTCGACAACGCCCCGGCGGGAACTCCCGTCACCATCATCGATTAAAGCCTGCCGGCGGCGGGACTCGAACCCGCACGACCCTTTCGGATCAACGGATTTTAAGTCCGTTGCGTCTGCCATTTCGCCACGCCGGCTTGGGTGCTTGCGAATGCACCGAACTCTTTCGCCAGCGGTCCAGAGCGGCAAGCGCAAAGTGGAAACTGTCCGCGCCCCTGATCGGTTCTGTCGGAAACTCCCTACCGCACCGTGACCACGGCAAGGGCGAGGCGGGCGAGGGTGGTCGAGTAATCGGCGAGGGCCTCTGCGCGCTCGAACCGCGCTTGGGCAAGTTGCGCGGCAGCTTCGGTAACCTCGGTAGCCTGACTCAATCCGGTCCGCGAGGCGGCCTCGATGGCCGAGAAATTCTCCTGTGCCGAGGCGACGAATGCCTCCGCGAAATCCACCCGCCGTCCGGCGCTCAGCGAATCGTGGTAGGTCGTCCAGACATCGCGCGAGGTGTCCAAGCGAGCCGCTTCGAGATTTTCCTTCACCGCCTTTTCCTCGTCGGCCCGCTTGCGAACTCGCTCGACGCGCTCAAAGCCATCGAAGAGATCCCACTTTACATTCAGAAACGCCCCGTAGCCGTTGATCCCTGCCGCGTTCGACCCCGACTTCGGGCCGGTCTCGGAGTCGTATTGGAAAGCCGAGTAGCCGTAATTCCCCTCGAGCCTCACCTCGGGAAAAAAATCCGCCGTCGCGCGATCTGTCGCCGCGATGCTGGCCCTCACCTCCTCCGCACGGGCGGCGAGGTCGGGTCGCACCTCGAGCGCCCGCCGGATCAAGCCATCGGCATCCCCTCGCAGCCCGCCCGAAACCTCGGCAGGGCCGGCGGGCAAGAGTTTGAGTGGAGCGTTCGCCGGCAACCCCGCTGCCACGCAGAGTTCGCCGAGCGTGTTTCGCGTGAGCGCCTTCGCAGCCTCAAGTTCGTATTCCGCATCGAAGACATTCCGCCGGGCCCTCAGCAACTCGGGTTTCGCCGAAAGTCCGTTCTCGACCTCCAGCCGAACCGTTTCCATCGCCGTCCGCGCGGCCTCGAGGAGCGACGCGGTCGCCGCCGCCTTCGACAACGCCGCCTCGTGCGCGAAATACCGGCTCTGCACGGCGAACACCACCTCCTGCACCTTGCGATCGTAAAGCAAACCCGCCGCCTCGAACATCGCCACAGCCTGCCGCACATCCGCTGACCGCCTGCCAAAATCCAGAAGCAGGTATTCGATCGAGAGCACGCTCGTCGCCTGCTGACGCCGGAAAACATCGGGCGCTACCGTCGCCGGGGTATACCATTTGTCAGCGCCGCCCAAAAACTCCGCCGAGACCTTTGGAAAATACGGTGCCCTCGCCTCGCGCGCCGCCGCTCCCGCCGCCCGGGCTGTGAAAAATGCCGACCGCGTCTTGGGGTTGTTCGCCATGCCCAACTCAACCAGCGAGCCAAGGTCATAGGTCTTCTTTGCGTCGAAGGTCGGCAACGGATCGGCCGCGAGGATTTCGCCGACAGGCTGGAAAAAAACAAACGCCGCCGCCACAAGCACCACGATTGGCGTTGTAAATCCGGGACTCCAGTCCCTATCAGTAAGCGCAACCATGAGCGTCGCCAACCTGCCTGCCCTGCTCGCCTTGTTCAAGTCCACAGGCGATCCACTGCTCAACATCGCCGGCGCCTACTTTCCCGCCTGGCTCGCTTGCATGGTTGCGGGCGCCCTGGGCACTTGGCTCGCCGGCCAAATCCTCGCCCGCCTCGGCCTCGGCGCCGCTCTCCGGCCCGCCGTTCTCATGGTTCCCTCCCTCTTTGCGTTGCTCACCTGCGGCGTGTGGATCGTGTTTTTCTCTGCCACGTGAGTGCCCTCGCCACCAGTCGCCATCTTGTCGTTTGGATCCTGCGGGTGGTTATCCTCGCCGCCGCCGCTCTTGCCATGCTCTCCGTCGCCTCGAACCTCCGCGTCTTTCCGCGCACCGAGGACGCCGAGGTCCGCGCGAATGTCGTCGGCGTGGCCCCGCAGGTCGGCGGAACCATTGTGCGCCTGCATGTGGTGGACAACCAAAAGGTCAAAACCGGAGCCCTGCTTTTCGAACTCGACGCGCGCCCCTACGAGGCCGAGATGGCCCGCGCGAAGGCGCAACTCGAACTCGTCGGTCTCGAGGTCAAGGCCCTCCGCGACGACATCTCCGCCGCCGAGGCCACCGTTCGCGACCGCCAGGCGAAGGCCACCTACGCCGAGTCCCACTACGAGCGGCTCAAGCCCCTGCTGCAGGGAAATTTCACCTCCGCTGACCGCGTCCAACGCGCCCAGTCCGAGGCCGAAAGCTCCCGCGCGCTCGTTCGCGAAGCCGAGGCCGATGTCGAACGCGCCCGCAACAAACTCGGCGAGTTCGAGGGCAAAAACACCCGCATCGAGCAGGCAGCCGCAGCCTTCCGAGATGCGGAGCTGAAATTTTCCTACTGCAAAATTTACGCCCCCTGCGACGGCACCGTGACCAACCTCCAAATCGCTCCCGGCACCTACGCGGCGACGGGCGAACAGGTGTTTTCGCTGGTGGACGAATCCGTTTGGTTCGTGCTGGCGAACTTTCGCGAGACCGATCTCCAACGCGTCCGCCCTGGCCAATCGGCCCGCGTTTTTCTGATGTCTGACCGGCGCGAACCCGTCGAGGGCATCGTGCAGGGAATTCCCAAGGCGGTCTATCCGCTCGGCACGGCCTCGCAGGCCACTCCCGGCGGCGAAGGCATCTTCTCCCGCGTCCAACCAACCTTCGATTTCATCCAGCTCGCGCAACGCTTCCCGGTGAGGATTCTGCTCAAAAGCCAGCGCGACTTCCGCATGGGCGGACGCGCCGCCGTCGTGGTCGACACGCGCTCGGAAGGGGAACTCGAATTCCTCGAAAAATCCGAGTCCATCGAGCGGAAGGGATTCACCCCGCCAGTCGGCAATGAGTGAGCCAAAGCGCGGCGCCCTGCGCCTTGGCTTCGCTGTGTTTCTCACCGCGCTGGTCGTCGGCCCGCTCCATGTGCCCCAGCCGTTCTTGGCGCTCCTCGCTACGCAGCTCTTGATCGGCATCCCCTGCCACAGTGCCGGAGTTTTCTTTTCCCGCCTCGCCTCGGCCGTCGCCGGCTCGCTGGGTGGACTCGCGATTTTGACCTTCGCTCCGAACTCGCCATGGCTCTCGATCCCTCTGTTTTTCGCCACCGCGGGCTGGGGCACGGCCTTTGTCGCCCGCCGCCGTGATCCCGCCAGCGCGATTCTTTTCGCCATCGGAATCGCCTCGATGGTTGCTGAGAGTTTCGTTTATCCCGAGCGGGACCTGCCCTTCGGCCTCGCGCACATGGCCGCGCTGCTCACTGCCGCCGTTTGCACCCCGATCGCCGGATGGTTTTTTCCTTTTCCCGAAAAACCCAAATCCTCCCCGCACGAACTCTCCGCACCCGCCATCGGCACCGCCGCGGTGGCTTCCCTCGTCTGCGCCTCCGCCATTCTTCCAACCGAATTCACCGTCACCGTTGTTGCTGCCGTTACGACCGCGCTGTCCCTCGGGGGCGGGCTCGGGCTGATCGGACCAAAATTCCTCGGCGGTCTGCTCGGATCCGCCGCCGCGGTGGTTTTCGTGATCGCCGCGAGCTCGATGGGCAACGACATGGCCACCTACCTGCTCAGCCTCGCCGTTTGTCTTGGGCTAATCGAATGGGGCGCCGGGAGATTTCCCGCCCACGCACCGGCCTTCCGACAAGCCGGTGCAATCTTCGCCGTGATGGGCACAATCCTCCCCGAACCCGAACGCCACATGTGGGGTTCCCTCGAACGCATGTGCGCCGTCATCGCTGGGCTCGCCACCGGCTGCGCCGCCGCGTGGTTTACCCAACTCCGCCTTAGGAGCGCCGACGTCCCCGTCGGCACCACGGGTAGACTCCCTGCCGACGGGGACGTCGGCGTTCCATTGGGGAAACGCCGAGGCGAATGGATTTAAAACGGGATGTCGTCGTCGGGCTCGGAGGAGGAAGAGGGAGCGGGACGGGATGGAGGGGCTGTGCGACGGGGCGCGGGGGCCTCGTGGCTTTCGTGCTCGCCTCCGCCAGCGGGGCGGCTTCCGCCTTCGGAGCGTCCGCCGAGGAGTTGGAGGTTTTCGCCAACGACTTTCATGCGGCTGCGTTTTTGGCCACTGGCTTTGTCCTCCCAGGTGTCCATTCGCAAACGGCCTTCGATGTAAAGCGGACGGCCTTTTTTGGCGTATTCGCCGGCGATTTCAGCGAGGCGACCCCAAAGCTCGACATCGACGAAGGTGGTCTCTTCGCGTTTTTCGCCGTTATCGAGGGTGTAGTTGCGGTTGATCGCCAGGCCGATGTCGGTCACGGCGCTGCCTTTCGAGGTGAATTTTACTTCGGGGTCGCGGGTGACATTTCCGATGAGGATGACTTTATTGACATTAGCCATGGCGAGGGCCTCCTTGGGAGGGGTTAGGCCGCGACGGCCTCAACGGCCTTTTTCGCGGAAAGTTTCAGGTAGTTTTGGAGCAAGACCTCGTTGTCGAGGCTGAGCTTGGCACGAATGGCTTCGATCGCGGTGGGTTGGGCGCTGAAGACGACATTGATGAAGTAGGCGCTGGTGAGGTGGCGGGTCTCGTAGGAGAGTTCGCGTTTCTCGAGGCGCTGGACTTGCTCGATGGTTGCTCCGGCGGCCTTGATGGTTTTTTCGAGGCGCTCGATGGTTTCTTTGACGGTTTCTTCTTTTCCACGCGTGTTGAGGGCGAGGAGTGCTTCGTATCGGTTCATGGTTCCTGGTTTCTTTGGTTGAATTGATTCATGGCGGCATCCATGCCGTGGGCGTTCGCAAATTCGAACGCATCGGAGGCGCGGGTGACGGATTCGGTAACAGCTGGCATCTCGTCGTTCTCAAACATTCCGAGAACATGGTCGTGCAGGGCGGTGTCGCCGGGACGGCCGATCCCGACGCGGAGGCGTGGGACTTTTTCGGTGCCGAGGTGGACGAGAACGGAGTCGAGGCCATTGTGGCCGCCGGCGGTGCCGGATTTGCGGAGGCGGATCGTGCCGAGCGGGAGGGCGGTGTCATCGAGGATGACCAGGACCTGCTCGCCGGGGATTTTGTAATATTTGGCGAAATCGCCAACGGCTTCGCCGCTAAGGTTCATGAAGGTTTGTGGCTTCATGAGCGTGCGGCCGCCGACTTTGGCGGTTTCGGAATTCCACTGGGACTGAAAGGAAAAATTCGCCACGGACCGGCGCGCCAGCTCATCGGCGACAAGAAAGCCGATGTTGTGGCGCGTGTTCCGGTATTGGGGCCCGGGATTGCCGAGGCAGGCCACGAGCCGGAATGCGGCGGGATTCTCCACAGGACGGGAGTTATTTCTTCTCCTCGGAGCCCGCAGCCTTCTTCTCTTTGATGACCTCGGGCGAGGTGGCACTGGCAGCAGCAGGCTCTGCAGCAACCGATGGCTCGGCCACGATGAAGACGGTCAAATCAGCATTGTCCTCAATGGTGACACCAGCAGGGAGCTTGATATCGCGGATGTGAATGGACTCGCCAATCTTGAGGGCGGAAACATCGACGGTGATGATCTCTGGAAGATTTTGGGGAAGGCATCGGACCGAGATGGTGCGAACGCTTTGCTCGAACAGGCCGCCGAAGTTTTTGACTCCATCGGCTTCGCCAATCGCCTCGACGGTCACGCTGGCGGTGATTTCCTCAGTCATCGAGACGGCTTGAAAATCGACATGCAGGATGTCGCGGGCGACGGGATGGTGTTGGACCTCTTGGATGAGGGAAAGCTGGGTGGATTTATTCGATCCGTCTTGGATTTCGAGTTCGACGAGGATGTTTTCGCCGACGGCGTGGGAGAGGAGCGCGGCGAGCTCGCGATGGGAGACCTCGAGATTGGAGGGCTTGGTTTTATTGCCGTAAATGACGGCGGGAACGGAACCGCGGGCGCGGACGCGTTTGACGGAGTTGCGACCGCTTTCGGAGCGGGGACGCGCGGAGAGTTTAACTTGCTTGGCCATAATGATGATTACTTGGGTTTTTTAACTTCAAAGAGCGAACTGACGGACTCGTCGTCGTGGATGCGCCGAATTCCCTCGCCGAGCAGACCGGCGACGGAAAGTGCCGTGATTTTGCTGCCGGGCGCCAGGCGTAACGGGACGCTGTTTGTCGAAATCAACTCCTTGAGATCGGAGTCCTTCAAACGCTCGACTGCCAAATCTGTCAGCACCGAATGGGAAACGCCAGCATAAATATCGAGGGCGCCATTCTGCCGGAGGATGCGGGCGGCGCTGGCGATCGTGCCGGCTGTCTCGGTGAGGTCGTCAACGATGAGAATATTCTTGCCGGCGACATCGCCGATGATGTGCGAGGCCTCGGTCTCGGTGGCGCTTTTGCGTTGTTTCACGACGATCGCCATGCGGGTGCCGAGGGCGGTGGCGTAGGCGGAAGCCATCTTCACGCCGCCGACATCGGGAGAAACCACGATGAGGTTCTCGATGTTGAGCTTGCGGATGTATTCCACCATCACCGGCAAGGCATGGAGGTGATCCACGGGGATATCGAAAAAGCCCTGCAGTTGCTGAGCATGCAGGTCCATCGTGAGGACGCGGTGAACGCCGGAGGCCACGAGGAGATTCGCAACGAGCTTGGCCGTGATCGGCACGCGGGGTTGGTCCTTGCGATCTTGGCGGGCGTAGCCGAAAAATGGGATCACGGTAGTGATGCGGGCCGCGCTGGCACGACGCGCGGCGTCCACCATGATGAGCATCTCCATCAAATTATGGTTCGTCGGCGGGCAAGTGGGCTGGATGATGAAGACATCGCGGCCGCGAATATTGTCGTTGAGTTTGACGAAGCGTTCGCCGTCGGGAAAAGAACTGACGGTGGCATCGCCGAGCGGGACTCCAAGGCAATCGCAGATTTCACGGGCCAGCGCCGGATGGGCGTTGCCGGTGAAGATTTTCATCTCCAGGTTGTGAGCAGGTATCATGGGGTCGGGCAAACGCGGCGGCGGGTATGTGGTGTGGGTTTGGGGTTTAGTTGGCGCGGGGCTAGGGTTTCGGGGGCGGTTCGAGAGGAATGGTCGGCTCGATGCGGGACTGGGCGAGGCGGGTGAGGTAGGCCTTTTCCATGAGGTCGCATTTTTTCGAGAGAGATTTGTCGAGCTGTTTCATTTTGCGGAAGAGGGCGCGGTAGTATTCGCGATAGGCGGCCCGCTCCCCTTCGAAGGTCGTGGCGGCCTCGGCCTGCTCGCGGAGGGAAATGACGGCGGCATCCTTCTCGGCCTTGGTGCGGACTTCGCGGTAGAGAAGTTTCTGCTTGCGGTCCAACTCCTCGCCAGTCGGTGCGGCGGTGCGGGGATCGCTGGCAATGGTTTCTTCGGAAAGGCCGGGAATGATGGCATTCGGATCGACAAACTGGCTGTCACTTTCCGCGTTCTCGGGGATTTCCCCGGTGAGGGTGAGGTCCTGCTCAAGGAGGACATCTTGCGCGGGCTGGCCGGACTCGCCGGGGATTTGCAAAAATTCCTGATCACTGATGGTGAGGCTCTCTGTAGCTTCGCTCTCAGCGGGTGCGGAAGCAGCGGGAGAAGCTTCGATCGCCTCCGGAGCCGGTGGTGTGGACTGGGGTGAGGACTCTTGAGCGAGGGCCGTGAGGGCGGAAAAAAAGCCGAAAGAAAGGATAGTGATGAGGTGGCGCATTCCGTAGTGGCGCCAGCGGCGCGGCTTGAAATACCAGCAATTTTGGGGAGACTTGGCAAGCTGATGAATCCCGAGCAACCCGATGTCCATCGCGGCCCGCTGGAAGCCGCGCGGGCCATGCGCCGGCGGACTGGTTTCTCGTATCTCGATTCCGCGATGGAGCGGAGCGGAGCGGTTTCGATCCTCGCTTGCGAGCCGGACTTGGTGCTGAGAGGGAGGAATTGGGCGACGCTCGCAGAGGAAATTCAAAAACGGACGCTATGTGGGTCAGCGGGCGCGGCGATGGGGCATGTGACCTACGACGGGGAGTTTTGCTTCGCCTTCCACGAGCGGCTTCATGTTTTTCTCCATGCCGAGGGTCGCTGGATCAACCCGCCGGAGGATTTTGAAAATGCGCCCGCCGCCGCAGACCCGCTCCAGATCGACTTTCGACCGCAGGTGGAACACTCGTGCTTTCTGGACATGGTGCGGCGCGCGAAGGAATTCATCGCTGCGGGTGACATCTACCAAGTGTGCTTGAGCCATCCGTTCGTGGCGGCTCCGAGCGCGCGGGCTTGGGATTTCCACGAGGCACTACGCCGTTTCTCTCCGGCGCCTTATTCGGCCTACCTCGACCACGGCAACTCACAAATCGTTTCGGCCTCGCCGGAGTGCTTCCTGCAAATGTCCGGCCGCCAAATCCTCACCCGCCCGATCAAGGGCACGCGGCCGCGCAAGGCCGATCCGCGCAGCGACCGGCTCAGCTCCGAGGAATTGAAAGCCTCGGCGAAGGAGGCGGCGGAGTTGGTGATGATCACCGATCTCGAGCGCAACGATCTCGGGCAGGTGTGCGAATACGGCAGCGTGAGAGTTCCCGAGCTTTTGCACCTCGAGGCCTACGAGCAGGTGTTCCATCTCGTTTCCACGGTCGAGGGCCTTTTGCGCGATGAAGTGTCGCATGTCGAGGCCCTCCGGGCCTGCTTCCCCGGCGGGTCGATCTCCGGCGCACCGAAAAAACGAGCGATGGAAATCATCGCCGAACTCGAGCCGTTCCCTCGCGGAATTTACACGGGCGCGATCGGGTATTTTGGGTTCAACGGCGAGAGCCGGTTTTCCATGGCGATCCGCACCGCGGTGTTCGAGCCGGAGCGAACGCATTTCCATGTCGGCGCGGGAATCGTGGCGGACTCGGACGAGGAGAGCGAGTGGCGTGAGACCTGGCACAAAGCAGCGGGCCTTCTTCTCGCCGCCGGCGCACCTCAGTCGCGCTGAGCCGAGAGGAGCGCCGCACCAAAAACTCCCGCGCTGTCGCCGAGGAGCGGACGGAGGATTTGGGTTTTGAGTTCGGAATTGAAAAGATGCTGCAAGATCGCCTCGCGGGTGGGCTGCTCGTAAAGGAGCGGGATGTTCCCCACCCCGCCGCCGATGACGATGGCATCGGGATCGAGGATGTTGATCACGGCGGCGATGGCTTGGGCGAATTTCTCGCGCAAGCGGACGAGGGTTTGGTTGGCCAAATCCTCCCCCTCGACGGCGCGCTGATAGATGGCGGGCAACTTCAAATCCTCCCCGCCGGATTCACGATAGAAGCGCTGGAGTGAAGGGCCTGCGAGAACGGTTTCCACACAGCCGCGCCGACCGCAGTAGCAAGGCTGGTCCTCGCCGGGAATCGGATTGTGCCCCCACTCGCCGGCGATGCCATGGAGTCCGTTGATGACCCGCCCGCCGATGCAAATTCCGCCGCCGACACCGGTGCCGAGGATCAGGCCAAGAACCAAATCCTCCCCCTTCCCCGCACCCCAGCGGGCTTCGGCAAGGGTGAAGCAGTTTGCATCGTTCGCCATCGTGATTTCGCAGCCCAAAATTTCGGCGAGGTTTTGGCGGAGCGGACGGCCGTTCAGGCAAGTGGTGTTCGAGTTTTTGAGTTCGCCGGTGGCGGGATCAACCGCACCGGGAGTTCCGATGCCGATGAGCGCGGGACGGTGAAAGCCCGAGATTTCCTCGGCCTCGGCGACGAGGGAGGAAATGCGGGCAAGGATTTGGTCGTAACCCAAATGGGCGGATGTGTCGCACCTGCGGCGAAGCAATGCCTCAGCCGGCTTGGCAGGATCGCACAAAGCGATCTCGATTTTTGTGCCTCCCAGATCAATTCCCCAGAGCAGGGAATCCACGGTCAGGCCGAGACGCGCATGGGCATGATCACATAGAGGAACGGAGTCTGGATTTTGATGACTCCGGGGCTCATTTCATCGATCAGCTCCAGGAAAACCTCGTCGTTAGGGAGATTGCGAAGGGGGTCCATGAGGAACTCGGGGTTGAACGCGATCGAGATGTCGCGGCCCTTGTAGTTGATGGACATCGATTCTTTCGCCTCGCCGACCTCGGGCGTGTTGGCCGTGATGTCGAGGTTGTTCTTCGTGAAATTCAGGCGGACCGAGCTGGTCTTGTCGCTGCTCAGAATCGAGACGCGGCGGACGCAGTTGTGAAACGCCTCGCGCTCAAGAGCGATCCGTTCCTTGGCTTCGCCGGGGATGACTTGGCGGTAGTTCGGGTAGTTGCCCTCGACGAGTTTGGAAACAAGCCGGGCGCCGTTGAGTTCGAAAGAGACGAGGTTTTCGGAGCTGGAAATCTCGACTTCGCCGTCCTCACTGAGCAGGCGCTGCAATTCCGTAACGGCCTTGGTGGGCAGAATAAAGTCGCGCTCGTGGCTTTCTGGAAATTCCAGATCGCTGTCAAATAACGCAAGGCGGCGGCCATCGGTCGCAACGAGCATGAGTTTGTTATCCTTCAACGAAAATAGAATTCCATTGAGGACATAGCGGGCCTCGTCGCTGGAGATCGCGTAGGAGGTTTTGCGAAGTCCGTCCTTGAGTTCCGATTGGCGGATCTTGAGGGATTTGGGTTCCTCGAAGGCCGGGAACGCAGGAAATTCCTCTTTCGGCAGTCCAAAGATTTTAAAAAAGCTCGCGCCGCAGCGGATCGAGGCGGCGTTTTTCGAATCCACCTCGAGGATGATCTCTGAGCTGGGCAGCTCACGGATGATCGAGACCAACTTGCGGGCTGGCAGCGTGGTGGAGCCGGTTTTTTCGACACGGGCCTCGACGCGGCAGCGGATTCCTACTTCGAGGTCGGTGGTGGTGATCCACAATCCCTCCTCGTCCGCTTCTAAAAGAGCGTTGGTAAGGATCGGGAGAGTTGGCCGGTTGCTGACGACATTTTGGGTGCGTTGCAACCCTTCGAGGAGAGCTTCTTTGGTGACCGCGAGCTTCATGGGATTAGTGGTGGAGCAATAGGGATTCGGCAGGGTGGTGTCAACCGCGACGCACTCAATCGCAATGGAACATTTCCTCCATGGAGGCCCACCACTCGCCGGGCTGGCGGGTTTCGAGCGGTTCCTGGCAGGGGATGCAATGAGTCCACCATTCCTGCGTGCGTGAATCGGCCGCCATCAAAGCCATGTCGGCATCGTAGTCCTTGCCGACATACTCGAAGTAGGAAAACAGGAAGCCGTCTATGTGGTAGATCGAGTAGTTGCGAATCCCGCACTCGGTGATTTTTGCCAAAATCTCGGGCCAGGCGGCGGCGTGGAGTTTTTTGTATTCTTCGTATTTTTCCGGGCGGAGCCGGATGACGGAGCCGTAGCGTTTCATCGGTGTCAGCGGTAGAGCGGACCGAAGTTCGCGCAGGCACGGAAGTCGGCGCTCTCGGTCTCGGAGGTTCCGAAGGCCGTCCAGGCGGCGGGGCGGAAAAGCTGAGCGCCGTCGAGATTGTGCATGTAGACCGGGATGCGGAGCATGCTGGCGAGCGAGACGAGGTCGGCGCCGATGTGGCCGTAGCTCATCACGCAGTGGTTCGCGCCCCAGTTGTTCATCACCGAGTAGGTGTCGCGGAAGGCTCCCGAGCCATTGAGACGCGGCACAAACCAGGTGGTCGGCCAGGTCGGGTTGGTGCGCTCCTCAAGAATGCGATGGGTTTTTTCGGGAAGCTCGACGGTTTCGCCCTCGGCGATCTGCAGGGCTGGCCCGAGGCCGGAGACGAGGTTGAGACGATAGATCGTTGCGGGCATTCCGCCCTTCGTGGCGAAGCGGGTGCTCCAACCGCCACCGGGGAAATACTCGGTGATCGAGGGATGCCAGCTCGTGGACTTGAGGCAGGCTTTGACCTCGGACTCGGAAATATCCCAGAACGGCTTCATCGCGGGCTGACCGCCGATGGTCTGCTCGCCGCAACCGTCGAGGGCAGCGGGACCGGAGTTGATCAGGTGCAGGAGACCGTTCGAGGCGGCTTCGGGGACTTTCTCGCCGGAGACGCGGGCAATGGCGTCGGCGCTCCAGTAAGTGCGGAGGTCGGCGAAAATCTGCGCGGTGTTCGTGAGGAGCATGCCGAAAAGCATCGCGGCGCCGTTGAGCGCGTCGTTTTCCGTGGCGACGATGTAAGGCGCGCGGCGGCCGTTCCAGTCGAACGAGGAATTGAGGATCGCCTCGAGGAAGTCACCGTTCGGCATGTGGTCAGTCCACTGGCGCTGGCCTTGGAAACCGGACGCGATGGAGTAGTGGCCCTGGGCCTCTTCCCCGAATCCCATCTTCGCGAGCTTGGGATTTCCGACCATGAGGTCGCGGGCGATGAGGGCCATCTTCACGCTCGTCTCCCACTCGGCGTCGAGTTGCTTGCGCGAGCGTTTTTTGGAGGGTGAGTTCCAGTCCTTGCCCTCCTTGCAATTCGCTTTCACCCATTTCAGTGCCTTGGCGAATTCGACCTTGTCGTAGATGCCGCGCTCGATGCGGCGAATGAACTCGGTCATGTCCACTGACTCGACACGCATGCCGAGCCATTTTTCAAAGAGCGAGGGATCTACAATCGAGCCGGCGATGCCCATCGAGGTGCCGCCCATCGCGAGATAGGAACGGCCGCGCATCGTCGCAGTGGCGAGGCCGGCGCGGGCGAAACGAAGAAGTTTCTCCGCGACATCGGCGGGGATTTTTTGGTCCCCGGCGTCTTGCACATCGCGGCCGTAGATTCCAAAAGCAGGCAGACCCTTTTGCGTATGCGCGGCAAGAACGGCAGCGAGATAAACCGCGCCGGGACGCTCGGTGCCATTAAAGCCCCAAACGGCTTTCGGCGTGTGCGGATCCATGTCCATCGTCTCGGAGCCGTAGCACCAGCAGGGTGTCACGGTGAGCGACACGCCGACATTCTCGCGGCGGAATTTGTCAGCACAGGCCGCAGCCTCGGTCACGCCGCCGATGCAGGTGTCGGCAATCACGCATTCGACTTCCTCGCCGGTGTGGTGGCGGAGATTTTGGGAGAGGAAGCGGGCGGTATTCTTCGCCATCGCCATGGTTTGTTTTTCGAGAGATTCGCGAACGCCGCCAAGGCGGCCATCGATCGTGGGGCGGATTCCGATTTTGGGAAGTGTGGGCATGATTGGGATTGGTGAGATGTTTGGAGCCAAGAGACTCACGAAATCCCGAGGAAAAAGTCGAGGCCGTTTCATGAACTTTTGATTCGTTTTTGAAATAACCTCCGGCACCTGTGCCATTGCGGGACTATTTTGATGGTGGTAGGTTCCAGCCCATGAGCCAAAAAGAACTCGTCTTGGAAGCCATCCAAGAACTTCCCGATGACTCCTCCATCGATCAAATCGCCGATCGCGTGGAGTTTTTAGCGGCCCTTCAGAAAGGCATCAACGACCTCGACCGGGGCGACACCATTCCCCACGAAACCATCAAAAAGCAGATGGCGGCATGGCTTACCGAATAGTCTGGTCTCGGACATCGCAGCGCGATTTGCGGGATTTGGTGAGGTTTATTTCCAAAGACAGCCCACAGCGGGCGGAGCTTTTCGGATACCGAATTATTGCAAGGGTCGAGATGCTTCAGGAACAGCCTCGTTTGGGCCGCGTGGTTCCTGAATTCAAGCACCCAGATTTTCATGAGGTGATCGTATCGCCTTATCGAGTCATTTATCGCATCAAGGATGGAAGCGGCCTCGTTGAAGTGATCCGCGTCTGGCATGCCGCGAGAGATACCCCTGAGTTGGAGATTGAGTAAAAGACTCTGTCTAAAAACTACCGGCGGAGGGGATCGAACCCACACTCCGTAAGGAACGCGATTTTGAGTCGCGCGCGTCTGCCAATTCCGCCACGCCGGCTTGTAAGAAAACCTAAAACGAGTCTCCGCCGGAGGCAATCAGGAAAAGGGCGGGGCTATGCGGCGAAGCGGTCGGCGAGTGTGCGGGCGAGGGATTTTTTGTTGGGGGAATGCACAATGCCCCCGGCGCCGGCCAACACGATTCCGAAGCCTTCGCCATAGGCTGAGCCGTTGACTACACAGGCATCGGTGCGGCATTCGGCGAGTTGGCGGTAGGCGCACGCGAGGGCGTCGGTCTGGCTGCCATCGAGCTCGTATTTCCAGCCGACAATTTTGGCGGCGGGGAAAAGGCCGCGCAGGGTCGGGAGGATTTTTGGTGCAGGCCGGAGGGTCAGGACGAGTTGGTCGCTGCGGCTCGTGAGTTTATTTTTGATTTCGACGCCGCTGATGTCTGTGACTTCAAAATCACACAGCGCGGCGGCCTGAAAAATCACATCCGGGGCGCGATGCAATTCTCGAATACCACGCGCCAACGATTCATTGGTTGTGAAGCCACGCACCTCCACTCCCTCAGGTGCTGACGCCGTGCTCCACTCCCCTCGGAAGCACACAACCTCGAATCCTCGGGCGGCGAATTCCTGAGAGAGAATCGTTCCTATTTCCCCCGTGGCGAAATTGGTGATGCGCCGCACCGAATCGATCGAAGCATGGGCCGGCCCGCAGGTAATGACAGCAAGGCGGCCCATGAAAAAAACTGGTTAATGCCGGAAGTGACGGGTGCCGGTGAAGACCATCGCCACGCCTTTGTCGTTCGCGGCTTGGATGACCTCGGCGTCGCGCACAGAGCCTCCGGGCTGGATGGCGGCCGTGGCGCCCGCTTCGGCGGCGGCGATGAGCCCGTCGGGAAACGGAAAAAAGGCGTCGCTGCAGACCACGCTGCCTTTCAGCGAAAGGCCGGCTTCCTTGGCTTTCCAAACCGCGATGCGGGAGGAGTCCACCCGCGACATCTGGCCGGCGCCGATGCCGAGCGTGCGGTCGGCGGAGGCATAAACGATGGCGTTCGATTTCACATGCTTCACCACGCGCCAGCCGAATTCCATCGCCTCGATCTCGGCCTTCGTGGGCGGGCGGGAGGTGACGACCTTGTGCTCGAGTTCCGGAATGTCGGCGGTGTCGCAGTCCTGCACGAGCAGGCCGCCGAGCACGCTGCGGATGTCGCGTTCGCTCTGGGTGAGCGGCTTGAGCACACGCATGAGCCGTAGGTTTTTCTTTTTCTGAAGGAGCGAGCGGGCTTCGGAATCGAACTCCGGTGCGATGATGACCTCGCTGAAAATCTCGCAGATCGCCTTGGCGAGATCGAGGGTGACCGGCTGGTTGCAAATGATGACGCCGCCGAACGGCGCTTGCTTGTCGGTGGCAAACGCTTTTTCCCACGCCTCGCGAAGGTCGGAATCGGTGCCAATGCCACAGGGGTTGTTGTGTTTCAGGATCGCGACCGTGGGCTTGGAGAACTCGGAAATCAGGGCCGCCGCCGCGCTGATATCGAGAATGTTGTTATAGGAAAGTTCCTTGCCTTGGAGTTTTTCAAAATAAGAACCGAAGTCGCCGTAGAGTTCGGCTTGCTGGTGAGGGTTCTCACCGTAGCGGAGTCGCATTTCGAGGGGTAGTTCGAGGCGGAAGCGGCTGCAGGTCTGTTGCTCGCGGTTGAGGTAACAGGAAATGGCGGCATCGTAGGCCGAGGTGGCGGCGAATGCCTTGATCGCGAGCCGCTCGCGCAGCACGAGGGTTGTGCCCCCATTTTCCTCCTTCATGTCCTCGAGCACCGCGGCGTAATCGCCTGGATCGGTGACCACGCAGACGGATTGGTAGTTTTTCGAGGCGCTGCGGATCATCGACGGCCCTCCGATATCAATCTGCTCGATGGCTTCGGGGAGGGTGACATCTTCACGGGCAATCGTGGCCTCGAACGGATAAAGATTCACGACAACAAGATCGATGGCACGAATGCCGTGGGCTTTGGCCTGCTCCTCGTGGTGGGCATTGCCGCGGATGTAGAGCAACCCGCCGTGGATGCGCGGATGGAGAGTCTTCACCCGGCCCTCGAGGATTTCGGGGGAGCCAGTGAACTGCGAAACCTCAATCGTCGCGATGCCGGCCGCTTGGAGTTCCTTGGCCGTGCCGCCTGTGGAGAGGATTTCGACACCCTGGGCCGCCAGCCCGCGGGCAAATTCCACAATACCGGTTTTGTCGGAAACGGAGATCAGCGCTCTTTGAATTTTCATTTTTGGAAGGGCGAAACGCTAGGCGTCGGCGATTCCGAATTCAATAACCAACAAAGGCCATGCTATTCCGTTTGCCTCCTTGCGAGCGCGTCTTGGCGTTTCCGCCAGGTGCGCCGCCATGGGCGACTTTCTCTCTACCGGGCCGAACTCCACCCTACCCCCATTTTTCGATTCGCGTGGATTCGCATCATTCGCGGGCCTCCTCCGAAACGGCAGAGGACTGCCGTTGCTGCAACAGATTTTCTTCGTGGCTTCGTGCCTTCGTGTGAGCCAATTTCTTCCGCTCGGGGGCTTTTACTTCCGGAAGGCCAGGACGGCTTCGATCACTTTTTCCATCGGGATGTCTTGCATGCAGCGGAAGTCGATCGGGCACTCGCGCAGGAAGCAGGGGCTGCACTCGGCTTTTTGGCGGATCACGACGCTGCGCGGGCTGCGGGGACCGGTGAGGACGGGCTCGGTGGAGCCAAACAACGCGGCGAGCGGGGTTCCGATGAAATCGGCAAGGTGCATCGTGCCGGTGTCATTCGTCACTAACCCTGTGAGTTTCGAGAGCAATTCCATCAACTGTCCGAGGGAGGTTTTGCCGGTGAGGTCGGTGATGTTCGGGATGCCCCGCGAGATTTCGGCAGCGAGCGAGGTGTCGGCGGCGGTGCCGAGGATCACCCATTGGCAATCGAGGCGCTCATTCACTTCCTTCACCAAGGTCTGGAATTTGTAAGCAGGCCAGCGTTTGGCGGAGCCGTATTCCGCGCCGGGGCAGATGCCGATGACGCATTCCTTGGGGTTCGGCTTCCAGAGGGTTTTTCGGGGAGGACGCTCGGCGGCACCGCACCGCTGGGCGATCCGCCAGTAGCGGTCGGCGTGATGCTCGGGCGGGCGGTTCTTTTTTTCGGGTTCGCGGACGATTTGGTTGAGGAGCCAGTGGCGCGAGTGGCCGCGGTAACCGACGCGGCGGGGAATCCCCGCGAGCCAAACCTCGAGCGCGGAGCGCAGGGAATTCGGGAGCAAAACCGCGATCTCGAATTGGCCTCGCAGTTTTTTCGCAATGGAAAAAACCGACTCGCCCGGCTCGAAGGAAATCACCTCGTCCACATCGCCGACACGCTGCCAGAAACCGGCGAGCTTTTCCGGAGCCAGCACGGCGAGGTGGGCATCGGGGCGGCCGAGCTTGAAGGCGCGGACGGCTTCGACGGACATCACCGCGTCACCGAGCCAGTTTGGGGAGCGAACAACCATGCGGAAAGGATGGGGACGCGGCTCGTCAGGCGGAAGAAAAATCCCGCGCTTGGTGTTTTCGAGCAGAAAATTCGGGTTCGGGGTTTTCCAGCGGTTGTGAACCCAAAACCAATCGGCGGGCGAGGTGCGGATTTGTTTTTCGAGGGCCTTGTTGATGTCGAGCGTGAGCTGGTCGGGATTCTCGGCGGTCCAAGGCACTTCCTCGCTGACGACGACGCGCCATTTCGTGAAACCCTCAGTGAAAATCGCCACCGGCAGGACGGCGGCATTGGTCCGAATCGCCAGCGTGGCCGTGAGCGGCGAGGTCGAGCAAAGCCTCCCGAAAAACGGAGTCCAAACTCCGCTGTTGCCGGCGTGTTGATCGACCAGCACGCCGAGGATGCCCGGCTCGCGGAGCAGAGCCAGCGCGCCTTGGAAGCCCTCCTTCCGGTCGAAGGTGAGGACTCCGAGACGGCGGCGGTCGCCGTTCACAAGGTCATCCACGAGTTTGTTGTGGAGCGCCTGGTAGACGGTTCCGAAACGCGCCTCGGGCACGGTGTAGACGAGCTGCGCGTAGAGTTCCCAATTGCCAATGTGGTTGATGGCAAGAAGCACCGGACGGCCCTTGGCGATGTTTTTCCGGATGAGGTCGAGGTTTTCAATCGTGGCGATTCGGTCGATCGCTTCGTGCGCGAGCGCGGGGATTTTGATGGCGCTGACCACATTGGCGCCAAGGGTGGTGAAGTGTTTGAAAACCAACCGGCGGATTTGCGAGGGGGAAAGTTCGCGGCCGAAAGCGATCGTCAGATTTTCCCTTGCGAGGCGGCGGTAGCCGGGCAGGATGAGCCACATCAACGCACCGCCGGCCTGACCCACCACGAAGCACAACGCGAGGGGCAGGCGCCGGATAAGACCCAAAACGGCCAGCGCAAGAATATAGACCAATCGATCTGCCATGACGGACAAGACTGCGGAAACTAACGGTAATCGCCGGACGACGGAACAGAAATCCATCCCACCAGGAGGAGTTGTCGGCATTCTCGGCGGCGGCCAACTCGGCCGGATGCTGGCGATCGCCGCGCGCCGAATGGGTTATCGCGTGCATGCCTACGAGCCGCAGCCCGATTGTCCAGCGGGGCAGATTTGCGATGTGGAGGTGAACGCGCCCTACAGCGATTCGGCGGCCTTGGAAAAATTCGCGCAGGGCGTGGATGTCATTTCCTTCGAGTTCGAAAACATCCCCCGCGCGGCGCTCGACACGGTCTCCGCGTTGAAGCCCGTGCGTCCACGCGGCGAGGTTTTGCACATTTGTCAGAACCGCGAGCGCGAAAAAAACTTTCTGCGCTCGAAGGGATTTCCCTGTGCGCCGTTCCGCGTGGTGGATTCCTCCGAATCACTCGCCTCCGCGCTGGCGGAAATCGGAACGCCCTCGGTGCTGAAGACCGCGGACTTTGGCTACGACGGCAAGGGGCAGTTGAAAATCTCAGGCCCCGCCGACGCCACCGAACTCTGGCAACGCTTCGGCGCTCCGCGCGGAGTTTTGGAAAAATGGATTCCATTCGAGGCCGAGCTGTCGGTCGTCTGCGCGCGCGGGCTGAATGGCGAGGTCGTCCCCTTCCCTTGCTCCGAGAACATCCACGAAAACCACATCCTCGATCTCTCGATCGTGCCGGCGCGTTTCGCTCCTGAAATTGCGGGTCGCGCCGAAAAGATTGCCGCCTCCATCGCCGAGGCGCTCGATGTGGTCGGCCTGATCGCGGTTGAGTTTTTCCTGACTCGTGACGGGGAGCTTTTGGTCAACGAACTCGCCCCCCGCCCGCACAACTCCGGGCATTTTTCCTTCGACGCCTGCGCGACGAGCCAGTTCGAGCAACAACTCCGCGCCGTGTGCGGCCTCCCGCTTGGCTCACCGGAACTCCTCCGCCCGGTGGTGATGTGGAATATCCTGGGAGACCTCTGGAAAAATGGAGAGCCCGACTGGAGCGTCGTTCTGCGTGAACCCCTCGCGAAGCTGCACCTTTACGGCAAATCCGAGGCGCGGCCTGGCCGCAAGATGGGCCATGTCTGCGTGATGGCGGATTCCACCGCAGAAGCTCTCGTCGTCATCGAGAGAATTCGAGCCGGACTTGGGTAGGTTTTGACCGACCGGAGGAAATTTCCCGCCGGCTTGCGAAGCGGGGGCGCGATGGTAATTTCGGGCCGTGAGCAAGTCCGTGATACCGATTCAAATTCGCGCGCTGATCCCGACGAATGCCGGAACAGCCGTTTTTTTGGGAAACGACGAAAAGGTTTTTACCATCTACATCGACCAGACGATCGGCCATGCCATCAACCTCTATCTGAACGACGCAGAGAAAGAGCGTCCACTTACTCACGACCTGCTCGCAAATGTCCTTACGGCTCTTGGCGGCAAGGTCGAGCGGATCATCATCAATGATTTCAAAAGCGTAGTCTTCTACGGCCGCCTGATCATCACCGCCGAGAATGAACTCCAACAGCGCAAGATCGTGGAACTCGACGCGCGCTCGAGCGATTGCCTGGCGATGGCCGCGCTACAAAAAGCCCCAATCTATGTGAGCGAAGTCGTGTGGGAAGAGGTCGAGGACACGGCGCAGATTCTCGAGAAACTCCAAAAGAGCACAACCGAGCCTGAGGAATCCGAAGGCGGCGAGGAGCCTGAGGATTGATCCAGAAAATGAACCTCAGAGGGCACGGAGTTGGTTTTTTTACAAAAGTCTCCAAAGTTGTGGATTTTCGTAAACCAGGCCGGCACCTTTGAAAGCGTGCTGGGTTGCTGTGCATTCCCGAAGATGAGCGGTTCCGGGCATTGCACTTGCTCAGCCTTCGGGCTAGTTCTGAAGGCTTTAAAAACGCTGCTTCAAACACGATAAAATCAAAGGTGCTCCAATGTGTGGAATCATCGCAGTCATAGATACCAATCAGGCCCCAATCGCACGAGAGGCTTTATGGAATTCCGTCCAAAGCATGTCTCACCGAGGGCCGGATGGTCAGAATCTCTGGATTGATCCCACTGGCGCCGTAGGTTTGGGTCATGCAAGACTCTCCGTTATTGATCTTTCCGGCGGAACTCAACCCTTGCTCAATGAACAGGCGGGTTGTGTGGCCGTTGTAAATGGCGAATTTTATGACTACAAAAAAACGCGTCGCCAACTCCAAAGAGAAGGTTTTACATTCAACACAAAGTCAGACAGTGAAATCCTGATTCCTCTCTGGGAAAAATATGGAACGGAGTGCGTTCACCATCTCAGGGGGGAATTTGCTTGGGTCTTGTCCAGTTTAAAGAGAATGAATATGGTTAAAATATTCACCATCATTGAAAAACAAGTATATAAAAAAGTCACACATTTCGGAGGTCAAATTTCGAAAGATTTTGAAGTGTTTTTGCGTAGATATCCCAGCCC
>JAPLTG010000007.1 GCA_026398255.1 Verrucomicrobiota bacterium
AGGCCGAGGTATTGGTGTTGATTACTACTGACATATCCGTTGTCTTTCTATTGCGGAGTCCGTTCCGCTGTCGGGCCGTTTTGGTTCACTGTTCGACCTCAGTGTTGGAGATTCTTCCCCTTGGTTGTATGAATCGGCAGGCCTCGCGAAGACCTTTAGAAATATTTTTGAGAGGACCTAAAAAAATCGCCCGCAACCTCGCAATGTCTGCAAAAGCTGGTTCTAGGCTCTCTCCGGGCGGGTCGCCAAGCTTACTGGGCGCGGCTCATCAAACGAACAGGCCGATGGGGATGGAGGAGAAAAGGGCGCGCTCGTCGGCGACAGCGAATTCCTCGCCGGCGGGCATTTCGAGGGAGCGGCCGTTGGGGAGGACGAATTCGAGGATCAGCGGGCGATTGCCAGGATTTTTTTTCACGGCGGCGAGAATCGTTTGCAGGGCGGGTTCGTCGAGGCGCTCGCGGGCAAGGCGGAGGCGAACGGGTTTGACCGAGGCTTTGGGTTTGAGCGCGGCGACGGCTCCGGCAGTGGCGCGGATCGCTTCGTCTTTCCTGGTGATGCGGGTGTTGATGCTAACCGCTTTTCCGGCGACGAGGAGTTCGGCGTTTTTCGCGTAGGTTTCGTCCCACGCGGTGATCTCGAGCGTGCCGGTGAAGTCTTCGAGGAAGAGGACGCCGAAGGGCTTGCCGTCCTTGCGCGAGAAGCGTTTTTCAACCGTGGAGACGAGGCCGGCGAGCTTGAAGGTGCCGTTCTCGGCGGCCTCCTTGGCTTGGGCGATGGTGTTGTATTTTCCCGAATCGAAATGCCCGGCGTAGGCGTCGAGGGGGTGTCCGCTCACGAAGTAGCCGAGGAGTTCCTTTTCGTAGCCGAGGGTTTCGGCCTGTGGCCATGGCTCGATCTTCGAGGATTTGCCGGATTTTTTGGTCGGTATCAGAGGCTCTTCGCCGAACAGCGAAACCTGGCCGCTGGCTCGGTCGCGCTGGATCGAGGCGGCAGAGGCGATGGCGGACTCGATGCAGGAAAAAAGCGCGGCGCGGTTTTTGTCGATGCCGTCGAACGCGCCGCATTTCACGAGGCTCTCGAGGATTTTGCGGTTCACCGCGCGCGAGTCGAGGCGCGAGCAGAAATCCTCGATGGATTTGAAGAGGCCGTTTTTGACACGTTCGGCGATGGCGGATTCCATCGCGCCGACGCCGACATTTTTGATCGAGGCGAGGCCGAAGCGGATGCCGGGGCCGTTGGAGTCGGGCGAGAACTTGAGGTCGCTCGTGTTGATGTCCGGCGGGAGAACGGGGATTTCCATGCGGCGGCACTCGGCGATGACGACGGCGAGGCGGTCGACATCACCAGCATCGAAGGTGAGCATGGCAGCCATGAACTCGCGTGGGAAGTGGGCCTTCAGCCAAGCGGTCTGGTAGGAAATCCAGCCGTAGGCAGCGGAGTGGGATTTGTTGAAGCCGTATTGGGCGAATTTCTCGATGAAGCCGAAGATGGCATCGGCGACTTTCGGTGGGATTTGGTTCTTCGTGCCGCAGCCATCGACGAAACGCTGGCGCTCCTTGGCCATTTTCTCGGCATCCTTTTTTCCCATCGCGCGGCGGAGCAGGTCGGCCTCGCCGAGCGAGTAGCCCGCGAGCACGCTGGCGGCGAGCTGCACCTGCTCTTGATAAACGATGATTCCGTGCGTCTCGGAGCAGACTTTTTCCAAAAGAGGGTGGAGGTATTCGACTTTCTTCAGGCCCTTCTTGCGCTCGATGTAGTCGTCGATGAACTGCATCGGACCCGGGCGGTAGAGCGCGCCGATGGCGATGATGTCCTCGATGGACCCGACATCAAAGCGTTTGCAGCAATTTGTGATGCCGGCGCTTTCCATCTGGAAGACGCCGAGGGTTTCGCCACGGTTGTAGATGTCGAATGCGGCCTGGTCGTCCTGCGCGATAGCGTCAAAATCAAAATCCGGCGTGTGGATTTTGATGAGCCGCACGGCCTCCTGCATGATCGTGAGGGTCTTCAGGCCGAGGAAGTCCATCTTGAGCATGCCGAGGTCTGTGAGCGGACCCATGGCGTATTGGGTGACGACTTCGTTCTCCTTGCCGCGGCAGAGCGGGATGAACTCGTCGAGCGGGCGGTCGCCGATGACGACGCCGGCGGCGTGGATGCCGGTGTTGCGACTGAGGCCCTCGAGCACGGTGGCGTAGTCCCAGAGCTGGCGGACAGCGGGCTCGTTGTCGATCGCGGCCTGAAGTTCTGGGTTTTTGGTGCGAGCCGAGTCGAGGTCGATATTGAGCTCGTTCGGGATCATTTTGGCGAGCCGGTCGCCGTCGCCGTAGCTCCAACCCATCACGCGGGCGACATCGCGCACGACGCTCTTCGCGCCAAGGGTGCCGAAGGTGACGATCTGCGACACGGCGCGCTCGCCGTATTTTTGCCGGACATACTCGATCACCTCACCGCGCCGCTCCATGCAGAAATCGACATCGATATCGGGCGGGCTCACGCGTTCGGGATTGAGGAAGCGCTCGAAAATCAGCCCGAAGCGGAGCGGGTCGATATCAGTGATTCCGAGCACATACGCGATGATGGAACCAGCCGCCGAGCCGCGCCCGGGGCCGACGGGGATGCCTTGCTGCTTCGCGTGGTGGATGAAATCCCAGACGATGAGAAAATAACTGGTGAAGCCGGTTTTCTCGATCACCGAGAGTTCGTAATCGAGGCGCTGGTTCAGCTCCGGCTCGGAATCCACGCGAGTGCCGTAGCGGTGGCGAAGCCCATCGCGGCAGAGGTCGCGGAGGTATTGCTCGCGGGAGCGGGTGTCGGGCGCATCGAAGCTCGGGTATTTGGGAGCGCCGAACTCCATTTTAAAATCGCACCGCTCGGCGATGCGGAGCGTGTTGTCACAGGCCTCGGGCAGCTCGGCAAAAAGCGCGCGCATTTCCTCGGGCGACTTGAAGTAAAGCTCCGGGCTGTAGCGCATGCGTTTCTCGTCCACCACATTCGAGCCGGTGCCGATGCAGATGAGCACATCGTGGGCCTCGTGGTGGGATTTTTCGAGGAAGTGGACATCGTTCGCCGCGACGAGCCCGAGGTCGAGCGAGCGGGCGATTTTGACGAGGTCGGGATTCACGCGCCGCTGGGCGTCGAGGCCGAAATTGTGGATTTCGATGAAGTAATTTTCCGCGCCGAAGATCTCGCGGTATTTCGCGGCGGTCGCCTTGGCTTTTTCAAAATTCCCGTCGGCGAGTTGCGAGGCGACCTCGCCCTTGAGGCAACCGCTAAGCGCGATGAGCCCCCCGGAGTGCGCGGCGAGGCGTTCGTGGTCCACGCGCGGCTTGTAGTAAAACCCCTCGAGGAATCCGGCGGTGGAGAGTTTGACGAGGTTGCGGTAGCCCTCGTCGTTCACTGCGAGGAGGGTGAGGTGGAAGGCGGCGTCCTTCGCGGATGAGGCGTTGCGATCGGTCATCGCTCCCGGCGCGACATAGACCTCACAGCCGATAATCGGCTTCACGCCGGCCTTCACGGCGGCTTGGTAAAACGGAACCGCCGCGTGCATGTTGCCATGGTCAGTGACGGCGACGGCGGGCATTCCCAAGGCGGCGGCTTTTTTCACCAGATCGCCGGGGCGGATCGCTCCATCGAGCAGGGAAAACTCCGTGTGGCAATGCAGGTGGACGAACGACATGGCGGGGAGACTAAACCAGCGCGCGGATTTTTGTCGAATGGCACTCTCATCCCTCGAACTTGCCGTTTTTCCCGCTCTCAATAGGATGTCGCGCCTATGACGGTTTCCAAGGTTTCCGAACGCACGGTGGCGGGCTATCGCGTGAGCTGCGGCCACATGGTTCCCTTCGGCGCAAGCCATATGCGGACGGGAGTGAATTTTTCTGTCTTCAGCGCGCACGGAACTGGATGCACGCTGGTGTTGTTCAAGCACGGCCAGGCGAAACCCGCAGCCGAAATTCGGTTCCCGGCTGACTTCCGGCTCGGCCATGTCTGGGCGATGATCGTGCATGATCTGGAGCCCGGGAATTTGGAATACGGCTTCCGGATGGAGGGTCCGTGGAATCCGTCGGAGGGCCATTATTTCGACTCCTCGAAAATCCTCCTCGACCCCTACGCTCGGGAGATTGTGGGTCGCGAGGAGTGGATGCAGGCGGTTCCTTCCAGCACTAAGCCGGTCTTCCGCTCGCGCCTCCCCGCCAGCGCGGGCCAGATCGAGCCAAACCAAGCACCGCGAGTTCCCGACAGCGAGCTGATCATTTACGAAATGCATGTGCGCGGATTCACGCGCCACCCGAATGCCGGCGTGAAAAATCCCGGCACCTTCGCTGGTCTCGCGGAAAAAGCCGCGCACCTCGCGGAGCTAGGCGTGAATTGCGTGGAGCTGATGCCTGTCTTTGAATTCGACGAGATGGAAAACAGCCGGACGAATCCGACCACCGGCGAGATTCTTTGCAATTACTGGGGCTACAGCACGGTGGGATTCTGCGCGCCAAAGGCCAGCTTCGCCGCCGGCGCGAAGGAAAGCCGCCAAATCGAGGAAATGAAGGACATGGTCCGCTCGCTCCACGGCGCCGGGATCGAAGTCATGCTTGATGTGGTCTTCAACCACACCGCCGAAGGCAACGAGACTGGGCCGGTTTTTTCCTTCCGCGGGCTCGATAACAAGACCTGGTATATCCTCGACGAGAAGGGACGGAACACGAACTACTCCGGGTGCGGAAACACGGTGAACTGCAACTACCCCGCCGTTCGCGAGTTCATCTACAATTGCCTCCGCCACTGGGCCGCCGAATACCACATCGACGGCTTCCGTTTCGACCTCGCCTCGATCCTCGGCCGCGACTCCAAAGGCGAACCTCTCGCCAATCCGCCGCTCCTCGAATCACTCGCGCACGACCCCGTCCTCGCCGATTGCAAACTCGTCGCCGAAGCCTGGGACGCCGGCGGGCTCTATCAAGTCGGCAACTTCCCGAGCTACGGGCGCTGGATGGAGTGGAACGGAAAATACCGCGATTGCGCACGGCGTTTTCTCAAAGGCGATCCGGGCATGGTCGGCGAAATGGTCCAGCGCATCCTCGGCTCGCCCGACCTCTACCGCGCGGCCGACCGCAAACCCACGGCTTCGGTGAATTTCATCACCTGCCACGACGGCTTCACACTCCGCGACCTCTTTTCCTACAACGGCAAACACAACCTTGAAAACGGCGAGACCAACCAGGACGGCACGAATGACAACATGAGCTGGAATTGCGGCGCTGAGGGGGCGACCAACGATCCCGACATCCTCGCGCTGCGCTCACGGCTCTCGAAAAACGCCATGTCCCTCCTCCTCACGAGCCAAGGTGTGCCGATGATTTACATGGGCGACGAGTGCGGCCGCACCCAGCGCGGAAACAACAACGCGTATTGCCACGACTCGGATTGGAATTGGATGGATTGGGAACCCGACGCTCATGGGCGCGAGCTTTTCCGATTCACTAAAAACATGATCGCCTTCCGCAAGGCCCACCCCGCCTTGCGCCGGCCGGAGTTTTTCGAGGAGCGCGACCAAATTGGCAGCGGCTACCCGGACATCAGCTGGCACGGCGTGCTGCCATGGCATCCCGACTGGTCGGCCTCCAGCCGCACGCTGGCGTTCATGATTTGCGGACGCCACCACGAGGCCATGGGCGGTGACCCGCATTTTATCTATGTCTTGCTGAATATGTATTACGAGCCGCTGAGCTTCGGCCTGCCGGTCCTGCCGAAGAAATTGCTCTGGCACCGCTTCGCCGACACCAGCCTCTCTGCGCCTGACGACATTTGTGAGCCGGGCCAGGAAAAGCCGCTTGAGGTTCAAAAAAGCTACGCCATCCGCGAGCGCTCGATCGCCATTCTGCTCGGAAAATAAAAAATCATGCCGACCGACTGGATCGTTGCGGCGCATTTGTTCGCCACCGTTGCGATGACCGGGATCATCTGGTTCGTGCAGGTCGTCCACTACCCGATGCTCGCACGCCTGCCGCACGAGAATTTCGGGGAACTCGAGCGCGAGCACTGCGACCGCACCGGATTCGTGGTTGCTCCGCCGATGCTTCTGGAGGCCTTCACCCTAGGCTGGCTCATTCTGGAGGGATTCGACTCACCACTTTTCCTCTTCACCGCCGCGCTTCTGGGGGTCGTGTGGCTCTCGACATTCACGCTGCAAGTTCCCGCACACCGCGCCCTTCTCCAAGGATGGAGCGAACCTGTGCACCGGCGACTCGTTTTAACGAACTGGATCCGCACCGTCGCATGGACTCTCCGCGCCGGAATTTTGGCCGGGATTTTTCTATGAGAATTCCCCTTGCCCTACGGGTTCTACTCCGCTAGTTATCTCGCCCCTTTCACTAAATTCCAGTCATGGCCAAAAAAGCGAATAAACCAGCGAAGGCAAAAGCCGTTGTCAAAAAGGCGGCTCCTGCCAAAGCCAAAAAACCTGTCCCCAAGGCCAAGCCTGTGGCTGCGAAAAAGAAACCCGCTCCTGCTAAGAAGCCAGCGGTGAAAAAACCAGTGCCCGCTAAAAAGCCTGCTGCCAAAAAACCAGCGGTGAAAAAAATTGCTGCTAAAAAGCCCGCCGCCAAGAAGGCTCCCGCCAAAAAGGCACCAGCCGTAAAAGCACCCGTTAAAAAGCCTGTTGCTATTAAGAAGGTCGTTCCCGTGAAGCCCAAGGCCACGGCGAAGCCCTCCGCCAAGCCGGTGCCAAAAAATCTTCCGCCTCTCATCAAGAAGGCCGTGCCACAGGTGAAGCTCAGCCCTTGGCTCGTTAAACAGCAGGGCCGCCTCCTTCATCTCAAGGACGAACTTCTCGATGCGATGAACGGTGTCGGCCGCGACACCCTCCGCACCCGTGCCGAGGGCAGCGATGCCTCCGGCTTTGGCATGCACACCGGCGACGCCGGAAGCGACGCCTACGACCGCGACTTTGCCCTGAGCCTCCTTTCACAGGAGCGCGACTCCCTTTTCGAAATCGACGCAGCCCTGAAGAAAATCCAAGACGGCGCCTACGGACTTTGTGAACTTTCCGGCAAGCCAATCCCCCACGCCCGCCTCGAGGCCCTGCCTTTCGCGCGCTACACCGTCGAGTGCCAAGCCGACCTCGAAAAAAATAACCGTCTCCACCGCGTCCGCCAACCGGTCACCTCACTCTTCGGCTTGAACGAAGACGAGGCCGAGGGCGAAGAGGAGGAGCCCGCCACCGAATCCAAGGAATAACGACCATGCCACAAGACAACATCACCCTCGAGTGCACCGAGGCCAAAGCCGAAGGCAAACCCGCCTCGCGCTACATCACCACACGCAACAAAAAAAGCCCACGCACCCCGAACCGGCTTGAGAAAAAGAAATTCAACCCTTTCCTCAACCGTCACACCCTCCACCGCGAGATCAAATAATACGCCATGCAGCCTAAAACACCACAACGCCGCACCAACTTCCGCCGCGCCAATCGCTCGATGCCACGGCGCCGCATCGACCTCAACATCGAGGCCATCGACTACAAGAATCCCGAACTTCTCAAACGCTTCGTCACCGAAAGCGGTAAAATCCTGCCTCGTCGCGTGACCGGAATGTCCGCCCGCATTCATCGCAAGATCACCCGCGAGGTTAAGCGCGCCCGCGCCGCGCTCCTCATGAAGTAATTTCCTCCTTCAACGGCCCGGTCGGCGATGCCTACGCATTCCGACCGGGCCATTTTTTTGTTTCGCTGTGTCTTGAAATTCCAAAAAAACCAGCCAATCTCCCTCGCATGAAAAAATTCCTCGTCCTAGCCACAGTTACCGCCATCGCTTTTCTCCCCGCTTGTAAGAAAAAAGAAAAAGGCGATCAGTTTGCCGGCGTTGACGGCGATTTCGTGACCAGCACACCGCTTGGCGAACGCTTTGAGGGCGGCGCGAATTTCATGAGCCCGAATGTCCAGAAAGGACAGTTCTCACCTGTTTTCTTCAGCTTCGACAGCTACAGCGTCGAGCCCGCTGAGTCCTCCAAAATCCAAGCCGTCTCCTCGTCCCTTTCCGCTGGTTCCGACCGCCTCATCCTCGCTGGCTTCACCGACGAGCGCGGCACGCAGGAATACAACCGCGGCCTCGGCGAGCGCCGTGCGCAGGCCGTCCGCCAAGCTTTGATCGATGCTGGCATCCAAGGCGACCGCATTCAGACTGTGAGCTTCGGTAGCGAAATGCCCGCCGATCCCGCGAGCACCGATGCGGCTTGGGCCAAAAACCGCCGCGCGGAATTCGGCGTCGTCAAGTAAGCCCTCTTCCTGTAGCGCGGGCGTCTCGCCTGCGATTGGAACTCCACGGATGGCGAGACGGTCGTCCGACCACCGCATGCAGCGTCACGGCCTCTGAAAACCTCGCTCCAGTTCCGGCTAGACGCCCGCTCTAGTCAGTCCCGCGCCCGCGCGGCGACTTTTCGCACTCTTCACAACGAGGTCCGAACCCCGTTGTTCATGCCTGTCGGCACGCATGCGACGGTGAAAGCCCAGACACCCGATTTCCTTCACGACTCGGGTTCCCAAATCCTCCTCGCCAATACCTACCACCTTCTCCTCCGTCCGGGACCCGAGGTTTTTCGCCAAGTCGGCGGCATCCACCCATTCATGAGTTGGGAGCGCTCCGTCCTCACCGACTCGGGCGGATTCCAGATTTTTTCCCTACCCCACTCACGCTCGATGACCGAAGAGGGAGCCGTTTTTCAGAGTTACCTCGACGGCCGCACGATTCTCCTCAGCCCCGAGCGCAGCATTGAAACGCAGGTCGCCATTGGCAGTGACATCATGATGGTCCTCGATCAATGCGTGCCCTCGACAGTCGATGAATCCATCGCCCGCGCCGCGATGGAACTCACCCACCGCTGGGCCGCACGCAGCCTCGCTACGCGGGGCGATTCCCCGCAGGCCATGTTCGCCATTGTCCAAGGCGCGCTGCATTTGGGCCTCCGCAAAGAAAGTGCTGAAGCGCTGTGTGCGATGCCGTTTGACGGCTACGCGATCGGCGGCCTCGCCGTCGGCGAGGGCAAGAGCGAACGAGAGGACACCTGCGAATTCGCCGCCTCGCTTTTGCCGGAAGACAAACCCCGATACCTCATGGGTGTCGGCACTCCGCTCGATATTTTGGAAGCGGTCCACCGCGGCGTGGACATGTTCGATTGCATCATCCCCACGCAGGTCGCGCAGCGCGGCGGGGCCTTCACTTCGCGTGGATTCCTGCAGCTTCGGCGCGGCATTTATAAAAGCTCTAGCGAGCCGCTCGATCCCGATTGCCCCTGCCCGACCTGCGCCCGCCACACCCGCGCCTACCTGCACCACCTCACGAAGTGCAAGGAGACGCTCGGCTGGCAACTCATCGGCCAGCACAACATTTTTTTCTACCACCGCCTCATGGCAGAAATCCGCCAGAGCATACTCGAGGATCGCTTCCTCCCGCTCTACGAGGAAAAGCGCGCCATCCTCGCCGTGGACGACCTCGACAATCCGGTGACCCCGATGCGCCGCAATCCCCCAAAATCCCTGAAGCTCGGAGCCTACAAAATCCACACAGCCCTCGAGGGATTCTCGAGCATCCTCCACATCGACTCCGGCGAGATCATGCACTCGCGCACCGAGCCGATGGTCGAGTCCCGCCAGCTCTACATCGAGCAGTCCCGCCTCGCCGAGCGCCTCCGCGAGGAAACCTCGGACCCTCTTGTGATCTGGGATGTCGGCCTAGGCGCTGCCGCCAACGCCATGGCGGCGATCGAGTGTTTCGAGTCGCTTGCGGAGTCCGGCCCCGTGCGTCCGATGCACCTCGTCAGTTTCGAGAACGACCTCGACTCGCTCCGACTCGCTTTCAAAAACCACGACCGCTTTCCCTACCTGCGCCACGGCGGCCCCGCCGCAATTCTTAAAAACGGCCGCTGGCAATCCAAGAAACACCCCGGTCTTTCTTGGGAGCTTCTTGAGGGGGGCTTTCTGGAAAACCTCGGCTCCGCCGTCGCGCCGGATTTGATTTTCTACGACATGTTCTCAGGAAAAACCTCCGCCTTCGCTTGGACGCTCGACGCCTTCCGCCAAATCCTCGCGCGCTGCGTGGACCGCGATGTCGAGTTGTTCACCTACACCTGCTCCACCGCCTCGCGCGTGGCCATGCTTGGCGCGGGCTTCGGAGTCGCCCGCGGGCGCAACGCCGGGGACAAAGAAGAAACCACGATCGCGTTCACCAATCTCGAAATCGCCCGCCGCCGCCAACGCGACGTCCTTGGCGCCGACTGGCTCGCGCGGTGGAACCGCTCCGCCGCGAAGTTTCCCAAGGATCTCCCTTCGGAGTCACGCAACGACTTTGAAAAATCCCTCCGCGCGCTCCCCCAATTCCTCGCTTTAGCGGGCTGATTGACACCCGCCGCCCAGCCACCCATATTCCCTGCCCGTCCAAACCCGGGCGGAATTTGAATTTATGGAAAATATTCGCAACATCGCCATCATCGCCCACGTCGATCACGGCAAGACAACGCTCGTGGATCAACTTCTCAAGCAGGCGGGAACCTTCCGTGCCAACCAGAAAACGGATGAGCGCATGATGGACTCGATGGATCTGGAGAGGGAAAAAGGCATCACCATCCGCGCCAAGAACGCCGCTTTCCGCTGGAAGGATTACCATGTGAATATCGTGGATACTCCCGGCCACGCCGACTTCGGCGGAGAGGTCGAGCGCATCATGAAAATGGTGGATGGTGTTTTGCTCGTGGTGGACTCCCACGACGGCCCGCAGGCGCAAACAAAATTCGTTCTGCGCAAGGCCATGGAGAACGGACTGAAGCCGATCGTGGTCATCAACAAGATCGACCGCGAGAATGCCCGTCCGCACAAGGTTCTCGACATGGTGTTCGAGCTTTTCATGGAACTCGGCGCGAGCGATGAGCAGCTGGATTTCGCCCACATCTACGCCAGTGCCAAGCAAGGCTTCGCCAAAAATGAAGTCACCGATTCCAGCGACAACATGGAGCCTCTCTACGAGGCGATTGTGAAACACATCCCGCCGCCACCGAAGCCCGATGTGGACTTTTTCCGCATGCTCGTGTCGAACCTCGACTACAGCGACTACCTCGGCCGTATCGCCTACGGACGCATCATCAGCGGCAAGGTCGCGCACGGCCAACAGATCGTTTGCATCCACAGTGGCAACCGGAAGGAAAAGGCGAAAGTCACAGCGATTTTCTCGCACGAGGGCCTGGAGAAAGTTCAGGTCCAGGAGGCCTCGGCCGGCGATATCGTGGGCATCAGCGGCTTCGAGGAAATCTTCATCGGCGAAACGCTCGTGGACACCGAGGACCGCGAGGCCCTGCCGTTTGTCGAAATCGATCCGCCGACGATCTCCATGAAGATTTGCGTGAACGATTCGCCATTGGCTGGCCGTGAAGGAAAGCTCCTCACCGCTCGCCAGATTCGCGACCGCCTCATCAAAGAGACACGCGGCAATGTTTCCATCATGGTCGCCGACACCGATGTCGCGGGCCACTTCGATGTGAAGGCCCGCGGCGAGATGCAGATCGCCGTGCTCGTGGAGCAAATGCGCCGCGAGGGCTTCGAGCTACTTGTTTCCCGCCCAGAGGTCATCTTCAGGCGCGCCGAGAATGGTTCCGTGCTTGAGCCGATGGAGAGTCTCTATGTCGATGTGCCGCCGGAAAACCTCGGCGACATCCTGCAAACCCTCGCCGGCCGCAAAGCCGAGATCATAAATATGGAGCACAATCCCCACAGCGTGCTCGTTCAGGCCACGATCCCCACTCGCGGCATCATCGGCTTCGAGACCGATCTCGTGAACCTCACCAAGGGCCACGGCATTTGCAGCCATCTCTTCAAGGAATACGGCCCGCACAAGGGCGAGATTCCAAGCCGCAACAACGGCGTGCTCATTTCCATGGAGGGCGGCACCAGCATGGCCTATGCGCTCGACACAATCCAGGTGCGCGGACGGCTCTTCATTGGGCCGCAAGAGGAAATCTACGAGGGAATGATCATTGGCGAAAACGCCCGCCCCGACGACATGCCGGTGAACCCCTGCAAGGCGAAAAAATTGACCAACATGCGAAGCCAAGGTGACGGCAAAGGCATTTCCCTCGCTCCGCCGCTTGTGATGAGCCTCGAGCGTTCGCTCGAATACATCGCGCCGGACGAGTATGTGGAGGTCACTCCCAAATCACTCCGTCTCCGCAAAAAAATCCTCGATGCCAACGGACGCAAACGCGCCGAGAAATCGGCCGGGGTTTTCGCGGAATAATCAACTCATCGGGGGCGGCGCAAGCCGCTGCCGTTATCGCGCAGAGACGGCGCTTTGCGCCTGAATCTTGGGGCCGCTCGGCGAGCCGCCCCTACCTTGGGGAACGATTCGCTCTTCCGCGCGGTTGGCGCGTCAGCGCCTTTCGAAAATCCTAGGTAGGGATGGATCGCCGAGCCGTCCTACTTTTGCGGCGCAGCCGCCCTTGTCCCTCCTACCCTTCCGGCAAAATCGTCCATGGCCAATCCCTCCAATCTCCGATCAATCCCGCACGAACCGGATTTTCGAGAACATACTGGGTTTTCTCTTGGAAATTTTCCTCGCCGCGTAGCCGGTGCTCGAAAAAATCCCGCTGCCAATCGAATCGAAGTGCCCGCGCCGTCCATCGTTTCCAGTCGCGGATGCTTTTGCCGACATCTGCCTCTGGCGGAAATCCAAGAACCAAGTGCACATGATCCGGCATGATGGTGGCCGCATGGACCCACCAAATGCGCGAGTTCACGCGATGCAGGATCGAGTCTCTGATTCCTCGAGCGGTTTCGGGCGAGGCGAAAGGCATCAAACTCCGATCCTTGACGCAGCAGGTTATAAAAAACACGGCTCCGTGAACATACACCCAGAGCGGAAGATCGTGGGGCAAGGACTTGCGGCCGGCATTCATGGAACAACACTCTGGAAAACCCGGGTTGGAATAAAATCCAAAAAGAGGAGGGCTGGCTGGAGGCCGTTGGCGCGTCAGCGCCTTTCGGAAAATCCTAGGTAGGGATGGATCGCCGAGCCGTCCTACTTTTGCGGCACAGCCGCCCTTGTCTCGCAGAGACGGCGCTTTGCGCCTGAATCTTGGGGCCGCTCGGCGAGCCGCCCCTACCCCTTGGGGGAACGATTCGCGCTTCCGCGCCGTTGGTGCGTCAGCGCCTTTCGAAAAATCCCAGGTAGGGATGGATCGCCGAGCCGTCCTACTTTTGCGGCGAAGCCGCCCTCTTGTCTCGCAGCAACGTCGCTTTGCGCCTGAATCTTGGGGCCGCTCGGCGAGCCGCCCCTACCTTTGGGAACGATTCGCGCTTCTGCGCGGTTGGCTGGGGAGTGGCCAATCCAAAAATCCGAGTTCTGATTGCCGATGCCCTAAAAAAACCTGCCGGGTGCCGCGCCCCACACCCATGCGACGCGAACACCCGGCACCCGTTTTGGGGGAAGTGGTTTTACCTGGCGAGTTGAACTCGAACGCGGCGGGCGCGTCCGTTCTTTCCGCGGACTACCACCCGACCGCTGTCGAACAAGTCGGCCATGGCGGCGACGAGTTCGCGGCTGTTGCGGGCGCAGGATCCTACGACCGAGATAAGTTCACCGAGGCTGTATTTGGTTTTGTTGATTTTTTTGTAGATGTTTTTCATAGGAGTTTTCCTTTGCTGTGTTTGACAGCATCAGGAATGCCAATGTTCAAAAAAAAATTTGACACCCCCTCAAGATGGGCGTCTGCGTAGGGTAAACGGCCCTCCGGGAGCCTCAGAACAGCAGAAAGGCTGCGTAAAAGTAGGCGGCAAAAATTGCTCCTGCCACCACCACTCCCGTCGCGCGGGCGAATTTTTCCGCAAAGGTTCCCCGGATTGCCTGCTCGCAGAGCAGCGCCATCGCCACCCACAGCATCGGTAGCACGAAGATCCAGGCGCCATCGCGGGCCATCCACACGGAGAAGGCGGGAAATGTCGCCTCCACATTTTGCGCAAAGCCTCCCGCCTTCAGCAGCACATTCACTGTCAGTAAGCCGAGGGAGACGAAGACAAATTGGGTGAGTCCGATGGAAAGAATCATATTGTGGAGAGAAGTGCCCGCCGCATGACCTCCAGCGGCGCAGGGCGGTTGAACCAGATTTCAAAGGAGAGAGCGCCCTGATGAAGCAACATTCCAAGGCCGTTCGCGCAGCGAGCGCCCGCAGCGCTTGCGTCCTCGATCAACCGCGACATGCCTCCCGAATACACCGTGTCATAAACAAGCTGGTTCGGAGTCAGAAGCGATGGGGAGATCACCGGAGGATCGAGGCGACTCATGCCGAGCGAGGTCGCATTGATGAGGATGTCGGCATTTTCGAGTTCGCGCCGCAGAGCCTCATCCTCAAACGGAATCGCCACCAGGCGCTCGACCGGCCCGCTCACATGCTCGGATTGGAAAAACGGTGCGAGGTCTTTTTTGAGCGCTTCGATTTTTTCAAGCGAGCGGTTCACGAGCACCAGACGCTCGCAGCGTTCCCGCGCACACTGCACGGCAATCGCCCGCCCGGCCCCGCCGCCAGCTCCGAGGAGCACGACGCGCAGGTCGCGCACATCCACGCTGAATTCCTCGCGAATCGCGCGAACGAGCCCCGGCCCATCGGTGTTGAATCCATGCAATTTCCCGCCTAAGATCACGATCGTATTCACGCTCCCCGAGGCCCGTGCGTAGTCGTCCGCTTCGTCCACCACCGCCAACGCCGCCGCCTTATGGGGGATTGTGACATTCGCCCCAAGGAAGCCCGCACGCGGCAGGGCACGCACCGCATCCACAAAACGCTCCGGAGGCACATGCAGCCTCGTGTAGCGGGCGGGGATACCACTCGCAGCGAGCGCAGCATTTTGAAAAACCGGGGATCGCGAGTGGGCCACCGGATCACCGATCACGCCAAGCCTTATGGCGGGCTCGATGGAAGAAAATTTCTCCGGGTTCGAAACCAAATCCTCGGCTGAAAAAATGTCCGGATCGATCATAGCGGGAACGCCAGAAAAGCAGGCAGCCTCGATGCTGGCAAGGGCGGTGGATTTTCTACCCGCGAATGAATCGAATGACCGCGAATAAAACGGCGGGGACTCCTTGTCTTTCCGGGATTCAGGAGCTATCGGGCTTTCCCACCCCGACGAACGGATTGCGGCGCATAAGCATCATCGAATATCCACAACAGTCGCGAGCCTGTGATCGTTTCGCGTCGCGGCACAGAGTCTATTGGGATGCTTCCTTTGGAAGAGTGGGAAGGGCTTCAAGAAACAGCGCACCTGCTCCAACAGGTCAGGCATTTTACGTGACATCGAAAGATTTACGCTCGCGGGCGGGACGCCCGCGCTACATTCCAGAAGCCCAAAGGCGATCACATTTTGGAATAAGATTCAAATAAAATAAGGCCGTGACTTCCGTGGCTTCCCAAAATCGACAGGAGCCCCAAGCTTTTAGCTTCAATAGCGGATTACTTCAACATTTTGCGCATCCACGAATGCGTCTTGATCTATCTCTGCTTCTTTTGGAATCTGGATGGTTTTTAATTGGCTCCCCCCCATGCATTGCTTAGCTACTGATCTTACGGAATTAGGGACCTTGAGTTTTTTTATCTTAAGTCCAGCAGGAACATGAACTAATGCTGTAAGTTGCTTGTCATAAACAACTCCATCGAGACCAGTATAGTGTTCGTTCGCCGGATCCACATTGATTTTGACCATACTGACACACCCCGATTGAAAACCAAAAAAAGTCACGCTTGCTGGAATATGAAGTTCTTTGAGTGCAGTTAAGGAAAAAGCATTTTGATTTATCGTAGATACCGATGGGGGGATATTTATTTTTGAGAGTTTTGAGCAAACAACGAAAGCACCTTGGTTTATAAATTTTATCGTATCAGGCAAGATCACCTCCTCGATTTTAGAATTACCCATAAATGACCTGAATTCAATACCCACAACTGGCCTTCCTTCAATACTGGCAGGCACTATGACTCGCTTGGAGTTTCCAACATATTTAGTAATCGCACACCCACCACCGCAAAGCGAGACTTCAAAATCCTTCTCTGGGCATTCTTTGCCCTTGGAAGATGCGCTGGGTGAATTGAAACCTGTTTTTGCCACTTCGACAGGCGCGGAGGCGGCCGAGGTTTTGGCTTCCGCAATCATGGCTTTCAGCTTTATGGCGGCATCAAGATCTCCGGTTTGCGTCGCCTTGCGGATGAGTTGCTGGGTGGCGAGATCGAAGCGTCTTTCCGCCGGGGCTGCGGCTATGGCAGCCGCCTTGTCGCGTTGATCGACCAACCGCACGAGTTCCTTGTCCTGCGGCGTCTTCGCCTCGTTCTTGAAATCCGCTAATTCATCGGGGTCTTCGATCACTTCCTTGAGCTTCATGGCCGCCTCGAGATTGCCGGACTGGGTAACCTTGCGGAGCAACAGCTGGGCAGCCATGTCGAAGCGTTTCTGAATCGGTGCCACGGCTTGGGCTTTCTCTTTGTTCCATTGCTCCACCAACCGAGCAATATCCGCTTCGTAGAGGGAATTGGAGTCGGCGGTTGTGGCGGGTTCAGGCGTCGCCGCAGGCTCTGGAGCCTCTGCAGGAGCAGGCGTCTCTTCTTCATTCGACTGCGCGACAACTGCATTTTCATCGGCACTCTCGGCAGGCTCGGTCGATTCCTCGTTGGTTTTAGATAAATCCCCTGGCGCGTTAATTTCCGAAGCGATTTTTTGGATTTCTTGGGCAAGCTGTCTTGCTTTATCCAAGTCTTTCCGCTCCACGGCTGCATTCATCGAGGCTTGGAGCACCTTCAAATACTGAAGCTTGGCGTCTTTCACGGAGTCATCCCGTGGCGCTTGAGCGGCTGGCGATTCTTCCGTCGGCGCAGGCTCGGCGGGCTGCTGTTCCGTCGGAGCCTCCTCGGCTGGTTCTACCTCGGTCGGTGTTTGTTCGATCGGCGCCTGGTCGCTTGGGGCTACTTCGCTGCTGGCCTGGTCGGCTGGTGCAGGCTCGGCCGGGGCTTGCTCCGTTTGCTCCTGACCTGTGGGAGCTTGCTCAGCTGGCGCTGGCTCAGCCGGCGTTTGTTCTGCCGCCTCGGTTGGGGCGGGTTTTGGTTTTGAATCGCACGATGATGACAGGAGCGAAACCAATAATAAAAGTGCGCCGGCTAGTTTGGATTTGTTCATTGCTGCAAACCCGCACACTAAGAGGGAAGCGGCTCCTCATGTCAATTTCGGTGGTGCCCGCGGGTATTGGCGTCGCGGGCCAAAATCTGCTTTCCGGTTTTCCCCCTTCGTGTGCTTTGTGGCTCCGAGAGAGGATGTATTTTTTCGTAACGGCGCCTGCGCGCCTGAATCTGGGGCTGCCACGGAGGACAGCCCTCCAAGGATTCGCGAGGATTCGCGGGCCAAATTTTCCGGTCTCCGGTCTCAAATTTCCGGTTTTTTTCCCTCTGGCGATCCTCCCCTTGGAATCGATTCGAACCGCGAATCCCACCAAACCAAAATCTCTTTTGCAAAGGGCATGACGCGAGGGGAGCGAACCTGTATGGATAGTCGATGAACACATTGAATTTTGCGGACCTGGACCTGTCGCCAGAGATTTTGAAAGCGGTGGCGGATTTGGGGTTCGAGCAGGCTTCGCCGATTCAGAGTGCGGCGATTCCGATTTTGATGGAGGGCCACGATGTGGTCGGGCAATCGCAGACGGGCTCGGGAAAGACGGCGGCTTTTGCAATTCCTGCAATTGAAATTTGTGCGGCGCAGGACCGAATGGTTCAGGTTTTGATTATGTGCCCCACCCGCGAGCTGGCCATGCAGGTGGCGGATGAGGTTCACAAACTCTCTGTCCATAAGCGCGGCATCCATGCGGTGCCAATTTACGGCGGAGCTTCGTATGAGCGGCAATTCCATGAGTTGAAAAAAGGCGTGCAGATCGTGATTGGCACGCCGGGGCGAATCATGGACCACATGCAGCGCGGAACCTTGCGACTGGAAGCCGTGAAAATGGTCGTCCTCGACGAGGCGGACCGCATGCTCGACATGGGCTTCCGCGAGGATATCGAACACATTTTGAAGGCCACGCCGAAGGAGAGGCAGACGGTGTTTTTTTCCGCGACGGTTTCGAAGCCCATTCGCGATTTGATCGATCGGAACTCCCGCGAACCGAAGTCCGTGAAGATCGAACAAAAGACGCTGACGGTGCCCGCGATCGAGCAGTGGTATTTCGAGGTGCCGCTGCGCAACAAGCGCGAGGCTCTTCTCCGCCTTGTGGATTTCCATGGATTCAAGCTGGGCATTGTTTTTTGCAACACCCAGCGAATGGTCGATGAACTCGCAGATGATTTGGTCGCGCAGGGAATCTCAGCGGACCGGCTACACGGCGGCCTGTCACAGACCCAGCGCACGCGTGTGATGAACAAATTCAAGCAGGCGGAGTTCGAATTTCTCGTCGCCACGGATGTCGCGGCGCGCGGAATCGATGTGGACGACCTCGAACTCGTTGTGAATTACGACCTGCCCTACGACGCCGAAGACTATGTGCACCGCATCGGCCGGACGGGACGCGCCGGGCGCAAAGGCCTGGCGGCGACTTTTGTGACTGGGCGGGACATTTATAAAATCCAGCATCTCGAGCGATTCACACGCACCAAAATCCAGCGCGGCAAACTTCCCACGGCCAATGAGGTCGAGGAGCGCCGCTTGGAGAGCGTGTTCGATCAAATTCGGGAAGTCCTCGAGCGCGGCGCCCTTTCCATGGCACCTGTGGACCGGCTTTTGGAGGAAGGCTACAACTCCACCGACATCGCAGCGGCGTTGTTCGAACTTCTCACCCCTGGATCAGCCAAGACCGAGGAATTCGCGGAGACGAAACCGAACAAACGCGACAAGGAGGACCGGAGCGAAAAGCGGGAGGATTTTTCCTCACCAACCTTGCGCCCACCCTCGCGCGGGATGCGCTGGGTGATGCTGAATGTGGGCCGCGAGGAAAGAGTATCGCCTCGAGACATCATTGGTCTTCTGGAGGATTCTCTCGGATTGCCGCCACGCTCGGTGGGAATCATTGAAATCAAACCCGGCCAGTCCTTCGCCCAAGTGCCGCAGCAATTTCTTGATGTCCTGCGCGATGGCCCGCGCGAGATCGAAACAAATGCCGCCCCAGTGAAAGTTTCGCTTTTCGACATGGAGCGACCGGAGAAGAAGAAGCGGAAGAAGGATTGACCACAGAGGGCACCGAGAACACGGAGGGGGAGTTTGGAGGGCCACTCTTCGTGGCGGCCCATTTTTTGAGCGAATCGGGAAAGGTTGGCGCCGACGGAGCAGCGCCCTCCAATTTTTTTCGAGCTCTCCGTGACTTTGTGGCTCCGTGAGAGTCTCTGATTCTTACACGTTGGCGACGCGGAGGTAGCGATCACGCCTTTCTCAAATGGCGACGAATCCAGGAGGGACTTCTCCGGCAATCAACCACTGACCTGATCCAAACCGTATCGTCCTCAATCGTGTAGTAAATCGCGACCGGAAAACGCTTCGATAGAGCGCGGCGGAATCCTCTGACGGCGTTGCGATGGATGCCGCCGAATACTTTGAGGCTTTCAATATCAGAGAAAAGATTGGTCAGAAAAAAATCCCCCAACCCTTTTTCTTTATCCTCATAGAAATGAAAGCCGCCGATGAGATCCTCTTTCGCAAGATCGAGAATCTGGAGCTTCATTTCACGGCTTGTTTGATCTGCTCCTTCGCTTCTTCCCAATCAATAAACCGAGCCTTTCCATCCGCTATCAATTGCTCCCGCTCATTGAGAATGTCTTTGTGCCACTGAGGAATCTCTAGATTTTCTTCAACGCTGGAAATGTCATCCCAGATGGCCTCCATTGCGATCAGCTTTTCTTGGAGGGTCAGTTGATGAATCTGCTCGATTACGCTCATGACTGAAAACTACGAAATGCCACTCAGCTCGCAATCGAATTCTTGAGTCGCCTGACTTGCGAATCGGGAAAATTGGGCGCTGACAACCGAGACACAGGGCGGTGGCGAGGAGGCACATCGAAGATGGCCCGAAGGGCGCAGCGAGCGTGGCGCGAGCAAGGCAAAGCAGCGCCCTCCAATTTTTTCGAGCTCTCCGTGACTTTGCGACTCCGTGAGAGTCTCTGATTCTTACAGACCGGCGAGGGCGGCTTTGGCAGCGGCGGATTTTTCCGCATACCACTTGTCAAACTCGGCCTGAGGAAGGATGCGGATTTTGGCCTTCATGTTGTAGTGGCCGGTGCCGCAGAGCTGGCTGCAGGCGAGCTCTAGCTCCGCGGGGCGAGTGGCGTTGAATTGCACCCACTTGATCGTGCGGCCTGGGACGCAATCCTGATACAGGCGGAACGACGGGACATAGAAGGAATGAATAACATCTCGGCTGCGGAGGAGAACATGCACGGTCTTGCCGAAGGGAATCACTAACTCGGTGGCAGTGAAGTCGTCCTTGGCGGCGGGGTCGTTCTGGTTCACGCCGAATTTATTATCCATCGAAAACAAATTCGCCGCGCAGTCGCCGAGCTTGTTATCTGCTCCGGCATAGCGGAAATCCCAACCGAATTGATAAGAAACGATATCCACCGAGACGGCATCGGGGGGGATGGGGGATGCGGTGAGTTCGTTCCAGACGCGGTTGCCCCAGATGGCGAGGGTGAGGAAGATGGCCGTCGGGATAATTGTCCACCAAAATTCCAAGGTATTGTTGCCATGGCTGTAGTGGGCTTTGTGGCCAGGGCGACGGCGGTATTTGATGAGATAGATGATGTAGACACCTTGCGTGGCTACGAAGACGACGAGCGTGAGCCAGAAGATGAAATTCAGGATGCCGTCAATTTTCTCACCGCCAACGGTGATGTTTTCTGGAGCCCAGTAGAGATTGTCGGTGCGGGTCTCGGCTTGGGCAACAGGCGCGGAAAAGCCAAGGAGCAGGAGACAGAGGGCGGTGATTCGGAGAAGTAGGCTCATGGCAAAGGTCAGGCGGCTGGAGGCGCTGCGGGAGCGGGATTAGCCGGGGCGGCAGGGGCGGCGGCTCCGCCAGCGGAGATTGTTTCGGCCGGTATGGCTTTCAGGTCTTTTTGGGTCCAAGGTTCTTTGCGGTCGGTGGATGCAGCGCGGATTTTGGCGACGAATTCCTCGGTGATCGGAGGAGCGCTGTTGCCCCACTCGCTGCGGATGTAAGTGAGAATGCCGGCGATTTCGCTGTCTTTCAACTGCGCCCACGGCGGCATGGCGTTGTTGTAGCTCTGGCCTTTGACTTGGACCGGCCCTTGCATGCCGGCGAGCAGGATTTTTACGAGGTGGTTGTCACCCACCCAGTCACCACCGACGACCCATTCGCTTGCGACGAGAGGCGGGAATTGGCCAGCGACACCCATTCCGCTGCCTTGGTGGCACACGGCGCAGTTTTGGGTGAAGAGGCGCTTGCCGATGACTTTGGGATCGGGCGGAGCGGCAGGGCCAGCAGCGGCACCGCTGATTTCGGGATTATAGACATCCGCTTTGAAGCCACCGCTGTTGCTGGCGAGGTGAAATCCACCCCAGAAAACGAGGATTCCTGCAAAAATGACAAGCCAAAAGGGAATGGGGGAGGATTTCTCGGTGGGCTCGGCGGCTTCACGCAGAACGGGAGCGGAAACCTCAGTTGCGGGGGTATCGCTCGGCTTGTGCGGGTCGTTCGAAGGCGTGTTCACTGTGTTTTACTTGGCGGTTGCGACCGGGGATTCCGGGAGCGGGTAGCTTTGGTTCAAGGAAAGAAGGTAGGCGGCAAGGGCTTTGGCCTTCTCGGTGGGAACAACTTCGTAACCGGGCTTTGGAGCACGGGGTCCAGTGAGGCCGATAACGGCTTCATTTGAGGGTTGGCCTTGGATTTTCACGACATGGTAGAGGAAGCAATACGATGGCATGTTGGACCACGGATTCACGGAACGGGGTTCGTAGAGGTGACGGTGAATGGCGTTGATGTCTTCACCGGCTCGGGCGCCGTAGTTCGAAAGGTCTTGTCCGACGCGAAGGGTGCCGGGGAGGGCGGTTTTTTCGCGGAGATAGTCGCGGGCGACGGTCTGGCGTTTCCCGAGTTCTTTGTCGATATCCGTCGTGAGCGGGGAAAAACGAACTTGCTGAGAGTGGCATTCCACACAACCATTTGCAGCATAGACTTTTTGTCCAGCCACAGCGAGTCCCGAAACGGTGGGAGGAAGGACGCCACCGGTGGCCTCATCGGGAACGGGCTGAAGGTTGCCGAGGTTTTTGAGCGGGTAATTTACGAGTCCGAGCCAAGCGGAGCCGAAGATCAAAAAGATGCCAGTGAAAAGGGATGGGAGTTTGTTCATACCGCAACGGGCTCCTGAGATTTTTCCTCACGCTCTGCCAACATGGCGGGCGCTTGGTTTTTGCGAGTGTCAAGCAGGATGCCGATGAAGTGCAAGGCGAAGCTCACTGCGGATCCCAAAATCAGGACGCTTCCCAACATAGCTTGGAAGCGAAAGGGCCAGGCGAACTCCATGGAGCTTCGGAAGGTGACGATGGTCTGATTCAAGGCGGCTCCTTGGATGAGACCTCCGAGGAGAAGTCCCGAAACCACCAAACCGAATCCTGTCGCAGCCAGCCAGAAATGAAGTGAAATGAATGGGGCGCAGGGCCATTCCTTGCCAGTGAGGCGAGGCACGATGTAGTAGATGGCGCCGAAGGCGGTCATGGCAAAGAAGCCGAAGTGTCCGAGTTGATAGAGCGCCCGGTTTGTGTCGGAAAATTGTGTCATCGAATTCACCAATGGCAGGGAATTGATGGCCGAGAGCACCCAGTAGGTCACCAGTGAGCCAATGCCGACGACCACAAAGCGGAGGGCTGGGCTCCACGCGACCGGGGCGTAGTGACCTTGGAAGGTGAGGTGGAGATTCACGCCGATCGCCAGGGCTGGAACCAAGAGCATCACACTGGCGGCGACGCCGGCGCTGGTGATCCAAGCAGGGACTGGGCCACCAATAATTTGCGCGCCACCGGTCCATGCTCCGAAGAGGAGGAGGGTCCAAAAACCCAGGAGGCTGAGGTTATTGCTGGCAATGGGAAATCCGGTGCTCTTCGGAATGATGTAAAACGCGGCGGCGACTCCGACGGGAACGAGCCAGAGATTCATGAATCCGCTGGCAAACCAGAGCGCGATGGGTGTTTGGGCTGGGGCGGCGACGGGGTTCCATACGAGGAGGGCATTCGCGGTTCCGAATAGCCAAGGAAAGGCCAGGATCGCTGTGAAAACAAACCACGCGGAGACGAAGAGAGCTCCGGATTTTCTTTCGTTGAAAGTAAATAGAACCCAAATCGCGATCAAAGCGTAGGAGACGAAAAGAATCGGTGTAGCGAATGCAGGCAAGGCGAGAAGCGGGAACGATGTGCTATTTCCAGCAATGATCGAGCAGGCTCCGACGAGAATGCCGAGGTTCCACACAATCCCGGCACTAATCAACATACGATGGTGCCTGAGGGGCACCTTGCAGAGACGAGCCGTAAGCCAAATCGCGATACCAATCGCGGCGGGAGTAGCAAAACCGTAGGCTAGAACCGTGGTGGCTGCCTGAACCACACGGCCATACGTGAGGAAGCTCAGTCCATCCAAAAACCCTGGGAAGACGAGTTGAATCGATCCCACGACTTCCAGCAGGGAGCCGAAGACCAGCCAGAATGCGGCGGAACCGAAGAAGAGCAGAACCGCGCCGCTGGTCGAGGCGTCTATCTGAGCGCGCTCAGGGGCGGTCAAGTCATCCGGCTGATTGGACAAGTCGTTGCTCATTGTTGGGTTTTCGATTTTTTGGTTTTCCCGGCTTTGGCTTCTGTTTTATCAACCGGAGCGGCTAAGGCATTGGCGCCAGCAGCGGCGGGCTCTCCCTCCGGGAGGGGATCGGCGGCATCCGTATCGGCTGGTGTCGCAAGACGCGTGGGCGGCACGGGTTGGCCGGTATTATCCACTACAGGGTAGGCCGGGGCGGGTTTTGTCGAGTTCAGCTTGGCCAAGACGAGGGTCATGGCTTGATTGATGGGGATTTGGACGCTTCCTTTTGCCTGATCCACCCAAGCGTAGCTATTGAGTTTTTTCTCGTTTTCGGCTTGGAGGTCGGCGAGGTTTTTCACACGCTCCGCATCGCGAGCTGGATCTTCGGGATCGGTGGTCGCCGAGTATCCGCCACGGAAGAGATTGGTCGCCAGCAAGAACAGGGCGATGAGACCTATGCCGAGGATGAAAAACCAGGCCCCGGATTTTTTCTTTTCGTTATGGGAAGTGGTATCCATCAGTTCTTCAAGGCAATCGATTTTTTAAGGCGCGGGTCGCGAAGTGGCCAAAGCGGAGCGTCTCCGAGGCGTTTCAGGAAAACGGCGGCGAGGGTGCTCCCGATGGCGATCAGGCACGCGATATCGAGCCAGCTCACGACCACGCCGGCTTTGTGCAAGGCGGGGAGCACGATGACATAGACATCGAGGAGGTGCATGGAAAGAATCCACAGAGCCATTCCGCAGAGGAAAGCCGGGCTTTTCTTGCCGAAATTAAACAACAAGAGCAGGAAGGGCACGAAGAAGTGTCCGACGACGAGGGCGGTGCTGAGGATTTGCCAAGTCTCGGTATTGCGGCGCAGGAAGTAGACAGTCTCTTCTGGAATGTTCGCATACCAGATGAGCATGTATTGGCTGAATCCGATGTAGGCCCAGAAGATCGTGAAGGCCAGCATGAGCTTGCCCATGATGTGGTAATGCTCGAGCGAAACGATATTTTGGAGATATCCGGCATTCCGCAGGGCGGTGATGATGAGGACCAGCACGCAGAGGCTGCTGAGGGCGGTTCCGGCGAAAATATAGACGCCCCACATGGTCGAGAACCAGTGGTAGTCGAGGCCCATGAGCCAATCCACGGCGGCGAAGGTCAGACAAACTGCGAAAAGCGGCAGGCTGGCGAATGTGATCTTGCGGTTCAACAAGGTGTAACGAGCGGAGCCGCAGGTGTCTTGGTAGATCGAGTTCGCGCGGAGCCATGTCGCGGCGATGCCGAAGAAAAGGAAATAGAAGGCCGCACGGATCCAGAAGAATTCCTTGGTGAGGTAGGGCCACTTCTCATCGAGGAGGATGTCTTGGCCGGGGAGTTTGGTCATCCAATACCACAGCTTCGGAGCCACAAAGATCAGTGGGATGAAGAGCACACCCATTATGATCAAGAGGCTGGCCATATTTTCTGTCTGGCGACGGACGACTACGCTCCACTCCGCATCGACGGCGTGGTGGACAAGCGTCCAGAAAAGCCCACCCATGCAGATCGTGAGGAAGAAGGTGAACGCGAAGAGGTAGGAGAAGGCGAATTGCTTGGTGTCGCTGAAGGCGCCAAAACCCACGGCGGCAAACGCGACAATGGCCAGTGCGACGAGGCCGAGGAAACGACCGCCGACATGCTTGTAATCAAACATGTGGCTGCCGGGTTGGGATGGTTCGTGGCTGCTGCTCATTGTTTCTGCGCTTCGAGTTGGGCCCGTTCAGCGGGCGGAACATCATTGATCGCGGCACCGCCTTGCGAGAGTTGGAGGGCGCGGATATAGGCAACGATCGCCCAGCGGTCCTGCACTTGGATGCGGTCGCCGTAGCCCATCATGGTGTTTTTTCCATGAGTGATGGTGTTGAAGATTTCACCGTCCGCCATGTCGCGGATGCGGGGTTGGTGGAGATTGGCGATGGCGACAAGGCCGTATTTGCCGGCGATTCCATTTCCAGCTCCAGTGGCTCCGTGGCAGACTTGGCAGGAGATGGCGTAGCGATCTTGGCCGCGAGCGATGAACTCCGGGGTGACTTCGTTCACTGGGATGCCGGTGCCCCACTGGTTGTCGAATCGGCCGGTATCGAAATAGGACACGCCGTTCGAGAATTTCACCTGTTTGTAGGGGCTGGGTGACTCGCCGGTCGAGCCATCAACATCCTTGTGCATTGGCATCGCGTAGCCGAGCGGGACAGTTCCCGCGATCGGTTGGCGGTTGCCGCGTCCATCGGCAAAGAACTCGCTGGGCGATTGGGCTTTGACCTTTGGCTGGTCATCCATGTCCGGGAAAAGCTCGATGGGTGGTTTCTGGAATTTTTGTCCACGGAAGCCGGCGACTGTCACCACCAGGACGACCACCAGAGCGAAAATGGAGAAGAAGTATTTGAGCATGCCCGATTAGTCTCCGTGGATGGTGGTGATGTTGGTTCCGCCGAGGGATTCGAGGAAATCCTGCACCGAGCGGGTGGAGAATTTGGGGTCTTCGGACTCAATGGCGACGAAGAATTTGTCCTCGGTGACTTTTTTGAAGCGGTCCCAGTTGAAAAGTTGGTGGTTGAGGCGCGGCAAGCCGTTCATGATCAACATTCCGAAGACTGCCGTGAAGGCCGAGATAAGAATGGTTAATTCAAACATGATCGGGAAAAAAGCCGGGACGGTGTAGAGGTTGGTCGGCTTGCCGGCGACGATGAGAGGGTAGAGGAACGAGGAGGTTCCGAACTCCATCGTAACTGCCGTGAGGAACCCGGTGAGACCTCCAAAGAAAACTAATTTACCGAGGATCGAGCGCTTGAGGCCCATGGCTTCGTCCATTCCGTGGATCGGGAACGGGGAAAAGACATCCCATTTGGAAAATCCGGCATCGCGGATTTTTTCGGCGGCGTGGTAGAGATCGCGGGCGCACTGAAACTCAGCGGCGACTCCGTAAACAGGTGCTGTGGGATTTCCAACGGCTTCCATATTAGTGATTCGCCTCCCCGTGGTGTGGGTCCGCTTCGGGCAGGACGGCTTTGACTTCGAACATACAAATCATTGGAAGGAATCGAATAAAGAGCAGGAAGAGTGTTCCAAACAATCCAAAGGTGCCGATGAAAGTGCAAATATCGACCCAGGTCGGGTGGAACATTCCCCAAGCCGATGGGGTGAAATCCCGGGCGAGCGTGGTGGCGATGATGACGAAGCGCTCGAACCACATGCCGGCATTCGGGAATTGGACGATCACCCAGACCCAAACGAGATGGGTGCGGAAGTATTTGAACCAGAATATCTGAGGTGCGACGACATTGCAGAACATCATCGACCAGTAGGCCCACCAGTAGGGACCGAAGGCGCGATACCAGAAGGCCGCGCGCTCGTAAGGGTTCGCGCTATACCAAGCGACGAACAGCTCCATCAAGTAGGCGTAGCCGACGATGGATCCCGTGAGCAGGATGATTTTGCACATCTTGTTCACATGGTCCGTTGTCACGAGGTCATGAAGCGGCTTGTAGATCGCGCAAGCCGGAATCATGATGGTGAGCACCATCGCGAAACCACCGAAGATGGCGCCGGCGACGAAGTAGGGCGGGAAAATCGTGGTGTGCCAACCCGGAACGACCGATGTCGCGAAGTCGAAGGACACGACCGAGTGCACCGAGAGCACGAGCGGGGTCGAGAGACCAGCGAGGATCAGGTAGGCCATCTCGTAGTGGCGCCATTGGCGGTTGCCGCCACGCCAGCCGAGGGCGAGGACGCCGTAGATGAATTTGCGGATTTTCGTGGTGCAACGATCGCGCAGGGTGGCGAGGTCGGGGATCAGACCGGTATACCAGAAGAGGACCGACACAGTGAAGTAGGTCGAGACCGCGAAAACATCCCACAGGAGCGGCGAGCGGAAGTTTTGCCAGATCGCATTCGCGTTGGGAACCGGGGCCAGCCACCAGGCCATCCAGACGCGACCGACATGCAGGGCGGGATAAATGCCGGCACAGACGACGGCGAAGAGGGTCATCGCCTCGGCAGCACGGTTGATCGAGGTGCGCCACTTCTGGCGGGTCAGGAAAAGAATCGCCGAAATGAGCGTGCCGGCATGTCCGATACCGATCCAGAACACGAAGTTCGTGATGTCCCATGCCCAGCCGATGGGGTGGTTGTTACCCCAAACGCCGACGCCAGTCGAGATGAGGTAACCCAATAGCGCCAAGCACATGAGTGTGAGCGGCACAGTGATTGCCATCGAGACATACCACCAAGTCGGCGTCTTGCCCTCGACGATGGAGCTGATGTAATCGCTGATCCAACCCATCGTGCGGTTGTTAAGCACAAGCGGTTTGCGGACGAGTTGTTTTTCGTCTTCCGTAAGGTGCTCGGGATGTTCGGCGGTGGCGTTGGACATTTCTTAAACCTTAGTGGGCGGCCGGAGCGGCGTGGGCGTCGCCATGGGGCGGTTGGGCGTTGTGGGAATCATGCCCTTCGCCATGGGCGCCGTGGTGACCGGCCCCGTTGGCCATGCCGACTTGATCGGCGCCGGGCATTTGAGGATTCGGGTTGCGAATGCGAGCGAGGTAGGAAACGCGGGGCGCAACATTCAAATACTTGAACATCACATACGCGCGGTCGTCTTTCCGGAGGCGGCTGACCGAGCTGTTCGGGTCGGCGACATTGCCGAAGACAATCGAGTCATTTGGGCAAGACTGCTGGCAAGCCACCTTGAAATTGGCGATCGGTGTTTCGCTGGCTGGGGTCGGGCCGGCTTCGACGAGGCGCGAGATTTTGGCTTCCTCGATGCGCTGGATGCAGAAAGTGCATTTTTCCATGACGCCGCGCATGCGCACGGTGACATTCGGGTTTTTCGCCATCTTGAGGCTGTCGGCCATGCCTTTCTTGGCGAGCGGACCCCAGTAGAGTTCGTCGATAGGACGCTGATTGTAGTCGAAATAGTTGAAGCGGCGGACTTTCCAAGGGCAGTTGTTCGCGCAATAGCGGGTGCCGATGCAGCGATTGTAGGCCATCAGGTTTAGGCCGTCCTCGCTATGGACCGTGGCATTGACCGGGCAAACCGTTTCGCAAGGAGCGTTCTCACAATGCTGGCACATGACGGCCTGTGTGAGCATTTCGGGATCTTCGGCTTCGCCGGCAAAATAACGATCGAGGCGAATCCAGGCCATGTCGCGGTTTTTGCGGACTTGGTCCTTGCCGACGACCGGCACATTGTTCTCGGCCTGGCAGGCGACGACGCAGGCATTGCAACCGGTGCAGGTATTGAGATCCACCGTCATGCCCCACTGCTCCTTCGAGGTCAACTCGGGGTGGGTGTAGAGAGAAATATTCGGCGGGATGTGGCTATCCATGCCCATCGTTTGGGCAAAGGTATGATCTTTTTCGTAGCGCTCGATGGTGCCTTCGCGCACGAGGTCGCGGCCTTCCATGCTCTTGTGCTCCTGCGTTTGGGCGAGAGGATAATCGCGGTCGGTGACTTTGCAGGTGACGCCGCCGACGGTGCGCATGCAGTTCGAGCGGCGGAGCGGGTAGGCATTGAAACCCACACCATCCATCAACGCGGAGACTTCCTTGCGTCCATAGCCCAAGGCGATGGAAAGCGAGTTGTCGGCGTGGCCTGGAGCGACGATCGCCGCGGCTTCGATGGTGGTCGTGCCATCGGAAATTTCCACAATGTCGGCGACCAAGTCGTAGTTGACGTCGTTGCCCAATTTCTCGGAGATGTCTCCGAGAATATTGAAATTATTTGCCTTGATGCCGAGTTTTAGAGCGGTGGCGGGGCTGACGAGGATCGCGTTGTCCCAAGTGACCTTGGTGACAAAATCCGGAGTCTCGAGGAGCCAGGAATTGTTCGCGTAGCGGCCATCATCCACGCTCGGGCTTTGCAGGAAGACCAACTCCAAGCCATCCGACTTGGTGGTCGCGGACTTCGCGAGGTTGGCGGCGGCGGTGGCGTTGAAAGAGGCTTGGACTGGCGCGAAGGCCGTATTGGGTTGAAATCCGTCGCGCAGGAAGGCGTTCCAAGCGGCAGGGTCGGTGGATTTGGCAACTTGCGTGAATGTTGCTTGAACCAACGCTGGGCCGACCGGAGCGGGTGCGCCGTTGAGCGCATTCAAAATCTCGAGTTCCGAACGACCGCCCCACAGCGGGAGGATCATCGGTTGCACCGAAGTGTAGGTGCCGTCAAAAGTGCGAACATCGCCCCAGGCTTCGAGGAAATGGGCGGCCGGAACATGCCAGCGGCAGACTTTGGCGGTTTCGTCCTCGAACAATCCGAGATGGACGGTATCGGTGACCTTCTCGAGAAGTTTGGCGAAACCCAGTTCGGCCGGAGCGCTGTGGGCGGGGTTGCCGCCGAGAATGAAGAGGCTTTTGACCTTGCCGGCGTCAATCGCCTTCGCGAGGTCGGCGATGCTGGCAGCGGCAGGAGCGTCGGTTTTGACCGCTGTGATGGTGGCGCCGATGTTGCCGAGGGCGCTGTTGATCGCGTTGACCAAAACCTGCACCGGGGCGGGCGTGAGCGGGCCGGCGACGACAATCGAGCGACCGCCATTCTTGGCGAGGTCGGCCGCGCATTCTTCGACCCACTTGGGATCAAAGGATGCTTGCGAAGCGGGAACGGCGTTGGCGACGGCGGCCAAGTTGGCGTTGCCACTGGCTTTGGCGAGGACCAATCCGAGTTGACGGGCAAATTCGCCCATGTCGGAGACCTTCAAGCGCAGGCGGTGGTCAGCCATGCCGCCGGTGACCGTGTAGTGGTTCTCGACGACATAAAGGCGGTTCATCGGAGCGCCTTTTTGGTCGGGATTGCGGCGAGCGGCAAAGCCCTGCGCGTAACCAATGCCGGTTTCGATCGGATTCAGGAAATCGCTATCAATCGCCAAAATAATATCGGCGCGGCTGAAATTCGGAACGAGGCGAACATTCGGGCCAAACGAAGCCGCGGCGGCTGCTTCGGCGGGAGTTGCAGCGAGGGGATCATATTCAGCCCAAAGGAGATCTGGGAATTTAGCCTGCAAGTCCGCGCGGAGGCGGTTGCGAGTGGGCGAACTGACCGGCTCGGCCAAAATGGCGAGGCCCTGACCATTGCCGGAAGCCACGGATTTTACGAAGGCGTCAAACGCGTCAGCGCTCGAGGCTTGGCCTTTTTCAGTGATTTCTTTCGAGCGGTGTGGATCGTAGAGATTCAGGATTTCCGCCTGAGCGAAGGAATCCGTTCCGCCATTCGAAAAAGGATGGAGCGGGTTGCCTTCAAGCTTGGTCGGGCGTCCGTCGCTGGTCGTGGCGATCAATGGCACGGCACCGTAACGGGCCGGCATCGAGGTCGCGTAATAAAGAAACTTGCCGGGAATCGTGTATTCCACGCCTTTGGTGAAAGGAACGAGGAACGCATCGGGGCGGCGGCAACCGGTCAGGCCCACTCCCGCCAGCGCGATCGAGGCGCCCATGAGTTTGATGAAATCGCGCTTCGAAAGACCGCTATCTTCGTAAAGATCGGCTCCGCGAGGAAATTCCTGCTGGAGATGTTTCTCGAACTGCGGGTCATTCTCCAACTCACGCAGGCTACGCCAAATGCGTGGGTTTTTCTCCGGTTTCGGGTGGTGGAAATTTCTCTTCATCGATGGCAACCTCCGCAAGTGACGGGCGGGTTCACTTCCCACTCCTCTTTGAACTTCATGCCGATCTCGCGCTGGGTCTCTTGGCCGGTCGGTTTCCAGGCCATGTTGTAGACTTCCGAGGGCGGGCGGAGATGGTTTTCCGGGGCGCGGTGGCAATCCAAGCACCAGCTCATGCTTTGCGGCTCGTGCTGGAAGACGACCTTCATTTCGTTGATCGCGCCGTGGCAGCTGTAGCAGCTCACGCCGCGGTTCACATGCACCGCGTGGTTGAAATAAGTGTAGTCGGGAACCTTGTGGATGCGGACCCAGTTCACCGGCTGGCCGGTTTTCCAGCTCTCACGCACGGCGGCGAGTTTAGGGCTGTCGGCCTTGATTTGCGTGTGGCAGGCCATGCAGGTCTGGGTGGTCGGCACATTCGAGTGCGAGGCGACCTCGACGAAGCTATGGCAATACCGGCAGTCCATTCCGAGCTGCTGCACATGGATCACATGCGAGAAAGGCACCGGCTGGGTGGGCTCGTAGCCGACGCGGGTGTATTTCGGGGTGAAGTAATACCAGAGACCCCCGACGATAAAGGTCACGATCGCCCCCACGCAAATCACCAGCTTCAGCGGAAGCCAGTTGGTCCATTTTGGAAAAAAGTTCGCCATGGGTCAGTGCGGAGCCGTCAGATTGTGCCTAGTCCAGCTCGCGAGAAAAGAGACGGGAAAATTGCGTGCCGGCGAAGAGTCGAATACATGTTTTTCGGGAAAGGTGCCGTATGTCTCCAAATTCTGAGCCAACTGTCAACAATATCGGAAAAAATTATTTGATTTTCCCAGCGCTTGTGTGGCTCGCGCTATTCCTTTTTCACCCACTCCCATGCCCCGCGCAGAGCGGCCCACAGCCTGCTTTGTCGGCCATCGAACTCCGCATCGGCACCAAAAAAATCACCGCCGAAGTGGCCGACGAGACCCACGAGCGCAGCGCGGGTTTGATGTATCGAAAATCCCTCGCATCCGATTCCGGAATGCTTTTCGTAATGGATCAAGTCGCCCCGGTTGGCTTCTGGATGAAGAACACCGAGGTGCCCCTCACCATCGCCTACATTGACGCAGCAGGCCTCATCAAAGAACTCCACGATCTCCAACCTCGCGTGGAAAAGCCCGTCCCGAGCCGCTTCCCGAACATCGCCTACGCGCTCGAAATGCCGCAGGGCTGGTTTTCCAAAAACAACATCTGGCCCGGCGAACGCATCGAGGGCCTGCCGAAAGCCCCGGGCCGCTAGCCGTCGTCAAAGAACCACCGACGCGCCGACAAGGAGAGGCGCCTTCCGGCACCAAAGCCATTCAAATTCCGTTGAGGGAAACATCGCGCGGCGTCTGGGGGTCTCGAATCCAGACCTCCACGCGCCGGTTTTTCCAGCGTCCCGCCGGTTCTAGGTTGGAAGCCACGGGCAAAGAGGCTCCATAGCCCTTGACATGGCGGACCTTCAATCCGCGTTTTTCGAGTTCGGCTGCGACCGCCGAGGCGCTTTGAACCGAGGTTGCAAGGTCGGCAGCGTCATCTCCCGTGCTCTCATGAAATCCCGCCAGCACGAGTTCGCGCCCCCTGTTTTCCGGGAGGGCCATCAATTCGACCAACCGCCCCAAATCCGTGGCGCCCTTGGAATCGAGCGCCCCCGTTTCTCGGTTGAAACGCACATTCATGCTCACGCGCTCGGCACTCTCGAGCAGGTTTTGATATTCCGCCGGGGCGTTGCGGGGAACGAGACCGGGCTGCACAACGGGCGTTTGCTTTACGAATCCCTCGCGGCTCACGATCTCCTGACCCTCGGGGCTCGTGGCGAAATCCAGAAATTTCCTGATCCAGGGATGTGTGCTTGCGGCCGACGCGTAAAAGTAAAGGCGCCGCGAGAGCGCGTAATCCTCGGTGGCAACTGTGAAGCGGGATGGAATCAAGGCGGGGGTGCCGTCGTCGCCGATCGCGAGCGCCTTGCAGTCGAGAATATAGGGCAGTGCGGCAAACCCGATGGCATCTTGATCGCCCGCCACCGCCCGCGAAAGATCCGTGCTGTCTTCGTAGCGGCGCGCCTCCGTAGCAAGCGTCCCGTTGCCCAGAACAATGGATTGGAAAAATTCGAATGTGCCGGAGTTGGCATCTCTGGCGTGGAGATGAATCTTTCCGGGTCGGTCGCGCCCGAGCTCGGCCCAGTCCGTGATTTTTCCCTCGAATACAGAGGCCACCGCATGCCGGTCGAGCTGGGATAGGGGGTTTGAGGGATGGACGAGAACCGCCAATCCATCCAGCGCGGCGATGATTTCGCTGGCGGGGGCCCGCATGTCCCCAAGCCCCTTGTTGGCGAGCTCCGCCGCATCCGACTCCCGCACCCGGGAGGAGGACATGCCGAGATCGCAAAGTCCGTCGCGAAGCCCTGAAAAGGCCGTTCGAGAGCCGTGCGCGTGGATTTCCACAAATTCCCGCCGGCTACTTCTCGCATCCAGAAAATCCACCCGGCGCTCCACACTCTGCGGCGTGCTCTCGGTTTGAATTTCTTTGTTTCCCCGGTGGGCCAAAAAACCCTCGACCAGCGCGGGAGCGAGCCGGGAGCCGATGGTATTCGAGCCGTGGATGCGAAACGCAGGCGGCGCGGGTTTTTGAAAAGCCAACCATCCCCAGACGCACAAGGCGACGGCGAGCACGGCTGCGGCTGATGCCCATGGCCAAAGCGGCCGGCGTCGCACGGGCGGTGCCGGGGGTGACGGCGCATCCATGAAGCTCAAATCGATCCGCCCCGTTCCTGCATCGGATGCGGCGGGCGCCGCTGGCTCCGGCAATAAGACCCGCGAGGTTTTTTGGAAGTTCGCGGCGAGGGGCTCCAACTGCCACAAAGCCCCGATTGCGTCGGGAGGCCTACCCTCGGGACGCCTGGAGAGGAGGGTCATGATCCAGTCGCACAAACCCAGCGGCACATCGGGCCGCAAAACAGACAAAGGCGGAGCCTTTCCCTCGAGGTGCCCCTTCAGAACTTCATTCGCGGTTTTTCCCGAGAACGGCGGCACCCCTGCCAGACAGAAATAAAACACGCACCCCAACGAATAAAGATCGGACCGTCCGTCCACGATGCCACCCTCGAGCTGCTCCGGGGAGATCCAATGCACGGTGCCAGCCACGGCAGCCGGGCTTGCATCGCCCTCGGCGGGTTGACCCTGAAGATACTGGGCGATACCAAAGTCGAGAATCTTCACCTGAAACTGCCCGCTGGGCAAACGCACCAACATAATGTTGGCGGGCTTGAGGTCGCGATGGACAAGCCCGCTGTGGTGAGCGGCCGCGATTCCCTCGAGGCACTGGCCGGCGATGTCGCAAAAAACCGGAATTTCCAACGGAGAGCGGCGGACGGTCTGCTCGAGCGTCTCCCCTTGCACAAACTCCATAACCATGTAGGGCGCGTCCTGCTCGGTTCCAATGTCGAAAACCGAGACGATGTTGGGATGTCGGATCGAGGCGAGGCACATCGCCTCCTGCCAGGCGTCGCGGATATCCTCATCGGGCTTCGTGGCGTGGCTCAGTCGCTTCACGGCCACCGTTCGTTTCAACTGGGTGTCCCAAGCACTCAAAACCTCGCCAGCGCCACCCTGCCCGAGCAGGGCTTTGAACTGGTAGCGTGATGGTAGAGGAGCGGGCGAATTGGACTCCATAAGGAATCAAATTTTCTAACCCTGTCCAAATTCTGACCGGGTGCCGTTAAATGTGACAATTTTGTAATACTCCGCTTTCGAGGATCAGTTTTTTCCTCGCCCCGTCGATCAAATTGCAACCGCCAAGGAGGTGATCACCCGATGCCGGATGAATCAGGGCTTGAAATAACATCCCACAATGACACTCGTGGAACCCGTGAACATCGGAATCCTTGGCGCGCGCGGTTATGTCGGCACTCGGCTCAGTAAAATGACGGTCGCCGCCGGCCACTCGATTGTTCCTTTCTCGCGCGGTGGCGCGGCGGGCTTTCGCCAAATCCTTGCCGACGATCCGCTGGATTTTTCAGGACTCGACGCGGTGGTGAACCTCTCCGGCGAGCCGATCCTCGGGCTTTGGACGAAATCCAAGAAAAACGAAATCCTCCGCAGCCGCGTGGAGACCACTCACCGAGTCGTCGAGAGCCTCCGCCCCGGCGGTCCGCGCGTGCTCATCAACGCCTCCGCCATCGGTTTCTACGGCGACACCGGCGAGAACGAAGCAACCGAGTCCTCTCCCGCCGGCAGCGGTTTTCTCGCCGAAGTCTGCCAAGCCTGGGAAGCCGCCGCGCAGCCCGCCGAAAACCTCGGAGTTCGCACCGTGCTCTTGCGAATCGGCTTCGTCACCGGCCCGGGCGGCGCGATGCGATTGATCGGCCCCCTTTTCAAACTCGGCCTAGGCGGAAAGCTCGGCAGCGGCCGCCAGTGGATGAGCTGCATCCATGTGGATGATGTCGCGGGCATGATCCTCTGGGCCCTCGAAAACAACGCCGTTCGCGGACTGCTCAATGCCGTAAATCCCGACCCCGTCCGAAACTCCGAATTCACCCAAATCCTCGCCCGCGTCCTGCATCGCCCGGCATTCCTCCCCTCGCCCGCCTTCGCTCTGCGACTCGCGCTCGGCGAACTTTCCCACCTGATGCTCGACAGCGCCCGCGTGCGCCCCGCCAAGGCCCTCGCGCTCGGCTTCCGCCACCGCCACCCAACCCTCGAAGACGGCTTCCGCGCGGAAAAGCACTCTGAACCCTTTCCCCCTGATCCCTTCTGAATTTCCTCCGTGCCCTCCGTGTGCTCCGTGGTTAATTAATCTAACCATGTCGCCCGACTCGAAAATCTTCGTCGCCGGCCATCGCGGCATGGTTGGCAGCGCCATCGTCCGCGCCCTCGCCAGCCAAGGCTTCACCCAAATCCTCACCCGCCCCCGCGCCGAACTCGACCTCCTCGATCGCTCTGCCGTCCGCGAGTTTTTCAAAACCGAACGCCCCGAATTTGCGGTCGACGCCGCCGCACGCGTAGGTGGCATCGTGGCGAACTCCGAAAAGCCCGTCGAATTTCTCCTCGAAAATCTCACCATCCAAAACAACATCATCGAAGCCGCCGCTGATTTCGGCTGCGCCAAGCTCCTCTTCCTCGGCAGTTCCTGTATCTACCCCAAACACGCCCCCCAACCCATCCGCGAAGACGCACTCTTGACCGGCCCCCTCGAGCCCACGAACGACGCCTACGCCATCGCCAAGATCGCCGGTATCAAGCTCTGCCAAGCCTACGCCCGCGAATACGGAAAGAATTTCCTCTCCGCCATGCCCACGAATCTCTACGGGCCGCATGACAACTTCGACCTCCACACCTCCCATGTCCTCCCCGCGCTCATCCGAAAAATCCACGAGGCCAAAAAATCCGGCGCTCCCGAGGTTTTGGTTTGGGGAACCGGGACGCCCCGCCGCGAATTCCTCCACGCCGACGACCTCGCCGACGCCTGTGTTTTCCTGCTGAAAAACTACGACTCTTCGGAACTCATCAACATCGGCTCCGGCACTGATGTGACCATCCGCGAACTCGCCGAACTCGTCTGCGAAGTCCTCGGTTACGACGGCACCCTCGCCTTCGATCCCACCAAACCCGACGGCACCCCCCGCAAGCTCATGGACAGCTCCCGCCTTTTCGCCCTTGGCTGGAAACCCCGCATCCCCCTCCGCGAAGGCATTGCCCACGCCCACGCGTGGTTCCTCGAAAACCAACCCGCGTCCTGATTTTCGCCCCCTCCCCTTGCGCTGGATGCGAGTCCTGATTCATGCCACTCTCCGGCGCGATCATGAAAAAACAAACCGCCAAGTCTTCCGCCAAAGCCCCGCTGCGCCTCTTGGGCAAAGCCTCCGCGCTGCCCACCGAGCCCTCGCGCCAAATTCTCGATTCGTTTCCGAATAGCCACCCCGGCCGCGACTACACGATTTTTTTGGAGACCGAGGATTTCTCATCCGTGTGCCCAGTAACCGGCCAGCCGGACTATGCCGAAATCTCGATCGAGTATGTCCCCGCCGCGCGCTGCATCGAGACGAAGTCCCTCAAATACTACCTCGCCTCGTTCCGAAACACCCCGGCCTTCAACGAGCAAATCGTGAACCGCATCCTCGAAGACCTCATCGCCACCTGCTCGCCAAAACGCATGACTGTCCGAGGAGCCTTCGCCTCGCGCGGCGGTCTTTCACTCACCGTGGAAGCCACGCACGAAGCGCGCGGACGCAAACGCTAGGCCGCTACTTCTTGAAAAAACCAATCGCGGTGACGAGATCCAGCGCGCGCTGAAGCACCGTGTCGCGCGGTGTTGGCGCCGCTTTCTCGCGGGCTTCCCCGCCGATTTCGGGGTTCGTATTTGCCACGAGCGCCGCTTCATTCAGCCGCGGCGGATCGACATCAAACGCAAATCTCCCCACGCCCTCTTTTCCGGCCTGATCAAAAATCTTGTCGCGGGTCTCGCGATCGAGCCGCACGAAAATATCGGGCGACACACCCTTGGGAAAAAGCCCCCCGCTTTTCGGCGTCGATGCTTGAGATACCGCCACGCGCACCGAACGCCCCCCGCCGAGCGGGAAGTCCGCGAATTCCACCGCCGCGCCAGCGGTTGGAGCGCCGACCAACATCGCTTTCGCATTGTCGCGAAGCGTGGCCGCCAAAACCTCGGCCTGGCCTTGCGTGTCGGAATCGATCAGCACCACGAGAACGCCTTCAAAGGCGGGCGCGCCGTCGTTCGTGACAATCCGCTCCTGTTTGGCATTCGGTTTTTGAACCGTGAAAAGAACCCCGCCCTTGGGACAAAATCTCTTCGCAAATTCCGCGCTGCCATCAAATCCCGGCTCCACCGGAATGCCCCGCAAATCCAGAATCACCGCGCCCAGGGATTTCTCCCCAAAATTTTTCAGCGTCGTGTCGAATTGCGTGAGTGCGGAGGAGTCCAATTTCCCGGGCCGAATGTAGCCGGCTCGTCCATCGAGGATTTCCGCGAGAAAGGGGAAACCCGCCGCCGTTTCCGGCGCGGAGTCGGTTTCCACGATCGAAATCCCCGGCCCCAACTGCTCGGTCAAACCCTGCAAAAGCGCTCGCTGGCTCGCCTTTTCGAGTTGCTCGGAAGAAAGGAAATTCGCTCGCGCGGCCTCCAAGGCTTTTTGCACCTGCGCGTCATCGAGCGAATCGACCGATTGATTCAGCTCAAGAGCCTGTGCCACCGAGATCAAAAAAAGACCCGCAATTCCGAGAACAAAAGCTTTGCGAGAATGACGGGCTTTCAAAACCCTCTTCTGAAAGAACTCCGTGTTCTCTGTGTCCTTTGACTCGCTCGCTCCCGCTAGTCTCGCCCCTCCGGGGCCAACCTTCGGTTGCTCTACCTCCCGCCTGCCCCGGCGCTCGGTTGTGGTCAATTCCTCAAGAAACCTCATCACGCGCCAATATCATTCCGACGCTGGATGCCGTCGAAGAAAATTCGATCGGCGGCGAGGTAGCCCTGTCGCCTAGCCTCGTCGAGATTAGCCCCCAAAGCAGTGACTCCCAGCACGCGCCCGCCATTCGTGACGATTTGACCATCGACCACCTTCGCTCCCGCGTGAAAAATCTTCACTCCCTCCAACTCCCCAGCCGTATCGAGCCCCGAAATCACTTGGCCCTTCTTGTAAGAACCAGGATAGCCGCCGGAAGCCAGAATCACGCAGACCGCCACGCGGGCATCCCACTCGGGCCTCTCCTTAGCCAGCGTTCCATCCGCAGTCGCTTCGAGGAGCGGCAACAAGTCCGAACTCAACCGCCGCACCAGCACCTGCGTCTCGGGATCACCCCAGCGGCAGTTGAACTCGAGCACCTTCGGCCCCTCGGCCGTGAGCATCAGCCCAGGAAACAGCATCCCGCGAAAAGCGATCCCGTCCTTTTGAATCCCCGCCAAAAATGGATCGAGAACCTCCCGGCAAATCCTCGCGCGCAGGGCCTCGTCCACCGAGCCGGACGGCGAAATCGTTCCCATGCCGCCGGTGTTCGGGCCGGTGTTTCCGTCAAAAGCCTTCTTGTGGTCCCGGCAGTCAGGCAGGAGCAAATACGACGAGCCATCCACCAGCGCGTGGATCGAGCATTCGACGCCTTCCAGAAATTCCTCCACCACGATGCGCTTCCCGGCCGCACCGAACGCCCCGTCCTCGAGACACATCCTCACCGCCCCCTCCGCCTCGGCGAGGTTTTGCGCAATGATCACGCCCTTGCCGAGCGCGAGCCCATCGGCCTTCACGACCAGCGGGTATTTTGCGGAGCGGCAAAATTCCAGCGCCTCCGTGCAATCGGTAAACTCCCGGTAATCCGCAGTCGGGATTCCATGGCGACGCATGAATTCCTTCGCGAATGCCTTCGAGGATTCGAGTCGCGCGGCGGCAGCGGGTGGACCAAAAATTTTCAGCCCCGCTTTTTGAAACGCATCCACGACTCCGGCTGCCAGCGCGTCATCCGGACCGACGATGGTAAAATCAATCCGGTTCGCCTTCGCAAACTCGACGAGTTTTTCGACATCCTCCGCCACGATCGCGACATTCTCCCCGACTTGCGCGGTGCCGGAGTTCCCAGGCGCAGCGTAGATTTTTTCGATCTGCGGCGACTGTGAGAGTTTCCATGCCAGCGCGTGCTCGCGCCCTCCGGAGCCCATGACGAGAACCCGTTTCTTCATCGATTGAATGCCAGTGTCACCGGCTGCGCGGGGAGCATTTGGCGGGAGAAAGTCACCGTCGTGCCCTGCACTCCGCGCACATCGCCGTGCGACCAATTTCCCGCCGATCCCATCGGAATCACGACCTTCGGCCGCAACTGCCCGAGCACCGCCTGACGCGACTCCCCGGCGAGCGAATCCATCGGCATAAACAAAATATCCACCGCTCCCATCTGTGCGAGTTGATCGGCATCGAACGGCTTCGATTGCCGGCCGAGGAAACAAAACCGCATCCCATCCATCACCCAAGTGTAGGTGAGATTCATCCCGTCCACGGAAAGGATCTGCGGGTTGCGGTAGGTCGGAATTCCTCGGATCGGAATGCCAGTGATCGTGCTCAAACCCATGCCCACCCCACCACGCAGGATGGCGGGCTGGTTCTCAATCGCGTTGATGTTATTCGAATCCGGACGCTCGGTCGTGATGAGGACGATGTCGGTCTTCAGCGGGCTGGGCAAAGTGCGTCCACCGGTTTTTGCAGCGTAGGGATTCGTGAGGATCGAGGTGCCGATCGGCGAGGTGATGCGATAACACTGGTTGCCGAGCCAATCGATCCGCGTGTAGCGCGGGGAGGATTTGGGCGTGGGTTCTCCCCCTCCGCATCCCGCCAAAGCCAGGATGCAGGCCAAACCGAAAACAAGACGACGCATGATCAGGCGGGAAGGCTCAACTGGAGTCCAAGATCGCCGACCCGGCTGATGGTCAGGCCCTGCAACGCGGGAGTCTCCGAGGCCATGACCTTGAAAACCTCCTCGATTGAGTAAACGCCATTCGAGCCGCCAACGGCCTGCACGAGATCGCGCAAAACCTCCCAGTCGTCCCGAGCCTGCCCGGGCGGTTGGATGGCTTGGTTGAGGCGCTGAATGCGGCCCTTGATGTTGATCATTGTGCCACGCTTCTCGGCCCAGGCACTCGTCGGCAGAACCACCGACGCGTGGGGCGAGGTCTTGTTCGCGAGGATTCCGGCAAAAACCAGCGCCTCGAGTTTTTTCAAGGCACCCTCGGAAATTCCACAATCCACGGCGTCCTCGCCGAGCACGATCAGCGCCGTGATTTCGCCCGACTCCACGCGGCGCGCAATCTCGGAGAGCTTGCCAGTGGCGAGGCCGAGCAACTTCGCGCCACCCGTGTTCGGGTTTCCATCATCGGAGATCAAGAATCCGTCGCCCTTCTGTGGACGCAGTAACACATCGAAATTCTCGATTTTAAGAGCTGAGGCGAGGCGGCGGGCGAGGAAGAGTTCCTCGTTCGTCATCCGCGCGGAGGCGATCAAAGCGGTCTTGGCAGGATCGCGACCCTGCAGTTTCTCGGCAGCGCCGGCGAGGGCGCGCGTCCACTTCGACGGGGCTTCCTCCCCCTTCACAAGCGGCGAGACGAGGCGTTCGTCGCTGTGGAGATAGTGGAAATTCATGCGATGGCTGTCAGGCATCCAGCACGAGTTCACCTCCTCGTTTTCGCGAGGCGTGATGCGGTAGACAATGTTCTCGCGGCTGCCGATCACGATATTGCAACCCGTGCCACAAGAGACATCGATGGTTTGGGTTTCCTTCAAAAACCACACGCGCATCTTGAATCGAAAATCTTTGCTCGTGAGCGCGCCCACCGGGCAGATGTCCACCGTGTTCAGAGAGTAATTATTGTCGAGCCGCTTGCCGGGATAGACCGAGAGGGTCGTGTGGCTGCCGCGGTTCAAGAAGCCCAGCACATCGTCGTGCGCGACCTCCTGCATGAAGCGGATGCAGCGCGAGCACATGATGCAGCGCTCGTCGTCGAGCACGATCCGCTCGCCGATGTCCACGCGCTTCGGCTTTTTCACCTTCTCCTCGCGGAAGCGCGACTCGCCCTTGCCGAACTCGACAGAGAATTCCTGCAACCGGCACTCGCCCGCCTGGTCGCAAATCGGGCAATCGAGGGGGTGGTTGATGAGCAAAAATTCCATCACTCCCTTGCGGCACTCTTCCACGAGGGGCGACGAGGTGCGAACGCCCATGCCCTCGGCGACCTCGGCGGCGCAGGAGATTTCGGGTTTTGGACCCCAAGCGATTTCGGGGCGGCCATCGGCTCCCAGAACGGGCTGGCGATCGGGCGTCATCTTCGGGCGGCCGGTCTCGACGAGACACATGCGGCAATTTCCCGGCGTGCTGAGTTTTGGATGGTAGCAGTAGTGCGGGATGAATTTTCCGCTCTTCATGCAAGCCTCGATCAAGCGCGTGCCTTTGGGGAATTGCTTCCATTCCCCGTCCACTTGCACATTGACCATCGCCACTGGAGTTGCCGTTTCGCTCATGTTGGAATTCGTTAAAAAACCCGCCGAGGGGTTTGAGAAAACTCAATCTAGCGACAGCCCAACCCCCCGAACAAGCAAAAGAAGGGCCTACTAGGGCAACTCGTATTTGAAAAGTCCGCTCGTTCCGTCGGTGAAGGTCAGCAGGAATTGGACATCCCCCAACGCATTGAAGCTCCTCTGGGCACCAGCGGTGGCAGTGCTTGCGGAATATGCCGAAATTTTCGAAATCGTTTTAGTCGCCCCGCCCACCGCGAAGCTATCGCCTGTGCGAATAATCAACGAGGGCGAAGAACCGGGCTCACTGGCCGCCCAAAAACCGAGATTGTTTGAGCTTGTGACCCCTCCCGCACCGGTTGCCAAGGTGGCGCTGAAGGCAATTCCGGCCTCGTCCGGGTAGGCGATTTGACTAAACGAGGCGAAACGCGCTCCGCTGAGCCCGGGCACCGCATCCCCGACGCGGGCTATGGTAGTAAGTTCGCCCTCAGGAGATATCGTCCATACTCCGGTGGCATTGGCGCTAGCGACCCCTCCCACACCGGTTTTGAGTGCCCCGGTGAATGCCAGATTTCCAGCGCCGTTGAGTATCGGCGAAGAAATCGTCTCGAAAATCCTTCCGTCGGATTGCGCAACCCCGGTTCGAACCATCAGCTGTCCGGCCCCGTCCGCTCCATACACAAAAATTCCCGTGTTGTTTCCGGAGGTCACTCCATTGCCTGTGAATGCGGCCTTGAAGGCCACCTCGTTCGATTCGCTCAAAATCGGATTCGAGATGGTGCTGAATACTCCGCCGGTGATTCCAGGAGCCGAAGATCCCACCGCCGCGACAGGCGTCGTGCCATTCCAGGTGAAGGCGAATGCGTTCACCTTGTAAACCCCGAGTTGGCCCGTGCCAAATTTCGCAAACAGCAGCAAATCCCCGTCGCTCTTGAAGTGTCGCGAATGCCCTGTCTGTCCGGCTTCGGGATTGAAGGCCGTTAAACTCGTGAGCGTCGGTGTCGGGCTCGCTCCGAGTCTGGCAACGAGAACCAAATTCCCGGAAGCATTTTGCGCCCAGATTCCAGAATTGTTGGAGGTCGTGATACTCGCTGAACCCGACGCAAGCGTAGCGTTGAAGGCGACCCCACCATCCCCGACAACCAAATTGCTAAAGGAAGAGAATACCGTCCCCGTGGCTCCCGGTGCCGCGCTACCCGCCTTGGCGACTAGAGTAGTCGTTCCATTGGCCGCAACTTGCCAGATTCCGGCGGCGGTAGTTTTTGTAACATTTCCAACTCCCACCTTGAGTGTGCCGATAAATGCCAGCCTGTTGTTGCTGTTAAGAACCGGCTCGCCCAGCGCTGAAAAAACTCCGCCGCCGGTGGCATTCCCGCCAATCCTAGCAACCAGTCGATTAGTTCCGTTGATCGATGTCCAAATCCCCGCATTGTTGGAGGCATTTGCGCCCGTAAAGGCCGCCGTGGCATAGAAGGCCGTGTTGCCGTTGAGGTTTATCGCAGGGTTTCCAAATGACACAAAAGTTGCAGCGGGCAGGATGCCTGTCGCATTTCCGCCGGTTCGGAAAATCGATGCCAACTCGGTCCGAACAGGCGTCAAGAAAGTGCCAGTGGTTCCATTGTCGGTGATTCCTCCATACTGGCTGGTAAGTCGGAAGTAGTAGAGCGTTGAGGCTTGCAATGCTCCCGTGGATGTCGAGACGGAGGCCGTGCCGTTACCTCCAACAAAAGACAGGGGCAGCGATGTGCCGAAGCTGGAGGTGGCGCCGATCTGGAAGGCGGCTGAGACCGATCGCGCATCGATTGTGCCGGAGAGCGTTGTGCCATTCAGGGTCACCACGCCGGCTGAATTCGCTACCGGAGCCGTGAGACGACTGACCCCCAGAGAGTAGGTGCGGGAGGTCGTTTTGTCATCGGAGAGCACTCGCACCTGAACCGTGTTCGCACCCGGCGAGAGCCCCAACGCGCTGCTCGCCTTGCCGGCCGCGATCACCGTGAAATTTCCGCTGCCCACCCTGGCCGCTGCCGAGGAATTGGTTTCGGCCAAGGTCGGAAAAACCGTGATTGATGAAACGGAGTTCGCCACCGTGAGGTTATAGCTGGCATTGGCGGAAGAGAACCCTGGAGAGACAGTCAGGCTTGTGGTGTTCCAGTGCGGAACCAGATTCGAGAGCAGCGTGCCGGAGGCGGCCCTGTTGATGGTGAAAAAGTAGCTGGCCGTATCGACGCCGTTGTCGGCGGTGACCTTCACTTCCAGAATATTCGATCCAGATGACAGAGCTAGTGCCGAGCTGGCTATGCCAGATTTACAGGCAACAAACTTACCACTTCCTATCCGTGCTTCAATTTTACCTCCGGCAGTCGACTTCGTGGCATTCACCGTTGTCGACGAGACCAAGTTCACGACACTTAGGGAGTAGTTCGATGTGGAGATATCGAATGATGGCGTGAAGGCTCCCGCGCCGAGGGAAAGCGTGGATAGAGCCGTATCCGCTGAACGCTGTCGGACAACTTTTAGTGTATGATTTCCTGATGTGGCGCCGTCCTGTGCGGTTACCCGGATCGTGATGGTGTTGTTGCCTACCGCCAGAGAAAAATTCCCGGAGTTTGTTCCGCCGGGAGTCGAGCTGAAGTTGCCTGCATTGAAGCGAACTTGCGCGGTGGCAGATGGATGGAAGGGTGTCCAGTTCGCCGTCAGGGAGCTTGTTTCAAATGGAACAGTGGTGGTGTAATTTCGAGTAGCCGTGGAAAACGAAGGAGAAATCGTGCCCGTGGAAATCCCCAGAGACTGCAAGGCCGTGATGTTGCTGATAGTCGTAAAACTTTGTGTCGAGCCGTAGCTGGTCCCTGCCGAATTTTGTGCGACAGCCCGGAAATAATAAGTGGTGGAAGGCAGAAGCCCCGTGACTTGGGTTTGAACCGAAGCGTTGGAGGTTGCCGAACCCGCCGACAAGGTCGCTGAGTTCAAACTAAAGGTTTCAGAGGTTCCATACTGGAAAAAAACACTCGTCGATAGCCCTCGAGGATTCACCGTTGCTGCAAGCGTTGTCGCATTCAGCGTGGTGGAAGCAGCGTTCTCTGTAGAAATCGTCGGAGAGAAATTAGACCCGCCCGAACCAACCGAACCATAGATTTTATAAGCTCCCATGCTTCCGTAAGCCGCGAAGCCCGTAGGGGAGCTTGCCAATGGCGAACCGCTTCCAGTCCCCCTCACTCGAATGTAATAGGTGCCCGGTGCCACGGTGGTGGAAATGGAGGCTAGGGATTGCCCTTCGCTTGACCCGGCGGCCACTAGATTGCCCACCGAGGACAATAATTCCAATTTCACGCCAAGGTTTGAACCATAGCTGAACGAACCAGGAACCTTAAAAGACTCCGCGTTGATCGTTACCGAGGATTGGTCAATCGCGATGCGATGCAAATCAATATCCGAATCGGCACCAATGATAAAATCCTCCGTTAAAAAATTGCCCGCCGAAATCGAGACCGCATTCGCCGCGCCCAAGGTTGCAGAAACATCGTCGGTAGAAAATCCCGACTTGGCGGCAATAATGGCAATGTCGTCTTCTTTATTATTGGCGAGATAATATTCGCCCTTGGACCACTGGGTGAAATTTTTTCCATACGATGCCCCCATGATCGCTCCCCAAGAAATTTCCCCGGTTCCATGGCCTGAATAATATTCTGCCGAGGAGGTGCCATCGTGGCTCAATCCCAAGTTGTGGCCCACCTCATGGGATACGACCTCGGCAATATTGCGAGCCGTGCTTCCGACATTGTTGAAATAGGCGAATGCTGGCGAATAACTCGTATGAAACGAGTTTAGGCCGAATACATTTTTATAAGCCACGCCGCCGGCCGTGGAGCTTGGGTTGCTCGCTCCCGTTACATCTTTATTTTTAGTAATCAAAGCCCGCGCTATTTTGGGGCCGAAAGACTCGGGTTCCACGGTTGTGACATTGATGTCAAAGGCCTTGAAATCCTCCGCCACACGCTCCCAAACTTCGATGATTTGGGACTGCTCGTAATCGTTGAATGTCGTGGCATCCCCATCCAAATCAAAGGGCATACATTGGAAGGTGGTTCGTGACGAATTCCAAGAGGTTCCAGTGACATTGTGTCCATTGAAGTCCAAATAGATCACATTCGCTGAGCCGGGCTTGCTACTACGAGCTGGGGGTGAAGAAATAGGAACGGAAGCCTGATCAGGATCAAAAGCCATTGATGGAATAGCTTGTTGATCACCTTCATCCACTGCCGGGCAGGCATAAAACATCATTCCATCCCTATCCAGATGGAGCGAACGCAGATCAAATATCGGGACGCGCTCTTCGCCGAGTCTCTTAAGAACTTGTTGTTGGATGGACTCCGGGAGCGACAAAAGCTGTTTTCGGAAATGCCCTGGAGGAATTTGGCCCATCGTTACTGGCCCACTCTCTCCAAAAACTTTGGGGTTATCAGCCTCAGATTGAGATAGGTCTGCCGTTGCGGGTGCGTTTTGAGCTAGCGGATATGTAGAATGTTTCTCGTCAGATTTATTATTCGAAGGATTTTCGGGATTTGAAGTTATCGGAGAGGCTTTAGATGAAGCGGCGCTTATTTCTGGACCAATACTTCGAGCCACACCAACTAAGTGAGGGAGGAAGAAAACCACGGCAGTCGCAGCGAGTGCCGTCAAAAAGATTCGGAACAATTTCATAAGCGCGTGAAAGTAATATGATCGGAAAATTCAAAAGAAAACTTAAATCGCGCAACAATCGATGATCGCCATGCCGAGCAGTTCGTGCTTGGCGCCGAATCGATAACCAACCAGGGGCATATGCTCCGTCATCACCCAAGTTTCAAACGCGTAGCGCCGTTTCATAAAGGGATAAAAACAACCCCGAATCCGAAGGAAATCCAAACCTAGGCAAGCCCCTTTTTAATTTGCGGGATTCTTTCCCCTTTTCAAGAACGAGCACTTGATCAGTCACATTTTTACTGGGAACGCCGAGGTCCTCCTAAACAGGAATGAGTAAACCGAGCATTCGAATCAAAAAAGCGAGGAAATGCGGGGCTGACCCTTTTCATTATTCCTCAAGCAATAATAAAGATTCTGAGAAATATTTGAATGTGTGAGGCCGATCCTTTTGAACGGCTTTTTTCTCAAAAAGGTGATGAAACGCGGCTGACCCCTTTTCTTGTTAAGAATTCATGCCCGACCCCTTTCGCTGAAATTGTAGCGGCTGTCTATGACTGCCGATCTTCGCGCCTTCCTTCAGGTTTTGGCTGCACAAACAACTCCCACTCCGGCAAAGCCAACGAGGACGTTGGCGCTCCTGCCGAGCTTGGCTATCCCTCCTCGAATTGACCAAATGTCAAGAATTAATGCCCGACCCCTTTGACCTTTGATCAACACTTTTTAGAATTTCGGTTTATTCTTTTGTGAGATCTCTTAGTATTTTGCGAGCAAGCAACTCGTTTATCTCGTTATGGCGCGGAATTGGCTGTGTAGCTCCCGTTCGTGGGTTGTGATAAATGTCGTGTTTGCCTCCATGTCGCAAAAGCACCGCACCGGCAGATTCGATCTTGGAAATCAAATCTCGTCTTTTCACGCCAATTCCAATTCCTCTACTTTTTTGATTCCGAGAATCGCGCTTGTTGAGAAAGTGTCATAAAGATCGCGAAGGTGATCTTTAAGGTCTTGAAATGACTCCCCCTGTGTCCAATGGTCCGGATAATCATTCAAGTAGCCGAGAAACCTTCCATCTTCCACCCGCCAGTAGGTAAATTTTGTGGTCATAAATCTAATCTAACCACTCGAAGGGCTAATGTCATTTATTTTTTGCCAAACTATGTTCCTCACAAAGATTTTTTACCTCTCAAGGCTTGCAAAATATGTTAAAGCGCGGGGCCCTTTCGCTGAAATTGTAGAGGCTGTCTATGACTGCCGATCTTCGCGCCTTTCTTCAGGTTTGGGCTGCACCAACAACTCCCACTCCGGCAAAGCCAACGAGGACGTAGGCGCTCCTGCCGAGCTTGGTTATCCCACCTCAAAATGCCCAAATGTCATTAATTATTGCCCGACCCCCTTGACTCCTCTTTGACATTGGTAACTCATTTTCCCAGGGCATAACCCCCAGTCTATGTGTAACCCATGTCCTCGGTCAGCTTGTAACCGATCTCCTCGGTTCATACCCTCCACCGAGGTCCAATCCAAGGCCCGCGCCGACGCCATTCAGCGCGAATCCGAAGCTCTGCAGCAAAGCCCCCAAATCATCCGTCTCCGAGCCATCGAGAAATGGGACGGCACACTTCCCCGCATCACCGGCCAATCCGCCGTTCCCTTCCTGAACATCGAGGAGGTCGCCCGCGACACCCCGCCCCGCCCGACTCCCTAGGGCAGTAGGGCAGGGGTCAGTCCCACATATTGACATATTTTCAGTTTCAGCGAGGATTTTTTCCATGGCTAGACAACTGAGAGTCGAATACGCGGGAGCGATTTACCATGTGATGAGCCGGGGGGACCGGCAGGAGTCGATCTTTTGGGATGAGGAGGATCGGCGGCGGTTTTTGGGGACGCTTGGGGAGGCTAGCGTGCGGGACGGTTGGCAGGTGCATGCGTATTGCCTGATGGGAAATCATTTTCATCTGGTGCTGGAAACTCCCCAACCCACGCTGGTGGCGGGAATGAAGTGGTTTTTGGGAACCTACACGCAGCGCTTCAATGCGCGGCACCGGTTGCGCGGGCATCTCTTTGCGGGGCGCTACAAGTCGCTGCTCGTGGATGGCTCGGACGACATGTATTTGCGGGTGGTCTGCGACTATGTGCATTTGAATCCAGTGCGGGCGGGGTTGATTGCGGCGGATGGGAAATTGGCGGACTACGCTTGGAGCAGTTTCCCGGAATATTTGAAGGAGCCCGATCAACGGCCCGGGTGGTTGCGTGTGGATCGGCTGCTGGGGGAGATGGGTATCCAGCGGGACGATGCGACGGGACGGCGGGAGTTTCAGGAAACGATGGAAGCGCGGTGTCGCGCGGAGGGGCATGCGGACGAGGAACTCTGGAGCGCAATCCGGCGGGGATGGAGATTTGGCGCGGAGGATTTTCTGGAGAGGTTGATGGAGACCGAGGCGGTGGCAGGCGCGAACCGGGAGATTCACGAAGGAGGGGCGGCGGCTGAAACGATGGAGGAAAAAGCGCGGCGTCTCATCGTGGAGTTTCTGGAAAAAAGGGGGACGAGGCTTGAGGAGTTGCGCGCACGAAGCAAGGGCGATGCGCTGAAAATCGAGCTGGCTGGGGAACTCAGAAAAAATACAGCGATGTCGATGGCTTGGATCGCGAATGAACTCCACGCCGGCGCTCCGAACAGCGTGTGGAATGCGCTGGCGAAGTGCAGGAGGAGCCAAGATGTGTGAATATGTGGGACTGACCCCTAATCGGCCGGAGAATCGCGTGGATGCGCTGGCGGGGTTGTGAGATTCTGCCGCGCATGGACCGCTCCGAACGCGCGAAGGAATTGCTGAAACGGCTGCCGAAAATTTATCCCGAGGCGCATTGCGAACTCGACCACTCGAATCCGCTCGAGCTTTTGGTCGCCACGATCCTCAGCGCGCAATGCACCGACAAGCGCGTGAATCTCGTGACGCGCGAGCTATTCCAGCGTTGTCGCACAGCGCAAGATTACGCCGCAATTTCGCAAGAAGAGCTCGAGGGCCTCGTCCGCTCCACAGGATTCTATCGGAACAAGGCGAAAAACATTCGCGCCATGGGGCAAGTGCTCGTCGAGCGGCATTCGGGGCAGGTTCCCGATAGCCTAGCCGAACTCGCCTCCATTCCCGGCGCGGGACGCAAAACGGCCAATGTCGTCCTCGGAAATGCCTTTTCTAAAAATGAAGGCGTCGTCGTGGATACCCATGTCGGCCGCCTCTCTCAACGGCTCGGCCTCACCAAATTCAGCGACCCGATCCGCATCGAGCAGGACTTGATGAAACTCTTCCCGCAGGCTTGTTGGACCGACCTGAGCCACTGGTTAATCTTCCACGGCCGCCGGCGTTGTGCCGCGCGCAAGCCGGATTGCGCGAATTGCGAGCTGAGCGATTTCTGCCCCTCGGCTAAAGGCTGAAAAAATAAAAAATTGCGTAAACCAAAATGGAGGGATGGTCTCCGTGCCATCCCATTCTCGCGGTGCAGCCGCGCATATCCCGCCCCCGAGCATTTGGTAACCCACCTCAGCGACTGACTTTACCCGCCGGCGCCGGCGCCTTCGGACGACACGGAGGTCGTCCCTCCACAACAGCGAATCAACCGCCCAAAACGACGCGGGCTGCTTCGAAGCCAGACTGAATCGCGGCTTGAATGCTCGCGCCATTTTTCCAATCCCCACACGCAAGAACGCCGTTCGGCAAGTGAGGCTTGGGTTTTGAGGCGAAGCCGGGCGGTTGGTCAGGGACAGCGTTTGGAACAAAAATGGTCTCAAGGGGAATGAGCGATTCTCGCGCATGGGGAAAAATGGCGGCGATTTCCTCTGCGGCGCCGGAGACAAGTTCGGCGCGTTCCAATCCCTCAAAATTCAAAATGGAAGCCGAGACAAGATGCCAACCGGCCGGGGCAAATTCCGGCGCGATGTTGGTGATCTGGACGAAGTGCCGAACGAGGCGGCGGGCGCCAGCGGGAAGAATCAGGCACGGGCGGTCGTAGAGGGAGATTTTGGATTTGAAATAAACAACCGCCACGCCACGCGGCGCAGGGGGCGGTGGCTGGTGGAGGAGTTGGTGAAGCCAGGATTCATCGAGCGCCAGAACGAGCCGCGAGAAAGGGAGGATTTCGCCGGACTCGAGAATCACGCGGTCGCCATCGATCGCGATAACTTTGGTATTCAGCCGGATTTTTTGCGGGGGGAGTTGCGCGGCGATGGACTCGGGGAGCGCTTGGATGCCGCCGGCGGGAATCCAAGCGCGGCCGGTGGCAAATTTTTTGAGGTAGTATCGAAAGAGCGAGGAACTGGTGGAGAGCTCGTTGTCGAGCAGCACACCGCCGAAAAATGGCTGGGCGAAGCGGGAGAGGAATTCCTCAGAAAATCCACGCCAAAGCAAAAACTCACGGGTGGAAAGATCGTTTGCCGAAGCGCAGGCATCGAGGAGCGCACGATCCAGGGAGAGCAAAACCTCCGCTCCCAATCGCGCGAGGCGGAGTTTGTCACCGAACGACAAGGCATCGCCCGCGATGGCGACGATGGGATTTTCCAGCGGGCTGGCGAGTCGGGAGAATTTGCCGGAATGGTGAATCAAAGCGCCGGACTCGAACCAGCGGGGCTGCAGCGCCGCAACATCCACAACCTCCCCAACCGCGCGGTAGGAACTGAGGACGACCTGAAAGCCATGATCGAGCGTGAAGCCGTCGCGGTGCGTGGTGCGTTGGCGTCCGCCAACCTGCGGCGCGGCCTCGAGCAAAAGAAAATCCCGACCGGCGCGTTGTAGCTCCAGCGCGCAGGACAACCCGGCCAAGCCTGCACCGACGACGAGAATCATTCGGTCAGGCAAGAGCGCGGTTGAGGGCGCTGATGATGGCGTGGATCGAGGCGAGTTCGATGTTCGTGTCGCTGCCGACGCCGTAGAGGACGCGGTTGCCTGGGACTTTGATTTCAATGTAGCTCACCGCGCGGGCGTCGGCTCCGGCGCCGAGGGAGTGCTCGGAGTAGTTGAGGATTTCGACGCGTGGGAGTTCGGTTTTCGCGAGGCAATCAACGAACGCGGCGATCGGGCCGTTGCCAGTGCCTCGGACGGTTTGGGTTTTTCCCAAGATCTCGAGGTCGGCTTCGACCGTGACCTGCTCGGCGCGCTCGATGGCGCGGAATTCCCCGAGGTGGACGGCGCCGGAGCGGACGACGAAGGTTTTTTGGAACAACTCGAAAATCTCCTCCGGCTCGAGCTCGGTGCCTTTTTCGTCGGAGACGGTGTTTACGAGGCGGCCGAGGTTCTTTTGAAGGCCTTTGGGGAGTTGGTAGCCGAATTCCTTCTCGAGCACATAGGCGACGCCGCCTTTGCCGGATTGGGAGTTGATGCGGACGATAGCTTTGTAGCTGCGGCCGACATCGGCGGGGTCGATCGGAATGTAGAGCACATCCCATGGCTGGCCGGGGCTTTGGCGGGCCCAGGATTTTTTGATGGCGTCCTGATGCGAGCCGCTGAAGGCCGTGAACGCAAGGTCGCCGGCGTAGGGGTGGCGCGGGTGGACCTCCATGCGGGTGCAGCGCTCGTAGATTTCGCGGATGGCGTTGAGCTTTCCAAAATCCAGACCGGGGTGGATGCCGTGTGTGTAGAGGTTCAGCGCGACAGTGACGATGTCGAGATTGCCGGTGCGCTCGCCGACGCCGAAGAGGGTCCCTTCGACGCGGTCGGCTCCGGCGAGCAGGCCGAGCTCCGTGGCGGCGGTGCCGGTTCCGCGGTCATTGTGGGTGTGGAGCGAGAGGATCGTTAGGTCGCGGCGGGTGAGGTGGCGCGACATCCACTCGATCTGGTCAGCGTGGATGTTCGGCGTGGCGTATTCGACGGTGGCGGGGAGGTTGAGGATGATCTTGTTGTCGGGCGTCGGCTGCCAGACATCGGTGACGGCCTCGCAGATTTGCAGGGCGAAATCGAGTTCCGTGCTCGTGAAGCTCTCGGGCGAGTATTCGAGCTGGATGCGCGAGCCGGAGTCCACGTGCGGCTGCATCGATTTTTTCAAAAACGAAACGGCGTGTGTGGCGATGCCGACAATTTGCTCGCGGGTGGAGGCGAAGACATAGTCGCGCTGTTTCGGCGAGGTGGAGTTGTAGAGGTGGAAGATGATGTTCCGCGCGCCGCTGAGGGCCTCAAGCGAGCGGGTGATGAGATCCTCGCGGCACTGGCAGAGGATTTGGATCGAAACATCGGCGGGAATGCGGTCCTCCTCGATCAGGCGGCGGCAAAAATCGAACTCGATCTGCGAGGCGGAGGGGAAGCCGATTTCGATCTGCTTGAAGCCGATGCCGACGAGCATTTCGAAATACTCGAGCTTCTCCTCGACGCTCATCGGCTGCGCGAGGGCCTGGTTGCCATCACGCAAATCCACGCTGCACCAGATCGGCGCGCGGCTCAGCACGCGGCTCGGCCATTGGCGGTCAGGCAGATCGACCTGCGGAAACGGCCGGTATTTCGTGACGGGCGGTGGTTGCATGGGCTGAAAACCTAGCACCGCCCTGCGCGACGCGCCAAGAATGGAACTGATTGGATAGAAAACTCCCCTCCCCTTTTTCAAAAGAACCTCGCCGGGCCATGGGCGATTTGATTGCTTGGGTCCGTGAAGAAAATCCTTCTCGTCGAGGACAACGAAATGAACCGCGACATGCTCTCGCGCCGCCTGGCGAAGCGGGGCTACGCGGTGGTCATGGCAGTCGACGGCGCGGAGGGGGTGACCATGGCGCGTTCGGAATCGCCCGACCTTGTGCTGATGGACATGGGCCTGCCGGTGATGGACGGCTGGACCGCAACGCGCCACATCAAGGCCGACCCCGCCACGGCGCGAATTCCTGTGGTTGCCCTGACCGCCGAGACAACGGAAGGCGACCGAGAAAAATGCCTCGCGGCGGGTTGCGATGATTACGACACCAAGCCGGTCGATCTCGAGCGGTTGATCGGAAAAATCGAGGCGCTTCTCGGGGGATTGCCGCCCGCGCATGAAAAGCCATCACCCGCGAGTTTGAGCCACGATCTCCTCACCCCGCTCAACGCCATTATTGGTTATACCGAAATCCTCTCCGAGCGTCCCCAAGCCCGACCCGAGGATTTGGCCGACCTTCAAAAAATCCTTTCCGCCGCGCGGGAGCTTCACGGCCGAATCCAGAAAATTTTGGCGACCCAAGCGCCATAGTCGGATTTGGTTTCGCTGGCATTGAGGAAATTGGATTCCATGCCGTCTCGGACGCGGCATACTCCGCGCCGCATGAATCCACTTCCGCTCGTGATCGCTGGAACCGCTCTCGCCATGGCGATGATGGTGGTTGTGTGGTTTTTTGCCAAGCGGATGGATAACGCGGGGATCGTTGATATTTGGTGGTCATTCGGCTTCACGCCGGTGGCGCTTTTTTATGGAATCTTCGGCAGCGGACACATGATTCGCAACGGCCTCATCGCGGCAATGGTCTGCGCGTGGAGCCTCCGTCTCGGCATGCATCTCTACAAACGCGTGATGTCCCACCACCCGGAGGAGGACCCACGCTACGCCGATCTCCGGAAGCAATATCCCAAACGCACCTGGTTGATGTTTTTTGGATTCTTTCAGCTCCAGGGATTGCTGATCGGGTTGTTGTCTCTGCCCATCGCCCTCGCTTGCGCGAACCCTTCGCCGGGCGTCGGTTTTTTTGAAGTTGCGGGCGTCCTGCTCTGGCTCGTTGCAATCGGAGGAGAATCGATCGCCGACATGCAACTCGCACTCTTCAAGGCTCAGCCTGCATCGAAAGGCCGCGTGTGCGATTTCGGCCTGTGGAAATACTCGCGCCACCCGAACTACTTTTTCGAGTGGCTCGTCTGGATTGCGTATTTCGTCTTTGCACTCGGCTCTCCGTGGGCATGGGTCGGACTGGCGAGCCCGCTTCTGATGCTATTTTTCCTCACCCGAATGACCGGCATCCCTCCCGCCGAAGCCCGCGCCCTCGCCTCCCGCGGCGACGCCTACCGCGACTACCAACGCCGCACCAGCGCCTTCATCCCTTGGTTTCCAAAATCATGAACTCGCGCAGAGGCGCAGGGACGCAGAGAGTTTTGAAATGAGCGAAAACGAGATTGGGACAATTGTGATTGAGGAAGCGATCCAACTTCACCGGGAGCTTGGCCCGGGTTTGTCCGAGTCCGTTTATGAAGTCGTCCTTGCGGATTCTCTCAAAAAACGCGGCTTGGATGTGCGCAGGCAAGTGCCCGTGCCAATCCATTATCAGGGCATCAAATTCGATGAGGGATTTCGCGCCGATCTCATCGCGGAAAACAAAGTGCTTCTCGAACTCAAATCCGTGGAGGCCGTGAATCCAGCCCATAAGAAACAGGTGCAGACCTATCTGCGGCTGACTGGATTGAAGCTCGGCTACTTGCTCAACTTCGGTGAGGCTATTCTGAAAACCGGCATTACCCGATGTGTCAACGACCTTGAAGAATCTCCTCTGCGTCCCAGCGCCTCTGCGGGATAATCCTTTTCACCACATGATCCAACTCGACGACCTCCTCGCCCGAAATCTCCTGCCCGATGCTGCCATCCGGCTTGGCATCCGAAATCTCCTCTCCAAAAAACTCCGCGAGGAAACGCGCGAGAACGCCATTACCCAATCCGAAGCGCTGGCTGCTTTTGTGGACGAACTCAAGCGCAGCCCGATCGCCATCAAGACCGCCGCCGCGAATGAGCAGCACTACGAAGTTCCTACCGATTTCTTCAAACTCGTCCTCGGCCCCCGCATGAAATACAGCTCGGGCTACTGGCCGCGCGAGGACACGACTTTCGCCGAATCCGAAGAGGCGATGCTCGCGCTCACCTGCGAACGCGCGGAACTCACCGACGGCCTCGACATCCTCGAGCTCGGTTGCGGCTGGGGCAGTCTCACGCTTTGGATGGCGGAGAAATTCCCCGCCGCTCGCATCACTGGCGTCTCAAATTCTTCGACCCAAAAACTCCACATCGAAGCCGAAGCCGCACGGCGTGGTTTGGGCAATGTCCGCATCGTCACGGCGGACATGAACGACTTTGAGGCCGGCGACTCGGCATTCGACCGCGTTGTCTCCGTGGAAATGTTCGAGCACATGAAAAACTACCAGCGCCTCATGGCAAAGGTCGCCCGCTGGCTCCGCCCGGGCGGCAAGCTGTTCGTGCACATCTTCACCCACCGCGAATTCGCCTACCACTTTGAGGGCAAGGATCCCTCGGACTGGATCACACGCTATTTTTTCGACGGCGGGACGATGCCTTCCGACGACCTCCTGCTCTACTTCCAGGACGATCTCGCGATCGAAAAACACTGGCGCGTCTCCGGCACCCATTACCAACGAACCTCCGAGGCTTGGCTGGAAAAAATGGATGCGAACGAGACGACGATCACTCCAATCCTCGAAAAAACCTATGGCGGCGAGAACACCGCCAAGTGGCGTGCCTACTGGCGCGTCTTCTTTATGTCCTGCGCGGAACTCTGGGGCTTCCGTGGTGGCAACGAATGGCTCGTGAGCCATTACCGGTTTGTGAAGCTTCGCAGCTGACTTCCGCCTTTTCTGTGATGGAGTTTTGTCAGGCCCGACACTAGTTTTTCAATCATGAGCCGCCGGGGCAGAATTCTAGACCAACCTTTGCCGCGCCATCGAGACGCTTGGGCGAGATGGATTCTCCCCGCCTTGATCGCCTCGATCCTCATCCACCTCCTTCTTTGGAATTGGAGCCGCCATGTGCCTATCGACCGGATGAGCGATGCGTTCTACGACAAAATCGTCCCCCGCACTTTCAACATCGAGCGCGCCGATATCGACCCGCGTTTGCTCGAGCCCGAGCCGGAGGAAAAAAAGCCCGACCCCGTGGACTTCAAAATTCCCGAGGAGAAAATCTCCCTCGACCGCCAGACTGCCAAGGCGCCGGATCAAAAAACCACGCCTCCCCTCGACCAGGCGATCGTGAATGAGAAGCCCCAAATCCCCGATCTTCCGAAATCCGACGCCACCTCGCCTTCGAGCCACCTCGTTCCCGTGGACGACTCGCTCGTCAAGGATCTCACGCGTGACATGCCGTTGGTTTCAGAAACCACGACCACAGATCCGATCCTGGCCCTGCGCGCCTCAGAGGCCACACCCGGCCTGCCAGGCGGCGGAGCCGGATTTTCCAATCTCGACGAACTCCTCGCTCAGACCGGCCCGCTCACCCAGGACACAGCCCCCATCTTGCTCCCCGGCGATTTGCTTTTTGAATACGACGACCACCGCCTCCAGCCCGGCGCTTTGGCGAGCTTGGAAAAACTCGGCCAACTCCTGAAGCGCAATCCCAAGGCCCGCTTTGTCATCGAAGGCCACTCCGATTCCTTCGGCACCGACGAATACAACCTCACACTCAGCCGACTCCGCGCGGACTCCGTTCGCATCTGGCTCATCGACATGGTGGGCATTCCCGCTGAGTCGATTTCTACAATCGGCCATGGAAAATCCCGACTGGCCGTTCCCTCCACAGGCACCATTGAAGAACAGAAAATCAACCGCCGCGTGGAAATCCTGATCAAAGACGGCCCGCCATGAGTCTCCTCACAGAGCCAAAGGCCCTTGAGGCCTCCGCCATCGAACTTTCGAAAAAAGCGCGTGCGGAAAACGGCTCTCCGATTGCCCTGTTTAAAAATTTCCTGCAAGTCGAGGAGGAGCGGCTTCGCGTGTGGCATCGCGACGGAGGTGGAGGCCGAGAAATCGCCCGTCACCGCGCCGACACGGTGGACATTTTGCTCCGCGAGCTTTTCGATGGAATCGTGAGGGAGGTCGCCGCCGCGCCTCTCGCCGGACGCCTCTGCGTGATGGCCTTCGGCGGCTACGGCCGTCGCGAACTCACCCCGATGAGCGATATCGATGTGCTTTTTCTCCAAGATAAAAGCACCCGCGACAAGGAGGCCGAGGAGATCATTCGCCGCACGGTCGTCGCCCTCTGGGACATTGGCTTCAAGGTCGGGCAAGCCACCCGCAACATCTCTGAAGCGATCGAAAAATCGAACGAGGACATGGTGACAAAAACCTCCATGCTCGAGTCGCGATACCTCGCAGGAGACCGGGAGATTTTCAACCGCTTCAAGGAGCGTTTCCAGCGCGAGTGCATCGTCGGGCGCGAGCAGGAATACATCGGCTGGCGCCTCGCCAACCAAGGCGAGATGAGGGCCAAATACGGCCTGAGCGTTTTCATGCAGGAGCCGAATATCAAGAATGGCACCGGCAGCCTGCGCGACTACCAGAGCCTTCTGTGGATTTCCCAATTCAAACTCGGGCTGAATTCCACCGCGAAACTGGTGGAGGGCAAAATCCTCCGCGATGCCGACCGCAAGCGTCTGGATAAAAGCTACGACTTCCTCCTGCGCACCCGCGCCGAGATGCAATATCTCAACGGCCGCTCGGCCGATCAGCTCACACTCCAGCTCCAGGGCCGCGTCGCTCAAGCCTTCGACTACCCGCAGAAAAACATCCTCCGCAAAGTCGAAGCCTTCATGCGCGATTACTACGGCCATGCTCGCACCATCTTTCTCGTCACCGAAGCCGCCCTTGGAAAAATGGAGGCGCGCTCCGCGCCAGAGCCGTCCCGCTTGATGCGTCTCCTTGGCTCCCGCCCGAAGTCCGAGAAATTCGACAGCTTCATCGCCCGCGGCGGGCAATTGATTCCGGAGTCCCGCGAGATTTTTAACGACGATCCCTACCGACTCCTGCGCGCCTTCCAATACGCCCAAGTGCGCCAACTCGAATTCCACCCCGAGCTGATGGATCTTGTGTCGCGTCGCCTGCACCTCATCGACCGCACCTTCCAATACGCGGCCTCCGCCCGGGAGACCTTCTTTGCGATTCTTTCGCGCAAGGGCGAGGTGGGCCGCATCCTCCGCCTCATGCACAACCTCGGCGTGCTCGGTCGATACATCCCCGAATTCGGCGCGCTCGATTGCCTCGTTCAACACGAATTTTATCACCGCTACACCGCCGACGAACACACCCTCGTTTGCATTGAAAAACTCGACTCGGTTCTTTTATCCGACCAACGCCGGCTCCAAGGCTACCGGACGATTTTCCAAAAGCTCGAGGACCCCTCCATCCTCTATCTCTCCGTCCTGCTCCACGACACCGGCAAGGCTGCGAATTCGCGTCATCACGAAGAAGCTGGCGCCTTGATCGCCCACAAGGTCGCTCGTCGTCTGCAACTCCCACCCGAGCGCCGCCGGATGCTCATCACGCTCGTCGATTCGCACTACACGCTCTCGAAGATGTCGCAGACCCGCAACCTCGAGGACCACTCAACCACCGAGGAATTCGCCCGCATTGTCGGGAACAGGAAAAACCTCGACGCGCTCATGCTCCTCACGCTCGCCGATGGCATGGGAACCAGTGATGAAAATTGGTCGGACTGGAAAGAGGGCCTTGTCTGGACGCTCTATCGCCGCTGCGCCCGCTACCTCGAAGGCGGCGTGGATGCGATGGAGGAAACTCGCCGCAACCGCCTTCTCCAGAAAAAACTCGTTCTTGAAAAACTCGACGACTCTTTTGGGGACGAGTGCGAGGCCCATTTTCAATTCATGCCGGACCGGTATTTCCAAATGTTCGAGCCGGAGGAAATCGCCCAGCACCTGCGCCATTTCCGCGAATTTTTCCTGAGCCGCCTCTCCAGCGACTCGCTCGCCGCCGCGCCAGCCCTGCGCTGGATTCCGAAGCCCGACAAAGGCCACACCGAAGTCTGGGTCTCCAGCTGGGACCGTCCCCGGCTCCTGGAGCGCATCGCGGGCGCGTTCGTCTCCGCCCGACTCAACATCCTTGGCGCGGATATTTTCACCCGCACTGACAGCCTGGCCCTCGACATCTTCCGGGTCTGCGGCGGGAATTTCGAGCCCGTGCCATCGCCACGCGAGATAGCCTCCATCGAAAAACGCCTCGCTGAGGCCCTCTCTGTCGAGGAATTCGATTTCACTCCGCTCATGGATAAGGACAGCCGGCTCCGGAGCTACAAGCTTTCCCAGGAGTTCGACCTCCCCACGGGCATCACGATCGATAACGATTCACACCCCGTCTACACGCTCATCGAGATTCAAACCCCCGACCGCCTTGGCCTGCTCTACGACCTGCTCCGCGCCATGAGCGGCGAGGGCGTATTGATCGAGATCTCCCGCATCACCACCGAGATGGATGTGGCGATGGATTCCTTCTATGTCTACGGCCGCGACGGCGGCAAAATCACCTCGCGCACCGCAATCAGGAATCTTCAGAAAGTCCTGCACAACGCGGCGGTGAAAACCTCCGAATGACCCCTGGCTTTTTGCGCCTTTTCTGGCGCCAGATCATTCGCCCCGGCTTGGCCCACCCTCTTTTTCCGACGCTCAACATCCTCGGCATCGCGGCGGGCGTGACGGTTTTTCTCGCGATTCAGATGGCGAATCGAGGGGCACTCGCAAGCTTCCAAAACGCCGTCGGACTCGTCGCGGGCCACGCCCATCTTGAAATCAGAGGCGATCTGCCGGAGGGAATTTTTCCTGCGGTCCAAAACACCGAAGGCGTCGCCTCCGCCACACCGCTCGTGGAGGGTATCGCCACGCTGCCGGAGGAGCCCGGCGAGTATTTGCGGATTCTCGGCATCGATCCCTTCACCGGCTCAGACATGCGTGTTTTCGAACTCACCGCTCGCGGAGGGGGCGATCCAGATCTCGAGCAATGGCTCCGAGATCCTGATGTGCTCGCTGTCGCAGGGAAAAAAACGGAACCCTTCCGCGTCCTCGCAGGTGGCACTTCGAAAACTCTCCGCCCGGTCTTTGAATTGAAAACCGACGATGTCGGCGTGGCCTCCGATCCCCGCTTGGCAGCCATGGATATTGGCTGGGCCCAGCAACTCCTCGGCATGCCAGGACGCCTCACCTCGATTCAGTTGCTCGCGGAAAACCCGCTCGATCTCGACCCGCTCATCGAAAAACTTCGCCTCATTGCCCCGCCGGATGCCGTCATCGGACCTCCCTCCCGCCGAGGGGGCGAGACCGAGCGGATGCTCGCCGCGTTTCAGCTCAACCTCACCGCCCTGAGCCTCGTCTCGATGGTGGTCGGCGTTTATCTGATCTACAACAGCCTCTCCGCCTCCGTGGTTCGGCGGCGCCACGAGATTGGAGTCCTTCGAGCCTGTGGGGCCACGAAGGTGGAGGTCACCGCCCTTTTTCTTGGCGAGAGTTTCGTCTGCGGATTCCTCGGCACCATTCTTGGAATCCTGCTGGCAGGTCCCCTCGCCGCCGTGCTGTCCGCTCCGGTGGGCCAGACGGTTTCCTCTCTTTACGCGCTCGTGAGCATTGACCGTATCGAGATCACGCCGCTGCAAATCGCTCTCGCTTTCGCCTGCGGATTGGGCGCCTCGCTCCTCGCCGCATGGAGGCCCGCCCGCGAGGCGGCTTCGTGCGATCCAGCCGTGGTTTTGCGACAAGGTTCCATGGGAGACGGCGCGGATTCGGCACGCGGTTGGGCTCCGTGGGGAGTTGCGTGTCTTCTTCTGGCATTTGTCCTTTCTTGGCTGGCCCTCCGACAAGGCGGCCGGCTTCTTGGCTTCGCAGCGGTTGGATTTCTGATCGCGGGCTTTTCTCTCCTTGTTCCATTCGTCGTCCGACTTTTCGCACGAGTCGCCAACGGACCGGGCTGGATGGTGCGATTGGCTTCCCAACACCTCGTCCGTTCGCTGCATCGCAACGCCGTGACGATCGCCGCTCTTGCCGTGGCGGCGGCCATGACGGTGAGCGTCTCGGTGATGATCCATTCCTTCCGCGCGAGCGTGGAGCGTTGGCTTGGAAACACCCTCGCGGCGGATCTTTTCATCGCGCCCGCCGCTAATGAAACAGCCGGCCTTCAAAGTTTCCTCCCGGCTGCGGCTTTGGATTGGATTCGCCAGGATCGGCGAGTTGCCGAAGTCGGCACGTTCCGCGAGATGGTGGTTCCTTGGGGCGAGCGCACGGCCAATCTCGCCGTGGTCGATGGCCAGGCGCGCGGCGAGTTGGAGTTTCTGAGTGGTGGACCAAACTCGGCGGCCGATTTTTTTAAAAAGGGAAAGGTGGTGGTCTCAGAAAGTTTCTCGAATCGTCATGGGACCAAGCTCGGCGAGGTTTTGGAATTTGCGTCGCCCAAAGGCCCCGCCCGCTTCGAGGTGGTGGGCGTGATCCGCGATTTCACACGCGACAGTGGACTTGTGATGATCGAACGCTCGAATTTTTCGCGTTATTGGAGCGACGACCGCCTGCACTCTCTCTCGATCACGCTGAGAAATCCTGCAGAGTCCACCCTGCTGGCGGAGGATTTCCGGCAAGCGCTCGGACGCGAGGGGGAGTTTGCGATTTATACAAATTCCGACCTTCGAGGCCGCGTGCTCGAGATTTTCGACCAAACCTTTGCCGTGACTTCCGTGTTGCGAACCATCGCCGTGGTCGTGGCTGTGGCAGGTGTTTTGCTTTCCCTATCCACGCTCGTGCTCGAGCGGGAACGCGAAATCGGCGTCCTCCGCTCCCAAGGCGCTTCCAGCGCGCAAATCCGCAGCCTCGTCCTCACCGAGGCCTCGATGGTTGGCCTCCTCTCCTCCGCGGTGGGAATCGTCTGCGGCGCCGCCATGGCGATGATTCTTACTTGGGTCATCAACAAAGCGTTTTTCGGGTGGACCATCGACCTCCGTTACCCGTGGGGTGTCATTGCCGCAACGCCCTTGTGGATTCTCCCCGCCGCTCTCCTCGCCGCGTGGCTCCCCGCCTCCCGCGCCTCGCGCATTCCCCCCGCCCGCGCCATCCGCTTCGAATAATCCCCAAATAGACACCACCAGCGAGGGGGCCGCGCTCCAAAGCATCGTTGGCGCCCTCGCCAAAGCTTACGGCGGCAACTCCGCTAAAGGCGGCCAAAAAAAATCCGAATCCAGCACATCCCCTGCCGAACCAGATTTTCGCATGCTCTGCAAAGAAGGAAGCACTCTAACGCTCCGCGGCGAATTCCGACACATCGGAGCGGGTTGGATCAAATGCGATTTGCTCGAACTGCCCTAGGCGTCTTTCGTGCCTGATTTAGAATTGATGAACGGAACAGGCTACCAAGTTCCGATCCAGTTTGTAGTGGTTGGGTCTTTGACCCCTACGGCCACGGAGGCGTTCACAGTCTTTCCATCAGGAGCGGTGATCGATCCATCGTAGTTCGTATCAACGACGATTGTGAAATTTGATTGTCCCGTTTTGTAAAATTTTAGGGGCGTCACTAGATTACTGCTTCCATCCAAAAATTTTGTCGGGATTTCCATAAAACGAATCCCCCGGCGGTTGTTAGTATTTGTCGATGTCGTCATCATCGAAACAAATGCATTATCGGAATTTGTGAGATTGGCCGGCAAAATCCCATATTCCGTGTAGTAGGCCGTAATGGCACCTTGAATCTGGCTCGCCATAGAGCGCACCTCGGCCTTACGAGCAGAGGCGATCGCGCCGTTCACGGCGGGAAAACCCAGAGACGCGAGGATGGCGATGATGCTGATGACGACCAGCAATTCGATCAAGGTGAATGCTTGCTTGTCGGTGCGGGCGCGGGTGGCGGGAGGGTTTGTCATAAGAATGGATCGGAGGTTGGAGACAATTCGGTTGTCTTGAAAAGTATTTCTCCACCGATAGAAGAAAAGGGCGAATTTTTTTCTGTCGGTTGTTTTTTTGAAAATGAAAGAGGCATTGGTTCTGCTACTGAGCTCCGAGGCATCCGAATCGCAGCTCCTCCAGGAAACGCTGGATTCGTCCAGCGTTCGCATCACGACGATGGATGATGTTTCTGCGGCGCTTGCGAAGATGGAGGCGCTTGGCCCTCATCTCGTCTTGATCGGATCGGGTATTTCGAGGCCGCACGCGCAGTGGCTTCTCGAGCGGATGATGTCGAGCGCCACGCTGCGAGGGATTCCCGTGGTGCTGATTTTCTACGAGCCCAACCGCTCGTGGGTGCTGGATATGATTAAGCTGGGGCTGCGGGCCTTTATTCAACTTCCACGAGAGAAAGAGGATTTTCGCCGGAGGCTTGCGCATCATTTGCCGAATGGAATTTTCCCAGCGCGATCGAATACTCGTTCTCCGCTCTCTCGCGAGAGTGTGGGCGAGAGGCTCCGACAGCGCATCGCCAAGAAGCAGGTGGAATCTGCCGTGGTCCAATCAGGCTCACAATCCGACGCGGACCTCGCGAAGCCGATCGTTTTGCTCGAGCAGCAATTCGCTGAGGAAAGCGGGTTGACGGTAAGAACCTCATCCCGGGAAATCTCGTTGTTTGAAAAAATCGATGACTACCTCTTGCGCTTCGGCGGGAGCAATTCCCATGTCGTCGGCATTTTCATGGGCCTTCTCGTTGATGGCAAAATCCGGGTCGCGTTAAGGGATAAGACCGAGCGTCTTTCCTTGGCCTCTTTATCGGATAAAAAAACACCCGAGGCGGCGATTCGGCTCATCGACACCTATCTTCGCCAGGCTGAATCCTCGCAGTTGCTGGATACGAGAACGCAAAAAATCATTCTCTGATTTTTCGCTTTCGTTTCACTGGCCGGGCGGGCGGGCCAGGGACTTCCTTACAAAAACAAATTGGGAGAAGCCCGAAGACTTCTCCCAACTTGTTTTTAAAACCTGTCTGGGACAGGAGTGATTACTTTTTCTTAACCGCTTTTTTGGCGGCTGGCTTTTTAGCGGCGGCTTTTTTGGCCGGGGCCTTAGTCACCGCTTTTTTGGCGGCTGGCTTTTTGGCGGCGGCTTTTTTGGCCGGGGCCTTAGTCACCGCTTTTTTGGCGGCTGGCTTCTTGGCGGCGGCTTTCTTTGCTGGGGCCTTTTTGGCCGGAGCTTTCTTCTTGGCAGTAGGCATTAATCTCCCCCCTTTCTTTCCGCAAATGCGGGAAAGTTGTTGTGAAAAAGTTGTGAATAACTCACAGGGCGTGTGAATAAGTTCCGCCTTGAAATGCGTCAACAACTATTTTCATTTTCGCGAATTTTTTTCGGAAAAAATTTCTGACCGGCGAAATTTCTTAGTCGGCAGGGAGAAGTTTTTTGGCTGCCTCGACGATGCCTGCGACCTCCCAAAGGCGTCCAGTTCCCTCGTAGCCGCAAGCGAGCAAACCCTCGGCGGGGCCGATAAAAAGGGCGCCGCGGGACTTCAGGCGCTCGACATTTTCCTGCGTGGCGGGGTGATGCCACATCTTGCCGTTCATCGCGGGAGCGATGACGAGTGGTGCGCGAGTGGCGAGGGCGATGGAGGTGAGAGCGTCGTCCGCAATTCCGCAGGCGAGCTTGGCGACGAGGTTCGCCGTGGCGGGAGCGATGAGAAGCAAATCGGCGTCGTCCGCGAGCGCGATGTGGCCGGGATGCCAGGATTCCTTTTCGTCGAAAATTCCAGTCGTCACCGGATTTCGCGAGAGGGTTTGGAAAGTGAGCGGGGCGACGAACTCCGTGGCCGAGCGGGTCATCACGACATGGACCTCGAAGCCGTCTTGCGCGAGGCGGCTTGTGAGGTCAGCGGCTTTGTAGCACGCGATCGAGCCGCCGACGCCGAGCACGATATTTTTTTTTCTCATCAAAAAGAAAGGTGGAGGCGGTGGCTCAGGTAACGCTCGGCGCGCATGATCGCGCGGAATTTTTCGATGTCCTCTTCCATCGATCCACTGATGAGCGTGTAGCGGTATTCGCGCCATTTTTCCATTTCGGAGGCGGCGTTGCGGAGGCGCGTGGCGATTTGATCTTCGCTCTCGGTGCCGCGCTTGCGGAGGCGGCGGCTGAGTTCATCCAGCCCGGGCGGCATGATGAAAACATCGGCGAGCGCGTCCTGGATGAATCCGTCAGGGCATTGGCGGATGCTGGCGGCGCCGAGTGTATCGACATCGAGTAAGACATCGATGCCATGCTCGAGTTGAGAAACAACGGTGGACTTGAGCGTGCCGTAATGGTGGCCATGGACCTCGGCGTATTCCAGAAAATCTCCGGCCTCAATGTGGGTCTTGAAATCTTCCTCGGAGAGAAAATGGTAATCCTCGCCATCGACCTCTCCGGGCCGCGGGGAGCGGGTCGTGCACGAGACGGAGTAAACAAAATCCGGCTTCTGGCGGAGCGAGGAAATGAGTGTGGTTTTTCCCGCGCCGGAGGGGGCGGAGATGACGAAAAGAATGCCGGTGCGTTGGATGTCGAGGTTACTCAATGTTGGCAAGTTGTTCGCGAATGCGGTCGAGTTCGGCCTTCGCTTCGATGACGAGGCGGGCGATGGCGGTGGTCGAGGATTTGGAGCCGATGGTGTTGAATTCGCGGCCGAGTTCCTGCGCGAGGAATTCCAGCGTGCGGCCGACGGGGCCCTTGGAATCGAGCTTGTCGCGGAATTGCGCGATGTGGCTGGCGGCGCGCTCGAGTTCCTCGGTGATGTCGCAGCGCTCGGCGAAAAACGCGACCTCCGAGGCGAGACGGGCGTCATCGGGCTGGAGGGAAATGCCCGCGCGCTCGATGCGTTTGTGGAGCGCTTCGCGGTGGAGTTCGGCCACGCGGCCGGCGTGGGGGGCGATTTTTTTGGCGAGGGATTCGAGTTTTTCGGCGCTGCGGAGGAGGGCTTTCTTGAGAGCGGCGCCTTCGCGATTGCGGGTGGACTCCAACCCGCGGATCGCCTCTTCGAGGGCCTTCATCACGGGATCACGGGCATCGTCACCGCCTGGCTCCGCGGCCCGCATCACACCGGGAGCGCTTAACACATCGGCCAGTGTGACACCGCCCTCGAGGCCGAGTTTTTTTTGGAGCTTCCGGGCTTGTTCGACAAACACGGCGGCGCGTTTCTCATCGAAAAAATTCTTCGTTCCGGCGTCCGCCCTTTCGAGGTGGAGATTCACCTGCACGCGGCCGCGGGAAATTCTCTCGAGCACTTTCTCACGCACGGAGGGCTCGAGCCAAGTGGCATCGCGGTCGGCGTGGAAGACGACCTCAGCCGTCTTGCGGTTCACGGAATGGCATTCCACCACGGCGGACCAGACTTTCGTCCTCGCCTCGCCTCGTCCGTGACCGGTCATACTTGTCATGCGCGACTATGTATCTGGCGGCGGCTTGGAGTGTCGAGACGAACAACCGCCGACCTCCCGAACCATGCCGGCTACGAGTTTTCAGGGAATTCCATTGACGCGTCGGGGGCGCTGGATCAGCATCTGCCCCCTTTTCATCGCATGCGCCACACCATCTCGATCCTCGTGGAAAACAAATTCGGCGTTCTGACCCGCGTGGCTGGAATGTTCAGCGGACGCGGCTTCAACATCGACTCGCTCAATGTCGGACCGACCCTCGACCCCTCCGCTTCCCGCATGACGATTGTCGTCCGGGGCGACGACAAAATCCTCGAGCAGGTCACCAAGCAGCTCGAAAAATTAATCGATGTGATCGATGTGGAGGATTTCCGCGACGAGGAATATGTGGACCGCGAGCTCGTCCTGCTCCGCGTGAATGCCAACTCCAAGAGCCGCGCCGAGGTGATGCAGATTTGTGACATCTTCCGCGCAAAGATCATTGATGTGCAGCCCGAGAAGCTGGCCATCGAAATCACCGGCACCGAGGCGAAGATCAGCAAATTCCTCAGCCTGATGGAGACCTTCGGTATCAGCGACCTCACCCGCACCGGCAAGGTCGCCCTCGCCCGCTCCAAGTAATCCCACCTTTTTTTACAAACCCAACCAACACCACCATGCCTGCCAAAATCCACACCGACAAAGACGCCGACCTGAAAGTTTTCAAGGGAAAGACCCTTGCTGTTCTTGGCTTCGGCTCCCAGGGCCACGCCCACGCGCTGAACCTCAAAGAGAGCGGTTGCAAAGTCATCATCGGCCTCTATCCGAAATCCAAGAGCCGCGAAGTCGCGAAGAAGGCCGGCTTTGAAGTGTTCGACACCGACGAGGCCGTGCGCCGCGCCGATGTGATCATGGTTGCCATCCCCGACACCAAGCAGGCCGCTGCCTACAAAAAAGACATCGAGCCGAATCTCAAGGCCGGCAAGACACTCCTTTTCTCCCACGGCTTCAGCATTCTTTATAAGACGGTCGTTCCGCCGAAGAATGTGAATGTGATCATGGTCGCCCCGAAAGGTCCGGGCCACATCGTTCGCCGCCAATACACCGAAGGCAAAGGCGTTCCCACGCTCATCGCGATCCACCAAAACCCCGGCAAGGACGCGAAAAAAATCGCGCTCGCTTGGGCCAAAGGCATCGGCGGCACCCGCGGCGGCGTGCTGGAAACCACCTTTAAGGAAGAAACCGAAACCGATCTCTTCGGCGAACAGACCGTTCTCTGCGGTGGCGCCTCGGCGCTCGTCCAAGCAGGTTTCGAGACTCTCATCGAGGCTGGCTACTCGCCCGAGATGGCTTATTTTGAGTGCTTGCATGAGCTCAAACTCATCGTCGATCTCATGAATGAAGCCGGCATCGCAGGAATGCGTTTCTCGATCTCCGAGACCGCCAAGTGGGGCGACGTGCATGTCGGCCCGAAGATTGTCGACGCCTCCGTGAAGAAACGGATGAAGGCCGCGCTCAAAGACATTCAGAGTGGCAAATTTGCCAAGGAGTGGATCAAGGAATACGAAGGCGGCTACAAAAAATACAACGCCCTCCTGAAAGCCGGCGAGCAGCACCCGATCGAGAAGACCGGCGAGCGCCTGCGCGGCCTGATGCCTTGGATCAAAAAGCGCAACCTCAAGGGCACCCAAGCTTCCTACTCGAACTAAACCGGATATCCCCGCCATGTCCTCGAACATCACAAAGCCCGTCAGTGTCGTCACCGGCGGAGCCGGGTTTTTGGGATCCCATCTCACGGACCGATTGCTCAAAGAGGGCCACCGCGTCATCGCGGTTGACAACCTCATCACGGGCAATGTCGCGAACATCGAGCACCTCGCGGGGAATAAGGACTACAAGTTCATCAATCACGATGTCACCGACTTCATCTACATCCCGGGTCAGGTGGACTATGTGTGGCATTTCGCCTCGCCCGCGAGCCCGATCGATTATTTGAGGATTCCGATCCCGACGCTGAAAGTCGGCTCGCTCGGCACGCACAACGCCCTTGGGTTGGCGAAGGACAAAGGCGCGGCCTTCTTCCTCGCTTCTACCTCCGAGTGCTACGGCGATCCCTTGATTCACCCGCAGACCGAGGATTATTGGGGCAATGTGAACCCCATCGGACCGCGTGGTGTTTATGACGAGGCCAAGCGTTTCGCCGAGGCGATCACGATGGCCTACCATCGCTACCACGGGATGAACACCCACATCGTCCGAATTTTTAACACCTACGGCCCCCGCATGCGGCTGGACGATGGTCGCGTGGTGCCGGCCTTCATCGGGCAGGCTCTGAGGGGCCAGCCGCTGACGATTTTTGGCGATGGCTCGCAGACGCGGAGTTTCTGCTATGTCTCGGACCTCATCGATGGAATTTTCCGCCTCATGATGTCGGACTTCCACGAGCCTGTGAACATCGGCAACCCACGCGAGATGACGATCCGCCAATTCGCCGAGGAAATCCTTCGCATCACCGGCGCGGCTTGCCCAATCGAGCAGAAGCCGCTTCCTGTGGATGATCCCAAAGTTCGCCAACCCGACATCACCCGCGCCAAGAAAATCCTCGGCTGGGAGCCGAAGGTGGATTTCGACCAAGGCATCCGCGAGACGATCGAATTTTTCCGCGGACGGGTTTGATCCCTCTTAGCGGTTTACTTGGTCGATCCGTTTCGCTAGAGAACCTCTTCCTATGACAAAACCCCTCGCCCCTGTGTTGCTCCTCGCCGCCGCGATTTTTCTAGCGTTGGCTTCCGGACCTGCCCGCGCGCAGTCCGATGTGAAGTGTGAAATCAAAAAAATCGAGTCGTCACTTCTGTCCTCTCCGGTGATTGGGTCGAGCTATTCGAAAAAAGGCTCCCAACCGCAAATGTGGCTCGAGATCGATGTGGATTTCGACATGGAGCAGCCCGACAAAAATGGCCCGAAACTCGGGGAGGATTTGACGGTGAATTACTACATTCTTCTCAACAACAAGAGCCTCACTGAGGATGGCAAGGCGACGCTGTTGACGGGCTCGGTGTCGCATGCCGAATATCTCTTTGGAAAAGGCCTGCATGTCGGCGCCTTCGTGGCTCCGCAGACTTTGTTGAAATTTTTTGATGGGGACGCTCCTCGCAACATCAATCAAGCCATTATAGATATCGGCGTGACGATCAGCGACAGCACCGGCGTCATCGCCCGCAAAGCCTACAAAAGCCAAGTGCGCGACGACAAAGCCTGGTGGGACAGCACCGAAAAATACACCGAAGTCACCGGCCGCGTGCTGGCCAAGAGCGACACGCCTTTTGCCCATTTGGCTTGGGATTACTACCTGCCCGAGAAGCCCAAGTCGGGCCTTTGAGTTTTTCGCCTAGCGATCCATGGCCCGACCCGAACGCATCCTCAGCCTCAATCTCGGAATGCAAACCGTCAGTTTGGCGGAATTCGAGGTTTTGCCGGGAGGTGGACTCCAATTGCTGGGATTCGCGAAGTCCGAGTTGATTCTGGATTCCGCTGCCGATGCGACCCGGCCACTGCAAATCGAGACGGTGGCAAAGGAACTCCGCGAGACGCTGAAAGCCAAGGCCGGCGCGCCCGTTTATGCCTGCCTGCCATCGCAGGCGGTGTTTTCACGTTTCCTGAAATTGCCCGGCGCGACGCCCGAGGATGTCGAATCCATTGTGGGCTTCGAAGCCCAGCAGAATATTCCTTTTCCCATCGAGGAGGTCGTCTGGAACCACCAAATCATGGGCGACCGCCGCGACGAGTCGTGGGATATCGCCCTCGTGGCGATCAAGACCGAGCAACTCACCGAGGTGCTGGATGCCACCACGCGCGGAGGACTGTGGGCGCGGAATGTGGATGTGGCGCCGATGGCTCTCTACAACTCGTTTCGATACAATTACCCCGAGGTGGAAGAGAGTGCCCTTCTCATCGATCTCGGCGCTCGGACGACGAATCTGATTTTTTCGGAAAATGGTCGCGCGTTTAGTCGCAGCATTCCCATTGGCGGACATGCCATGAGTGCGGCGATCGCCAAGGAGTTCGAGCAAGACATCACGCTGGCCGAAAAATTGAAGATCGAAAAAGGCCTCGTCGGCCTCGGCGGGGCTTATGCCGATCCCGAGGATCCCATCGAGGCTCGCCTCTCGAAAGTCATTCGCAACACGATGACCCGCCTCCACGCAGAGATCGCGAGGTCGGTGAATTTCTACCGCTCCACGCACGGCGGCACGACACCGAAGCGGGTTTTCCTCTGCGGCGGCAGCACTCCGCTGCGCTACATCGCGGAATTTTTCGTCGAGAAACTCCAGGCGCGAGTGGAGTTTTTCAACCCGCTCAAAAATGTCGTCGTCGCCGAAGGAGCTCTCCCCGAAGAGACGCCTCCCAGTTCCTACGGGCTTGGGGAGCTTGTCGGATGCGCCCTGCGCGGCCTCAGAAATTGCCCGATGGAAATCGCCCTCACGCCCCCGGCGGTTGTCCAAGCACAAATCATGGCGCGGAGGATTCCAAACCTCGCCCTCGCCGCCGCCCTGCTCATCGCCATTCCCATCCTGTGGTGGTTCAACACCTCGCGCCGAGCCACTCTCCTCGAGGAAGCAACGGCCCCGTTTATTGCTCAAGCCCAAGCTCTCGAGTCTGCTTCCAAAGGCATTGATGCGAGTTTGAAGGAAAAAAAGGCCCTCGACACCGAGATTGCCCCCTTCCTTCTGGCCACCGCCGAGCGCTCCGCGTGGACCAACATTCTCAACGAACTCTCCGCCAAACTCCCGACCCGCTTCATTTGGGTCACCAGCCTCGCCCCGGTCGAAACCGAAGAGGCTCCCGCTGCACCGAACCAACCCAACCAAAAAAATCCCGCCCCCACCGACAAGGCGGCTCTGAAAAAATCCATTACCCACCTCGAAGTGAAGGGCCTTTATTTGGACAACCCGCCGAACGAAAAAGGCACCGCCCTCGTCGATGAATTTTACGACCAACTGGCCGGCTCGCCGGTTTTTGGGATTAACGAAACCACCGACCGATCCTCCGTGATCACCGAGCGCACGACGCCTACCGGGGAAGCTTGGGCCTATGGCTTCACAATGCGCCTGCCGCTCAAAAACCCCATTATCCTGCCATGAATTGGTTCAAGGAAAACCCCGTGGTTCTTGCGATTGCAGCGGTTGCCCTCGTTGGCACGCTCGTGGCTGGTTTTTTCGCCATGGAAGCCGCCGTCAGGCAAGAGGAGGCCGTCGCGGGTTACACTGCGGCGATCACAAACTTGCGGCGCTTGGAGGGGAAGCAGCCTTTCCCCGATGATGCCCACCTCAATGAAGTCCAAGCCAATGTCGAGGCCTACAAAAAATCCATCGCGGACTTTGTCACCTCGTTGAATAAAATGGAGGTTCCTGTTGCGGAAATCTCCCCGCAGAAATTCCAAGACGATCTCCGCGTCGCCGCCGACAACCTCCGAAAAGCCACCGCGAACAAAACCGCTCTCCCAGAGAATTTCTTTTTCGGCTTCGATGCTTTCCGCACCCAACTCCCGCCGAGGGGTGAAACCCAGGAACTCAACAGAGAGTTCCTAGCCATCAAGAGCCTCATCGACGCCATTATCCCCCTCGGCATCACCAGCATTGATGCCTTGGTTCGACACGCCGGCGCCGCACCTGCCGCACCCGATCCCAAGGCCGCTCCGCCAAAACCCAATGAGGCCGTCGCGAAGCCCTTGCCTTTCGATTCCTTCACTCTCGGCATCACCGCTCCGCAAAACTCCTTTATTTCCGCATTCGACAAAATTCCCGCCAATCCGGGCTTCCTCGTGGTCCGCTCCATGACCATCGAGAACACCAGCACGACCGCCCCCCTCAAAGCCGACACCGGCAAGCCCAAGCCAGCCACAGCTCCGGCCCCGACGGCTCTTGGAACTTCGGAAAAATTGCCCATGATTTTCGGCTCTGAACTCGTCAAGGCCACGGTGGTTTTTGAAATTCTCGACTTCCCTGAGCGGAATGTTGAGGAAAAGAAACCCCAAACACCAACCCAGCCGACTCCGGCACAATAGCCACCATGGATTGGTTCAAAAAACATTACGATCTGGCGATTCTGGCTCTGGCCACCTTGCTCTTGGCAGCGAATGCCGCTTGGATCGCGTTACTTCCAAAACTTGAGATTGAGGGTATTCAGCCGAAGCCTGCTAGGTCCGACGAGTTCGAAAAACCAAATCTCCAAGCCGTCCAAGATTCCAGCGCCGCCGCTTCCGCGCCAGCCAGATGGCAACCCGATACCACCGGAGCGAAGGGCTCGCTTTTCGTCTCACGCAAATATCTTTTGAAGGATGGCAAACTTTTAGATCCCATCGAGGGCGGTGAGAACCTCCACCCCCCCATTCCGAATGCTTGGTTTGTCGAAAACGATTTGGATTTATCCAATAACAACATTTTGAAACTCGACCCCGACTTGGATGGCTTCAGCAACCTCGAGGAGTTCAACGCCAAAACCAACCCGAAGGACAAAACCTCCACCCCCCCCTCTTTCACCAAAATGCAACTGGTGGCTTTCAAGCCCGAGCCATTCCGCATCATTTTCAAAGGCGATGGGGGAACGGATGGCCAAGAATTCCAGATCAATTTCAAGGATTTGAAAGGAACCGGCCGCACCCAATACAAGAAGTTGAACGAGCAGATCGCCGATGCTCCCTACAAGATTGTTGGCTACACAGCCAAGCCTGGGCCCTACGGCGTGAATGTGAAAGGCGACCTCTCTGAGTTGAAGATTGAAAACACCAACACCCGCGAGACTTTGGTTCTTAAATACAACGAGGAAATCAACGATCCGACCTCATTCGGAGAATTCCGCAATCTTCTGACAGACGAGTTAAAGACTTATAAAAAAGGCGAGGAATTCACGATTCCGCCCGATCCGGCGAAGTTCAAGCTCATTGACATTCAAGCCGACTCCGCCCAAATACAGGACATCGCCACCGGAAAAACCCTAAGGATTTCCACTCCTGCCGCTTCATCTCCCTAGCCCATGTTGAATAGAAAGACCCTGACGCTCGCGATGGCTGCCACCTTTGGATTGGTGGCCATTTCCACCGCTCAATTCCCAGGAGTTCAAGGCTCCGTCGAGCGTCAAATCCAACTCCTCGAGCAAAAAAAACAATACGCTGCCGGTCAGATTTCCAAGGCCGACGAGGCGATGGCAGATTTGGATTACGAGTCGGCCTACGCCTACTTCAAGAGTGCGGTGGATATCCTGCCGCAGGGTGGCGCCGCCATGGCCGATGTGAAGCAACAGGCACTGGATGGATTTTGCGATGCCGCCGTGAAACTCGCCCGCCAACGCGTCTCCGAGGGACGCTACGCCGATGCCCGAACGATCGTGGAAGTGCCTCTTGAGGCTTCCTATAATCCCAACTACGGCCCCGCCCTTGCCCTGCGTTCGCAGCTCATGAATCCCACGGGCTTCGTCGATCGCGGCACGCTCACCCCGGGTCATGTGGCCAAGGTCGAAGAAGTCAAAAAACTCATCAAGGAAAGTGAGGGGTTTTTTGCAACTGGCCGCTACGACCTCGCCTTCAAGCGATGCGAGCAAGTTTTGAATGTTGATAAATACAACATCGCCGCTCGGAAGTTGATGGAACGCATCAACGGAGCCCGCCAAAAATATGCAGACGCCGCCTACAATGAAACCCGCGGCGATATGCTCATGCAGGTGCAAAAAGCCTGGGAGCTTCCGGTTCGGAAATTCAATGAGGGTGTAACCTCCATCATTGAGCAACCAGACATCGCTGTGAGCGGCACGGAAGCCATTGGTGACAAACTCGACACAATCATTATTCCGAAGCTCGATTTCACAGATTCCTCCATTGTCGAAGCCATTGGCTTCCTTCGCAAACGCGCGGCGGAGTTGGATGACACCGAACCCGATCCGAAGAATAAGGGTGTTAATATCGTTCTCAAACTTCCTCCCGACTCTCCGGATGCCTCCTATCCGATTACCCTCTCGCTACAGGATGTGCCCCTTCGTTCGGCCCTCGATTATGTCTCTCGCGCGGCAAACCTAAAAATCAAGATCGAGCGCCATGCCGTGGTTGTGGTTCCGCAAACCGAAAATACCGATGTGCTGATCACCAAGGAATACAAAGTTCCTCCAGGATTTGTTGAGACCGTGCCTGGAAGCGCGCCCGAAACCGGCGCAGACGGCCAACCCGTCGCGGCCACCTCGAAAGCTGTGAACTTTCTCGTTTCCCAAGGCGTAGAATTCCCCCCTGGAGCAAGCGCCAATTATATCCCCAGCTCCAGCCGATTGATTGTCAAAAATACCCAACCAATTTTGGATTTTATTGATGGCTTGGTAGAAATAGCCAACGCCGCCCGACCGACCCAAGTCGAGATCGAGGCGAAGTTTTTGGAGGTCACTCAAAACAACCTCAACGAACTCGGCTTTGATTGGCTGCTCGGCCAATTTGCTTTAGCCGGAGGGTCTGGAGTTTATGGCGGGGGTGGAACCATGGGCTTTGGGCGCGATATCAATAATTCGAGCTATCCCTTGATCAATCCCGGCTCGGGAGTTCCTGTGGGAGCTTCTTCCTCGACTTCGGGCCCGATCACTGCCGGCAACCGAGGCGGCGCCGGTGGCTCAGGGTTTGATACCGCCATTCAACTCAATGCCGTGGATGCGCTCCTTTTAGGATCTCCGGCCGGAGCCGCCCCTGGTATTTTGAGTGTGGCGGGTGTGTTTACAAACCCTCAGTTTCAAGTTGTTCTACGCGCTTTGAGCCAAAAGAAAGGCATCGACCTCGTCAGCGCTCCACGCGTCACTTCCAAGAGCGGCCAGCGGGCCTTGATCGAAATCATTCGTGACTTCCGCTACCCTACCGAGTTCGAGCCGCCCCAAGTTTCCGCAACCAATGGATCCCAATACACCCCCGTAGTTCCAAATACTCCTGCTGGCTGGGAAACCAAGCACACGGGCATTACTCTGGAAGTCGAGCCCACCGTTGGCCCGGATAATTACACCATCGAGTTGGTCTTGGCTCCACGGGTCATTGAATTTGAAGGTTTTATTAATTATGGAAACCCGATTAATGCAACGGTTCAGTTTGTCGACCCTTTAGCCATTCTTGCACGCCCCTCTGGAACATTCGAAGCCACTCCAAATACTATGAATCAACCTGTTTTCTCCACACGCGAGGTGACCACCCAGGTTTCCATTTATGACGGACAAACCGTGGTCTTGGGCGGCCTCATGCGAGAGGATGTGCAAAAGGTTCAAGATAAAGTCCCTATTCTTGGGGATATACCTCTGGCAGGAAGATTGTTTCGTAGCAATGTCGATCAACACATCAAGCGAAACTTGGTAATGTTTGTCACGGCAGGTTTAATGGATCCCGCAGGCCAGCCGATCATTAAAGCCGAGGAAGAAGATGCCATTGTGGGAGAGCCAAGCGTGGCCGAAATGATTGAGGAGTCTATTCCGGGCGATGTTTTGTCCGCTCCGCTGCCTCAATAAATCGCATCATGAAAAAGTTTTCCTCAATTCTTCTTCTCTCGACCTTCTTGATTCCGATGGCGGTTCAAGCGACCGACCTCGTCCGCTTGGCGGAACGCGAAGAAATCCGTCGCCAAGAAAAAGTCAAACAAGGAGAACATCTTGTGGTCCGAGCGGAGCGGGCTTTGAAGGACAAAAATCTCAAACAAGCCTACGACGATTATCTCAAAGCCTTGGAACTTATTCCGGCCGGCACCGAGACCGCGACCAACCGGCAAGTTGTTCTTAACGAATTCAGTAAAACCGCTGTGGACTACGCTCGCAGCCTCATCGCCCGCGGCAACTATGCCGAGGCGGAAAATGTCGCCAAGACCGTTCTCGATCCCCAAATCAACCCCACCTACAAGCCGGCCGCTCAGATTCTTTCGCAGCTCGAGAAGCAAAATTACAACACTACCATCGATCCCAAGTTTTCCGCCAAACGGGATGAGGTTGATAAATTGCTCAACGAAGCAGCCGGTTACTTTGCCACTGGACGGAACGATCTTGCCATCAAGCGATACGAGCAGGTTTTAAATCTTGATCCCTACAATACCTCTGCCCGCCAAGGCATGGAGCAAGTCAATCAACAACGCACAGGGTATTACAACGAGGCCTACAATGAAACCCGAAGCCAGATGCTCTGGCTGGCCGATCGCGCTTGGGAAAAGCCGGTTCGCAGGATCAGTAAAGATCGCTCGACGGAGGGCGCCTCGATTGGAGGTTCCGCATCCACGAAGGATGAAATGATGCGAAAGCTCAATGGCATCGTCATAGACAGCCTTAGCCTCAACGATGTCACCATTCGTGAAGCCGTGGAAATTTTGAAACAAAAAAGCCGCCAACTTGATTCCTTTAGCGCGGATTCCAAAACAAAAGGGGTAAATATCGTGCTAAAAATCCCCCCGCCCGCCGCGCCCGTCAATGAAGGCGAGACTCCGGAACCCGGATCAGAGGAGCCGGCCCCCCCTGTTGTCACAGAAAATTCTCGCGTCAACTTAGATCTCAAGAATGTCCCGCTTATCGAAGCCATCCGCTACCTCACAGAACTCACTGGTTTAAAACAAAAAATTGAGCCTTTCGCTGTTTCTCTCATTCCAGCAACAGAAAGCACCGAAGAATTGCTGGTCAAAGAGTATCGTGTCTCCCCAAACTTCATCCCCTCCACATCTCCCTCGGAATCCGAAGGGGAGCCCATAGCAGGCCAATCCTCCGCCGACAGCAACAAAAAGCTCAAGGGCGTCAAAAACGCCACAGATTACCTCAAGCAACAGGGCATCCCCTTTCCAACCGGGGCTTTTGCAAATTATGTCTCATCAGGCAGCAAGCTGATTGTTCGCAACACCCAAGGCGCTTTGGATCTTGTGGACACACTGGTGGAGAGCGATGTCGGCGTCAAACCCACCCAAGTCGAGATCGAGTCCAAGTTCATTGAAATTTCACAAAACAATATCAATGAACTGGGTTTTGATTGGCTGCTCGGTCCCTTTTCCATCGGAGGAGGAGTCTATGGTGATGGCGGAACGCCTGGTGGAGACTCAACGGCCAACTACAATAACTTTCCTTTCGGTCAGGTTGGTGGAAATCCTGTTACTGCCGGAAACCGATCCGGGATTGGAACGAGTGTGAATTCTGCCATCACGGCCAATAGCTTGGATGCTTTGGTGGCTGGAATTCCTCAAGGAGCCAATGTGGCCTCGCCTGGCATCTTTGGCCTTGCCGGCGTTTTCACAAACCCCCAATTCCAATTAGTCATCCGCGCCCTCAGTCAACAAAAGGGCGTAGACCTCATGTCTGCACCAAAGGTCACCACCAAAAGCGGGAATTCAGCCACCATCAAAATTATTCGGGAGTTTCCTTTCCCTACCGAGTTTGAACCACCAGAGGTTCCAGAAGGCGGGGGGGGTGGTGGTGCCGGTGGCGGGAATAATGATAATGGAGGAGGGGGGGGCGTTCAAGTTACGGGCGGTATTGTTACCCCCGCCACTCCATCTGGATTCGAAAAGCGGGACCTTGGCGTCCTGCTCGAGGTATCGCCTCAAGTTGGTGCTGATAATTATACAATCGATCTTTCTTTGCGACCAGAGGTTGTTGAATTCGATGGGTTTATAAATTTTGGTTCCCCTATCGTGGGGCCTAGATTTGACCCTTTAGCTAATCCATTAGTTAATCCCTCAGGCATAACACCTTACACAATCACAGAAAATGTGATGAACCAGCCCGTTTTCTCTGTCCGAAGAGTCGAATCCAGCGTGAGCATTTGGGATGGCCAAACCGTGGCCATGGGCGGCCTGATCCGCGAGGATGTGCAAAAGGTTGATGATAAGGTGCCATTCCTTGGCGACATCCCTCTGGCGGGTCGCTTGTTCCGCTCGAGTGTGGATCAAAAAATCAAAAAGAACCTCATCATCTTTGTGACGGCCCGCCTTTTGGATGCATCCGGCCAGCCCCTCATCCAAGATGATGAAGCCGAGGAAATCGTTGAGCCCCTTGGCGTGCCGGAAAACCTCCCCGCCCCTCGCCTCGAAGCCCGCTCCGCCGGAAAGTAGAATCCCGCACCTTTCAGCGGCTCCGCCCGTCGAACCACTCTTCGATGTCGCTAATCACCAACTCGCGATCCCAATCGTGCCAGAGAAGGTGGTAGGCATCGGAATACAGTCGGTGGGTTTTGTCAGCCGAGGGAATGCGCTCGAACCACGATGAAATTTGCTCCGGTTTCACGAAGCAATCCTTCCCCGCAGATAGCACCAACGCCGGCCGCCGAAGTCGCTCGGCCAAGCGGTGGCTGCCATCGATCAACTCTCCCAGCTCGGCTAGAAACCCCAGGCTGAAACCCCGCAAGTGGTGAGGTTTTTTGCGCAGCGATTCTTGATACTCCGTGTCTCGCGTGAGCGGTGGGGCGATTTTTTTGCCATTCACAAATCGACTCGGTGACAATCGGGCCTTCGGAAAATGACGGGCTAAAAAGGCGAGAGCCGTTTTGAGAAATCGCGGCACCTCCCTTTGCAATCCCACCACAGGAACTGAGAGGACCACGCCATCGATTTCGGCCTCGGGCGGTAGGGTGTCGCGTGCGGCATAGGCCGTGGACAGCAAGGCCCCCATGCTCTCACCCATTAGAAAAACAGGCCGCCCCTCGTGCGCTCGGCGCAGGGCAGCAACAAATCGCCCGATGTCGAGGAGTTGGGTTTCCAGGTCCAGAGTCATCCCCCGCCGCGCCACCACGGGATCGCTCCCCTGCCCCCTCAGATCCAGTGCGTAAAAGGAATACCGGCCCAGCCTTGCCGGAAGTGGATGGAATTGCTCACCAGACCCACTCAGGCCATGAATGCAGGCCACGACAGCACGCGGGTTCTCGGCCCGCCACGCATGGGCCTCTCGATTTTCTCCATCATGTGTCCGCCATGGAAATCTCATTGTCATTTTCCACCGACGCGATAGACCCGCGCCCATGAAGCTCTTCGCCGCCGTTTTCTTGTTTCACGCCATTGCCGCATTCGCGACCGAAATTGATCTCGCCCTGATCCAATTTCCAGAACCAAAAACCGCCGAAGCCCTCAACGAGGCCTTGGCCAAAGTAAATCTCGCCGAGATCACAAACTCCAACCGCACGATGACCAAAGAGCGCGCTTTGCAAAACGGTTCCGTCCTCTTTGCCCAAAGCACCGCCGCATCGAATCTTGTCTCGTCCACTCGCTTGGAAAACCTCCGCGCCGATGTCTCGGGTTCTTACAAAAATGGTCGCCTCGAAGTTCAAATCACCCTTTCCGAAGGCGTGGACTCAGGCTTACGAAACTTCACGAAGCGCACCTACCAAGGAGCCGCCGAACTCCCGCCCGGCACCACCCGCGTGATCTCCCTCCGCCTTATCACGACTAAAAAAACCGCCGCCGAGAAAGGCCGTATCGAGGTCCGCGAATTGGAAACCACCACCGCGATCATCGCCCGCGCCCGTTGATTCGACCCTCCTCACAACTTGTGAGCAACTTGTCGATTGCTTGCGGTTCTTGCCAAAAACTCGGTTGCCGCGGCGGTTTCTCCACATCGTTTCTCGCCGCCTCATCTTTTCTTCACAGGTTGTCACAGGCGTGGAACGCCGACTGGTTCTGCGAGGAACAGGTTTTCGCCGGCTTGTTCACATCCTTAAGAAGAAGATTCTGGGTTCCCTAAAAATTATTTTCTTAATACAGCGTGTGAACAACCGCTCCGCGCGTTCGGTAAACGAAAGACTTTTTCTCCCGCAAGATCACTCCTAGCATTCCTCGTCATGCAACCCGGTCCCGTTTCGCAATTCATCGATCTCCACTACCGCCACTTCAATGCCGCCGCACTCAAAGACGCCGCGGAAGCCTACTCGCGCCACCTCGATAAGGGAGGCATCATGCTCATGACCCTCGCTGGCGCCATGAGCACGGCCGAGCTGGGCATTTCCCTCGCTGAAATGATCCGCCAAGGAAAAGTCCACGGCATCGTCTGCACCGGCGCCAACCTCGAAGAAGACATCTTCAATCTCGTCGCCCACGATTTCTACGAACGCATCCCGCACTACCGCGACCTCACCCCTGCCGATGAGCAAGCCCTCCTCGAGCGCCACATGAACCGCGTCACCGATACCTGCATTCCCGAAATGGAAGCCATGCGCCGCATCGAAAATGTCATCCTCAAAGAGTGGATGGACGCCGACGCCAAGGGGGAGCGCCTTTTCCCGCACGAATTTTTCTGGCGCATCCTTGACTCGCCCGAACTCCAAAAAAGTTTCCAGATCGATCCGAAAAACAGCTGGATGATCGCCGCGAAGGAAAAAAATCTCCCCATGTTCGTCCCCGGCTGGGAGGACTCCACGCTCGGCAACATGTATGCTGGCCACTGCATCGAAGGAGATGTGAAAAATGTCCACACCGTCCGCTCCGGCATCGAATACATGATCGCCCTCGCCGACTGGTATGCCCCCACCAGTTTCAAAACCCCCATCGGGTTCTTCCAAATCGGCGGCGGCATCGCCGGCGACTTCCCCATCTGCGTCGTCCCCATGCTCCACCAGGACCTCCGCAAGACCGATGTCCCCCTCTGGGCCTACTTCTGCCAAATCAGCGACTCGACCACGAGCTACGGCAGCTACTCCGGCGCCGTCCCCAATGAAAAAATCACCTGGGGCAAACTCGGCGAACAAACTCCGAAATTCATCATCGAATCCGACGCCACCATCGTCGCGCCTTTGATTTTCGCAAAGATTCTGGGTTGGTAAAAAATGATTAACCACAGAGGACACAGAGAGCACAGAGGGCTAAAAAACATGAACTCCCAACTCCTCTTCTTCTCCGTGTCCTCCGAGCTCTCCGTGGTTAAGAAATCCTCACAGAGATAACCATGCACATCCGCGACATTCTCCAGCCCGGCAAGCCGACCGTATCCTTCGAGTTCTTCCCACCGAAGACGGCGGAGTCTCAGGACCAGCTCTACACAACGATTCGGGACTTGGAAAAAATCCACCCGAACTTTGTCAGCGTCACCTACGGCGCCGGCGGCTCGACGCGCGAACTCACCCACGAACTCGTCCTGCGGCTCAAGACCTCCTCGACGCTCGATCCGATTCCCCACCTCACTTGCGTCGGCCACACGGAGGCGGAGATCGCCGCGATTCTTGAACGCTACGCCGCCGCCGGAGTGAGCAATATCCTAGCCCTCCGCGGGGACCCGCCGCGCGACCAACCCGACTACGACCACTCCCGCGATATGTTTCCTCAAGCGGCGGATCTGGTTCGCTTCATCAAAAAATTCAGTGCTCACCCCGACAAGCGAGGATTTGGCATCGGCGTCGCGGGATTTCCCGAAGGCCATCCGGCCACGCCAAACCGCTTGCTCGAAATGGACTACCTCAAAGCCAAGGTGGGAGCGGGAGCGGACTACATCTGCACCCAGCTTTTCTTCGACAACCACGACTTCTATGACTTCCGGGACCGCTGCGCCCTCGCGGGTATCGAAGCACCGATCATCGCCGGAATCATGCCGGTCACCAGCCTCTCTTCGATGAAGCGCATGGCTGAACTCGCCGGCGGCTCGCGCTTTCCCGCCAAACTCCTCAAAGCCCTCCAGCGCGCCAACGGCACCCCCGAAGCCGTTCGCGAAATCGGCCTCCACTACGCGACCGAACAGTGCGCCGATCTCCTCGACAACGGCGTTGCCGGCATCCACCTCTACACGCTGAATCAATCCACGGCGACCCGCGAAATTTGCCAACGGCTTGGGCTCGTTCAAGGGTAGATTTTGTGCCACGCGGCACAATTTTTGCGCCAAAATGTGACATTGTGTCACGAATCTGTGAGTTTCGTGATTCCACACTGGCAACACAACCCGCTTTCATACAAAATATAGTAAAAAGCACACCCTCACGGCCTGATTCCTGCTTTTCCCGAGGCCACAACAAAACTTCTTATGGGAAAAATTTTAGGAATTGATTTAGGAACCACAAACTCCTGCATGTCTGTGATGGAAGCCGGCGAGCCGGTCGTGTTGGAGAACTCCGAGGGAGCCCGCACCACACCATCCGTCGTCGCGTTCACGAAATCCGGCGAGCGCCTCGTCGGCCAAGCCGCGAAACGCCAAGCCATCACGAACCCGGCAAACACCATTTTTTCGGTGAAGCGCTTCATGGGCCGCAAATTCGACGAAGTCCGCGCCGAAGAGCACCGCGTGCCCTACAAACTCGTCAAGGCCGCCAACGGCGACGCCCACATCCAAGTCGAGATCGACGGCAAGCCCAAGACCTTCTCGCCGCCGGAAATCTCCGCGATGATCCTCGCGAAGCTCAAGGCCGACGCCGAGGCCAAGCTCGGTGAAAAAATCACCGAAGCCGTCATCACCGTTCCCGCTTACTTCAACGACTCCCAGCGCAACGCGACCAAGGACGCGGGCAAGATCGCAGGCCTCGAAGTCAAGCGCATCATCAACGAGCCCACCGCCGCCTCACTGGCCTACGGACTCGATAAAATGAAGGACGAAAAAATCGCCGTCTATGACCTCGGCGGCGGCACTTTCGACATCTCCGCGCTCGAAATCGGCGACGGGGTTTTTGAAGTCAAAGCCACCAATGGCGACACCCACCTCGGTGGTGATGATTGGGATAACCGCATCATGGATTGGATCATTGACGAGTTCAAAAAAGACTCCGGCATCGACCTCTCCAAGCAGCCTGACGCCGTTCAGCGCATCAAAGAAGAAGGCGAAAAAGCCAAGATCGCCCTCTCGTCCACTCAGGAATTCGAAATCAATTTGCCCTTCGTCACCGCCGATGCCACCGGGCCGAAGCACATTCAGAAAAAACTCACCCGCTCCAAACTCGAGCAACTCACCGACGACCTCTTCGAGCGCACCATCAAGCCAGTCCGCGACTGCCTCAGCGACGCCAAGTGGACCAAGTCGGATGTGAATGAACTCGTCCTCGTCGGCGGCATGACCCGCATGCCAAAGGTCGTCGAGACCGCCCGCGAACTCATCGGCAAAGAGCCCCACAAGGGCGTCAACCCCGACGAAGTCGTGGCCATCGGCGCAGCCATCCAAGGCGGCGTGCTCAAGGGTGATGTGAAGGATGTCCTCCTCTTGGATGTGACTCCCCTCACCCTCGCGATCGAAACCGCTGGAGGTATCGCCACTCCGATGATCCCGCGCAACACCACGATCCCTACCAAGAAATCGAATGTCTTTTCGACCTACGCCGACAGCCAGCCCGGCGTGGAAATCAAGGTCCTGCAAGGCGAGCGCCCGCTCAGCCGCGACAACAAAAACCTCGGCACCTTCCATCTCGATGGCATCCCCCCCGCCCCGCGCGGCGTTCCGCAGATCGAAGTAACCTTCGACATCGATGCGAACGGCATCCTCAATGTCTCCGCGAAAGACCTCGGCACCGGCAAGGAACAGAAAATTTCCATCACCGGCTCCAGTGGACTCTCCAAGGAAGAGGTCGAGAAAATGCAAAAAGAAGCCGAGGTCCATGCTGAAGACGACCGCAAGGCGAAAGAGACCATCGAAATCCGCAACAACGCCGACAACCTTGCCTATCAGTGCGAGAAGCAATTGAAGGATCTCGGCGATAAGGTGGACGGCGCCTCGAAGAAAAATATCGAGGACTCCATCGAGAAAGTTCGCGAAGCCCTCAAAGGCGACGATGCCGATGCGATCAAGGCCGCCTACGACGACCTCCAAGCCAAATTCCAGGAAGTCACCACCGCCGCCTACAAGGCTGCGGCCGCTTCCGCCGGACCCGCTCCCGAAGCCGCTTCGGGCGCTTCAGCCGACGAACCGCAACCCAAGAAAGACGATGTCGTAGACGCCGAATTCGAGGTTGTGGACGACGACAAGAAGAAATAGTCCGCTCACCACTTTAACAAAATGCTCCGGTCCGCACAGGGCTGGAGCCTGTTAAAAACAGAAACAAAGAAAACAAAACACACACCAACAATGGCAAATCCCAACATCAAACCTCTCTCCGATCGCGTGCTCGTGAAGCCGCTCGAAGCCGAGGAGAAAAGCAAGGGCGGAATCATCATTCCCGACTCCGCTAAAGAAAAACCACAAGAAGCCCAAGTCGTAGCTCTCGGCACAGGCAAACGCGACGAAAACGGCAAACTCATCGAGTTCTCCGTCAAGGCCGGCGACAAAGTCCTCATCTCCAAATACGGCGGAACCGAGGTCAAGGTCGAAGGCGAAAGCTACCTCATCATGCGCGAGGACGACATCCTCGGCGTCATCGGCTAATCGAAACTCAAAACTTAATTCTTAAAACTTAAACACTACTCACATGGCAGCAAAACAACTCCTATTCGACGAAGCAGCACGCCACGCGCTCCTTCGTGGTGTCGAAAAACTCGCCCGCGCCGTCAAGGCCACCCTCGGGCCATCGGGTCGCAATGTTATCCTCGATAAAAAATTCGGCAGCCCCACGATCACCAAGGACGGCGTCACCGTCGCCAAGGAAATCGAACTCGAAGACGCTTATGAAAACATGGGCGCTCAACTCATCCGTGAGGTTTCCAGCAAAACCAGCGACATCGCTGGCGACGGCACCACCACAGCCACCGTTCTCGCCGAAGCGATCTATCGCGAAGGCCTCAAGAATGTGACCGCTGGCGCCAACCCGACCAACCTCAAGCGCGGTATCGACAAAGCGGTCGAAGCGCTCGTGGAAGAAATCAAAGCCATCTCCAAGAAAGTCAAAGACAGCTCGGAGATCGCCCAAGTCGCCACCGTTTCCGCAAACTGGGATACCACCATCGGCCAAATCATCGCCGACGCGATGGACAAAGTCGGCAAGGACGGCACCATCACCGTGGAAGAAGCCAAGTCGATCGAAACCTCCCTCGATGTCGTCGAGGGTATGCAGTTCGATAAAGGCTACCTCTCGCCCTACTTCGTGACGAACCCCGACAGCCTCGAAGTCATCCAAGAGAGCGCCTACATCCTCATCCACGAGAAAAAAATCAGCAGCCTCAAAGACCTGCTTCCGATCCTTGAGAAGATTGCCAAAACCGGCAAACCCTTCCTCATTATCTCGGAAGATGTCGAAGGCGAAGCCCTCGCGACCCTCGTCGTCAACAAGCTCCGTGGCACGCTCCAAGTCTGCGCCGTCAAGGCCCCAGGCTTCGGCGACCGCCGCAAAGCCATGCTCGAAGACATCGCTGTCCTCACTGGCGGCAAATGCATCACCGAAGATCTCGGCATCAAGCTTGAGAACCTCACCCTCGAAGACCTCGGCCGCGCCAAGCGCCTCGTCATCGACAAGGAAAACACCACCATCATCGAAGGCGAAGGCAAGCCCGGCGACATCCAAGGCCGCGTAGCCCAGATCAAGCGCCAGATCGAAGAAACCACCAGCGATTACGACCGTGAGAAGCTCCAAGAGCGCCTCGCCAAGCTCGCCGGCGGTGTCGCCGTCATCAATGTCGGTGCAGCCACCGAGACCGAGATGAAGGAAAAGAAAGCCCGCGTCGAAGACGCCCTCCACGCCACCCGTGCGGCGGTCGAGGAAGGAATCGTCCCCGGCGGCGGTGTCGCCCTCATCCGCGCTCAGGCCGCTCTGGATAAACTTCAACTCACTGGCGACGAGGCCATCGGTGCCGGCATCATCCGCCGCGCCATCGAGCAACCGCTCCGCACCCTCGCCGACAACGCCGGCCAGGAAGGCGCACTCATCGTTCAGGAAGTCAAAAAGCGCTCCGGCGCCGAAGGCTACAATGTCGCCACTGGAAAATATGAAGACCTCATCAAAGCCGGCGTCGTTGACCCTGCTAAAGTGACCCGCAGCGCACTCCAAAACGCCGCATCCATCAGCGGACTCCTCCTCACCACGGAAGCTCTCATCTCCGAGCTCCCTGAGAAGGACAAAGCTCCCGCCATGCCTCCGGGCGGCGGAATGGGTGGAATGGGCGGCATGGACTACTAAGTCCAGCCACTCAGGCGCCAAGCCAAACTCAACAACTCAGCCGGGTTCGCAAGAACCCGGCTGTTTTGTTTCTTCCCTCGTAGCGGAATTCGAAACGACTTTCGAAGGCGGTCCGAAGTCTGCCGGAATGTTGTAGCCGCCCCACTCCGGTGGGGCGTATCGAGCGGCTGCGCCGCGATGCGTGGCATGGAATGTGAAAGAACAGTCGTTGAGACATTCCAGCGATTAGCGCAGGCGCTCTTTCGCTAGAACGGCACGCCTTGCCGCTTGCCTTCGCGGCGGCTCGGGGTTTTTCTAGCACTCTTACGCCTATGAATCTCGATACCACCTCTCTCGAACTCGCCGCGCGCGATGCCCGCGGTCTCGCCATGGATGCCGTCGCCAAATGCAAATCCGGTCACCTCGGTCTCCCACTCGGAGCTGCCGACATCGGAGCCGCGCTCTTCGGAGCGTCCATGTCCTTCCACCCCGCCGAGCCGCGCTGGCTGAACCGCGACCGCTTTATCCTCTCCGCAGGCCACGGCAGCATGTTCCTTTACGGCTGGCTGCATCTCGCAGGTTACGGCGTGTCGTTGGACGATCTGAAAAATTTCCGCCAACTCCATAGCATCACGCCGGGTCATCCGGAGTTTCACGAAACGCCAGGCGTCGAGGCGACCACCGGCCCGCTCGGACAGGGCGTGTCGAACGCGGTGGGTTTTGCGATTTCCGGCAAAATGAGCGAGGCGCGTTTCAACACGCCGACGCACCGGATTTTCGACCACCATGTGATCGCGCTAGCGGGTGATGGTTGCTTGCAAGAAGGCGTGGCGCAGGAAGCCAGCGCGCTCGCCGGCCACCTCGGCCTCGACAACCTCATCCTTATTTATGATTCCAACAATGTGACGCTCGATGCGATGGCGCCGGTGTCGCAGAGCGAGGACACGGCCGCTCGCTATGTGGCCCTGGGATGGGATGTCCAGCAGATCGACGGCCACAACCTTTCGGAAATCGCCAACGCCGTCGCGAAGGCCAAGGCGGCCAACAGCGGAAAGCCGCAACTCATCGTCGCCAAGACGATCATCGGGAAAGGCATCGCTGAAGTGTGCGGCACGAACAAGGCCCACGGTGAAGCGGGCGTGAAATTCGTTGCCGAATCTCGCAAGGCACTCGGCCTGCCCGAGGAGACCTTTTTTGTCGCGCCGGAGACGAAAGTCTATTTCGAAAAACACCGCGCGACCCTAACCGCCGCCCATGCCGCTTGGGAAAAAACCTACTCCGCCTGGCGCTCCGCCAACGCGGAACTCGCCAAGGAACTCGACGACGCCATCGCTGGCAAAGCCCCTGACCTGCTCGCTGCCATCCCTCCATTCGATCCGGCGGTGAACATCGCCACCCGGAAAGCCGGCTCCGATGTGCTCCAACCCATCTGCGCCGCCATGCCGCTTGTAACCAGCGGCAGCGCCGATCTCCACGGTTCGACGCTGAACTACATTAAGGACGGCGGCGACTTCAACCGCGAGAACCGCAGCGGCCGCAACCTGCATTTCGGCATCCGCGAGCACGCCATGTGCGGCATCATGAATGGCATCGCTTACGACGGCATCTTCCGAGCGAGCGGCGCGACATTCCTCGTCTTCAGCGATTACGGCCGCCCATCGATCCGCGTCGCCGCGTTGTCGAAGCTCCCGACCGTTTACATTTTCACGCACGACTCAGTAGGCGTTGGCGAGGACGGCCCGACCCACGAACCGGTGGAAACTGTCGCCGCCCTCCGCGCCATCCCAGGTCTCGATGTGATTCGTCCCGCCGATCCCGAGGAAACCGCCGGTGCCTTTGCTGCCGCATTCCAGAAAAATGACGGCCCGACGATGCTTGTTCTCTGTCGCCAAAATCTCCCCACGCTCAATGGAATCCCTCTCCAGGAGCGGCGCGAGGGCGTTCTTCGCGGCGGCTACATCGCTAAAAAGGAATCCGCCAAACTCGAGACCATCCTTCTCGCCACAGGCAGCGAACTCCAACACGCCCTCAAAGCCGCCGACGAACTCGGCGCGGGAACGCGCGTTGTTTCGATGCCTTGCTTCGAGCGCTTCGAGCGCCAGTGTGCCGACTACAAAGAAAGCGTCCTGCCGAAATCCTGCCGCAAACGCGTCTCGATCGAAGCTGGCATTTCCGATCCGTGGTTCCGATATGTCGGCCTCGATGGAAAAGCCGTCGCCATCGACCGCTTCGGCCTCAGCGCGCCAGGCAATGTCGTGATGGAACAACTCGGCATGACCGCCGCCAAAGTGGTCGAGGCCGCGAAGTCGCTTTGAGAATAGTCCACCCGATGATTAGCGAGGAGGGCTCTGCTTGTCAGAGCCGCAACAGCGAGGTTGCGAAAGCCGCCGCGGGCCTGACAAACAGGCCCCTCCTTCGTTTCCGCAGGTTTTTTTCATAACTGATGCCTTCGTTGAACGACCGCGACATGGTTCGGCTCCAAGCTGAGGAATTCGAGTCCGCCAGCTTGCGGGAAATCCTTGGGTGGGCCTGGGAAACCTTCGGCGAGCGCGCGGCCTTTGGAACAAGCTTCCAAGGGGCTGGCCTCGTTGCCATGCACACGGCCTACACGAACGGATTCCGCTTTCCCGTTTTCACCATCGACACGGGCCTGCTTTTTCCCGAGACGCTCGAATTGAAAACGCAGATCGAATCGCGCTTGGGTTTCACGATTGAATCCCTGCACCCCGAACAAACCGTCACCGAACAGGCCGCCGAACTCGGTCCCGAGCTTTGGAAATCCAAGCCCGATCTCTGCTGCTCGCTTCGCAAAGTCATTCCACTCCAAAAAAAACTCGCCTCGCTTGATGTCTGGATCACCGGCCTCCGCCGCCAGCAAAACGACACGCGGGAGAACATCCGGATCGTCGAGCTCTACCACTTCGATGTCCTGCGCGATCGCTACATCATCAAATTGAATCCCATGGCCTCATGGTCCCGCGATCAAGTGCAGGCCTACATCCGCGAGCACGACTTCCCCGTCAACGCCCTCGCCGCGCGCGGCTATCGTTCGATCGGTTGCCAACCCTGCACACGCCCCGTCGCCGACGGCGAAAGCGAGCGCGCCGGCCGCTGGACCGGCTTCGACAAAAGCGAATGCGGCATCCACACCTTCCTCGGGAGCAATATTTGACGCCGACCGAGGGATTGACCACAGAGGACACAGAGAGCACAGAGTTTTTCTAACGGAATTGTTTTATGCGAAATTCCTCCCTCAAAGCTCTTCTCCCCTCCGTGTGCTCTGTGTCCTCTGTGGTCAATTCTTCTAAATGATCCTCGAGCTTTTGGAGTGGGCAGTGACACCCTGTCCGTGGTTCGCGCGAAGGAATGGATTGCTCGCCGCTCAGATTGGCATTCGCCATCGCGTGAAACGCTGCCGAGCGACTTGGAATGGACATCTGGAGGCATGCAGAAAATTTGTCGCCGACGCAGTCGGATCCAGAACTGCTGACGAAAACCTCGTGATTCTCGGGAGTGGACACCTGAACGATTTCGACCTCGCATTTCTTCAACGCCGTTTTCAAAAAATCACGCTCGTCGATGCGCTCCATCCGATCGAAATTCAAATCCAAGCGAGTCTTTCCCGAGGCCGCCTTCGCCTGATCACGACCGATCTCTCCAGCCCCACCGCCGAGATCGAGGATTTGGTTTCGCGTTCGAGTTGGACCATTTCAAGCTGCCTGCTTTCCCAGCTCCCGCTCTTTTCCAATGAGGACTCCCCCGCCCTCTTCGATCGACACCTTGCGCTTTTGCAAAAATCTCCCCGCGCCGTGCTCATCAGCGATGTCGCGAAACGCCTCGGCTCCGCCCCTTGGGAATCATTGATCGAAAACCATCCCCTCCCCCACCCCGCCGCCGAGTGGTCATGGCTCATCTCCCCGCCCGGCGAGTCCGTCCCCGATCCCGAAGAACGCCTCGTCCAAGCCTGCTTGATGCACTCGGACCCTTCAGACAGTTGATCTCCCGCAGAGGCGCATCGATGCAGAGGGGAGATTTTGGGTTGGGAGTTTTTCGATGGCCGGAATTCAATTTAATATCTGGTCCACCTGTAAATGTCCTATCGGCATTTTTAGGATGTCGGCCGAAATGATCTCTCGATTCCTCCAAAAACTCGGTCGCGCGATCCGCCAATTTCTCCCCCCAAGCCGCTCTGCAAGGGACTCCCCTCACCAATCTGAATTTCGCTTTTGAACCATTAACACAACTTCCACCCAGTCGGCGATCGCAGGAAAATCTCCCGCTTAGGCGCAGGAATCTTGAGTGATGGGCCCCCTATCTCAATAGTCCCCGCCGAGCGGACCCAAGTTTCAAGCGCGAACACTCCATTTCTTTTCAATCTCCCGCTGAGCACGCGAGGTGCAGAGGAAGGGATTTTCGAATTGTCCAAGATTTTGCGTGGCTGCACCGGTGCCCTTAATCAAAAAAAATCTTGTGATTCCAGAAATCCCACACATAAACTGCTGTTATTAAGCTTAACCGGAATACATGTTCACCTACCGCGATAAACAATCAACTCGTCACAGCCGCATACGATCTTTTTTGAAAACCGATCCGTTTGTGGCAGTGATTCTATCGGCTATCGATTTTGAATGGACAGTCCGGAGGGCGATCCTAGGTCTCTCAGGATTGCCCACAAAACCAATTCATGAAATTTTCAAAAGTGAGCGTTCAGGCGGTCTCTCTGGACTCCAAAATCACTGGAAAAAGCTTGTCAAGTCGCGGCTCGGCTCCGATCTCGCATCGATCGTCCCCAACTGGGAATTTTTTTCTAATCGTGCCTTTGGGTTAAGAAATAAGTTAGTCCATGGAGCTGAGGGCAGAGTTACCCCAGAGCATGCAGGGAAAATCGTTGATTCGATTCTCGCCGGTTCAGTTGCTGTTGCGAATTATGCCGAAGCTAACAATGCGACCATCTTTGGAAAGAAAATCAGGCGCTTGAAGACCAGATAATCATAAAATCTGAAATTCGATTTCTCTATGAATAACATCCTATCCATTTGCATTTTACTAGTATTACAAGCTTCGCTTCTATTTTCCCAGACGCCTTGGCAGGACTTCGTTAATGAGCAGAAAACCAAAGCAGATGCTGGGGATCCAGATGCTCAAGGGATTTTGTCTACTTTAATTCAGCTCGGAGCCGCTTCTGTATCAAATGATCAAGCTTACTACCTTGCAATAAATTCTACAAATGCCTCAAGTTCTTTTGGTAAATATGCCCTTGGGCGTTGTTATGAATTAGGCATCGGAGTAGACAAGAATGACTTAAAGGCCCACGATTTGTTTACCCAGTCAATTCCAAATCTTAAAAATATGGCAGTCCAAGGAAATTCATATGCTGCCTTTCTGATTGGAGGAGCTTATCTTAAAGGTCGCGGAGTTGACAAAGATGAGACTGAATCAGACAAATGGTTTTTAAAGTCTGCTGAAGATGGTAATGCGTTCTCCCAATATAACATTGGAAAGACCTACCAAGAAGGCCAAGGAGTAGAAAAAGACCCTGCTGCATCGGCTAAATGGATGCAATTATCAGCTGAAAATGGATATAAGCTTGCTCAAGTAGCATTAGGTGTTTACTTTAATATTGGATATGGCGTCGCTAAAGATGATACCGAAGCTGCAAAGTGGTTTCACAAAGCAGCCGAGCAAGGGGATGCAAATGCACAAAGTAGCTTGGGCTTTTGCTACCAATACGGCAAAGGGGTATCAAAAGACGATGCCAAGGCTCTTAAATGGTATCTCAAAGCCGCTGAGCAGGGAGATGCGCTACATCAATCAGCTTTGGGCCTATATTATTCTAATGGAGGTGGATTAAAAGAAACTGACAATATGGAATTTGCTACTAAATACCTTGCCCAAGCTAGAGAAGAGGCTGTAAAGTGGTTTCGCAAAGCTGCAGAGCAAGGAAATTCGGGAGCTCAAAATAACTTAGGTGCATGCTATAAAGATGGCAAAGGAGTTCAAAAAGACATTACGGAAGCTATCAAATGGTTCCAAAAATCAGCTGAACAGAATGACCCTCATGCTCTAACTAATTTGGGAGATTGTTATTTTGAAGGCGTAGGTTTCCCAAAAGATTTAGAAGCAGCAGAAAAATACTATCGTAAGGCAATTAGCCAAGGTTTTAGTGAAGCTGAAAAAAAACTTAATAAGATACCTTCAATACGGAGCCAGAAAATTAAGGAAAATATTATTGATGCTAAGAAGAGGTATATGGAAATGGCAATTGACGATGCGCCTGTCCTCTCATCTGGACCATCAAAAGAAGTTATTATTGATGGAATGTTGCCTTTATGCAGTGTTTTAGAAAATCAATATAAAGACACTTCATTTAAAATCCAGCGTGGCAACACTCAAATATCTAACGGCTACAAAGGTATTCCAATTGGTGTGGAAATGTTTCCAATCAGATTAAGTGGCTCCCAAATACAATTTACATATTATTTCTATCAAGATGAATTCGATGATTGGAAAATTGTAGAAAAGTAAATAACCGGAACCAGCTGTTGGGGACTTTTCGAGTAAAGGCTTATGTCCTTCACATTGTCATATTTTGTAGATGCTCTGAAAGCAGGATAGCCAAAAAACATTCGCAGAAATTACGGTGTGGGAGTTTCTTTCTGCCATAAACTCCCAATTTCTCGCCCGTCCGACAATTCAACCCTCCAGTAAATCACCCAGAGGGACGATGCCGATGCGGGACGAGGTTTGGCCGTGGATGATTGTGCCGCAGCGGTCGTCGACATTTGTGCACACAGCCTCCCGCTTGTCGGGTGCGGAGCGGAGGTGGGGTCCGCGTGCGGCTGATTATGCGTGAGCGTGGTCAGCTACATGTCATTTTTTCAGGAGACCTTTATGAGTGGATGCCGTCCAGCGTGGGAAAATCGTAATGTGTTACCATAATTCCCCTCCGCGTCCCAGCGCCTGCGGGAGGAGTTGGTTTGTTTGAGACGGCGCTTTTTCCCCCTTAGCCTTGGGTCCGCTCGGCGAGCCTCCCCTACCCAAGGCTTTTCGATTCGTGCTGATCGCTGTTAAAAATGCACCGGATTCCAACTCACTCCGGCGCTTATTTACAGCGCTGAGGCCATTTCAATCATTGTGTATAAACTTCGTATTTTGCTTCGTGTGAGGGTCCCCTCCCCCATCCCTGCCGCCGAGTGGATGTGGACGATCACTCCAATTAGTGAGTCTGGCCTGCTGGCCAAAGAGCGCATTGTCTAGGCTTTCGTGATAAGGGCCTGAAAAGAATTTCGCTGGTTTTTCCCGAAAAGTCAGTATGAGTTTGTAATGACCCCCTGTTCAACAAACACAATCTATCACAAAATGAGTTATATTTATTTATCGATTGCCGTTCTAGCGGAGGTGGCGGGGACATCGTTTCTCAAGGCCACGGAGGGATTCACGAGACCGGGTCCAACGGCGTTTGTTCTTGTCGCTTACGGTCTGGCTTTTTGGATGTTGTCTTTGTCCTTGAAAACCATGGCGGTGGCGATTGTCTATGCGCTCTGGTGCGGCGCGGGGATCGTGCTCATAGCCGTCATTGGCTGGTTTGTTCTCAAGCAACCACTGGATGTTCCCGCGCTGATCGGGATTGGTTTGATTCTGGCCGGGGTGGTCGTGATCAATCTCTTTTCCTCTTCGGTCCGTCATTAACAATTCCCCCCACCCTTGCCAATGAGCGCGGATTTTTTTTCGGCCGGATCCTCGGACTACGCGAGATACCGCCCGCGCTATCCTGAGGATTGGTTCGATTGGCTTGCCGCTCAGTGTTCCGTGCGGAGTTTGGCGTGGGATTGCGCCTGCGGGAGCGGTCAAGCCACCGAGGAATTGGCGCGCCGGTTCGAAAAAATCATCGCGACCGACGTCAGCTCCGCCCAACTCCGGAATGCTCCCCTCCTCCCGAATGTCGAATGGAGATTGGCTTCCGGCGAAGCGAGTGGATTGGATGCCAGGAGTATCGATTTGGTAACGGTCGCCCAAGCTCTCCACTGGCTGGACCTGCCGAGGTTTTGGCATGAGTGCCGTCGCGTTTTGAAGCCCGAGGGGATTATCGCGGTCTGGGGCTATGGCATCGCGAGCTTGAGTCACCCATCGGTCAATCAGGTTTTCCAGGATTTCTATCACGGAGTGGTTGGCGAATATTGGCCGAAGGAACGCCGGATCGTCGAAGAGGGCTATGTGGGCGTCGATTTTCCATTTCAAGAAATCCCTGGGTCGGCCTTTGAGATGGTGCAATCTTGGGATGTCGAGCATCTCGCGGGATACTGCTCGAGTTGGTCCGCCACAGACCGCTACCGCAAGGCAACGGGCCATGATCCGATCCCTGAGTTGAGGGCGAAACTGACGCGAGAACTTGGTTCTGCAACCACTCAAATCCTCTGGCCGTTCTTCGCTAGAGCCGGCCGAATGTTCCATGTGGAACAAAACGCAGAAGAAGAAAATTAACCACGGAGGGCACGGAGGGCATGGAGAATGAAGGAAGAATTGCCTTCGCTGTCTTGATTTTCCTCTGTGCTCTCGGTGTCCTCTGTGGTCAAATCCTCGTTTAACCCATGAATCCCACGCTCCATGTCGTTCTCGTCGAACCCGAAATCCCACCGAATACGGGCAATGTGGCGAGGCTTTGCTTGGCGGTCGGGGCGCGTCTGCATCTCGTGGGGCCGTTGGGATTTTCCTTGGATGAAAAGGCGCTCCACCGCGCGGGAATGGATTACTGGAAGGAATGCGATGTGAGGCTTTGGGATTCCTTTGAAACTCTCCGTGCCGAAGCAGGCGAGGGGTCGAGGTTTTGGTTTTTTACAACGAAGGCCAAGCGGGGCTTATGGGAGGGGGAATTTCAGAAAGGTGATTGGTTGGTTTTCGGAAGGGAATCGAAGGGTTTGCCCGAATCGCTGCTTCATGCGAACGCGGAGTCGTGCCTGAGAATTCCAATGCGAAGTGAGGCCCGCAGTTTAAATCTGGCGACCTCGGTTGGGATCGGTGTTTTCGAGGCATTGCGGCAGGGGGCTTATTGACCACAGAGAACACAGAGTTCACAGAGGAGGGGAAGGGAGGGTTTTTGCGGATTCGGGTGTTCCATTTGAAACAAGTCGGGAATTTTATGGAGATCGAGAAAAAACCGAGGCCCTAAAATGGCAGGGAAGGGCTGTTTCTCGGAAATGGAAGGGGGTATGTGCGGAAGCGGGGGTCGCACAGTTTTAGGGCGATTTACGGCGAATTAGAAAGGGGTCGGTTTTTCGGGTGTATTTTGTAGCCACCCCACTCTGCTGGGATGCAAACGGGTGGCATTGTTGGGAGCGGCTCGTGGAACGGCAGAGGACTGCCGTTTCTACAACAGAGTGGTTTGTTCCATGTGGAACAAATTCCGAGATCAAGCCGTGCGGCCGCAGCAGGATTTGAATTTTTTTCCGGAGCCGCAGGGGCAGGGATCATTGCGACCGACTTTGGGGAGTTCGCGCTTGAGGGGAAGTTCGAACTTGGGTGCGGGCGGTTGGTCGGGGGTGGGGGAGGGGGCTTGACCGGACGGCGCGGTTTCGGGATTCAGGTTCTGCTCGGGCCGGGAGAGGAAGGTGGGAAGGTTGGCGAGCAGGGATTCGAAGGCTTGGAGATTCGTGGTGCTGCGGAAGAGGTTGTTCAGGACTTCGCCTTTGATGGTGTCCATGAGGTCCACAAACATGGCGTAGGCGTCGTTTTTGTATTCGACGAGGGGGTCTTTTTGGCCGAAGGCGCGGAGGTAGACGGCTTCGCGGAGTCCGTCCATGGCGTAGAGGTGTTCCTGCCAGAGGCGGTCGATGGCGTTGAGGATGATGTAGCGCTCAAGGCCTTTGAGGGCTTCGGGATGCTCGAGTTCCGACTTGCGCTCGTAGGAGGCGGTGATGGTTTCCACGAGGAACTGGGAGTTTTCTTCGATGGTTCGTGTGGAGAAGGCGGCTTTTTCCTTGGAGAGGGCGAGGGGGAAGGTGGTGTTGACCCAATGGAGGAGGCCATCGTAATCGGGCTCCTCGCCTTCCATGGATTCAAGAAACGCGGAGGCTTTTTTGGGAATCATCTCGCCGATGACTTCGGTGATGAGTTCGCGCGGGTTGGGGGAGTCCATGACCTCGTTGCGGTAGCCGTAGATGACTTCGCGCTGTTGGTTCATGACATCATCAAACTCCAGAGTCCGCTTGCGGATCATGTAGTTCCGTTGTTCGACGCGTTTCTGGGCGGTTTCGACGCTGCGGTTGAGCCAGGGGTGCTCGAGTTCTTCGCCTTCCTTGAGGCCGAAGGTTTCCATGATCTTGGTCATGCGGTCGCTGGCGCCGAAGTTTCGCATGAGGTCGTCCTCGAAGCTGACATAAAAGCGGGAGCAGCCGGGATCTCCTTGGCGGGCGCAACGGCCACGGAGCTGGCGGTCGATGCGGCGCGACTCGTGGCGCTCGGTGCCAAGGACGAAAAGCCCGCCAACTTCGGAAACGCCTTCGCCGAGTTTGATGTCGGTGCCGCGACCGGCCATGTTGGTGGAAATGGTGACAGCGCCCTTGAGTCCAGCCCGGGAAACGATCTCGGCTTCCTGGACATGGAATTTGGCGTTGAGGACGGTGTGGGGGATTTTCTGGAGTTTGAGCATTCGGCTCAACAACTCGGAGGATTCCACGCTGGCGGTGCCGACGAGGACGGGTTGGCCGGTGGCGTGGACTTCTTTAATGGCCTCGATGGTGGCGTTGTATTTTTCGCGGCGCGTTTTGTAGATGCGGTCGTTCTGATCGCGGCGCTGGACCGTGCGATTGGTGGGGATCACATTGACATCCAATCGGTAAATATCATGGAACTCGCTGACCTCGGTCTCTGCGGTGCCGGTCATGCCGGCGAGTTTGTGGTAGAGCCGGAAGTAATTTTGGATCGTGATGGTGGCGAGGGTTTGGGTTTCGCGGTCGATCTGGACGCCCTCCTTGGCCTCGACGGCTTGGTGGAGACCATCGGACCAGCGGCGACCGGGCATTTTGCGGCCCGTGAAGGTATCGACAATGATAACCTTATTTTCCTCAACGACATATTCAACATCCTTCTCATAAAGGCAGTAGGCTTTGACGAGTTGGGTGATATTGTGAATGCGCTCGGCTTGTGCGTCGCAATGCTGTTGGCGCTCGGATTTTTTGGAGGTTTTATCTGCAGGAGAAATCGACGGATCATTTTCGATGTCTGCGAATTCCGTTAAGAGATCCGGAAGCATGAAGGCGTTAGGGTCATCCGGATTGAGATAGTTCCTGCCCAATTCGGTGAGGTCGGCTTCGTGGGATTTCTCCTCGATGGTGAAGTAGAGTTCCTCCTTGAGAGCGACGAGGGCGGCCTTGCCTTCGGTGTCTTTGTAAAATTCCAGCTCAGCCTTGTCCATGATCTTGCGCATGTCTGGATCTTCGAGGTGGCGGAGGAGAGCCTTGGAGCGTGGTTGGCCGAGTTTGAGTTTGAAAAGCGTGCGTCCGGCTTCAGCGTGGTTGCCGGCCTCGACGAGTTCATTGACCTCGCTGGCGAGCCGATTGCAAAGCGCCGTTTGTTTTTTGACCAACTGATCAACGAGGGGCTTGAATCGGTCGTATTGGTGGGTGGAGACGGTCGCCGGGCCGGAGATGATGAGCGGGGTGCGGGCCTCGTCGATCAGAATGGAGTCCACCTCATCCACGATGGCGAAGAAATGGCCGCGCTGGACTTGCTGGTCGCGGGAGGTGGCCATGCCATTGTCGCGAAGGTAGTCGAATCCGAATTCGCTGTTCGTGCCGTAGGTGATGTCGCAGGCGTATTGCTCACGGCGTTCGGTGGGGGCCTGGTCGTTTTGAAGAATGCCAACGGTCAATCCGAGGAATTGGTAGAGGTGGCCCATCCACTCGGCATCGCGCTTGGCGAGGTAGTCATTCACGGTGACGACATGGACGCCGCGGCCGGAGAGGGCGTTGAGATAAACGGCGAGGGTGGCGACAAGGGTTTTGCCTTCGCCGGTGGCCATTTCAGCGATGCGGCCGTTGTGGAGGACCATGCCGCCGATGAGTTGCACATCGAAGTGCACCATATTCCAAGTGAGGGGGTGGCCGCAGACATCGAGGGTTTTCCCGCAGAGTCGGCGGGCACCGTTTTTGACGACGGCAAAAGCCTCGGGGAGTATGGACTCGAGTTCGAGGGCGAGTGCGGCGGAGTCGGAAATTTTGGAGAGGCGGTCCTTCCACTCGAGGGTCTTGGCCCGCAGAGCCTCATCGGGAGCGGATTGAAGGGCGGTTTCGAACTCGTTGATTTTTTTGACCGTCGGGGCCATGCGACGCAACTCGCGTTGATTTTTGCTACCGACGATTTTTTTCAGGATCCAAGCGAACATGATGAAAATTTGAACCGGCTATCTAAGTGGGAAGGCGGGTTTTTTGGAATGAGGAAATTCTCAGGAGAAAGCCCTAGAAAAGTTAAAGCCCGCCGCAGCGAATGCTACAGCGGGCTTTTGTTCCCCCCAGAACGCAGATGACAATATCGGGATTTGTTTTACCGGCAATAGATTTTTTTATTTTTTTTCAGGGGCGGGGCGAGGAGTGTTTGGACGATGAAAAATCCGGATGTGCGGTGGATTCAGCGATTCGACAATTACAAGAAGGCGTTGATGCAATTGCAGGACGCCGTGGCGTTGGCGGGGCAGCGCAAGTTGAGCGGTCTCGAGCGGCAGGGGCTCGTTCAAGCCTTCGAGTTCACGCACGAGCTCGCATGGAACACGCTGAAGGATTTTTTGGAAGAACGCGGCCAAGCCCGCCTCTACGGATCGCGCGATGCGACGAGAGCGGCTTTCGCGGCTGGGCTCCTCGCCGATGGAGAGCTCTGGATGAGGATGATCGCGAGCCGGAACCAGACAACACACACCTACAACGAGGAAACGGTGGAGGACATTTGTGGAGCGATTATTGGCGATTATGAGCCGGCCTTTCACGGGCTTCACGAAAGCCTGTCGAAGTTGGAGAAGGAGGCGGAATGACGGAGGGCGTGGCTGTGCCGGAGAGCGTGGCCAAAAGCATCTGCGAGATTTTGGGCAGGCACCCGAATGTCCGCCGCGCCGTTCTATTCGGCTCGCGGGCGAAGGGAAATTTCCGTGAGGGATCGGATATCGATCTGGCGCTGGAGGGCGAGGGGCTGGACGAGCGGGAACTATCGCTCTTGATCGGCGAATTCGATGACGCGCCGATCGCGCATCGTGTGGACATTTTGCTGAAAGAAAAAATCGACCATCCCGCGCTGCTGGAGCACATCGAGCGGGTTGGACGGGTTTTCTACGAGCGGGGCTGAGGGGTGAGTCGGCGGTGCCGGCGGATTTCGAATTCGGCGGTGGCAAGGAGGACTTCGCCGGAGTCGAATTGGTCCTCGAAGGCAGGAAAGAAGGCGTCGCCAGGTGTTTCGAGGTTCACGCGGGTGAGGAGGATTTCGGTGCAGCGTGGAAGGAGCGCGGCGTAGAGTTCGGCGCCGCCGATGAGGTAGAGATTTTTCCCTTCGGGCGGGGCGGGGATTTCCTCGAGGGAGCGAAAAACTCGCACGCTGGGGATTTCGGCTCGGCGGGAGAGGATCCAATTCTCGCGGCCCTGGAGGGGTTTTCCGATCGAGTCGTAGGTCTTGCGGCCCATGAGGACGACATGGCCAAGCGTGGTGCGTTTGAAAAATTTCAAATCCTCGGAGAGGTGCCACGGGATGCGGCCCTCGAGGCCAATCGCGCGGTTGCGGGACATCGCGACGATGGCGATCATATCGAGATTGGGGCTTTGATGGCGGGGTGGGGGTCGTAGCCCTCGAGCGTGAAATCCTCGAGCGTGAAATCCTCGAGGCGGCGGCGCTCGGGATTCAGGATCATGCGGGGGAGGGGTCGGAACTCACGGGTGAGTTGCTCGCGGGCTTGGTCGAGGTGGTTGTTGTAAAGGTGGAGGTCGCCGAAGGAGTGGACGAAGTCGCCGGGGCGGAGGTTGCAGACTTGCGCGACCATCATGGTGAGGAGTGCGTAGGAAGCGATGTTGAACGGAACGCCGAGGAAGAGGTCCGCGCTGCGCTGATAGAGTTGGCAACTCAACTCGCCGTCCTGCACAAAAAATTGGAACAGCGCGTGGCAGGGCGCGAGCGCCATGAGGTCAAGTTCCGCAGGATTCCAAGCCGAGACGATGAGTCGGCGGCTGTCGGGATTTTTTTGGATATCGGCGACGACGCAGGCGATTTGATCGACGATGGTGCCATCGAATCCGCGCCAGGAGCGCCACTGCGCACCATAGACACGGCCGAGGTCACCATTTTCATCGGCCCACTCGTCCCAGATCGTGACTTTATTTTCGCGGAGGTAGGCTATGTTGGTCTCGCCTTTAAGGAACCACAGCAACTCGTGGATGATCGAGCGGAGGTGGAGTTTTTTAGTGGTGAGAAGAGGGAATCCTTCGCGCAGATCGAAGCGTTCCTGAGCGCCAAAGATCGAAATCGTGCCGGTGCCGGTGCGGTCGAATTTTGGCCGACCATTTTCTAGGACGAGCCGGAGGAGGCGATGGTATTGCTGCATGGACGCCCGCCGGGAGGTCTCAGCTCCGACCGATGCTGGTGTATTGGAACCCGGCAGCGCGGACGGTGTCGGGGTTGAGGAGATTGCGACCGTCGAAAATCAATGCGGTGTGCATGACCTTTTTGAGTTCGCTGAGATCGACGGTGGTGAATTCCTTCCATTCGGTGGCGATGATGAGGGCTTCCGCTCCGGTGGCGGCTTCGAGCGGAGTTTTGGCGACCTTGGCTCCCTTGATGAGATCGAACTCGAGGGCCTTTTCCGTGCCTTTCGGATCATAGACGGTGACTTCGGCGCCTTCTTTGAGGAGGTCGTTGACGAGATCAATCGCCACGGAGCACCGGACATCGTCGGTGTCGGGTTTGAAAGCGAGGCCCCAGACAGCGATTTTTTTGTCCTTCAGCACCCAAAGCGATTCACGAATTTTGGAAAGGAAACGCTCGCGCTGGGAGTGGTTGATTTTTTCGACTTCCTTAAGAAGCGTGAAGGGAACGCCGAGATCCTCGCTGATGGCGATGAAGGCGGCGATGTCTTTCGGGAAGCAGGATCCTCCGTAGCCGATGCCGGCGTTGAGGAAATTGCGGCCGATGCGCTTGTCCGAGCCAATGCCGTCGGCGACTTTTTCGACATCCGCACCGCTGGCTTCGCAGATGCGGGCGACGGCGTTGATGTAGGAAATCTTGAGGGCCAAAAAGGAATTCGCCGCGTGCTTGATGAGTTCGGCCGAGTTGATATCCGTCACGAGGACGGGTGCCATGAACGGCTCGTAGATTTTTTGCATCATCGCAACGGCGCGCTCGCTGTTTCCGCCGATGACGATGCGGTCGGGCTTCATGAGGTCCGGCACCGCGCAACCTTCGCGGAGAAATTCCGGATTACTCACGACATCAAATTCCGCGCCGCCTTTGTTATAGCGGCGGATCGTGTCGGCGACTTTCTCGCCGGTTTTCACGGGCACGGTGCTCTTGTCGACGATCACGCGGTATTGGCCGGGCTTGAGGACTGCGGAAATCTCGCGGGCGACTTTCTCGATGTAGGAAAGATCGACGCTACCATCGGGCTGTGGCGGCGTGGGGACGGCGATGAAAACAACATCGGAACCATCCACACCTTCTTCGGTGCTGGTGGTGAAGTGCAGGCGCTTGGCAGCGACATTGCGGTGGAGAAGGTCCTCGAGGCCAGGTTCATAAATGGGAACTTTTCCGGCACGGAGTTGTTCGACTTTTTTCGCATTGTTATCGACGCAAATCACGTTGTGGCCGACTTCGGCGAAGCAAGCGCCAGAGACGAGACCGACATATCCGGATCCAATAATGCAGAGTTTCATGGGTGTTGTTTTATGAAGTGAAAATTCTCAATCGACGGCACCGGCGGGTTGCCCGTCGTCCGGTCCTTGGCTGAATGCCACCGGCAGGGAGAATTGCGGCGCGTCCTTGAGAGTCATCATCAGAAGAAATCCATATTCCTGGTCGCCACCCAAGTTGTCGCGCACCTCGGCTCCGATTGAGGCCACCCAGCTGGTGAGGTCGCGATTGACGAAATAGCGCTGGTATTGGAGCACCTGACTTTCGAACTCGTATTGCTCGTAAAGGCTCACGCTCCAGTTGTCATTGAGGCGCCAGTAGGCGAAGAAATTTACCTGGCTGTTGTCAGTGAAGTAATCATTGCCATCGATGTAGCGATGTCCGAGCGAAAACCGCGTGTCGCGTGTGGGCATCACACTCAAGGTCGTATTCACCTCAGTGAATCCCTCCGTGACGACTGGGAGTTGCGATTCAATACCCAGCGAGGCCCAGGGGAGGGGATAAAAGCGGACCACATTGAAAAGATTCGAGACCGGCGCTTCGGTGTAGGGATTTTCAAAATTGGCATCCATGAAGGTATTCCATGTCAGCCACTGGTAGGTGTCTCCGTCTCGGCGGGTCTGGAAGCGTTGGTTGAAACCCATGCGCGTGATGCTCCAGGTGCCGATCGAGTCGATCGCGTAGAACTGAGGAAAATCCAGAGGCAGGAGCTGGGTGGACGGCACGACGCGGTCGAATTGATAGATGTCCTCCGGAGCGGGGCCCATGTTGTTAACACCCGAGTAGTTGATGTAGGGCTCGACCACATGGCGCAGACCATCGAGGCCCAAGGCGCGGCTTTGGACTTGCTCAAAGGCGCGGGAGAATTTGGTGGAAACGGAAAGGCCGTAATTCGCAATCGGGCGAAACACCGCACCCTTTTGCTTCAGATTCGATGAGGGGTCGTTGAGGGGATTTTCAGAAGTTTGGTTGTCGTTTGGATTAACCACGATCAGCTCGCCGCTCACGGGATCGTAGACCTGCTGGCCTGAGGCGGGTTGAATGAACGAGCCGCTGGCGCTGTAGTAGGTGCCTCGAATGCCGGCGCGGGGGTTGACATTCAACCAACCGAACAACTGCGAGGGCAGGGACCACTGGTGGAAAGTATCGAAGCGCGTGGATTGGTAATCAGGGAACTCCGTTTCACCGAACTCGGGCGTGTTTGAAAACGCACGGCGAAGTTGAGCCACGCCCGTCTCGCCGTCGTATTGGAGCGGTAGACCGAAGAACGATTGGTTTTTAAAGTCAAAAACCAGCTCGGGTTTGCGCTCGGTGGTATCTTGAAAATCATTGACCTGCCAGCGGCCGAGGAGTGTGAGCGTGTAGTCCTCATCCCATTTGGTGAGGGAGAGCGAAGTGTCGGGCTGAGGGTCGTTGCGGTAATCTTGCGGGTAGAAATCCTCAAGAAAATCGACATCGCTGATCCAGTTCACATCGGCCGTTCCGTAGATGTCATCGGTGAGGAAAAGTCGTTGCTGGAAGGAAACCCGCGCGTCTCGGCTGGTTCGCCGGGGGCTTCGACGGTCGTCACATCTTTCGTTTCAAACACATAGTCGGCGACCAGATTCCCAAAATTTCGACCACCCGGGCCGTATTTCATATTGAGATCGAGGCCGATGGAGGGACCGAATTCCGTGCGTTCCTCGAGGCGGACGGCGGCATCGATTCCCTCGGTGACGGGAAACGAATACGAGAGGAGCAAATAAGCCCCCCAGCGGGAATCATAACCGGGGAGGAATTGGAAACCGGAGCGATTCAGATCGGCATAGAGGAGAGGGAACCAAAGGATCGGCGTCTGCCCGACATAGAGCGTTGTGTTCGTCATCACGACACGGTCGCCGGGATAAAAACGAATCGAGCGGGGCTTCACATGATAATCTGGCTGGGAAGAATCGTGCGTGGTCAGCGTGCCATCGCGGACACGAAATTCCTTGGGAGAAACGGAGCGAAAATTAAAGGCGCGAAAGTAGAAAGGATATTGAGAACCGGAAAATTCCAGCGCACGCATTTGTTTGCTCTCGAGATTAAAAAGGGCGCGCTGGCCCGTCAGGACTTGGTCCGGCGTGTAAACTCGAATGTTGCCAACGAGCAGGACGTCGCGGGTGTCGGGGTTATATTCCGCGTAGTCGCTGAAGATGCTGTATTCGCCGTAGTGGATTTGGACATTGTCCTCGGCGATCGCAATGCCTTCGTCGAACCGCGTGCCTCCATCGGCTGTGATTTCCACAGGAAAATCCCCGAAACTCCCGAACTGCGCACGGGCTGTCGATAGCGCCGCAAACAGGCACAGACTGAGCAGGAACTTCCTCATTGGAGGGCGAAGGCTAAATATCGACCGGATCGAGATCAAGATGGGAATTGGCGATTCACGCGGTGCTCAAGCCTTCGCGGGCGGCGCTTTGGGTTTGAGCGAGGCGAGTGGTTTTTCCATGAGATACCAACTCAAAAACGCCGCGAGATAGGAGAGCGCGAAGACCGCCAGGATCACGCCGAGTTTGTCTGGGGTGTTCGGCAGGCCCCCTTTTCCGAATGCCCACATGACGAAGCTGTGGAGGATCGGGTGGAAAATATACAACGCGTAGCTGATCATGCCGGTGTAAACGAGGATCGGGGAGGTGAGAACTTTTCCCCAAGGTCCGGAAAACCCGACCGCTGTGCGGAGAATCAGCCAACCGAAGAACAGGGCCTCCAGAGTTTCTGACAAATGCGTGAGAGGCGTCTCCGAGAATCTCATCCGGATCAGCGTGCCGAGAATCAGGAAAATCCATGCGAACAGGGCGACCCAGGGCTTGAGGGCCAGCTTGGAAATCCCCTCCTTGTCCGAGCGATAGAAAAGCCCCAGCAGCGCGCCCAGCGCTATCGAATCCATCGACGAAAGTGGCGAGAACCAGACCAGCATCGGGTCGAGCCCCCACTCCGTGCCGAGCCAGCGGTGAAGCCATGCTCCAACAAATAGAACCACCAGCGCCGGAGCCAAGAATCGCCCCGGTAGCCAGAGAAGGATCAAGGCGAGCGCAAAAACCATTTGCTCACTCGTGGCGAGGAACCAGTAATGCGACAAATTGCCTGGCCATTGTCCGGTAAGGCCCATGTGCAGATTGATCGTGAAGGTCGTGATCCAAGGCCAGACGGCCTTCGCCGACTCGACGCCGACAAGACACAGGATACCGAACGCGAGGAAATAAACCGGTAAAATCCGGATACTCCGCTTTTGGTAGAAGACCTTGAAAATGGAAAAAGGCCTCTGACCGCGCTCCTTTTGCTGGAGCAGGTTGCCGATGAGCAAAAACCCGGTCATCACGAAAAACAAACGCACTCCGAGTGGGCCGAGCGCGATGTGGCTGCTCGCCCCGGGCACCAGATGATGGAAGAGAACCATGAGGCACGCAATGCCTCGCAGGGCATCGAGTTGGTGGAAGTAGTTTTTCGTTTGGGCCATGGGTTCAAAGGGGATTGCGACGCAGATCATCAAAGGCGGCGCCGAGCCGGTCAATCACATCTGACGCCCTAAGAGATTCCTGCGAGGCGCCGCCGTCGCGGAGGGCGATTTCGGCAGAGCGGCCGCAGACCCACGCTCCGAGTTTTGCAGCCTCGAGCGGGGATTTTCCTTGGGCCAGAAGGGCCGCGCAGACCCCGGTGAGGACATCGCCCATGCCGCCGCTGCCCATGCCGGGATGGCCGGTGGAATTGTAGGAAGTCGGGGAGCCGGCTTCGCCCATGAGCGTGCGCGAGCCTTTGAGCAAAAGGGTGACTGGAAATTCGCCGACAAACGCCTCGAGCCAGGCGCGGCGGGGGAGGTTTTGGCGGGGAAAGAGGCGCTCCATTTCCAAGGGGTGGGGGGTGAGCAGGCGAGGGCCCGCGCAGGTTTTCAAAAGAGCGGGCGATTCCGAGATCGCATTCAGCGCATCGGCATCCACTACACAGGGAGTGGCGCAGCGCCGCACAAAATCCCGAACCATCGCGTCGCGTTCGCGTCCAAGACCTGGCCCAATTGCCACGGCGGTGAATTGATCCACGGGCACATCGGCGAAATCCTCGATTGGCGAAACCATCACTTCGGGAATCACGGAGGCGGAGAGGATTTGGGAAATTTCGGGCGGGCAGAAAAGAGTCACAAGGCCCGCCCCCGCATGAACAGCGGCGGCGGAGCAGAGGCGCGCGGCGCCGGGGTAGTTTTGAGAACCTGCGAAGATCGCCACTCGGCCATAGGTGCCTTTGTGGGAGTCGAAAGATCGCGGCGGCAAAAGGTGGCGCAAATTGTCAGCAGCCAAAACCTCGGCGGGGTCGGCGTTGGATGGAGCCTCCACGCCGGGAAGCGGGGCGATGGCGAGTCGACCGACAAAACGCGTTGCCTCATCATCGAGAAGAGAGGTTTTGGCGAAGCCCATCGCGAGCGTGGCATCGGCCTCGACGCCGTGATGGCCAAGCGCGCTGGGCAAGTCGGCGGCAAGAACCCAGGCGGCTTGCTCACGGCGGAGGGCGTTGATTCGCTGGATGGCAGAGGCTACCGGCTCGCGCGGTTCGCCAGTGGAGCCGATGCCGAGAAGCCCATCCAACACCACCAAGGGATACGCTGGAGTATCCAAGGATTTGGTCGGAAGGGCGGCCAGTTGCTTGGCGGTGAGTGGCGCGAGGTTTTGGGTGGAAAAGACGGGTTCGATTTCAATCTGCCAGCCCGATTCGGCGAGGTATCGGGCGGCGACGAGCACATCGCCGCCATTGTGACCCTTGCCCGCAAAAACGCGGCAGGTGCCGGGGCGCGGGTGGAATTGCTCCACAAACTCCGCCAAGCGCCGTCCTGCGATTTCCATGAGGCTCTCTGCGGATTCGCCGGCGGCGAAGGCGGCCCTCTCCGCATCGACCATCTGGGCGGCGGTGAGGATCATGGCGGGTTATTTGAAGAACGACTTCACGCGGTCGTAGAAACTTTTGTGAATCGGGTTGTTCTCCTCGCCACAAAGCTCTGCGAATTTCTGGAGCACCTCGCGCTGACCGCCATCCAGGCGCGTCGGCACCTCGACCTGCACATAGGTGAGGATGTCGCCCTTCGCCGTGCCTTGCAGAGCGGGCATTCCCAGGCCGCGGATGCGAAAGGTCGAGCCTCCCTGCGTGCCAGCGGGGATTTTCAAACTCACTGCGCCATTGAGAGTGGGAACGCGGATTTCGCCGCCGAGCGCGGCGGTGGTGAAGGGGATCGGAACCTCGCAGTTCAAATCCATGCCGTTGCGGGTGAAAACCTCGTGTTCCTTGATGTGAATGACCACATAGAGGTCGCCGGAGCCGCCTCCACGCAGGCCCGCCTCGCCGCCGCCGGTGCTGCGCAGGCGCGATTCGCTGTCGATGCCAGCGGGGATTTTGATTTTCACACGGCTTGTTTTTTCGACACGGCCCTCGCCTTGGCACGAGTGGCAGGGTTTTTCGATGATGCGGCCCGTTCCGTGACAGGCAGGGCAGGTTTGGGCGACTTGGAAAAATCCGCGCGAGACGACGACTTGGCCGCGTCCGCGACAGGTCGGGCAGGCCACGGCCTTTGAGCCCTTCTGCGCGCCGGAGCCGCCGCAGGGATCGCAGGCATCGAGTTTGCGGATTTCGATTTCCTTTTCGCAACCGCGCGCGGCTTCTTCGAGGGAGATTTGAAGATCGTAGCGCAAGTCGGATCCGCGCTGGCGGCCCGAGGAATCCACTCCGCCGCCCCCGCCGCCGAAAAACTGTTCAAAAATTCCACCGCCCCCTCCTCCACTGAATACCTCGCGAAAAACCTCGAAGGGATCGTGGAATCCACCGCCCCCGCCGCCTCCGCCCATTCCACCTTGGAAGGCGGCATGGCCGTAGCGGTCGTAGGCCGCGCGTTTGCTGGCATCGCTCAAGACCTCGTAGGCCTCGCCGACTTCTTTGAATTTCGCCTCGGCCGAGTTGTCGTCGGGATTTTTGTCGGGATGGAATTTGACCGCGAGCTTGCGGTAGGCCTTCTTGAGGTCGTCCTCGGTGACGCTTCGTTCGACGCCGAGAATCTCGTAGTAGTCGCGCTTTCGGCTCATTGAGGGCCTTTGGAAACAATCACCGACGAGGCACGGATCAGGCGGTCTTTGATTTTATAACCCTTGCGAACTTGCCGGATGACATGGCCATCGGGGATGTCGGCGCTGAATTCTTGGGACACGGCGTCGTGCTTGTTCGGATCAAAGGATTCACCTTCGGCTTGGACTTCCTCGAGGCCGTTGTTTTTCAAAAAATCCTGAAGCTGTTTTTGGACCATCGACATTCCTTGAAGGATCGAGGCGGTGTCGGCGGCGGACTTCGCGGCGTCGAGTCCGAGTTCGAAATTATCGATGACGGGGAGGAGTCGCTCGAGCAGGCCATTGTTGGCATAGCGGATGGCTTCCTCTTTTTCGCGCAGGGCGCGTTTGCGGAAATTATCGAGATCAGCGCGGGCGCGGAGGGCGAGGTCCTTGAGCTTGGCGGCCTCGGCTTCGAAGTCCACCTCGGAGATTTCAGCTTCCTGACCCGCGTCATTCGGTGCGGAGTCCTGTGTGTCGGATTCGTTAGGGTTATTCATTTTTTAGAGATGGCGATGAGTGTGAAGTCGTCTTGTTTGGATTCGCGGCCGGTGAAGACCCGGACATCCTCGGCCACATTTCGGAGGACAGCGGCGGCGCCTTGGGCCGCGCCGGCTTCCAAGGCATGGGCGAGGCGGTCGACTCCGTATTCCGCCCCGTCGGCATTCAGGGCCTCGGTGGCTCCGTCCGTGTAAAGCAGGATGCAATCTCCAGGCTCCAGGACGAGACCTAAATCGGCGCAAACTCTATTAAAGACCTCCCCGCTGTCAATGCCGAGGGCCATGCCTTTCGGGTTGAGTGTTTCGACCTTGCGCGAGGCGGCTCGGTAGAGCAACGGGGCATCGTGGCCGGCACGCGCGAGCGAGAATTTTCCATCCGGGCCGTCTAGGATCGCATAGGCCATGCTGATGAACATGTCCTCCTTGATATCGGGATAAAGGAGGCTATTCACCCGACGCAGCACATCGCCCGGCATGGTGGCATCGAGGGCCTCGCGGCGGAGCACGCCCCTGCACATGGCCATGATGAGAGAGGCTGGAACGCCTTTGCCGGAAACATCGGCGATCACGACAGCGAGGCGATCGGAGCCAAGCGGAATGAAATCGAAATAGTCGCCACTGAGATGGCCGGCGGCGAGGCTCAGGCCGCTGATATCATATCCTGCAAAAACCGGATCCGCGTCGGGAAAGAGAACACGCTGGATGTCGCGGGCAATCTCGAGATCGCGGTCCAAGAGTTTTTTCTGCCCGGCGGCGAGGTAGATGGCCTCGTTGTAGAGGGCGAAGGCGCTTTGCTCGGAAATGATGCGGAAGACGGCGAGGTGTTTGTCCTCGAAGGGGCGGTTGCCATGGCCAGCGAGCGCGAGCACGCCGAGGATTTTGTTTCGATAAACCAGCGGGCCGAGAATCGCCGGGCATGAAGTGTTTTTTCCTGTGTCGAACTCCGGGATGATCCGGACTTCGTTCGCGCGCCAGCAATCGGCCAGTGGGCCGCGACTTCCGGGAAGAACCGGCTGAATGCCGAGCAGGCCCTGGAGCAAGCTGGGCGAGCCTTTGGTTTGAGCGAGGAGCTCGGCGGGCACTTCAAAAAAAGCCGGGCAACCTTCCGAGAGATGGGATGGCGTGAGGCTGGAGCCGGCCTTGTCCGCTATGTAGAGCGCGCCGTGGTCGGCATTCACGATGCGCATGGCGCTTTCGACAATCAAGCGGTGGAGCTCCGAGCTGCGGACCCCCTCTGAAAACGCCGCGCCGATCCCATGGAGAAAATCGAACACGCGTGTCTCCTCGGTCTGCAATTCCTTCAAGCGGGAGCGAAGGCGGTGGGAGCGGATTTGCGACCACAATAGATAGAGCGCGAATAACGCTACGACGAGCGCCAGGGTCGTCAGATTGTATGCGGTCCACATGAAGCTTTAGGAGGAGTGGACTTTCTGAAATCAAGCCCCACCAATCAAGAACGGACCGCTTTAGGCGTCGGTTGCCTCGGATTTTAGAAAATCAATCACATCCTGAAACCGCACGGCATTTCGGGGGTCTGCCTCGATCAGTGCTTCGTGGGCCTCGAGAATATGCACCCGAGCCTCTTCGGAATCCCTCTCTGGGGCAGAATCGGGATTTTTTTTCAGCGAGGATGGAGCGGAGTCGGAGGGCTCGGGCTCCACCGAGAAGAGGTGGTCCAGACCAAGGTTTTCAAGAAGCGAGAAATTGCGCGGGTTCGCCCGAACGACGCGGAGAAGCCCACCCTCGGTATCGCGCAGGCTGAAAGCCAAGGCGGCGAGAGTCCCCATGAAAGTCGAGTCCATGAGTTCGCATTTTTCGAGATCAAGAATGAACTCCACATGCCCCTTGGCGATCATGCGGCGGGAAAATTCTTTGAGGCCTTGGCAATTTTCAAAAGTGCCCCGGCCGTCGACCTGCATCCAAATGGTTCCTGAGGCGCTCCCGACGCGAATGCTCGACGATTTGCTCATGAATTCCTGAAAAAACCTAAGATCACGCGTCCCTTGTTAAGTCAACCCCTAGCGCCACATCGAAGACTGACGGAGACCCACCACGCGGCCATTCACGATCAGCAAAGCTCTCCAAGCGGAGACGAGGCCATTTTCCAAAAAATCATCACCTGTGACTTGAAAGGTCGACCGGTAAGAACCGCGCGCGGCGGGATAGTAGCGTTCTTGGGCCATCACATAATTGCCGAGTCCGGCCTGGCGGTATTCCAAGCGAAGCGTGACATCCGAATCACTGGAGGTTCGCCAAAAGAAAGTAAAATACGATCCGTGGCGCTTGGAGACTTCGAGGCTGTCAACGGCTCCCCATGTCCGGCGCTGGCGCTCAAAATCAATCACCCCGCCCGTTCTTCCTCCTGGCGCGCGCTGTTCGGCCAAATAGGGATCGAAGACCGATGTGAGGATTTTCCGGAATTGGAAGGAATCGTCGAGTTCGAGAGGGAGGACATTGGCCTTGTCCAAGCGCGTGGCAGGCCCTTCTGGAGTGGCACAACCCGCCAGCGCGACGGCAAGCACCGCACTCAGCAGGAAAAACGGGCGAATCATGGAGGGCGATGAAAGCGATTTCGCCCTCGGGTGTCAATTTTCAGAGCCTGATTTTATCTACCATTGCGAGACCGGCGGGCTTGACCGGGAATTCCCTTTTCTTTTCCGAAGGGATGGAATTATTTGGCGCCATGGATTTCCTCCAAATTATTCTCCAAGTCTTCGTGGGCCTCGGGATTTTGAATGTGTGGCTCATCCGCGCCAACTGGTCCACTGGATACCGAGGTGGAGACGCCAGGAATTTGAAAGAGGAGTTTGCCACCTATGGGCTTCCGGTTTGGTTTTTTTATTTAGTGGGCACGCTCAAAATTACCTTCGCTCTCGCTTTGATTGCCGGCGTGTGGATTCCAATCCTGACACTGCCCGCCGCGCTGGGAATGGCGGTTTTGATGGCTGGGGCTTTTGTGATGCACTTGAAGGTCAAGGACTCGTTCAATAAGGCATGGCCATCGCTGACGGTGCTCGCTCTCTGCCTCGCGATTGCGGCCCTGTAGAGTGCGAACCTAATAGGCGAAGAGCGCCAGATAGGTATTCACAAAAAAGTAGAAGATCGCTGGCGTGGTCTTCAGAAAGCTATCGCGGATCCGGATCCGCACCAAGACGGCTACGAGCATCATCACAGCGAGGCCCCCCCCGCTGCCTCTTCCTAGCCAAGGAAGCCACATCCCCGCGAGGAGCCCGAGCGATCCGCAGATTTGTAGGAACCCGATCAGGCGGCGTTCCCGAGAAAATCCATAGCGCACAAATTCATCCCGCAAATGCCGGGAGGTAAAACATCCCGTCCCATAAACGAGGAACGAGAGAGCCGAAAAGAGAATGATCGCTTCTTTCAATTGGCGAACACTAGGCAACGAACCCGCCACCTCCAAAAACAATCTGCATCTGTTCCACAACGGAGCAGTCTGCAAAAATTAAAATTTTCTAAACCGCCAAATCCAAGGGGAGGTCGGTCAAATCACGAATGCGTCTTCCTGCAACCATGGTGTGAAGCATTTCGTAGGCGTCGGGGAATTCGTCTTTATCGACGGACTCGATCAGCTCGGGCAACGCGATGTGATACAAGCAATCGATGTCACCAGTGCCCAGGGCCACCGAGGCTAGGCGGCTCGGGAGGCACTAGCTTGACCTTGAGCTGGGACGCTGAAATCTCGGCATCAATGATTTTTGGTGGCGGATTTATCACGTCTCCGCCTTGCCTTCTTCGACCTCTTCCTCGTCGCTGATGACGGGGGCGATGCCTTGGAGGACTTCGCCGGCACGGAGGTCGATGAGACTCAAAATCGAATTTTCAAGACCGGATCCGTTTCGCACTCCTCGACGATTTGATTGTAGCGCTCGAGGATGGTCTGGATTGTCGACTTGCATTCTCCGACCTTAAAAAGGCTGCGCTCGTAGATGTTGGCAGTCAAAAATTGAGCCGCGTCCATGATGTCGATCCGGTCGCGCCATTCAGTTCCCTTAAGAAGAAAAAGCGCTCCTTCGACCCCATCCGCCAAGGTCACGATGATCGGCTTCAGGCCGGATTGGAGGTTGTCGGCGGCTTTTCGAATCAAGGCTTCGGTGGGGTGCGTTGTGACATGGACGGCGACACCGTTGATCTCGAAATCCGCATTGCGCCCCGTCGGACCATCGGCGGTCGAATGGCTGTGATGCCGGATCGATGCCGGACCAAGAACGATGTCGAGTTTCGCTCCGACAAGGTGCTGGAGCATGGCACCAACATAATTCGCCCCGCCTGAGTTTTTCTGGATTTCATGGGCCTGGGAAAGAATCCCCGCTAAGTTTGCGGAGACCGACTTGGCGGTATCAAAGTGAAACTTCGGGCCGTCGCTGGAAAAGTGGAGTCGGACTTTTTCGATCCACCAAACCATCACCTTTTCAAGATCGAGGGGTGAGCGGCCTTTGTTGGCTTGATTGAGGGCAACGACATAGGCCTGCATCAATCCCAAGCTGCCACGACTCGTGCGGCCTCCTTCCTCAGCTAGCGTTTTAGTAATTCCAAATTCAGCGAGGATCGACTGAACGGCTGCTTTGCCCAAGCCACGAACCTGTCCACCCTCGTTGGTTAGAAGTGCCAGCGCATCCAATGGCAAACCCTCTAGTTGAGCCGTGCGCGTGACGACCAGACCAATGCAAAGCCCTCCTTTATGAAGGAACTTTTTTTGCCGAACCGCAAGAGCATCGAGGAACTCGTGCACCCTATTCATGCGACATTGGACTTTGATGATCGACGAGGTTGATATCGAACAGCTTTTCGAGAGTCAGGCAGAGCCATCGGCGCCGAGCAAAGATCCTCAAGCAAAGGTTTAAGATAGTATCTGGCGATCCATTGGATCACCGGGACGCAAACCGCATCTCCAAATCCAAAAAGCGCCTGATTTAAAGGAACGGAAATTTTGTAATCATCCGCGCCCATCAAACGGGCGCACTCACGGGGTGTGAGCAGTCGAACACGATACTTGCCCTGCCCAGCACAAAAGAGAATTTGCCGGCCACTGCCTCCGCGAGGCGTGCGCAAGCAGCCAGCGATACCATCCGTGCGAAGCTCCCCCATCGATCGGCCTGCCCGCACACGGCGAAACACGGTTCCGTAGGAGGTTTTTTCGCCACGGATCATTTTTTTGGCAACGGCAAGATGTTTTTCACTCATTTGTCCGAGAAGATATGCAGCGCGATCCTTGGACCACCAAACCTCGGAGTTCAGAGGAACATCTTCGACGATGTTATCGAGTTTTTGGGAAAGAATCGGCAGATACGGCAGCTCTCTGATGTTCCAACCAACCTCTGGGTTGAGGAAAATGAAATCAGCCAAGGATTCCGGGCGCGAGTCGCTTTGAAAAAAAAGCCCTTCCGCCACATTAAACTTTTGGGGCGTGGCCTTGCTGCCGACGACAAAAAGGCGCAAGCGGCTTTGCGGCACGAATCGCGCCGCGTCGACCATGAATGCATCAACGGCGTAGCCAAGATCGTTCAACGCAAGCAAAGCATCCCTAAAATCATTTCCATCGTTCGAGGTCAAAAATCCAGGGACATTTTCGAGAAGAACCACCGGAGGGCGGCGGGAGCCCATGCCTTGTAGAACATCAATGAATCCCCAGTAAGCGGACGATTGGGTGCCGGCAAGACCATGACGGGCACCCGCAAGGGACAGGTCATTGCAGGGAAAGGAGGCCGTGGCGAGATCGATATCCGGCAACTCGGAGGAATCGACCTGATGAACATCCTTGATCGAGAAAATGCCGTCTGCATCGTCAAAGTTGTGACGATACATCTGCCATTTTTTAGCATCGATATCATTCGCCCACACAGTTGACACGCCTTCGCGGTCAAGGCCCATTCTCATCAGGCCTATTCCGGCAAAGAATTCGGCGGCTCGGTAGTTCATAGGGGTTCGGTTGGTTTTCAGGCCTGGGCTTCCGGGGCTTCGACCTCTTCCTCGTCGCTGATGACGGGGGCGATGCCTTGGAGGACTTCGCCGGGGCGGAGGTCGATGAGTTTCACGCCTTGGGCGTTGCGGCCGGTTTCGCGGATTTCTTTGATGCGGGTGCGGACCATTTTGCCTTTGTTCGTGATCAACATGAGCTCGTCTTCGTCGCGGACGGTGAGAGCGCCGGCGACGCCGCCGGTTTTTTTGTTGGTCTTCATCGTGATGATGCCTTTTCCGCCGCGGCCTTGGAGTCGGTATTCCTCGAAGCTGGTGCGCTTGCCGATGCCTTCTTCGCCTGCGACGAGGAGGAGGCAGTCTTTATTCACGATGGCGGCACCGACGATGTAGTCGCCCTTGTCGGGGCGGATGCCCCACACGCCGACGGTGTTGCGGCCTTGGTCGCGGAGTTCCTCTTCGGAGAAACGGATGCTCATGCCTTCGTGGGTAATGAGAACAATCTCGTCATGGCCGGTGGTGAGCTTGCAATCGATGAGTCGGTCATCTTCCTCGATCTGGATGGCGATGATACCGCCTTTGCGGATGTTTTTAAAATCGTTGAGGTTCGATTTTTTGACGATGCCGCTGCGGGTGGCGAAGAGGATGTGGAGGTTTTCGTTCCAGGTTTCCTCGGGGGTTTTCTGGCCTTGGATGCGGATGGTGGAGGCGATTTTCTCGTCTTGTTTGAGTTCGAGAAGATTGGCGATCGAGCGACCTTTGCTGGCGCGGGAGCCTTCGGGAATCTCGAATACGCGCTCGACATAGCAACGGCCCATGGTTGTGAAAAACATGAGGTAGTCGTGTGTGGTGGCGGTGAAGAGGTATTCGACGAAGTCGCTGTCCTCTTCCTTCTCCGATTCACGGGCGGTCATGCCGATCACGCCTTTGCCGCCGCGCTTCTGGGCGCGGAAGGAACTGACGAGTGTTCGTTTGATGAAGCCGTTGTGGGTGAGCGTGACGATCACGCTGTCGTTGGCGATGAGATCCTCGATGGCGATGTCGCCTTCGGCTGGCACGATGTGGGTGCGGCGCGGGGTGGCGAATTTTTCCTGCAGGGCGCGGAGTTCGTCTTTGATGATGGTGAGGACGCGCTTCTCGCGGGCGATGATGTCGAGGAGGTCTTTGATCGTGGCGATGAGTTCGTCGTATTCCTTCTTGATGCTGTCGCGCTCGAGGCCGGTGAGTTGGTAGAGGCGAAGATCGACGATGTGGCCGACCTGCTTTTCCGTGAATTTGTATTTGCCATCCACGATGCGGGCTTCGCTGCGAATGAGGATGCCGAGTTTTTCAACGGTTTTTTGGGGCCAAGAGAGGGCGAGGAGTTTATTCTTCGCGTCGTCGCGGTCAGCCGAGTTTTTGATGATCTTGATGAAGTCATCAATGTTGGCGAGGGCGATGAGGTAGCCTTCGAGTTTCTCGGCTTCGACTTCGGCTTGGTTGAGGAGGAAGCGGGTGCGGCGGAGGATGACCTCACGGCGGTGCTCGATGTAGCAATTGATGGCTTCTTTGAGCGAAAGGAGCTTCGGCTTGCCTCGGTCGATCGCCAGCATGTTCACGCTGAACGAGGACTCAATTGCGGTGTGCTTGAAGAGATTGTTGATGATGACCTTTGGGTTGCCATCACGCTTCAACTCGATGACCACGCGGGTGTCTTCGGCGCTCTCATCGCGCACATCGCTGATGCCGGTGAGAACTTTTTCATTCACGAGATCGGCGATCCGTTTGACGAGTTCCGCGCGGTTCACATTGTAGGGAATCTCGGTGACGATGATGCTCTCGCGTCCGCCTTTTCCTTCTTCGACGGCCACGCGACCGCGCACGCGAACTTGGCCGCGACCGGTCTCGAAATACTGGCGAATGCCGGTGCTGCCTTGAATCAAGCAACCTGTGGGAAAATCCGGGCCGGTGATGTGTGCCATGAGGCCATCAATCGTGATGTCGGGATCATCGATCTGGGCGCAGATGCCATTGATGCATTCGCCGAGATTGTGCGGGGCGATATTCGTGGCCATGCCGACGGCGATGCCGGTGCCGCCATTGACGAGGAGGTTTGGGAAGGCTGCTGGAAAGACGGTGGGCTCGGACTCGGTCTCGTCGTAGTTCGGCACAAAATCGACGGTGCCTTTGTCCATATCGGTCATCAGGACCGCGCCGAGATGATGGAGGCGGGCTTCGGTGTAACGCATGGACGCGGGTGGATCCCCCTCGACCGAGCCGAAGTTGCCCTGGCCGTCGATGAGTTGTTCGCGCATGGCCCAGTGCTGCGCCATGTGAACGAGGGTCGGGTAGATCGCTTGGTCGCCGTGCGGGTGGTATTTACCCATCGTCTCGCCCACGATCCTCGCGCACTTGAGGTGTTTGCGGTTCGGTTGCACGCCGAGTTCGTTCATCGCATAGAGAATGCGGCGTTGGGAGGGTTTGAGTCCGTCGCGCGCATCCGGCAAGGCACGGGAGATGATAACCGACATCGAATAGTCGAGGAACGACTTCGACATTTCGTCGGCCACATTTACAGGATCTACTTTTTCGTTTTGCGTATACATGGGCTGAGAGTGGTGAGGTTAGGAGGGAAGGGCTTCGGGGAAAAGTGGGATGCCGAGTTTGGTGGCGGCGGCGCGTATGCGGGAGTCGGTGGCGCAGAGGGGAAATTCCTGGGCGATTTCACAGGCGGAAACATGGATGGCGTCCATCGAGCGCAAGGCCACATCGGGGTGGGAGATCGCAAGGACGCGATTGGAGTTTCGGAGGGTGTGGGAGTTCAAAGAAAAAAGAACGAGTTCCTTGGAATCGGTCCACCTGAGAAAGGTGTTCCAGGCACGCTGGCGCTGAGCGGGAGAGAGAATTTTCTCGCGCTGCTTTTTGAAAAGGGCGGCGGCGACTTCTGTGAACGCGAGTTCGGACGAGGCGATGGGCAGGTCTTGAGTGGCGGCTACAAAGATCGAGCTGTCGGGTTCAGCGACGAGAAGTTTCACGATGATGGCACTGTCGAGATACATGGTCAGGGCCTGGAGTCGCGGTCCTCGCGAATGATCTCGTCTGCGGTGGGACCGCCTCGCCAGGGTGGCATTTTTGCCAAATGCGCAGCGGCACCGGAAAATCGTTTGCGTGTTTGATTTTTTTCGGGCGAGACGATCATCGCCTTGGGTCTGCCGCCGGTGGTGATTGTGATTTCCTGCCCTTGCTCGGCGAGGTCGAGGAGTGCGGAGAGGTGGGCTTTGGCGGCGCGGACACCAATGGTTTTGCCGATGCCCGGAATGACCGCGATTTCCTGCAGGACCGAAGAGGATTTCTCGTCGAGTCCGTCGAAATAGCTGATGGATTTTTTCATGACTCAATGTAGTCACGCGTAGTCACGAGGTCAAACATCCAGGCGGGCGTTGAGGGCATTGTCCTCGATAAATTGGCGGCGGGGCTCCACGACATCGCCCATGAGAATGGTGAACATGCGATCGGCCTCAACGGCGTTATCTTCATTGAGAACGACCTTGAGCATTTTGCGTTTCTCGGGGTTCATGGTGGTCTCGAAGAGTTGCTTGGGGTTCATTTCTCCGAGGCCTTTGAATCGCTGGATGGAGAGACCGCGTTTGCCGATTTCGAGAATTTTGACGAGGATCTCAGGAATGGCGAAGAGCGGGTGGGTGAGGGCCTTGTCGCCTTCGCCTTCGACGAGTTCGAAGATCGGCTGGTCGCTGCTAGAGTAGTGTTCGATTTTCAGGCCCTTGCGGGCGAGTTCGTCGATGAGTTTCTGGGCCGATGTGGACTCGTGGAGTTCGATGAGTTTGGCCCGGCGGCGGGCGGCCTCGGGGGCTTTTTTCGAGGGTTTGGAAACGACAGGCTCGGGAGCGGCCTCGGTGGGGTTTTCCGCATCCTGGGACTCGGGGGTGGGGTCGTCGTAGAGATTGAGGTCGCGGTTTCCCTCGTGGAATTCGCGGACGGCTTCCTCACCGGGAAAGTAGGTGGCCCACTCGGTATTGCCCTCGCGGACCTTGACCATAAATGTCGGGAGGCGTCCGGTTTTGGGATCGCGCTCGGCGAGGAAATCCTCGAAGTCTCCGCCATGGCGTCGGATGGCATCGCTGAATTTCGCGAAGCGCTCGAGGAGTTGGAGGATTTCCTTGAGTTGGGTGGAGGAGAAGACCTTGCCGTCGGCGAGATTTTTCACCTTCACTTCGTCCGAGCCGATATCGATGAGGATTTTGTTAAGCTGGGCGTCGTCATCCACATATTCCTCACGCTTTTTGCGCTTGATGAGGTAGAGCGGGGGCTGGGCGATGTAGATTTTACCTTGCTTGACGAGCTCCGGCATCTGACGGCAGAAAAAGGTCAGAAGAAGCGTGCGGATGTGGGAGCCGTCCACATCGGCATCGGTCATGATGATGATACGGCCGTAGCGCAGCTTCGCGATGTTGAAGGATCCTTCCTGCTCTTTTTCGCCTAACGAGGAACCGATGCCGGTGCCGATGGCGGTGATGAGAGTCTGGACTTCGGTATTTTGAAGGACTTTATCGAGGCGGGCTTTCTCGACATTGATGATCTTGCCCTTGATCGGAAGGATGGCTTGGAAACGCCGGTCGCGGCCTTGTTTTGCGGATCCACCGGCCGAGTCGCCTTCGACCACATAGAGCTCGGTGAGATCGGGGTCGCGCTCGGAGCAGTCCGCCAACTTGCCGGGCAGTCCGCCGCCGGTGAGGGCGCCTTTGCGGACGGTCTCGCGGGCCTTGCGGGCGGCTTCGCGGGCGCGGGCGGCCATGAGGCATTTCTCGACAATTTTTTTTCCGACCGTGGGGTTTTGGTCGAAGTGGAGCATGAGGCCCTCGTAGCTGATCGAGCCGACGATGCCGTCGACTTCGGGCGAGATGAGTTTGACCTTTGTCTGGGACTCAAACCGGGGATCGGGGTGTTTGACGCTGACAATCGCCGCGAGGCCTTCGAGGACATCGTTGCCCGTGATGGGGACATCTTTGTCTTTTAGGAGAGAATTATTCTTCGCGTATTGATTGATCGCGCGGGTGAGGGATCCGCGGAAGCCGCTGCTGTGAGTGCCGCCATCGGGATTCGGAACGGCATTCGTGTAGCAGAGGAGTTGCTCGTTGTAGGTGTCCGTGTAGTGGAGGCCGATCTCGACCATGACCTTGTCGCGCGAGCCTTTAATCATGATCGGCTTCGGGTGAACGACGGTTTTGTTCTCGACCAAGCGGCCAACGAACTCTTCGACGCCCTTGGGGTGAACGATCTGGAGCGGCTTGGCATTATCGAGTCGCTCGTCGAGGAAGGTGAACGACAGCGGGGCGTTGATGTAGGCCAGGTCGTTGAGGCGGGTGATGATGCGCTCGGCTTTGAACTCGATGGTCTCTTGGAAAATTTCCGAGTCCGGCATGAAGGTGATCAGCGTGCCGGTTTGCTTTTTGGATTTCACCTCGGCGATGACATGGAGGCTCTGCTTGGTGACGCCGCGCTCGAACGACATCGCATGGATATTGCCATCGCGGGTGACCTCGACTTTGAACCATTCGGAAACGGCATTCACGCACTTGGCTCCCACGCCGTGGGTGCCGCCGGAGTATTCGTAATTTCCTTGGCCGTATTTGCCGCCCGAGTGGAGGCGGGTGAGGACGAGTTCCACGCCGGGAATGCCTTCCTCTTTGTTGATGTCGACTGGAATGCCGCGGCCGTTGTCGCGGATGGAGATCGAGCCATCCGAGTGGATGGTCACATCGATGTGGGTGCAATGGCCGGCGAGAAATTCGTCCACCGAGTTGTCAAGCACCTCGCTGACGCAGTGGTGGAGTGCGCGCTCATCGGTGCCGCCGATATACATGCCGGGCTTTTTGCGGACAGCCTCGAGGCCCTTGAGCGAACTCAGGTCATCGGCGGTGTAGTCGCTGGCTTTGAAGTCGGGGGTGGGCTTGGCGGGTTTGGCAGGTTTTTCCAAGGCGGATTCGGGATTTTTTTCGTCAGGCATCGAGTTCAAAAGGTGATTTGCGGGGAGGGCCCAGCAAGGCCAAAAAGGTTAATGAAACGCGAAAGAGAGGTAAATAAATTTCAGTAATTTTCTGGCCTTTTCCAGAAGATGTAGTGATTGGGGGAGGCGCCACCCACAAGATGTTGGATAAAACCCGTTGCCACAGAAAAATCCTATTCCTGCTCGGTCGAGGGTCTCTGATGGCTATGATTGGCTGGCTCGCACTTGGCGCATTCACTTGGAACCAAGAGGCGGTTTTTTATGGAGGCGAGGTGTATTTTACCGATGGCGACTGCTACTCGCGGATGACACGGGTGCGGATGATCGATGAGGAGGGGCCGCGCTCGATTCGCTCCCATGCGTGGGAGAATTTTCCTCAAGGAACGGCGCCGCACACAACGATGCCTCTGGACGCCTTAATCGCGGGGATGTCTGCCGCGCTCGCGCCCTTCACCGCGCGTCATCTCGAACTCGCAGGCGCTTGGATCTCTCCGGCACTGGGAATCACCACGGTGTTTTTTCTCATGATCTGGGGGCTCGCTGTGAAATTGCCGCATTGGTGGGCCATGGGATTGATGGCCGCCGTGTCACCGATTTTGGCGCATGGGTTTGAAGTGGGGCGGCCGGATCATCAGTCGCTTCTCGTTTTTCTAATCTCCGTGGCGCTGGCGGCGGAGGTGGGGATTTGGAGAAAAAACGAAACGCCCTGGAGCTATGTCTCCGCGGCGTCTTGGGGGCTGGCGCTGTGGGTTTCGCTGTTCGAGCCGGCGGTTTTGCTCGGCGCGGTGCTCGCGGCGCGGGTCGTCGCCAGGCGGCTCCGCATCGGACTGAGGCCGCTGGGGGTATTCTTGGGAATTCTTGCGCTGGCCTTGGTCATCGACGGCTGGCGCGCGGCGGCATTCCACGAGGCCTTCGGACGCTGGGCGCTGAATATCGGTGAACTTCGCAGCGCCGGTTGGAGTGTGATTTTTTCGTGGTGTGGTTGGCTGGTGGTCGCCGCAACCGCGATTCTCGCTTGGCGGTCCTTTCGCAATGGCGGCGCCGTGGGTGGCCTGATTGCGGCATTGCTCGTTCTGCTCATGGCGCTGTGTTTCTGGCATGCGCGTTGGGGGTATTTTTTGGCGCTGATTTTCGCCATGTCGCTTCCTTGGGTGCTGACCGCATTCCGCTGGAGCTGGGTGGCAGTCGCGATCCTGCTGATCTCGCTATGGCCGGTGGCGGCGGAGTGGGAGGGGATGCTGTATCCGCGCGGCGAGGCGTTCCAGGCGCGGATCGAAAAAATGGCGGACGCCGTGGCGTTGCGCGAGGCCGCGCTGTCTATTCAAAACCTCCCCGAGGGCGGCGTGCTTGCACCGTGGTGGTTTTGCCCGGCGATCGTGTGGTGGAGCGGTCAGCCGTGTATCGGCGGGAGTTCACACCAAAGCCTCCCGGGCATCGTGGACTCGTGCCGATTTTATCTGGTAACCGATGACGCCACCGCCCGCGAAATCCTGCGTCAGCTCAAAGTCGGCTATGTCTTCGCCTACGAGCCGCAGCGGGTGGTTTCGAACTCCGAGCAAATTCTTGGAGAAAAATCCAACGGCGGCACTCTTGCCGAACGGCTCTACAAAAACTCTCCGCCGCCTTGGCTGGAGCCCCTATTCCAGAATCGCTTCTTTCGAGTTTATCGCGTGGCCGATTGAACTTCAGCCGCGGTTGATGACGAGGCTGCGCGGCTCGGTCATTTCCTCCATCGCGTAGCGCACCCCCTCGCGACCGACGCCGCTGTCTTTCACACCGCCGTAAGGCATGTTCTCCACGCGGAATGTCGGAACTTGATTGATCATCACGCCGCCGACCTCGAGTTCCTCGAAGGCTTGAAGCGCCTTGGAGAGGTTGTTCGAAAAAATCCCGGCTTGGAGTCCGAAATGGGAATCGTTCACCAGCGCCAACGCCTCCTCAAAAGTCTCGTAACCCTGTAACACCGCGAGCGGGGCGAAGGCTTCCTCGCACAGCGCCGAGGCACTCGACGGGGCATTTTCAAGCAACACTGGCCCGAGGAGTGAACGCCCTTCTTTGACCAGCGGCGTCAGCAGCGTCGCGCCACCGGCAGTTGCCTCCTCGATCCATTTCAAAACTTTCTCGCGGGCTTGGGAAGTGATCATCGGGCCGACAACAGTGTCACGTTGAGATGGGTCGCCGGCGCGGATTTTTTCCTGTGTGTGCGAAACTAAAGCCTCACGGAATGGCTCCAAAATCTCACGGTTCACGAAGATTCGCTGGATGCTAATGCATGACTGGCCGGCGAAGCCGAACGCAGCGCTTGCGATTTTGGGAACCGCAGCACGCCAGTCGCTATCGGGTTCGACAACGACGGCTGCATTGCCGCCGAGCTCCAGGGCGACCTTCATTTTTCCAGCGCGGCTCTTGAGCTGCCAACCCACCTCGGCACTGCCGGTGAAGCTCAGCATTTTCAGGCGCAAATCCGAAAGAAGTCCGGCGACATGCGAGTGGTCGAAAGGAATCACATTCACCTGCCCGGCGGGGATCCCTGCTTCATCCAAAACCTCGGCGAGCAACAAAGCCGAGAGCGGCGTGCGCGGCGAGGGTTTGAGCACCATCGTGTTGCCGCTCGCCAAGCAGGGAGCGACTTTGTGGGCGACGAGATTCAGCGGAAAATTGAACGGCGTGATGCCGAGAATGACCCCGATCGGAAACCGGCGAACCAACCCGAAATGCCCCACCCCGGGTTTGCTGGCCTCCATGTTGATTCCGTGGCCAGGATCTGCGAGGGCTTGGGCAGCGGCGAACTGGAAGGTCCATCTTGCGCGGTCCACCTCCGCCTCGGCGAACGACACCGGCTTGCCGGCCTCGGCGACGATCACATCGACAAATTCCTGCCGCCGCTTGGCGAGGAGATCGCAGACCGAGTTCAGCTTTTCAACGCGCTCATAGGCCGGGATTTTCCGCGTCTTTTGGAACGCTGAGTGCGCGCTGGCGACAGCCCGCTCAACATCCTCTGAGGAGCCCATGCAAACCTCGGCGAGCTTATCGCCGGACCACGGATTGTAAACGGCCTCCGAGGTTTTGGTCTGCACCCAGCGACCATCGAGATAAAAAGGTTTCATCAGATCCGCTCAACCTCGCGCTTTTCAACAAAGGTCGGCAAGCCCTCGCGCGAGAAACACGACATCAACTCCTCGGGATCAAGCGCCTCGGGCATCATCACACCGCGCTCGGGGATTTTTCCCGTGGCCAAAAGCCGCGCTGTGATGGCGGGCGGAATGCCTGTTTGCACCAGAGTGAGCGAGTAGCCGTATTTCTCGTAGGTGTCGCGGTGGCTATCCATCGAGTAGACGAAATACTCCATACGCTTGCGGTCCTTCGTGCCGCGAACCTCGGTGCCGACGCACGAGTAGCCATCGACCGTCGCGCCAAGCTGGGCAGGCTTCGGCAGGTGGGCGCTTGCGACGCGCACCGGCGAGACCTCCACGCCGTCGACTTTCACTTTCTTCCAGGTGTCGAGGTTCAAAAGCTGAAGCGTCTTCGAGATGTTCACCACCTTGTCGGGAACGCTGTATTTGAAGACCGAGTAGTGGACTCCCTTCTCCACAAACGGCGGGTAGATGCCCAGACTCACGCCCTCCTCGTGCGCAACGGCGTAGGTTTTTTGCAACCCGATCGGCTCGGGGAAACGCACCCACTCGACCTCGGTCTCCAGTGGCTTGCCGCTCACCACGCGGCCGTCTTTCACATAATAAGGGGGCGCGCCGAGTTCCTCGAAAAATGTCTCGGGCGAAAACAACACGGCGAACCGGTAGCCGCGCACCTCGGCGTTGTCGGCGTCGAGCACGCGAATGCTCGAGGCGGTGTCGAGTCGGTCCATGGCCCAACGCGCATAAACATTCACCGCTCCGGGGTCCATGCCCATGCAGAGGATGCCCGCGATGCCACGGTCGAGATAGGGTTGGTTGAATTTTTCGATCTCGGCCTCGAAGGAATTCTTGCCCGGCTTCTTCACGCCTGGCGCGGAGTAGATATCCGCTGCCATGTCGATGTAGTGCGAGCCCGCGCGGAGGCAGGCTTCCATCACCGAGTGGTTCGTGAGGCAGACGCAGGCATTGCAGGTCACATCAATGCGGTGCTCCTTCATCAGCGCGGCGAGAGTATCGGTCTGCATCGCATTCGCCTGCACAACGACGAACCGGCTTTTCGGCGTCTTCGCCGCGAGTTGGTTGGCGAAAACCGGATCCATGTCCGCCAGCACGATTCGGTCGAAACAATCGTATTCGTGGAGCTTTTGGCCGATGACCGAACCCACACCGCCAATGCCGATAACCATTGCGTTTGCCATAAAAAATCGCGGACTCCCGCTGGCAAAAACCCTAGTCCAGCCCCGGCAGGCTGGCAAGCGGGACGCCTATTTGTTCCTGATTTTGTTCAGCTTCGGATCGATCACCGCCCGCACATAAGGGTGCCCGGGGTTCCGCTCGGCGAAGTCCTGGTGGTATTTTTCGGCGGGAAAAAACTCCGCGCCCTCGATGATCTCCGTAACGATCCCGCCTCGAAACCTCGGTTGCGCGGCGTCTTTCGCTTTCTCCGCCGCCTCGAGTTGGGCTGCATTTTCCGCGATGATGATCGAGCGGTATTGCGTGCCATGGTCGGCGCCCTGACGGTTCAGCGTGGTCGGATCGTGCGCGTCCCAAAAAAGCTCGAGGATTTGGTCATACGAAATTACGGACGGGTCGAACGAGATTTTCACCACCTCGGCATGCCCGCTTTCCCCGGTGCAAACCTCCTCGTAGGTCGGGTTGGGATTTTTTCCCGCCGCGTAACCGCTCACCACGGACTGGATGCCCGGCAACCTCTGGTAAACCGCCTCCACGCACCAGAAGCACCCCCCGCCCAACACCGCGTGTTCCTCGTTCATGGGCTCAGCAAAACACAAGGTCAGTGGCATGACCAGCGCGGCGAAGAATGCAGGCAGGAATGACTTCATCGATTCCGTTTAGACCCGCAACCTGCCGCGCGCAACCGCTGAAAACATTCGACGTCGGTGCGCTCCGGCATGATTTTATCCCGCATGGAAAACTCCCGACTCGTCGAGGCCGCCGTGCTCGCACGCGCGAATGCCCACGCGCCCTACTCGAACTTCGCCGTCGGCGCTGCCCTTGAGTGCGAGGACGGCACCGTTTTCACCGGCTGCAATGTCGAAAATCTCAGCTTCGGCCTCACCATGTGCGCCGAGCGTGTGGCCATCGGAACCGCTGTGGCTGCGGGCCAGCGGGCGTTTCGTCGCATCGCCGTGGTCGCGGCCACCGATGTTCCGATCAGCCCCTGTGGCGCTTGCCGGCAGGTCATGGCGGAATTCCATCCCGCGCTGAAAATCCTCTCCGCCACACTGGATGGAAAAACCGAGGAATTCACCCTCGACCAACTTCTCCCGCGCGCCTCGACAGGAATCCTCAACCGCCCTTGAAAAATAAACCCTGTTGCAGCGGCCACGGAGCGGAAAATCCCCCGCCAGCCACCACCGCGAAATACTTCTGCCCGATGTGCCCTGGAGTCGAAAGTGATTCGCCTGGAAGCTGCCCGAAATGCGGCATGCCTCTGGAGCGAAATCCTCTCTTCGCTGCTGACGAAGTCGACCCGCTCCTGCGCGACTTCTCGCGCCGTCTGGCGGTCGGCGTGGTTTTCACGCTCCCGATCTTTGTTTTGGCGATGGCCCATATGTTGCTGGGATCGGCGCACGCTGCGTGGTTGAGTGGCGATTCCGCGCGTTACGCCCAATTCCTCCTCAGCCTGCCAGTCGTGCTCTGGTGCGGTTGGCCGCTTTGGAAAGCCGGCCTGCAATCGATCTGCAACGCCTCGCCCAATATGTTCACGCTCGTTCTCCTCGGCGTCGGCGCGGCGTGGATTTTCAGCATCGCCGCACTTTTCTTCGGCGGCGGGCTCTATTTTGAGTCGGCGGCCGTGATCACCGTCCTCGTCCTCCTCGGGCAAATCCTCGAACTCCGAGCGCGCGAAAAAACCGCAGGCGCCATCAAATCCCTCCTCGCCCTTTCGCCAAAAACCGCCCGCCTCGTCGATGGCGACACCGAACGCGACATTCCGCTCTCCGAGGTGAAACCCGGCGACCTCCTGCGCGTCCGCCCCGGCGAGAAAATCCCCGTCGATGGCATTCTCGCCGAGGGCTCCAGCACCATTGACGAATCGATGCTCACCGGCGAGGTCATGCCTGTCGAAAAAACCACCGGTGATCCGCTCACCGGCGGCACCGTCAACACCACCGGCTCGTTCCTGCTGCGCGCCGCGCACACCGGCTCCGAAACCGTCCTCGGCCGCATCATCGCCCTCGTCGCCGAGTCCCAGCGCAGCCGCGCGCCTGTCCAAAACCTCGCCGACAAAGTCTCGGCGTGGTTCGTCCCGGCCGTTCTCGCAATTTCCGCAGTCACCTTTCTGGCGTGGCTACTCCTCGCCCAAAACCTCGCCCAAGCGGTTACCAACTCCGTCGCTGTTCTCATCATCGCCTGCCCTTGTGCGCTGGGCTTGGCCACGCCGATGAGTGTGATGGTCGGCATGGGGCGCGGCGCCTCGATGGGCATCCTTTTTCGCAACGCCGCTGCGATGCAAAACCTCGCCCGACTCAACATCCTCGCCATCGATAAAACCGGCACGCTCACTGAAGGAAAACCCCGGCTCGTCCGCTGCGTTGCGGATACTGGCTTTTCGGAGAACGACCTTCTGCGCCTCGCTGCCAGCCTCGAATCTGCGAGTGAGCATCCCCTGGCCCGCGCTGTGGTGACCGCCGCCACCGAGCGCGGCCTCGCGACAAAACAACCCTCCGAAGTTCAAACCAAAACCTCCCTCGGCATCACCGGCGTGGTTGAGGGCCGCCGCGTCGCTGTCGGCAAAATTGCCTTCCTCGCCTCCCTCGGCATCCCTGCCCAAAACCTCCCCGAATCCCATGCCGCCTCGCTCGCCGTCGCCATTGACGGCCGTCTCGCTGGGTTTCTTGAAGTCGCCGATTCCATCAAATCCTCCACGCCCGCCGCCTTGGATTCGCTTCGCCAAATGGGCATCCGCATCGTTCTCCTCACCGGCGACCACCCACGCACCGCCCAGGCTGTGGCTTCGCAACTCGGCATCGACGAGGTCCACGCCGGAATCACTCCTGAAGAAAAACACCGCCTCGTCGCCGGCTTGAAATCCGCCGGCCGCCTCGTCGGCATGGCGGGCGATGGGATCAACGACGCCCCCGCGCTCGCCGCTGCTGATGTGGGAATCGCCATGGGCACCGGCACCGATGTCGCCATCGAAAGTGCTGGCGTCACACTCGTGAAGGGCGACCTCCGCGCCATCGCCCGCGCCGTCAAACTCTCCCGCGCCATGATGCGCAACATCCGCCAAAACCTCGTCTTCGCTTTTGCCTACAACGCGCTCGGCATCCCTCTCGCCGCCGCGACCCACCTCAACCCCATGATCGCCGCCCTCGCCATGAGCCTCAGCTCGGTGTCGGTGATCACCAACGCGCTCCGCTTGCGAAGAGCTCGATTGTGAACACGACAGCCACTTTACGGAAAGCTCAGGAGGGACCCGCTTGTCGGGTCCGGGGCGGTTTTCGCAACCACGCCGACGCGGACACGACAAACGGGTCCCTCCTCGCGTTTTTTTAAATGAGCGCCTCTCGACACATCGTCGTCGCCGGGGGAGGCGCGGCAGGATTCTTCGGTGCCATTGCCGCTGCCGAAGCTGATCCGCGGGCCAGCGTGACCATTCTGGAAAAATCCCCCCGCTTCCTTTCGAAAGTTCGCATCTCCGGAGGCGGCCGCTGCAATGTCACCCACGCCTGCTTCGAGCCGCGCGAACTCTCCCTGCGCTACCCGCGAGGCGGCCGCGCGCTCATCGGCCCCTTCACCCGCTTCGGCCCGCGCGAGACGATAGAGTGGTTCCGCCTCCGCGCCGTGAATCTCAAAACCGAAGCCGACGGCCGCATGTTCCCCGTCACCGATTCCTCGCAGTCGATCATCGATTGCCTCACCGACTCGGCCAAAAACGCTGGTGTCCGCATTCGCACTCAGACCGGCGTGGAAACGATCGCCCGCCGTGAGGGCGGGGGATTCACGCTCCACTTTACGAACGGCGAAACCCTCGAGTGCGACCGCCTGCTCTGGGCCGCCGGCGGTTGCCGCGCTGAGAACCATCCCCTCGTCCCCCTCGGCCACACACTCGTCCCGCCGGTTCCCTCGCTGTTCACTTTCCACATCGACTCCCCCTGGCTGCGCGAACTCCCCGGCGTTTCGGTCGAGGATGCCCAAGTCACCGTCCCCAAAACCTCCCTCAAACAACGCGGCCCAATTCTCATCACCCACGCTGGTGTAAGCGGCCCCGCCATCCTGCGCCTCTCGGCCTGGGGCGCGCGGGAGCTCCACGATCTCGACTACCGCTTCCCGCTCCGCATCGCCTGGCTCCCTGACGCGAAGCCCGAGGATTTGGTCGAGGAAATCCAACGCCGCCGCGAGACCCAAGGCGGGCAGACCGTCCTGCGCGCCCGCTGGAATCCCATTCCCGCGAGGCTTTGGGAACAACTCGTCCTGCAAGCCGGCATCGCCCCGGAGACGAAATGGGCGCGCCTCGCCAAGCCCGAGGCCCAAAAGCTCGCCGCGCTCCTCAGCGGCACCGAACTCCCCGTCACCGGAAAAAGTATGAACAAAGAGGAATTCGTCACCTGCGGCGGCATCCCGCTCCCCGAGGTCGATTTCAAAACCATGCAAAGCCGCCTCGTTCCCGGCCTCTTCTTCGCCGGTGAAGCGCTCGACATCGACGGCATCACTGGCGGCTTCAACTTTCAAGCCGCCTGGACCACCGGCTGGACCGCCGGCCAAAACCTCGCTTAGGGCTTTCTGAGGTTACGCCAAAAACGGGTCGTTTTTATTCTGCTGGAATTGGCTCGGGTGGGGTAGGGGGAGCTTTTTGTTCCAGAACATCGGCTAAAGATGGGTCAGCGGTGAGCATGGCATTGCGCATGGCTTCGCGGAATTCTTTCCCGGCGGCGGCTCGTTCCTCGGGGGTGGTGGCGGATTTGAGTTTCGCCTCGGCGGATTGCACGGCGGGGGCTTGCTTGGCGATCTCGCGGGCTTTTTCCATTCGGTCGCGTTGCTCGGGCGGGATCGGGGGTTTGGAGGCTTCGCCTTTATCTTTGTGTTTTTTTGGACGATCGCCGTCGTTTTTTTTGCGGTCCTCGAACTGCTTTTTGCGGCTTTCGAAAAAGTCCCCGACCTGCTTGGCGAGTTCGGGGTCGCGATTCATCATGGCCTCCCGCATGGCCTCGCGGAATTCCTTGCCGGCTTGATCGGCTTTTTCCTTCAGGGCTTTCATCTCGGGGTCCTGGAGCAGTTCGTCGCGGGCGGCTTTGAATTTTTCTTTCATCTCCTCGGGCATGCCTTCCGAGAATTTGTCGCGCGATTTTCCGCCGGGCTTGTCGCCTGGAGCTGGCGGGGGATTTTGGGCTTGGGTGCTGAGGGTGGCTCCGAAGAGCGCGGCGGCGAGAAGGAGAAGGCGGTAGGTTTTCATTTCGGGAGATTGAACTGCGGCGGTGGGGAAAAGTTGCGAATTTTATTTGGTGGCGGGATTGGCACGCGGGTTGACGCCCCTGCCGAGGTCGGCTTTCATTCCGCCCCTATGTCGAAGGACGCCACATCCACCCGAATGGAAAAAATCGTCAGCCTCTGCAAGCGGCGCGGGTTTATTTTTCAATCCTCCGAAATCTACGGCGGCATCAATGGATTCTGGGATTACGGTCCGCTCGGGGTGGAGTTGAAAAAAAACCTGAAGGACTTCTGGTGGCGCCGGAATGTGCGCGAGCGCGATGACATGGAAGGCATGGACGGCTCGATCATTATGAACCGCGCCGTGTGGAAGGCCTCAGGACACGAGGAGACTTTCAGCGATCCGATGGTGGACTGCAAAGAGTGCCATTCGCGCAACCGCGCCGATCAGTTGCCTGAGAAGAATGGCGAAAAATACTGCCCGAACTGCGGCAGCCGCAACCTCACGGAAGCTCGCGATTTCAATCTGATGTTCAAATCCCACGCAGGTCCGCTCGAGAGCGACGACAACCTCGTCTACCTCCGCCCCGAGACCGCGCAGGCGATCTTCGTCAATTTCCGCAATGTCCTCGATACCTCGCGCCAAAAGCTCCCCTTCGGCATCGCGCAAATCGGTAAGGCGTTTCGCAATGAGATCAATCCGCGCAACTACATTTTCCGCTCCCGCGAATTCGAGCAGATGGAGATCGAGTATTTCTGCCGCCCCGAGGACGGCATGCAGCTCACCGACTACTGGCTCGAGGAGCGCCTGAAATTTTACGAGGACATCGGCATTCCGCGCTCGAAGATCCACATCAAGGACATCCCGGACGGCGAGCGCGCCTTCTACTCGAAGAAAACCTACGACCTCGAATACGAATTCCCCTTCGGCGTGAGCGAGCTGGAAGGCATCGCCTACCGCACCGATTACGACCTCGGGAAGCACATCGAGCACTCCGGCAAACCGCTCGATTATTTCGACGAAGCCACGAAGGAACGCCTCGTCCCGCATGTCGTCGAGCCCAGCGCCGGGGTGGATCGCACCACGCTCGCGCTCCTTTGCGAGGCCTTCGACGAGGAGACGGTCACCGACGAGAAGGGAAACTCCGAGACACGCACTGTGCTGCGTTTCCATCCCCGCATGGCCCCGATCAAGTGCGCGATCCTGCCGCTTTTGAAAAACAAGCCGCCGCTAGTCGAAAAAGCACGCGCCGTCGCCACATCGCTCAAGCCGTTCATGAATGTCTTCTACGACGAAGCCGGCGCGATCGGCCGCCGCTACCGCCGACAGGACGAAGCCGGCACGCCATTCTGCGTCACGATCGACTTCGACACGATTGGTGAAAACGGCCCTGAAAAACAGGACACTGTCACGCTCCGTCACCGCGACTCGATGGCGCAGGAGCGGATCGCCATCGCAGACCTCAAGGCTTACCTGCTGGAGCACATTCTCTAACGGAATTTTGCCCTTCCGTTTCGAAAGAAAGAGGATCACATTTTCGTCCGTATGAAAGTTCTCCTCTTCTTTTTCCTAGCCATTCTTTTGTCGGGCTGTGCCGCGATTGAGCAGGCCCAGCGCGCCAGCACGGAGCGCATTCTTTCCGCGGCCGGCTTCGAGCCGACTCCAGCCAACACCGCCGCCCGCCAAAAATCCCTCGCCTCGCTCACGCCCTACAAAATCGAACGCAAGCTCCGCCACAACGAGTTTTACTACCTCTACGCCGTGCCCGAGCAGAACCTCGTCTACATCGGCAACCAAGCAGCCTACGGCAAATACCAGGAACTTCTCATCCAACAGGAAATCGCCAACGCGAACCTGAATGCCGCCCAGATGCAAATGAACACTGCCCAGCAATGGAATGACTGGTCCTGCTGGGGCACTGCCGCCGCGATTCTTCCGCCGCCGCGCATGCGGGGCCATTGACCCGCCAGGGGGAATAGGATCGACGCCACGGTCGATATTCGCGACATTCCGCACGGATGGCACTCGCCAAGGAAAGAGCCTTTAAACGCCTGCGCGATGCTCGCAAGTCGGGCCGCCTCGCCCATGCCTGTTTGTTGAGCGGGCCACCCGGTGCGGGAAAAAAATGGCTCGCTGCCGAGTTGGCCGCACTCGTTTTAGGCTCCAGCGCAAACGAGGTTTTGTCCCACCCGGACCTCCACCAGGTCGCGCCGGAATCGAAATCCCGCCGAATCCTCATCAGCCAAATGCGCGACCTCGAGCACGCGATCCAAATGAAGCCACTCCTCGGAGCCAACAAAGTCGCTGTGATCCATGATGCCGACCGACTCCAGCCTGAGGCGGCGAACGCCTTTTTGAAGACGCTCGAGGAGCCGCCATCCGGTTGCCACATCGTCCTTACGACCACCCTGCGCGATGCCGTTCTGCAAACCATCCTCTCCCGCTGCATTACGATTCCACTCCTCGCTCCGGTCGGTGCTTCGCGGGACGAACTCTCTGCGGCCGTAGCCGCCGAATTCGAAAAAACCCTCCTCCAAGCCGGCGGAGCCGATGCGGGCGCCGCGTTTCGATTCACTCGATTTTTCCAAGCCACCCTTGCCGGCGTTCGCGAAAATGTTTCCGACGGTCTCGATGCCGAATTGAAGGAACAAGTGAAGCGCCACCGCGACTCGATTAACAAATCGTGGAAGGAAACACGGGAGGACCAAATCAAGGCGCAGACCGAGTCCGCCGCCTTGCGGGAGCGGGAACGCCTCCTCGCGGCAATCGGGGAAGTCCTCGCCGCTGCTCTTCGCTACAAATTGCAGCCCGAGGAATCGGCCAGACCTGAAATCCGCCGCCTTGCCGAGGCCAATGACGCCCGAATTTTGCTCAAGCGCCACGATGCGCTCGAGCGGACGAGGCGTCTCCTGGCCTCGGGAACTCAAGAGGCGCTTGCGCTCGAGAGCGGATTTCTTCAAATGATTTCCAATCCATGAAGAAACGGATCGTCATCAAACTCGGCACCGGGGTGCTCTCCACGCCCGCCGGAAAATCGCTGGATACCGACCAGTTCACACGCCTCGCCGTCGAAATCGCCGCCCTCCAAAAAGAGGGTCACTCCTGCATCCTGGTGAGCAGTGCCGCGATCGCCGCTGGCGTGAGAGTCCTCAAGCTCAAACAACGCCCCGACGACCTCTCGGGTAAGCAGGCATGCGCGGCGGCCGGTCAGCCCGAGCTGATGAGGCTCTACGCCACTTCATTTAAAAAGCACGGATTCGCCGTCGCCCAACTTCTCCTCACGCACGGCGACATCGATAGCTTCATGCGCCGCGACAACGCCCGCAACACGCTCGACTGTCTGCTCGAGCGCGGAGCCATTCCGATCATCAACGAAAATGACTCCGTTGCGGTCGAGGAACTCCGATTTGGCGACAACGACCGACTTTCCGCTGAAGTCGCGATTCTTGCCGAGGCAGACAATTTGATCATTTTGACGAGTGTCGATGGCCTCCAGGACTCGAATGGCAAGCGGGTTGAAAAAGTCCGCAACATCTCCGAGGCGCTCCGCTTCGTTCGTCCAGACAAGGGCGCGGAGTCGGTGGGCGGAATGAAAACGAAGCTCGAGGCGGTGCGCAAAGTCTCCGCGGCCGGTATCTCCGCGCACATCCTCGATGGACGCAAGCCCGGCCAAATCCTCGGGGCGCTCCACGGCAAAGATGTGGGAACCGCCTTTTCGGCCAGCCCGCGAATCAAGCCATGAGGCTCGCTGTCGTCGTTTGGGCGATCGGAAGAAACACCCTCACCGATCTCGTTCGCCAAAAGGTTTTTTATTTCCTGCTGATCTTCGCGCTGCTGGTCATCGGGAATTCCGCCTTCATCGCGAAGCTGTCATTCCAAGAGCAATTTCAGATGTTAAAAGACATCTCGCTCGGGGCCATGTCGGTCTTCAGTTCACTCCTTGCCATCCTTGCCACGGCGAATTTTTTGCCAAAGGACATGGAGGACCGCACGATTTACACGATCCTCGCCAAGCCAGTGCCTCGGCATTGCTACTTGCTGGGAAAACTCTGCGGCATCCTCGCCCTGCTCGCTATCGCGATTTTGTTGATGAGTGGTTTGTTTCTCGGCGTCCTTTGGCTTGGTGAAAGCACCGCTCTGGCCGAGACGCGGGCGCAATTCGCCTCGGCCTCGCCCGAGGATTTGGCGCTCGCTATCAAGGAGGTCACTGCCTCGACTTTCAATGCCAACCTTCTCCCGGGCATCCTCATCATTTTCATCAAGGCCGCCCTGCTGGCCTCGCTGACGCTGTTTATTTCCACATTCGCCACCTCCTCGATCTTCACGATCTTGATGGCTGTGGCGCTCTATTTCATCGGGCACTTGCAGGCTACGGCCCGCGAATACTGGCTCTCGGGCGTGGATGTCGATTGGTGGTCGCGCCTGCTCACGGCGATTGTGGCTCTGCTCTTTCCCGACCTGCAGGCCTTCAACCTCACCGATGACATCATCGCGGGCACGGCGATTTCTTTGAAGCTCTTCCTCGGCACAGCGGCGCTCGGCGGGATTTATATCGCCGTGTATTTCGCGCTCTCCGCGTTCGTGTTCTCCGGCCGCGAACTATGAAGTGGCGCCAAGTTGCGGCGGTTTTGCTGTTGGCGCTTTGCGGCGCGGCGATGTTGCCCTTGCAAGGCCGACTCGCCAGCGCGGCGCAGGCTGCTCATTTCCGGAAAACCTCGCTGGATATTGGACTGCGGGAGCGCATCGGCCAGGCGGGATTCCTTGCCGCGCTCAGTGGATTCCGCTCCCCCCTCGCGGCGATTCTTTGGATTGAGGCCCACAGCGCTTGGGAAAATACCGAGTGGGGCCGGATGGCCGGCTTGTTCGATACCGTCACCACCCTTCAACCGCGCTCGCTCACCTACTGGGACATGGCGTCGTGGCACATGGCGTGGAATGCCTCGATTGCCGCGCTTCAAAACGAAAAGCAGCCCAGCGAGGCGCTTCGAATCAAGGCCCAGCGCGAATACATCCACCTCGGCCGTGATTTTTTAGAGCGCGGAATCAAAAACAATCCGGACCGCTACCAACTCTATCTCCAGCTCGCGGTCCTGCTGCGTGACAAACTCGAGGACCACTGCGCGGCGTCGGAGTCTTTTGCGAAAGCTGCCTCGTTCCCCGACGCCCCGTCCTACGCGGCGCGATTCGCGGGTTACGAACTCGCCAAATGCCCGGGCCGCGAACGAGACGCCTACGAAAAACTCCGCGCCCTCTGGGTGCAGGGTGAAAAACAACGCCTCCCCTCGCTGATTAATCTCCTCCGCGATATGGAAATCAGGCTGGATATTCCAGCCGACGAGAGAATAGATTCCACCCCTGCTTTTCGGCAGAACTGAATTTCCATGCGTTTCGCCATTTTCGGAGACATCCACGCCAACCTTCACGCGCTTCAAGCCGTGTTGGAGGACATTCGCGACCAAGGTTGCACCCACTCGATCTGCATGGGCGACATCGTCGGCTACAACGCCTTCCCGAAGGAATGCCTCGCCATCGTTCGGGAACTCGATTGCCCGACCGTCATGGGCAACCACGACGAACAAGTTTCCATGGACTCCACGCAGGAGGGCCTGAATCCCCTGGCAGAGGAAGCGCTGGATTGGACACGCAACCGGCTCGATGATTCCGAAAAAAAATGGCTGAGAGGCCTTCGCTTTCAGCGCCTCGTGCGGGATTTCACCATCGTGCACGCCACGCTCGATACCCCGCACAAGTGGGGATATGTCACGACCGCGCTCGATGCGGCGGCGAGCTTCACCTACCAGCACACCACGCTATGCTTCATCGGCCACACCCACCGACCCGTGGTTTATGTGCGCGATGGATCGGTGAGCCTCCAGCCTTTCGAAACCTTTCAGATCGAGAAAAACAAAAAATATCTCGTCAATGTCGGAAGCGTCGGCCAACCACGCGATGGGGACTGGCGCTCGGCGTATTGCATTTACGATACCGATAAAAACGAGCTGACCCTGCGCCGGATTCCCTACGATCTCGAGGGGGCCCAGCGCGCCATTCTCGAAGCCAAACTTCCCGAAAAGCTCGCGCTGCGCCTGGCGAACGGGCGATGACCCGTGAGGCCCTCCTCCCTCCTTTTCATCAAGCCCGGCTCGATGGGCGATGTGATCCACGCCCTGCCCGTGGCGTCATCCATCCACAACGCCTGGCCTGAAACGAAAATCACCTGGATCGTCGATCCCCGCTGGGAGCCGCTCCTAAAAGGGAATCCCGCCATCGATCGAATCCATCGCTTTCCGCGAGAGAATTTCCGTGGAGTCGCTGGCTTTGTGCGATCGATCCCTTGGTATCGCGACCTGAAGGCACTCAGGCCCGACATGGCGCTCGATCTCCAATGCCTCCTGCGAAGTGGGGTGATGGCTTCCTGTAGCGGAGCTCAAACCATTTTCGGGTTGGACGACGCCCGCGAGGGAGCCGGATTTTTTTACACGAATAAAATCCCCGTCCGCCGCGATGAACACGCCGTCACACGGTATTTGCGATCCATTCCGGCCCTCGGCATCGATCCGCTGACGCCTTGGCAGTGGAGCCTCCCGGCGGGCGAACCCTGCCGCGCGTTTTCGCCAACCGGGCCTTACATGATCCTGCACCCTTTCTCGCGCGGCGCAGGGAAGTCGATGGATGCTGCCTCGATCCGCGCCTTCGTGGATGCCTATTCAGGCTGCTGCCAAATCCTGCTCGTGGGTGCCGGATCGTGCGGGGAGGATTTGGGAAATCGAGTCGTCAATTTGCTTGGAAAAACGACCCTGTCGGAACTCATCTTCCTTCTTCGCGGCGCGAGTTTCGTCGTCAGCGTGGATAGCGGGCCGATGCACCTTGCTTCCGCTCTGGATGTGCCGTTGCTCTCGATCCACACCTGGAGCGATCCGAGACTGGTCGGTCCCTATTCGGAGAAAGCCTGGATCTGGCAAGGCGGGGAAATCCGTCGCCAAAACCTCGCCGCTGCGCCTTTGCCGGAGCGAGCCTTCACGGACGCCGATGCGGCATCGATCAGCGAGTTCGTCGCGGGTCAGATGTAATCAGTGATCTCGTAAAGCGCGGGATCGCGCTCGGCGGGTTTCCGACGGGCTTTCACGCCGCCAGAGCTGCCACCGCGCTCGGCTCCCTCGCCGCCCATGCCATCCGGAAAATCCATATTTTCGAAGGCATCGCCGAATTCCTCCTCGAGCTTCTCGGGATCCTCGCCTGCTTCGAGCCGACGGATCATGTGTTCCATTTCCGCCGGCATTTTCTGGCCCGTCGCCTCGGTCATCTTGCGCATCATCTGGCCCAACGCACGCGGATCGGGATTGTTTTCATCCATCCCGGCCATGTCGCGCTCCATTTCGGCCATCACCCGCTCCATGCGGGGGTCCATGTCATCCCCGGCGGGCATATCGGATTTCTCCTTTGCACGACCCGTGACGGCGAATTTGGAAACCATCCGCTCCATCGGTGCTCCCGGTTTGTCGGGACAGCGCGGGGTTTTGGAGGCGTGGGCGAGACTGCGGGCAAAGAACGAATAAATCTTGTGCGTTTCCGGCGAGTAAAATTCGTAAATGGGCATGGATTGAAATCGTGGAGTGCGAAAAAATAAACTCTCTTCGGCGATCCGTCCACCGTCTGCTTGGAGGCCAAGGGGCTACTTCAAAACTCCGCCGTGGGCTGGCCTCAAGAGCGCTTGGAACTCCTCGTTCGACCGGTATTTTTTAAACTCCTCGGTTTGACCCAAACCCTCGCGCATCGGGAGACCGCCCAGCTCGATCGCCCGTCGGGCGGCTTGGAGACAGAGGGCTTGGTCGTCGTTTTCCGCAGCGGCTTTGGCGAGGCGATATTGGTTTTCGGCCACATCGGGTTCCGCCGCCACCAAGGCCCGGGCGGCGGCGAGTTGTTGTGTAACGAGGCGGGCTTCGATGGAGCAATCCACGGCGGCGCGGAGAAATTCGGGGTCTTTGGAAAAGGTCGTGATCGAGGGATCGAGAAAGGCCTGAAGTCCCTTTGTGTCTCCCGTGGCGAAGTGGAGCTCGAGCAAGGCGAGTGCGTCCTCGCGCGCGTCGGGCTTTTGGCGCAAGGCCTCCTCGCGCTCGGCGATTTGGCCCTGAAGTTTCTTCCGATTCTCCGCGATGAAAAACATCCGCCAGAGTGGGATGTTGTTCGGGTCCTTCTCGATCGCAGCGTTGAACATTTCCAAGACGCCATCGAAGGCCCCGCGATCCCAGAGGATTTGGCTGAGACCATTTAGGCTTTCCCCATTTCCCGGCCAGAGGGCGAGGGACTGCCGGTAGGCGCGCTCGGCCTCAGCCTCGAGTTTGCGGTGCCGGTAGAGATTGCCTGCCGTCGCGCGGAGCTTGGAGAACGAACGCTGGGCGTCATAGTCTCTCGCGTAGTCGGGATTTGAGAGAAGCTTTTGGGAATACGCGTTCCAGAATTCAAAATCCGCGCGCACCGATTCGGAGGGGATTTCTTTGAGCGGTTCGCGGTGGATTTTATAGACCAAACCCTGTGGCTCCGCGTGATCGTAGGACCACTCCAGCGGAAAACTTTCCTCGACGAAAAACTCGTGCGCGTCGCGGTTCTTCTCCCAGATCAACCGCGTGACGACGCTGTGCGGGATCGACGGCTCGGGTGATCCGATCTTCGCCGCCTCGTTCATTTCTTTTTCCACGGCGGTGTTGATTTCGGCCTCGGTGGGAAAAATGAGCGGCTTCTTCGGATACATCGTTCCCCGGCCCAGCCAGCGCTCAAAAGCATTCGCGGGCTTTGGCCTCTCAGGCCCGTAGTGGTCGGCGAGATATTTTCGGTAGAGCGGCTCGCCCACGCCGTTTTGGGTGATGATGTAGAGATCGCGCTGGTCGAAGTTCGGATCGCGCTTCACGCCTGCAGCCTGGGAGCTCTCGCCGAGAATCATGTAGGTCGGGACGAAGCGGCCGGGATCTGTGCCGCCCAGCACCACGCTGCCCTTCGGCAGGTCCTTCAACATGTCGTGGCCATACTCCCACCCGAACCAATGCCCCCGCTGGTTGCAGAATTCGTAGTTGAAAAACAACGGCCACATCGGCAATGCGAGAAGCCCGTAGCGCATCCACGCCAATCTCGGCGCACGAGCAAAAAGCCAGAGGGCGCCCGCGACAAATCCCAGCCCGGCCAGCAACGCAAAGACGAGATTTGTGTAGGTGTGGTAGGGCATTTGCAGCCACCAACCGGCATTGTCGATCGAGGCCCCATCCGCCACGGGCTGCAGGATCGCCGCAAGAACGAACGCGATTTCGAGGAGATAAATCCAAGTCCGCGCCGCCACATCGCGCAGCCGCAGCACCACCACCAATGCCACGAAGTAGGCCACCACACCGAGAGGCGTAAAACTCATCCCCAGCTTCGACCAAAAAAATCCAACCCACTCTTGAAGACGCTCGAGAAGGCCCCTTTTCGGCAGGCTGCCGGGTTCCTCGGCGGGCGTTTTGGCATGGCCCGAAGTGCCCATGAGTTTCCCAAGCGAGCGGAGGCTTTGTTCCGAGAGACTCCCGCCGTATTGCGAGCGGTTGAAGGAAAAATAAAAACCCTCCGGAGTCCGCGTGTAGGCCCAATTCATCGGCGGGTTGGTTGAGGAGGCCAGCGGCATGTAGGCGTAAGGGAGAAGGCCGAGAACGACGACAAATGGCAAATACGCAACCAAGCGCCACTCGACCCGAAATTTTTTTAAAACCACGAGCGCTACGAACCCCGCTGCCACGCAATAGAACAACCGGATCCCCGTTTTCAGCACCGGCATTTCCTCCGACAGGATCGCGAACCCTAAAAAGACGATCAACAGAGTGATGGCCGACGCGATAACGAGGTCCCAGAAAATCTCGCGGCGCACCAGCAACACCGCAAGGAGCGGGAGCGGCGCCAGCGCCACGCTGAGTTGGTGGTTGCTGAAGGACAGCGCCAACAGGAAAAAAGGCGTCATCAGCAGCGCCAGACTCTCCGGCCGCCGGAGCCAAGCGTAGAGGGAGGCCAGAAACATCCCGATCAGCAGAGCATGAAGCGTGTAAACTTCCGCGATGACGGCCTGCGACCACATCGAGGCGCTGAACGCGAAGAGCAGCGCCATGCTCACCGAGGCCGTGAAATTCAGCCCGCGCCAGCGAGTGATCCGCTCGCCGAGCATCCATCGGGTGGAACTCGAAAAAAGCGCCGCCGCGAGGCCCGTGGCTGCGGCTCCGCAGACGCCGCTGAAGAGATTGATCTCCCAAGCCGCATTGCCGAGTGGAAGAAGTTGAAAAAGCCACGCCAGCAAGGTCCAGAGCGGGTATCCCGTGGGGTGGGGGACTCCAAGATGCTGCGCGGCGACGAGGAATTCCCCCGAGTCGAGAAGAGTGACATTGGGCGCTGCAGTCCAAAAATACACCGCACCCGCAAGGACCGCGGAGATCGATGCGGCCCACCCATCCGATCCCTCCCAAATCCTCTCAGGCCTGGTCGCTGGTTTTTCCATGGTGATTCGGGGAGGTAACAAACACCCATGCCATGCCAGCTGATTTGGCTGCCTCGATGCCCGTCGGGCTGTCCTCGAAAACCACACAATCCCCTGGAGGAACTCCCAGAAGTTTCGCCGCAAGAAGGAACGGATCGGGGTGCGGCTTGCCTCGATCGTAATCCTCCGCGCAAACCACCGCGTCGAACCAATCCTCGATCCCGAGAGCTCGCAGCGTGGCGATAACGAGGGCCCGGTGGCCGCCGGATGCCACAGCAAGCGGGCTCTTTCCGCACAGGCTCCGGGCTAACCCCACGACTTCCTCCATCGGCGCGACCTCGGGAATGAGTTGGAAATAGTAATCCTCTTTCCGCCGCACGACAGCCTCGACATCCATCGATAAGCCGAACCGCTCATTCAATGCCGCGACGATATGCGCCGTGGGCCGACCGCCCCATTCGTAAAAAAGCTCCTCGGGATATTGCCCGCCAAAATCCGCCATCGCCAGTGACCAAGCCCGATAGTGCAGCGGCATGTTGTCCGCCAGCGTGCCGTCACAATCAAAAATATAACCGCCAAATTCGCGGGCCGGGATTTCGAGTTTCAAAAAAATGGCGGGGTGGGCAGCGGTGGAGTTTGTCCTCAGGTGGAATTGAACCACCATCTGAGCTTTAGGAGAGCCCTGCTCTATCCATTTGAGCTATGAGGACTTTAAAATGGAGGCGGCTGCCGGGTTGGCTGCCGACCCTTGGGAAGTATGATCGGCGCGGAGGCTGATCAGGCAACTACAAACACGCGACGCACTCGATCTCGACATCGAAGCCGAGGAGTTGGGTGCCGATCGTGGCGCGCGAGGGCGCAGAGTCGCCGAAGTAGCGGATGTAGACTTCGTTCATCTCCTTGAAATTCTCGGCGGTGAGTTCCGTGAGATACACGCGGGAGCTGACGACATTCTGAAAATCGGCGCCAGCAGCAGCGAGGACCTTCTTCACATTTTCAAGAACGAGTTCGGTCTGACGGGCAATCGAGCCGCGCTCGATTTTGCCGGTGGCGGGATCCCACGGCGTCATGCCGGAAACAAAGACAAATTTTCCCTCGGCAACAACGCCGAGCGAGTAGGGACCAAGGGCGGGCGGACCGCCTGGCACATCGCGGAGTTTGGTTTTCATCGCGCGCATCTGAACGGATCGATGGCGGTGAGACAAGCGGGTAGTTTGAGATTTTCCCAAGCTCGAAGCTCACACGGCTTCGGGCATCTTGAAATATCCGGCGAGCTTTTGGTTTTCATTCTCATCGTCGAGGAGGCCGAATTCCCTCAACTCGTGCTGGAATAAACGCAGACCGGCGACTTCTTGGATCGGCAGCCATTGGCTGACATGGGCGAGAACCGTGCGCAGGTCGGTCTCGGCGGGACTTTCCTCGCACGATGCAATCGCCTGGCAGAATGCGGCGCGTTCTTTGAACGACTCAGGCGCTGGAGGGATTTCGATCCATGTGTCGGAGCGCATGGAGCGGGTGTCCCCGGCAAGCCAGAGAAGGGCGGCGCCTTCGCTGAGGCATGACCAGGTGTGGACATGAACTTGGAGGCCGCCTGGTCGGTTGCGCAGGATTTCAAAGAGAATGAGGGCGGTGTCTGCGAGCAGCATTCCCGGGCCGAAAAGCTCTATGCGCAGTTCCTTCCCGGCGCGGGCCAAGGCGGGTTTGAGTTGGTGCATCAAGGCGACGGGATCGCCGCCGGAGAGGTTCAGGTGGATGGTCACAGGGAGGCGATTTGTTCGGCGGGGACTTTGAGTTTTTGGCCAACGCGGAGCTGGCGCGGGTCGGACAGGTCATTCGCTTGCAGGAGGTCGTTGTAGGACACCTGCAGTTTGCGCGAGACCATGTAGAGGTTGTCGCCAGGGGCGAGGGTGTATTCGCTCGGGCGGGGAGCGGGTGCAGCGGGCTTAGGAGCCGGTGTGGTCGGGGCACTTGCGATCGAGGGGGCGGAGGAGACCTCGGGGTTTGTCGCGATCAATGGCACTGTCGCTCGCGATACGGGCAACGCTTCACGGGTTTCGACTGTCGGCAATGTCTGGGTTTGTGATGCGAGGAATGCTTTTCGGAGTGCGTCGTCGGTGGCTTGCGGTTGGCGAGGGGCCGTGTTGGCCACTACAGGAGTTGGCTTTGCCAGGGCCGGCGCGGGAGACTTTGGTTTTTCAGCAACAACGGCCTCGACCTTGGGCTCGGCTTTGGGCCTGGGCTTGGAATCAGCCACCTGTTTTTTGATCGGAGCCGGGGTGGCAACGACTTTGGGCTTCGCTGCCGGCTGTGGCCACTCGTTGCGGTCCAGTGAATCGGATTTGGGTCCGGGTTGTTTTTCAACGGGAGCTTCCGCAACCGGTGTTGGTTTTTTATCCGACTTGAGATTTGAAAAAGCAAAGATCCCGCCAACTCCGGCGAGGTGGATCGATAGGACAAGGATGAAAGCTGTAGCGAACGATATCCCGACCCGTTTGCGTTTTTTTATGGCATCCAGGTATTCGGGTTCGTCGATCCAGTGTGGGTGTTTCGTCGGGTATGTGGTGTTTGTTTTCATCGCCGCCAGCTATGCGGCATTTTTTATTTCCTTGCAAATCGCACACCCCTTGGAAGCCCGTTCCTGCGGGCCTCTACAGACCGCTCGCCGGATTTTACCGCCGTTCACCCCCCGAATCCGACCGCTCGCCGGATTGGTGAAAAAAGTCGTTTTTAGATCGCCTTGAGGCGTCGAAATTCCGAACTCTGCCGCCGCGACATCTCGATGCGGACTCCATTCGTGAGAACCGCCACTAGACCGCTCTCGCCGTCTTCCACTTGGGTTACATACTCCAGATTGATCGCCTGCGTCCGGTTCACTTGGAAGAAAACCTCGGGGTCAATTCGGCCCAGCACACTCTTGAGGGTTCCATTCACCATGGGGCCGCTTTTATCGGCGAGAACCAGCTTCGTATAGGAATCACCAGCCTCCAGCATATGAATGTCTCCCACCTTGAGAAGCACATTTCGCGTCCCATCGCGGAACATCGCGGTTTCATGTTTGAGGAAAATCCTGACTTCTTCCGCGTCACTGGACTCACCAATTCGCTTCAGACTCTCCTTGAGCCGATGCGGATCGACGGGTTTGAGCAGATAATCCACCGCCTGTGTCTCAAAGGCGCGAACGGCATGCTCGGGATGGGCTGTAACAAAGATTACAGGAATTCCCTCGGCGGGCAGCGTCTCCAGAAGATCAAAACCCTGCTTCCCACCCCGAAGCTCGACATCCAGAAACATCACATCTGGGCGTTGCTCGGTGAGGGCCTTCACGGCCTGCTCGATCGAACCTGCCTCGCGCACATCAGTGACACCAATATCCGCAAGCGCGTGTTTCAGGCTCCGCCGGGCCGGCGGTTCGTCATCGAGAATGAGAACATTCATCACAGCGATGTCACTCGCATCGGCACTAACTTGTCAACGAACTTGGCCTGCTAGCTCTGAATCTTTCGATGAATATCGATGAGGTTTGTTTCACAAAGTCGCCATGCCTAGCCCCGAATACTTGTCTAGTCCTGAGTTCCGTGCATTTATAATCAATGAGATGAGTATCACACTGGAATTAGATTTGCCTGAAGAGTTGGCATCAGAAGCCGCTTCAACAGGCTTATTGGAAAGCGGATCAATCTCCACTCTTCTCATGGAAGAAATTCGCCGCCGCAAATCCGCTGCCGAACTCAAATCCATCCTCACTGGTCTCCGCTCTCTCCCCGGAGAACCACTGTCTGATTCCGAAATCCAATCTGAAATTCATCTGGCAAGAGCCAAGCGCCAGCGCGGAGAAAGCTGATCTCACGCCCTTCCGCTTATCGGTGGCAGTTCAGGCAAGGGCGAAACTTTCATCCCGCACTAAATGCAAACGGATCGCTTTGGGCATCGAATCTGGTGCGTCGAAAAAAAACCCCTTCACCGCATCGCCACCGCTTCGCGAAGAGCAACCCAATCATCACCCTGCGTCACGATCGGTTCCGTCAACCACTCTGCCACAAACCCACCGTCGCTTTCTTGAACGACCTCAAAGATTAAATTAGGCACGACCATCGCTTAAGTCTGCGCTGATGTGAGCAGCTTGCAACCATCGAGTGGCCTGCTTATTTTTATCCTATGACAAGCATCCCCATCCCAGAGGAGCTCCAACCTGCAGCCAATGAGATCACCGATCTACCGGAACGCGTCGCCCGCTTCATCAAAGCCGAAATCTCCCGCCGAAATCTCCAAAAAAACCGCTACGGCTCCGATATCCTCAGTCTTGTGGACAAAGCCTTCGCCGAAGCCCAAAACATCAAAAGCGCGGGATTCGACCTCGCCGAAGCCCGCGCAGAAATGGCACGGCTCCATAGCAACATGACCAAGTCGTGATTCGCGCCGTTCTGGATACCACCGTCGCCGTCGCTGCCGGCAAATCCGAATCCCCATCCAGCCCAAATCGCGAAATCATAGATCGGTGGCTGCAGGGTCAATTCACTCTTCTCATCTCGAGGGACATCGCGGCCGAATACGCCATCAAACTTCGAGATTGCGGCGTTGATGAGCCTACAATTCTTGCCTTCCTCCGCCAACTCGCCCTCTTGGCCGAAATCGTGGAAATCAAATATTTCCACTTCCGTCATTATCCCATCGATGAAAACGATATCGCATTTCTTCTCTGCGCAATGAATGGAGGGGCAACGCATCTCGTCAGCTACGACCCGCACTTATTGAATCTGGATATTCACTATCCGGAGGTGGACTTCATGCCATCACTCCCTTTTCTGATGACACTGCGACAAATCGAACCCCAGTAACCGCCACTCGCCACTCGCCACTCAGCCTAACTCCCGATCAACTGACTGGCTTGATCCGAACCAAAGCCTGAATCCAGCCATCGGGCGTCTTGCTGAACTCCACTCCGCTCCCAGTCGGGCAGGCTTCCTCGATGCGGGCGCGAACGCTGGCCAGTCCTACACTTTCGCCCCAGTTAGCGGGATCGCATCCATCTGGTGCGGTGTTTCGAATCTTCACCAGCAAATCCCCACGATCCACAACCGCCGCTACATCGACCCGCCCGAAGCCATCGCTCACGCCATGCTTCACGGCGTTTTCTACAAGCGGTTGGAGCAGCATCGGAGGCACGCGGAATTTCTCAGCCTCGTCGTCTGCAGCAACGCTCCATTCCAGACCCTCCTCGTAGCGCATTTTTTGCAACCGCAGGGCATCACGGATGATCTCCAACTCCTCGCCAAGCGGGATCAGCGGGTGTTTTGCCACATCGAGCGATTTTCTGAGCAGCGAGGAAAGCGAGGTCAGACCTTCCTCCGCAGCCTTTCCATCCGTGCGGACAAGCGAATGAATTGCCGTGAGACAGTTGAAGAGAAAATGCGGATTCACCTGCGCTTTCAGCCGCTCCAGTTCGGCTTTGCGCGTGGCCGCCACAGCCTGCAGCACCTTTTCGCGCCGCTGAGCATCCGATCCCGCTCCGATGAGCAGACCGCTTGTCGTGATGATCGCGATAAAAACCTCGATCTGCCAAATCGAAGCCAGCGCGTTGTCGGAAACAAACGGGCCGAGGCCCATGCTGGTTGCCGCTACGGCCATCGCCACAGCACCAAGAACGGCAAGTGCCGATCCACACAGGCCGCGTGACAACGCCACCCACACCACAAACGGAAACGGCAAATAAGCGAGCGCCTGTCCCATTGTGCCTGACCCTAGCGAACCGAAGAATGCGAGCCAAGAGGCTGCAAGCACCAACAGAAGCTGCAGCCCCGCCGACACAGAAATTCCGAGTCCAAGTCCGCGCAGAGAAAAACGCCTCGCAGCGAGCAAGAGAGCCACTGGAGTAATCACTATTGCCCCGGCCGCATTCGCCATCCAGTAAAGCCCCCCTATTGGCAGGACATAAGATGCCTCGATCATCCCTGCGAGCTTCATGCTAGCGGCAGTCCAGAACCCCGCGATGCCCATTGGGAGGACCACGCCAAGCCCAGAGAGAATCAAAATATCCCGCGTTGATTCGAGAGCCGCATCAAAGCCACGCCACCGGCACAGCCAGCGACCGAGATAAACGGAAACCACAATTCCCAGTGGCGCGAGCGCGCTGAAATGCCAAGGATTCCCCGCCGCAATACTACCCGCGACTAGCGGCAGCAGTATCCCTGGAGCAACCCGCAAACCCATTAGCAGTGTGGCTGCCAGAGCGATTCCCACCGCCGGCCACACCGGAGATATGGCCGTGTAATCGCTTGCCAACGCCGCTCGAAGTCCAAACGCCGCCACTGAGATCAATGCGGCAACGCCAAGGTTTTCGATGAAAATCCTCGCTGCAGAAATTGACCTCTTCTCTTTGTTCATTGGATCGATCAACTAGTCGGCATCACTCACCCCTTGCAACCACCATCACATTTTTAGGTTGTGATTCCTTTTGAGTTCCAGCCGTTCATTGCCGTATTTTTACCGCTCAACCTCCTAATTTATCCGCCCATTGAAAAGCGGGTTTACGCCCTCCTGATCCATCCATAACCTTTGCTCGCCATGATAAAAATTCATCAACACATCGCAGCAGTTACTATCGCAACACTATCCACCCTTGTTACGCCCACTCAGGCTCAATCCGCCGTCAAACCTACAGAGGAAGCTGGGCCAAGCCTTCCAGAGATTTGGCAAAAAGCCGGACCGCGAGAGCGCCTCAAAGCCCTACGCGCTGCGGAACTCGATGCCGACCGACTCCTCGCCGAACGCATCTACGGCTTACAAGTCGATGCAGAGACGACAGTCGCGAATCTGGCCGACACAAACGACGCCGTTGACGCTGCGGTTTCGGCCACCCTTGTGGGGTCGGTTACAAATGGCGAACCCGAGTATCTCGCAGACGGATCTGTGCAAGTCGTCCGTGCCGTCAAAATCCGGGAAGTCATCAACACACTCAACACCGCTGTTAAGGGAAAAATTCTCTCCGATGGCTCCTTTGAAACTCTTTCCAACAAGACCAAGACAAACACGGAGGTGAAGGACAGCGTTATTGATGTCATGGGTAATGCGGCTCTTCCCAACTCGGAGGGTCATCAAAAGATTATGGCGAAGCGAGCCGCCGAACTCGATGCTTACCGCCGCTTGGCCGCCAGGATGATGGGCATCAAGATCGATGGTGAGACGACTGTCCGCGACATGGCCCTTGAAAATGACGAACTTGTTGCAGCCCTCTCTCATGTGCTTAAAGGCGCCACCCCTACAGCCATCAAATACAACAAGGATGATGGATCCTGCGAAGTCACCATGAGTATCAAAACAGCCGATGTCCTGCGCACCACGAAACGCACTGTGAAAGGCGACAAAGTGCAAACAACCATTAAAGACGAAATCAATGAGAAATCCTTCTCGGAGACGGGACGAGGCGCGATGCGCGACATAGCCAAAGCTGAAACTCCATCCGAGACTGCCACGGAAAGCGTTCCTGCCAATCAGCCAACCATCGATGCCGAGGTAAAAATCTCCGGCAAAGATCCGTTTTTTGAAACCACGGCCATCATCAAGCAAGTCGTCCAAAGCGGCCCAGTCGTGGAGTAAGAAAATGAAAAAAGCCCCAGCCCTTACCATTCTACTCTGCTGCCTCCTAAGCGCCTGCGCCAGCAGCCAGCCCCGCCCTGTGGCCAGTTACTCATCGGCCCTTCGCTCATCAGAAAGCGAACCGAGACAACTCGCCACAATGAGCGACAAGGAAGTTGATGATCAGCGCGCCGGCACCAGCAAGAAAGAAACCACTGCCGAGAGCCAAACCACTTCTAAACGCGGGAAAATTAAAAAACAGGAGTCCGAAGTCACCGAATTGGTGGAAACGGACATTTCCACCGTGATCGAAACAACCTCTTCACCCACAGCCGATCAGGATGTCCAGTAATCGGCGAGGACATGGAGACACCATGCGATTGTCAAACTACCCCCGAATTAGGTCTTGCCTGCTTCTCTGTGTGTCGATTGCCCTCTGCGGTGAAGTTTCAGCCGCGATCGACCCCTTCCAGAAACTCGCAGCCGACCTAGCGGCGGACTCCCCCGAGGGAAAAGTCAATGTGGGGGTGGGCAACTTCGCCTATGAGAATACAGACCTGCTTTCGCCCTTCTCTTCGCTGCTCCGGGATGAGTTGGAGATTACTCTCGGGAAAACCGGGAAATTCAAGGTCGTCACCCGTGACCGCCTTGCCGACCTTCAGATGGAAGGTAAGTTTCAGGGCAAGGAAATCCTTGAGCCAGGCACCGGCGTTGAGAAGGTTTCCATCGAAGGGGTAAAGGGAATCATTCGGGGGCGATTTTACGCCACTGGAGACGAAGTAACAGTCTATGCAGAACTCGCCTGGCTGGAGGGGGGCGAGATTAAAAAAGCCCGCATCGCCATTCCCTCAGAAAACATCCGTGCAAAAATCTGGCCCGATCCTGCTGACGCCGCAGCCAAGCCGATGGATGGCGTTATCAAGCCGCAGAACATCGAGCAAAGCCTCGCCAATGTGCAGGAGATCGCCAAAGACCGCCTCGCCAAAGTGCCGAAGGATTTTCCGGTGGAAATCTTCACTGTGGATGGCCGCCGCGCCTTTGCTGAAAAGGATAATGTCTCATTCCGCGTGCGCAGCGCCCGCGATTGCCACATCGCCGTTCTCTGCCACCAGAGCGACGGCACCACCGTCGTCCTCTTTCCAAACCGCTTCTCAAGAAACACCCTCATTCCTGCCAATAAAGCCATCGACATCCCAGGCACGCACAAGAGCGGATTCGAGATCGAGATCGGCCCGCCCTACGGCTCCGATGTCGTCGAAGTCATCGCCTGCACTCAACCCAGCGAACTTCACAAGGCGCTATCCCAATACGCCTCCGAAACAAGCGCGCCCGCTCCCTTCCAAGTCCTCACCCGAGGCATGGCCGTGAAAGGAATCGACTCCGCCATCGCCGCTGCCAAAGTCGGCTCCACCGCCGCCCTGCTATGGTCCCAAGACTCCATCGTCATCAGCACCTTCCCAAAACAATAATTGCATGAGAACCATACTGCTACTCATACTCTGCTCACTACTGTCTGCCTGTGCGACAACAAAAAAAGACCCGGTTTGGTCGGAGTTCTACTACCCCCAGGAAGTTCTCCTTAAGCCTGCCCCCAAAACTGACCCTTCAGGAGTTCAGGGAAAATCCACTTTTTTGCAGAACGAGGCCGAATTTAAAGAGCATATGGATACCCTCACGATAGATTTAAAAAATCTCATCATCGCAGGGATTTACACCCCAGGCCCTAGCCCGCTTGATCCTGAGAAACTAAACTCCATCGTCTCCGAGTTCGGCGGCGACCGTTATGAATACTTCGCATACCCTCTAAGCCCCACAGCTACATATAATCACATTTGGATAAAGCTTTCTCCTGAACGCCAAAAAATACTCCACAAACAAGGAATCATCGACTTCAAACTTCCTCCCGCCCAATAAACTAAGGGTCTTGTCCAGTTTAGAGGGGAAAATAGCGAGTTTGCGTTAGCAATATTGAGTAGATGTTAACACTTCGATGATTGAAACGCCACTCCGATTCTTTGAGGTGAATGAGGAATTTTTCCTTCCGGACTCCGCGAAG
>JAPLTG010000030.1 GCA_026398255.1 Verrucomicrobiota bacterium
AGGGCCACCCGCGCCTTGAAGGCGCTATCGTGTCTTCTGCGTTTGGCTTTCATTTCAATGGTTGGTTTTAGGTTTTTTGACCTCCTCCAACCACCGCTTTTATCTCTTAACTACTGGTCCGATTTTCGGGGTCCACCTCAAACTTCGAACAAGTGGCGGTGTTCGTGCATTCGGCGGGCCTCGCGAACAGCGAGTTCATGCAACTCAAGCAGATGATCGTAATTTGTCATTTTTGGTTAGATATTTGACAAGATACATGCGATTATGTCAAATGCCTTTTCAGAAAAGCAAACAAGAGTTTATGGGACTCGGAATTTGCATGGAGGCGGTTTGAATCGATGGCGCCCGCTGCTTTTGGACTTCTGGAAGGGAGTGCGGGAGTCTTGCGTGTAAGCGTCAGTTCTTTGATGTCAGGCGAGAGACCTAACCTACATAAGCGCCCTTGTAAGTGCGCCCAGATTTCGGCTTCCCTGTTTTTACGAAACCTCTTCGCCCTCTGTGTCCTTTGACTCGCTCGCTCCCGCTCGCATCGCCCCTTCTGGGCCAACTTTCGGTTGCTCTTACTCCAAGGCTCCCGCCTTTCCGGTTGTGGTTAAATGTATTTTAATGAAATTTTAACGCTACTGGGCAGCTTGCAAAACGGCATCGGCTTGGGCGGTGGCGCCGAATTGGCGGAGGGCTTGGGCGAAGTTTTGCAGGTTTTGGCTCCGGACTTCGGGGGGGGCGTCCTTCATGGCTTCGAGCGCTTGGTTTTTGGCGTCATCAAAGCGTTTTTGGTCCAAATAAAGCGTGGCGAGTTCCATTCGGACGATGGCGGCTCCGGGCGAGCGGTCGAGGATGCTCTTGAGGCGAATCTCGGCAGCGACGGGGTTGCCTTCGGCGAGCCTTTGATAGCGGGCGAAGTGGAATTCCGCCTCGTCGGGGCTTTGGTCCGGGACGATTTCGAGCAAGAGGACATCCTGCTGGAGCGCATTGGAGAGGAAGTTTCTCGGATACGGGATCGGGCGTGCCCAGCGGGGGAGTTCTTTTTTGAAGAGAGCTTTGTAGCCAAAGGAATTCTCAACGGATTTCCCAGAGGTTGGATTGGGGTAGATGAGTTTGAAATACGGTTCGATGAAGTTTTCCCAAGTCATTAACGAGACATGGGTGATACCCCGTTCTTGGAGCATTTTGAGCGCCTCGTCGTCGGACTGCGCGTTAAGCATCTGAGCGGCAGTTTTTAGGCCTTCCACATTTTCCCAGTAAAGAGTTCCCATGGTCTGGAATCCTCCCATAGTCGCGAGTAGACATGAGCTGTTCGGGCTGCTGAGGACGGTGACCGGCTTGCCGTTCGCATTCTGCAAAATCGCCTTGGCCATGTCCCGGTGCAGGAGGGCGAGGAGTTGGCCAGAGCCGACCTCGATGTTTTTCTCGCTCGAGTATTGCCTCCAGAATGGCAACATCATTCCACGCACGGTGTCCGCGGCAAAAAGGTAAGCCATGGCCAGCAAGAGAATGCCGCCTGTGAATCGCCATGCGGCCCGGTGAGGCACTAATGACCAAAGTTGGGGAATAACGATTCCTGCCAAGGCAATGTAGGTCGGACCGTTGAGCATTCCCCAGCGCACTTGAAAAATCTGGAGGGTGGTAACCAGAAGAATAGGAAAAATCAGTAAAATCAGTGTGCCTTTTGTCCCGGCATTCACCCGCCTCACAAACATCAGGATCACAGCAACAAGAATGAAAAGAGGGAAGTATCCAAAGGCCACCTTCCAAGTGATGGCGCCCATTTGGATACGGGTGAGGAGCGGCAGTCCCTCGGCGATGTTTTTCATCAAGCCAAGCATGAAGTCCTGCTTGAGGAGGTAGTATTTATCACCCCCGAGAAACACAAATGCAGGCAGGAGCGAGCAAGCCAGCAAAGGAAAAATCAATTTCTTCCATGGAAATTTGGTCGCCTCGGTCTGGCGGCTCCTAATCCACCGGGTTACCTCAAAAATGACCCATCCACCCCCAAGCCACGCTAAAGCATACAAGGGATGGTTGACCTCCAATCGCATGCCGAAATGGGTCGGGAAATATTCCAGAAAATAAAAAAACAGACTGCCCGCCGCAGTGGCCATCGCCCAGTAGCGCCAGAGCTCGGGATGGTATTCCGTGTCTTCGGCCTCGGCTTTTTTCCCGAAGCACCAGACCGAAACAATGGCCCCGACTCCAATTCCCGCAGCAATGATAGCAGCTGAAAAACCGCTGATCCAAAGCCCTGCTGCCGCACTCACTGCCGAAAAGAGTATTCCATGACGCGCCTGCTTCAAGGAATGCGGCAGGATGGAGCCCGGCGTTGGATTTTTTTGGACCCACCCGGCGCCAGCCCACGCGATACCAAAAATAATTCCCATCAATGCAAAGGCCGTAATGCCATGGTGGTCCGGGTAGGCGGGAAGGAATCCTTCGTAGAACGAGGCGGTGGTGACCATGCCAATGGCAAGGACTGAGCCGCAGAGTGGGCCGAATCGGCGGGCGGAGAGCGTGGCAAAAAGACCAAGCGCAACAATCAGAAGAATCGGATTCGCCCAGATCGACATTCGGAAAATGCTATTGCGAAGCGTATCACCAGTATAGTGGCGGTAGATTTCTCCGAGCCCTCGAAGATACCATGCAAAAGCGGAGCCCCAATGCAGTTCGCGGCCGTGGGGAGCATTGTCAAAATAGACATAGCGGGTCCTCCAATCTCCATCCGCCTCGCCAAGGTTCTCCGCATGGCGGTTCCACACATAGCCGTCGAAGGCGATCTCGAGGAGCGGGACAGGGAGGACTTCGGCGGGCTTGGCGTTCGGCCCGTCCATTTCGCGGCAGAGGCGCACGGTGACGCGGTCGATCAGGAAGGCATGGAAAAGCACATACCCCATGCAGGCGATCAGGATAGCCGTGAAGCCACACCAGGAGAGGATTTCGCCAGTCGAGGCGCCGGGACGTGTGGAAACGACGGGCTCGGTTGGCGAGGGCGGCGTTTTGGATTTTTTCTTAGAGGAGGCCACAGTGAGAGAACCGCCTACTTAGATTTCTTTCCTTCAAAACAAAAGGGCAAAAAACCCGAGCGCCCGCTGAGGAGTTGCAATCAGGGCGCCTTAGCTCCCGGTGCCGATGTAGCGGGCGTGGTAGCCGGCGAAGTCGCCCATCTCGCCGACGGGCGGCACGGAGTGCATGTCGTAAACGGCATTGCCGACGATCATGCCGGAGTGGATGTCGTAAATCATGACTTGTGCTTTGCCTTGGGCGCGGCCGCCGTCCTCGGTGCGAACGGCGATGTAGCGGGTCGAGCGTTTGGAAAATTCGCCGGTGCGGGATGCGTAATTTCTGGCTCGGTCCTCGGCGACTTGGCGTTGGCGGGCGGAGGCTTGGTTTTTTGAAATCAAATAAGAGCCACCACCCGCGAGCAAGGCGGCTCCGGCGGTGACGGGGATGGTGACGGCGGGGTTGACCCCCGTGAGCGCAAGGGGGAGGCCGACTGCCAGGCCTGCGGCTCCAGCGGCGAGGGCGGCATTTTCACCGGGGGTGAGGTTCGAGCATCCAGCCATGGCCACGCAGGCGGCGAGAGGAAGAGCCGTGGAACGAATCAGTATCGATGGGTTTTTCATGCGAGGTAAAATGAACTGCGTGCCCAAAAAAACAAGATGGGGCGTTACTCCAAGGCCGGAGAGCAGGGGGCGAGGATGGCGTCGCCCATGCCGTGGAGGAGTTTTTTGTCGTCCGGGCATATTGTGGCGAGTGCGCCGCCGAGGGTGGTGGATTTTTCGCCGACGAAAAAATACGGACAGAGCCGCACGCGGCCGCGCATCGGTTGCAGGTGGTCCGTGCCGGGGAGCCAATACTCGGTGTCGAAGAGTCTGCCGTGGTGGAAGACTTGGAGGATGTGAGGGTGGGAGGGGAATTCGGCGAGAGCTTTTTCGAGGGCGGCCTTCCATTCGCCCTGCGGCATATCAGAGCCGATCTTCACACCGCGCGAGCCCCAGGCGCGCTCGGAGAAGCCACTGATTTTTAGCACAAAGTCCCGGCGCTTTTGGCTGAACCCGGCGACCTCGCTCCACGAATGCGCCTCGAGTTTTGGCAGCACGGCGTGGCGTGGCAGGGGAGTCGGATCGACGAGCCAGGTGTAGGGAATCGATTTTTGCAGGGCCAAAAAGGCGCGCTCGCCCATTTCCCGGCGCCAGAACTCCTCGAGCGGCTTGAGCCAGAAAAGCGCAAACCAGAGCTTTTCCTCCAACGCGGGTTTGAAGGGTGGAGTGACTTGGAGTGATTTCGAGCGAAGCCGCTGCATCAAGCTAGGCGCGGCGGGGACATTGGCCAGATCGAAGAGTTCAAAAAACCGGTAGACCCTCGCGGGCCACTCCGAGCGGGCCTCGGCGTCGGTGGCTCTCCACGGGCCCTGATCGGGGAAAGCCGCATTCAGCCGGGCTGCGAGCCAATCCATTTCGGGCCGATAGGTCTCGGCTTCCTGGGAAACCACGATGTCTCCGCCAGGAAAAATCTCGGCGAATCCGCGGAGCATCCCGTCTGCACCACCCAAAACCTCGGAGCCTAGGTCTGCATAGGTTTTGTTGAGCCAATCGGTGAGGCCAATGCCGCCGGGCACGCTGTCGATTTCGGCGATGGTGAATCCGTCGTTGGTGAGAACGAGGTCGGGGCGGATGACTTTGGGAATATCCCCTGCGAGGCCGTGCTCGCGCTGGAAAGCGACAAGCTCGGCGGGCTTGCCGGAGTCCAGCAGATCGGCCACCCAAGCGGGTTGGCGACCTTTCACGCTTTGGCGGTAGAGTTGGTCGCAGGCGCGGAGGAAGAGGGTGAGGCGGTATCCGAGTTTCTCGAGTTCGTCCGTCAACCCGTCTGGCAGACGAAACGGTGCTGGCGCGATGCGCCATTCCTTTTCATGAAAAAGCCCGCCTGCGGGCATGGCGGCGTGGACGGCGCGGGCCGTTTCCAAAGGACTCATGAAAGCACCTTGAGAGCCTGGCGGATGAGTTCCTCGGAGGTGGGAGTTCCATCGCCGGTCTTCAGCACGGCGCGGATCGCCTTGTGTGCATCGACTTGTTTGTAGCCAAGGGAGATCAAAGCCAGCACGGCGTCGTGGAGTCGGATGTCGTCCTCGCTCGGAGCGTTCTTGGAGCTGGAAGCCTCCCACTCCGCGGCGACGCCCACCTTGTCTTTCAACTCCAGCACGATTCGCTCGGCGGTTTTTTTCCCCAACCCACTGATCTTGGAAATCGTCCCCGTGTCGCCCGCCACGACAGCGGATTTGAACATTTCCACCGACAGTCCGCTCAGCACAGCCAGAGCGATTTTCGGGCCGACTCCGGTGACATGATTTAGCAAAAGCTTAAAAAGGTCGCGCTCGCCCGCCGTGCAAAATCCGTAAAGCACATGGGCATCTTCGCGCACGGAGAGGTGGGTGAGGATTTTTACGGATGCCCCGATCTGCGGCAGGCGCTCGAAACTTGATATCGGGATGAGCACTTGATACCCGACGCCGTGGACATTCACCACAATCTGGGTCGGCAGCGACTCGGCCAGGATTCCTTCGAGAAATGCGATCATGATGGCAGACACCTTTAGCAGAGCTTTTGCAAAAACCCCAAGCGCGTTGTGCATTTGGGCGGTTTTGCTTCTGGGCTGGCCTGCTGCCTGGGCCGACCAGTGGATTCTCGCGGTCGAGCCGTCCTTCATGGATCACAAGATGCGGCGGCCCATCGAAGGCTCGCAGCGGACCACTCTCGCCATCGCCCGGGTGGTGAATGGTGAGATCGAACCTCTCACGCGCGAACAGAAGAAATCGGTTCACATGACCTATGACCAAATCCGCGCCGAGGCTTTGAAGACGGCCTCCGCCACGCTGGCGCAGATGAAGCCGAAGTTCCTTCGCGACAAAAACGGCGTGATCCGCCACGCGGCGATCGAGTCGCCCGACCCGCTCACCGCCTCCTGCGTGCTCGCGCCGGAGTTCGGCGAGAAATTCCGCGACATGCTCGGCCCCGACCTCCTGGTGGCGATGCCGACGCGCAACCAAGTCCTCGTTTTTTCGCGGCAGGACGACACGCACCTGCGCCTCGCCGAGACGATCATTGGAAATTACCTCAACTCGAACCACCCGGTCAGCCGCGAGATTTTCGCATGGGAGGGCGGGCGGTTGCGTTCACTCGGCGCGCTTCAATAAAGTCCATTCGTTTGCGGGTTCTCGGACTCGAGTGGAGCTAAATTTTTCAAATCCTATGCTGGTCGTTTCGTCAGGTGGGTGGTAATCGGGCAAGATGGCTTTTTTGATTCAGGTAAATGAGGGGGTGAAATCTGTGATTCTGCCTTTGGGCAAGGCGGTGATTTTGATCGGTCGGGATGTGGATTCGAATCTTTATCTGGACGATTCGGGTATTTCTAAAAACCACGCCTCGATCGTGTTTTCTAACGAAACTTACACGCTCAAGGACAATGGCTCATCGAGCGGAAGTATCGTGAATGGCGTCCGGGTTACCGAACACAAGCTCTCCCACGACGACATCATTCAGTTCGGCTCCTACACATTTAAGGTCGATCTGAAAAATCCGATTCCGGTGACGACATCGACCACCGAGGACGATGTGGCGCTCCAGCGCTCCGGGCATTCCTACACGCGCAAGGTGGAACTCGAGGAAATCGCCGGGCGCGAAAGCACTGGCACGCTGCATGTGGTGATGACGGATACTCCCAAGACCCTGCCGCTCCCATTGCCGCCGACTGGATTTTTGGCAAACTTGAGCCTGCAGTCTAGGCAAGATCTCTCCCTTCGAGGTATCTACCGATACGCTAGGGACGGGGAAGTTTTGATCCACGAGGGGCAAAATCCCGGGCGGCTTTTTCTTTTGATTTCTGGAAAATGGGAGGCCCGCAAATTGGCAACCCAGACCGTCCTCGGCCAGATTCAGCCTGGCGAGTGGGTGGGGGAGGTAAATATTTTCGACCCCTCAGGAGCGATGTGTTCGGTGGTTGCCGTGGAGCCCTCGGAGTATTGGGAAATTACGCGCGAAGCGTTCGAGAAATTTATCAACGAGTCTCGCTCCACCGGGAGTGCGATCCTGATCGCCCTCGCGGCAACCTTGGGCCGACGAATCCGCCAGACCAACGAGGGGCTGGAGCAGGCGATCGCAGCCCGTCCCGAGCCGCCACCAGCGCGGCGTTCGCGGTTCACGCCCGTTTTTGCCGCCATCGCCGTCTTGGCGATCCTCGCAGCGGCTGCGTTTTTCCTGATGGGGAATGTGGATAAAAGTCGTTTGCAGGCGGAAAAGGAGCAAATCGTGCATGAGCGCGCCGAGACCTTGGAAGAAGCCCGCCATCAACTGGACGCGCTCCAAGATAGGATGGCGAAGACCAATCAAGAGTTGCAAAAAGCCAGATCGGAAAACGAGAATTTGACCAAGCGACTGACAGCAACCCAACAGATGCTCGATCGGCTGAATGAGACGAAAAGCTCGATCGCGTCGGTTGCCGCCCCGGTGGCCACCAAGATTGCACCATCCGCCACCAAGATTGCACCATCCGCCACCGAGATTGCGCACAACGAGATTTTGGCCAAGGCAGAGAAACTGTCGGGCCACCCCTCACAAGTCAACATCACCAAAAAAACGAATGTCTCCCTGCTCGTGGATGGCCAGGTGTCAGGCAGCGCGGTTTTGCCCGAGGGCCTGGAATTACCTGTCTTTGGAGTCGAGGGAGAGTTCGTGATTGTGGAGTTTGGCAATGCCCACCAGAAGATTCCCAAGGACCACACGAATTTCGCCGAGGCGCTTGTGGCCGAGTCGGAGGCGGCTAAAAACCGGCCAGCCCCCGAGTCGGCCAAAGCTCCTATGGTCCCTAGCGACCCCAAGCCGCTGGTGCCAATGCCCAAGGTGGAGCCCTCGAAACTTCATTCCGATTCCGGAAAAAAATCGGAGGAGTTGAGCTTCGAAAAACTCACTTCCGTTCTCGATGATGTGAAGCTTTTGCCGACCATTGAGGAGTTCGGTGGCATGAAAACAGCCTCGGCTTCGGATTTTGGCCGGTTTGTGCGCACGCTCGAACCCCGTTGGAAGAGGGCTGCCAAGGAGTCTGCTTCCTTACTTTCGCTCAGCGGAGGCCGTGCGGAATATCGCGAGATTCTCAAAAAAATTATCGAAGCCTCCGAGATCCTAGACCCAGCCCGTGGTCAAATGTTCGAAGCCAAACTCCGAGAGATCGATGCGGCTTGGCTGAAGCTGAAAACCGAGGAAAAAATCCAAAACCTCACCGAGGGGCAGCCTGGCGAATCAGCGGACCGCTGACCGACCGGAACCCGCAAAAAACACGCTTCGCCCAAGATTTCAACTCGCCAAGACCCGCAAGGCTTGGCTAGCTTTCGCCCTCTTTACACCGCCTTATGAAGACCAAAAAATCCACATCCAAAAAAACCGACGCCTCACCCGACCGCGGGAAGGTCATGAATGGCGCGGAAATTCTCGTCGAGTGCCTGGAGCGCGAGGGTGTGGATGTCGTTTTCGCCTATCCCGGTGGTTGCTCGATGCCGATCCACCAGGCGCTCACCAAAACGAAAAAAATCCGCACTATCCTCCCTCGCCACGAGCAGGGCGGGGTTTTTGCCGCCGAGGGTTACGCCCGCGTCTCGGGAAAAGCCGGTGTGTGCATGGCCACCTCCGGTCCTGGTGCCACAAATCTCGTTACCGGCATCGCCGATGCGTTCATGGATTCCATCCCGCTCGTCGCCATCACCGGACAGGTGCCACAGGAAATGATCGGCCGCGGTGCGTTCCAAGAGACCGATGTTTTTGGAATGACTCTTCCGATGGTGAAACACAGCTACCTCGTGTGGGACATCGCCGAGTTGCCGCGCATTGTGAAGGAGGCCTTTTACATCGCGCAGTCCGGACGCCCGGGTCCGGTGCTGATTGATATTCCCAAGAATATCCAGAACCAGACGATGCAGCCGATTTTCCCAAAGACTGTCGAACTCCGCGGCTACAAGCCCGAGCGCAAGGCAGACGATGTGGCGCTGAATGAAATCATCGGAATGCTCAAGACCGCGAAGGCCCCGATGATCTATTGCGGCGGCGGCGTGATTTCCGGATCAGCTTCGAAGGAACTCCTCGAGTTCGCCGAGCGCACCCAAGTGCCCGTGGCCACCACGCTCATGGGCATCGGATGTTTCCCTGAGTCTCATCCGCTCTCGCTGAAATGGCTCGGCATGCACGGCACGGTTTACGCCAATAATGCCGTGAACGAAGCCGACCTTTTGCTCGCCATCGGCGTGCGTTTCGACGACCGCGTGACCGGCAAGGTCGAAAAATTCTGCGAGCACGGAACCATCGTTCACATCGACATCGACAATTCCGAGATCAACAAAAACAAGGCCGTGCGCCTGCCGATCCTCAGCGATCTCAAATACGCCCTCGGCCGCCTTAATAAAATCTTGGATCAAGCCGGCCAAAAGCGCGTAGCCAAAAACTACACGCGCTATCCGAATTGGTATGCCCAGATCGATGGCTGGAAAAAGAAACACCCGCTCAGTTTCAAGGACACCGAGGATGCCATTCAGCCACAGCATGTCATCCGACTCCTGCATGAGATGACCAAAGGCGAGGCGATCATCACCACTGGCGTGGGTCAGCACCAGATGTGGGCCGGGCAGTTTTATGATTTCGACAAGCCCCGCACCTTCATCACCTCAGCCGGGTTGGGATCCATGGGATTCGGCTACCCCGCAGCGATGGGCGCGAAAGTCGCCATGCCTGACAAACAGGTGGTCGATATCGATGGCGACGGATCGTTTTTGATGAATGTCCAAGAGCTCGCCACCGCCCACATCGAGGGTATCGCAGCGAAAGCAATCATTCTTAACAACCAGCACCTCGGCATGGTCGTGCAGTGGGAGGACCGCTTCCACGGCGGCAATCGCGGGCACACCTTCCTCGGCGATCCGAAGAACTTGAAGCGCATCTACCCGGACTATGTGGAGCTTTGCAAAGGCTTCGGAGTCCCCTGCGAGCGGGTCCATCACAAAAAAGACCTGCCCGCGGCGATCAAGCGCATGCTCGAATCCAAGGAAGCCTATGTGCTCGATGTCATGACTCCTTACACCGAGCATGTGTTGCCGATGATCCCATCGGGCAAAACTTACAAAGACATCATCACCGAGTAGTTCGCTGTGGTGGCTGAGTGCCACTAATGTCTCCAGCCATCTTATCCCGCCCTCTTCTGGCATCCGAGCCTGCCCCGCAGGCACGGGATTAGGTGGACTCGTTAGCCATTTTTGTTTTTGTCGAATACTGCTTTGATCTCTTCCGCTTCCGCTTTGGAGAGTTTTCCAGAAATCTCAAAGGGACCGCTCGGAATATAATCCATCATCATGGGAGCGAAAACGAGAACGCCGCGAACGACAATCGCGATCCTTCGGCCTGTCTGATCCCTGGTGAGATTGCCAAAACGTCGGTTACCTTCTTCGGTCAAATGAACTCTGAGGACAATCCCACCTCGCTCCACTATCTCCACGGATGAAATCTGGTCATCAGAAATCTCGGCCGCTCGCTGCACCAATAACACCTGATCTGACTGTGCATTGGTAAGGTGAAGCAACTCCGTTTCAGCTGAAGGCTCGTCCGACACCTTTGACAATCTGATCGTCTCAGAAGCATTCAGTAGAGGCTGAATCACGACGATGAAGACGGCTGACAGGGCTGAAATTGTTCTCATAAACAAAATGGATCGTTGCAGGGTATTGTTCTTGGCTAAGGGGCGAGGATTTGGCGGACAGCGTTGGCGAGGATTTCCGGAGTGGTGTGTTCGCGCCATTCCCCTTTGCGGAGTTTCGGTGGCGGCATGATCCAATGCTGAAGGCCGTTCGGCGAGTAGGGGGCGTAGACTCCGGGGTGGTGGCCGGCCGAGGCGATGACGGCGGGCGATCCCAGCGCACAGGCCATGTGTGCGGCGGCGGTGTCCACGGTGAGGACCAATCGCGCGGCGGCGATCGATTTTAAAAAATCGGAGAGAGGTTTTGGGGGATCGATGACGAGGTTTTGGATTCCGGCCTCGCGGAGGATTTGGGCGAAGGCGGCGAGTTGTTCCTGTTGGCTGGGGCCGGCAGCGAGATGGAGAGGGGAGTCGCCGCACTCTGGAGCGAGGATTTGGAGGGCGGCGGCCCATTTTTCCGCCGGGTAGTCTTTGTTCAGGCTGGAACTGAAGGGGCAGAGGAGCCAGCGGTCCGAGCGGGGAACGGGTTCCGGCAGGATCAACGAGGGGAGGATTTCGGCGTCGGAGATTTCGCGGCCGAGGAATTCGGAGGCCACGGAGCGGTTGGCCTCGATGTCGGTGGGGAGTTTTCCCGGAGCCGGGTAGGGAAGGAGAGTGGGTTGGAAAAAGCGGGTGACGAAATTTTCGACGGCAGGACGGCGGACGCGCGGGCGGGCAAGGAGGAGGTTTTGGCAGGCGATGCGGCGTTTGGCGCGAGGGGTGTAGAACCAGATCGTGTGGAGGTAAGCGCGCATGCTTCGCAGGCAGAGCGCGGCATCAACCCGCAGACCGAGCATTTTCAGCCAGGAGGGGAGGCTGTGGAGGATATTGACGGTCGTGACATTGAGGATTCGGCGTTTCTCGCGCAGCGTGAGCGGCAGGACGAGCGCCTTGGGAAACTGGCTTCTGGCCAACTGGGCGACATCCGATCGCACGGCGAGGACGAGGTTTTCCTCCCCGGCCTCGCGGGCAATAAAGCGGATGCAACCCGATGCGAGGATGAAATCGCCGATCGCGTCGGGTTTGAGAATGAAGACGCGCAACGGCGTTTACACCGAATAGGTGGTGGAGGAGGTGTTGCCGCCGTGGCCGGTCCAGTTCGTGTGGAAAAATTCGCCTCGGGGTTTGTCCACCCGCTCGTAGGTGTGGGCGCCGAAGAAGTCTCGCTGGGCCTGGAGGAGGTTTGCGGGCAGGACGGCAGAGCGGAAGCTGTCGAAGAAGGCGAGGGCGGTGGAAAACGCCGGCGCGGGGATGCCGCGCTTGGCGGCGATGGCAACGATGTTGCGCCAGCCTTTTTGGGACTTTTTGATTTCGCCTTTGAAGTAGTCGTCAAAGAGGAGATTCGCGAGTTTCGGTTTTTTGTCGAAGGCCTCTTTGATTTTTCCGAGGAAGCGGGAGCGAATGATGCAACCGCCGCGCCACATGAGAGCGATGCCGCCCCAGTTCAGCTTCCAGCCGTATTCCTTGGCGGCGGCTTGCATGAGCATGTAGCCCTGCGCGTAGCTGATGATCTTGGAGGCGTAGAGCGCGTCGCGGACTTCCTGCACGAGCGCGGCGCGTTTTTTGGCGTTGCGGGCGGTGGGGATGGCGGGTTTCGGGCCTTTGAGTTTGCGGGCGGCGCGAACTCGGTCGTCCTTCATCGCCGAAACGCAGCGGGCGTAGACGGCCTCGGCCATGAGGGTGATCGGCGTGCCGAGGTCGAGCGAGTTGATGACTGTCCATTTGCCGGTTCCTTTTTGACCGGCGGTATCGAGGATTTTGTTCACGAGCGGAGAGCCGTCGGCGTCTTTCTTGGCGAAAATATCGCGGGTGATCTCGATGAGGTAGCTGTCGAGTTCGCCTTTGTTCCACTCGGCGAAGGTGTCGTGGAGTTCCTGCTCGGTCATGCCGAGGCCGTTTTTCAGGATGTTGTAGGCCTCACAGATGAGCTGCATGTCACCGTATTCGATGCCGTTGTGGACCATCTTCACATAATGGCCGGCTCCCTCCTCGCCGACCCAATCGCAGCAAGGCGAGCCGTCCTCGACCTTGGCGGAGATGGATTGGAAAATTTCTTTCACATGCGGCCATGCGGCAGGTGAGCCACCGGGCATGATGCTCGGTCCGCGTCGAGCGCCTTCCTCGCCGCCGGAGACTCCGGTGCCGATGAAGAGCAGACCTTTTGCCTCCAACTCGCGCTGGCGGCGGTTGGTGTCATCGAAAAGGGAATTGCCGCCGTCGATGATGATGTCGCCGGGTTCAAGGTGCGGGGTGATTTGCGCGATGAAGTCGTCCACGGGCTTGCCGGCCTTCACGAGCATCATGATCCGGCGCGGGCGCTTGAGTTTGGCGACGAGTTCCTCGATCGAGTGCGCGCCTTGGACTTTCGTGCCCTTCGCCTCATTGGCGAGGAAGTCATCCACCTTCGAGGTGGTGCGGTTGTAGACGACGACGGTGTAGCCGTGGTCGTTCATGTTGAGGACGAGATTTTGGCCCATGACGGCCAATCCGATGAGACCGATGTCTCCTTGAGGCGTGGTGTTTTGCATGATCGAAACAGCAAGAGCTACTGGGATCTGAGCGGGCTGTTAAGCCCAAAGTCAGACATTTTCGGGCTGGAACGACCCGCCGTAGCCGGGGCGGTAGAGCATGAGGCCGGCGATTTGCTCGATTTTTTCAAAGTGCGCGTCGATCGAGTAAAGCCTCACGCCATCATGAATCGCGAGCGAGGCAATCAGCACATCGAGCCAAGGCACCGTTAGCCCGAGATCGCGCAACCGCCACGAGAGGCTGATGGCGCGTTCCCAATCCTCCGGGCTGACGGGGCGGTAGGGGATGATCGAAAAATACGAGCCGATGACCCGGCGTTCCTCTTTGCGCGAGCCGCCCATGACCTCGAGGCGAACCGGCGCGCAGAGTTGCGCTTCATAGGCCTCGAGGAGGGCTTCCAGGGCGACCTTCACTTCGAGCCGCCCCTGACGCCGCAGGGCCTCGATCCAAATGGAGGAATCGATCAGAACCATGCTACTCGGCAGCGAGGGGAGGGATGGGATTGGTGAGGGATTCAGATGTCGCCTCCGTCGGATAATCGAATGCGCCCTCCCGCATCAACCGGCCGAATTCCTTCGCCCGTTTCCGCCGAACAAATTCGGTTACGGCCTTGGAAAGCGAGGCGCTTTTGCTTTTTTCACCGGTCAACTCCATGACCTCACTCAAGATTTCTTCGGAAATATCTACGCTGATTCTCATGGATTGGAAAATAGCGTCGATATGCGTCAATGCAATAATTAATTTGATGCAATCTTATGAAAAGAGAGTCTTGTTACGCTGCAAGAGGATGGATTGGATTTCGGTGGAGAGTGTTTCGACGGATCGGGAGGCGTCCAAAAGAACGACCCGAGCGGGATTTTTTTTCGCCAGATCGAGGTAGCCCACGCGGACGGCGGCGAAGAATTCCTCGCTTTCACGCTCGATGCGATCGAGTTCGCGTTTGCAGGCGCGCATGCGGGCCAGTGAGGTCTCGCGGTCGAGGTCCAGCACGAAGGTCACATCCGGCAGGCAATCGCCGACAGCGAAGGCGTTGATGCGCGCGGTGTCGTCCGCGGGAATGCGGCGGGCGACGCCTTGATAAACGGTGGTCGAATCGAAAAACCGGTCACTGATCACGATGCGGCCGGCCTCGAGGGCGGGGAGGATTTTTTCGCGAACGAGTTGGGCGCGGCTGGCGGCGAAGAGGAGGAGTTCGGCCTCGGGAACGAGGTTTTCGCCCTCTGGCGCGTGTTGGAGGAGATGGCGGATCGACTCTCCGGCGGGGGTTCCACCGGGCTCGCGGATGAGAAGCGGCTCGCGGCCGACTTGGCGAAACTGATCGGCGAGGAGGGAAATCTGAGTGGATTTCCCGCAGCCTTCCGAGCCTTCGAATGTGATGAAAAAACCGGGACGCGACATTTTGATCGATCGGCTTTGATATTCGGCGGGATTCGTTTTAGCAAAGCCCGAATGAACTACTGGCTCGTGAAACAGGAACCGACGACTTACCCGTGGGAACAATTCGTGTGCGACGGCAAGACCGCATGGACCGGGGTGCGAAATTTTCAGGCGCGCAATCATCTGCGTGCGATGGCGCCCGGTGACCGCGTGCTCTACTACCACAGCGTCGTCGGCAAGGCGGTAGTCGGCGTGGCCGAGGTGTTGCGCTCCGCGTATCCGGATCCCACGGCGGAGGAGGGCGATTGGTCATGTGTGGACTTGAAGCCTCTCGAGGCATTGCGTCGACCTGTGGAGCTGGAGGAAATCAAGGCCGAGCCTGCGCTGGCGGAGATCGGCCTGCTTCGCCAATCACGCCTGAGCGTGATGCCACTAAAAAAAGCTGAGTTCGACGCCATCTCGCGTCTTTCGAAAAAATAAAGATTTCCTCTCGCTCCGCAGGCCGGATCGGTGGAGTTTCACTTCCATGACATCGGAACCCCACTTCGCGGTCGCCTCGACTTTTTCGCCGCGTTTTAACGCCGTCCTCGTGGAAGCGGACCGCGTGGCGAGGTTGTTTGGGGCCAGACTTTCCGTGCTCCACGCTGGCGAGCGTTCGGATGATAAAGTGAATTTGTTTCGCGAGTCGTTTGCGGGACTAGGTCGGGAGGAGATTGATATTTACTGGTGCGAGGGAGCTACACCCGCCGAGGCTCTGGTTGATGCGGCGGCGAGCGAGTATTTCGATTTGTTTATCGCTGGCACGATTGGGCGCCCGGAGGATTTGAGGAATTTCACCGGCGCGATTGTTCGCGAGCTTTTCACCCGCACGCCTTGCGATTTGCTTTTGATTCCGAATCCCGAGGAGAAGCCGATCGAAAACCTCAACGCCTGTTTGCTTGTCGAGGCCTACTCGCCCCGGTGGCGCGCGGCGAAGGATACCCTCCGTGCGCTGAAGCCTGCCAAAATCTCGATCCTCGCGGCTGATAGTCCATTCGCTCAAGCCCGGCACTCGGGCACTGGAAAGCCCGATGTCGATGGAACGCTCGACGAAATTTGCGAAGACCTCGCTGAGATCACCGAGGAGATCGATGTCCGTCGTGTGCGATCGAATACCGGATTTATCCTGTGCGACATCATTCAGGAAACGGCGCCCGATTTTTTGCTGGTCGAGTCCGAGTGGAAAAACCGCCAACGCGTCGTGCCCTCGCACCTCGGTTGGCTGGAGCAGGTCATTCCGAGCCGCTTGTTTCTTTTCGGGAAACCCCCGCGCGGTGTTAAAGAAACGACGACACTGATTCAGACTTGAGCAGGTCGCTCACCATTCCACGCCCACGACCGTGAGGCTGCTGGCTTGGTAGGGCGTGCCGCCGGCGATGTCCTTCGATACATTTTTTTCACCTGTTCCGTAGGAGGCTGGAGCCGCAGGATTCACTGCTTGCCAAGGTTTATCGGTGAAGATTTGAAGCACGATCCCATCAATCGTGGGCTTGAGTTCCGGAGCCTCCGTGGTGATTTCGCGTTGTGCCCCAACCGGAGCGAGAAATTCCTCGGCGAAGCTGGAGCTTATTGTGAGAGCCAGTGCCAAATGGAAAAAGAGAGTTTTCATGGTTTCAATTAACAGCCGCGCCTCGTTAATGGCAAGCCGACCTAGGGCGTCCTTCTTGACGACTCCCAGCCTACTCCCTAGTTTCCACGCCCGAATCATGTCGTTGCGTTTCTTTTTCTCCTGTCTGGTTTTGGGGCTTGCTTTGACCCTGCCAGTCCATTCCCGAAACCCCGAGCCTGCCGAGGAGCAGACGCCGCGTCGTCCTCAGATGAATTTGAATGCCACGCCGCAGGAGCAGGCGGCCTTTGACGAAGCGGCGGCTTCGGATGACGGCGGATCTGTGACTCGCCCGATTTCTGCCTACCGCCGCTTCATTAAAAACAACCCCGCCTCCCCGCTCGCGTCCAAAGCGCAGTTCCGCATCGCTGAGATTTATGAGTCCACCGGCAATGCCTCCAAGGCCTTCGACGCCTACCAGACGCTCGTCACTCAATACCCCGACACGCAGGATTTCGAAAAAGCCGTGGGTCGCCAAGTGGTCATCGCCAACGAATACCTCGCCGGAAAAAAACTCACCTTTCTGTGGTTGCCCATCGTTCCCGGGACCGACCGCGCCGAGGAGATGTTCGCCTCCATCGTTAAAAACGCACCTTTCAGCAAAAACGCCCCGATCGCGCAGTTCAATCTGGGTGTCACCTACGAGCGCCAAGGCAAATTGAAAGAGGCCTCGAGCGCCTACCAGACCGTTCTCGACCGGTATCCGAATAGCTCTATCGCCGACGATGCCCTCTACCAGATCGGCTACATTTACATGCGAGTCGGTGAGACGGGGCGTTCGCAGGATCTCTCGGCACTGGTCTCATCAAAAAACACCTTTGAGGATTTTGTCCTTCAATATCCGGGCAGCGAAAAAACTCCGCAGGCCGAGGACAACATCAAAAAAATCTCCGGCAAGGAAACCGGCGACCTCATGGACATCGCCAAATTCTACGATCGCTTTAAAAACTACCGTGCGGCCTCGATCTACTACAACGACATCATTCGGCGGGCGCCGGATTCCGAGAACGCCAAACTCGCCCGCGACCGAGTGCAAGTCCTCCGCAGCGAGGTGGGAGATGACGCGCTGCGCACCGGGCCGGAGCAGTTGCAAACCGGCGAAACCGCCGCGCTCCGCCGCCGCCTGCAAGCCCAAGTGGAAACCTCTGCCCTCGCTGACTTCAACGGCCCGCCCACCCGCGACATCGTTCCTGACGAATTGCCCATGGTGAGCAAGCCGCACCTCCGCACGGAATCGCGCGATGTCGCTCCCATGCCGTCCGTCGAACCCTCTCTTCCCGTCGAATGAAAACCCGTCTCGCCTTTCTCCTCGCGATCTCGATCACTCTAGCCGGCTGCGGTTACAAGCTCGGCGAAGTGCGGCCCACGCCCATGCGCTCCGTTCGCAGCCTAGCGGTGCCGAATTTCAAGAACAACACCTTCGAGTCCCGCATCGAGGTGCTTTTTGCCGATACGCTCGTCAAAAAACTCCAACAGGACGGCACCTACCGCGTCGTCAATACGAAGCAAGCCGACGCCGTGTTGTATTGCACGATCGAGAAAATCGAACGAGGCGCTCTTCGCTCGGTTCAGAACAATGTTCTTGCGACCAGTGAATACAGTCTGATTGTTACCGCTCGCTTTGAAGTCGTCGATGAAGGCACGGGTCGCGTGCTCATGCAGGGCCAAGCCATCGGCCGGACTTCCTTCTTCAGCGGAAACGACCTCCAAACGCTCGAGCGCCAAGGCCTCTCGAACGCCGCAATCGACCTAGCCGAAAACCTCACCACCCGCCTTTCGGAAGGCTGGTGATTGCTCGCCGCTCCTTGTGCTGAGCGTTGTTCCAACCCCCATCGGCAACCGGCAGGATATCACTCTCCGCGCCATAGAGACGCTCCAATCCGCAGATCTCGTCGCTGCGGAAGACACCCGCCACAGCGGGCTGCTCCTCCAGCATCTCGGCATCAAAAAGCCATTCGTCAGCCTCCACGGGCACAACGAAGCCTCGCGTTGCAGCGAGCTGGCGGACCTCATGGCTAATGGCACCCATGTGGCTTTGATTACCGATGCGGGCATGCCAGGAATTTCCGACCCCGGACACCGCCTGATCAGGACCTGCATCGAGCGTGGATTGCCCGTCTCTGTTTTACCCGGCCCCTCGGCCGTTCTAACCGCGCTTGTCGGTTCCGGGTTTCCCTGCGATCGGTTTTTCTTCGGTGGATTCCTACCCGTCAAAAGCGGTCGCCGCGCTCGCGAACTCACCGAAGCCTCGGCGCGCGATGAAACCGCCATCTTTTTTGAGTCACCCCACCGGTTGGAAAAAACCCTCGCGGCTCTTGTGGAAATCATTCCCAACCGCTCCGTGTGTGTGGCTCGCGAGTTGACAAAAACCTTCGAAGAATTTCGTCGCGGAACTCCGGTCGAGCTTCTCGCTCATTTTCAAAAACACCCGCCCAAGGGCGAGATCACGCTTCTCATCGCTCCAGAGCCAAAGAAGCGTCGCCCCGCTGCTGAGGAGGAATGAAAAATCTTCTTCCGCCCCTGCTCCCGCACGAACGATGGCTGCGGGTCGGATGTGCGGCGCTGGTGGGATTGGCTTTTGTTTTTTTGGCGGTTCACACCGCGCTTCCGGCCTTGCCGTGCGGGTTTCGCAGCTTGACGGGATTGCCGTGTGCGATGTGTGGCGGCACGCGATCAGCCTCTGCTCTCCTCTCTGGCGATTGGCGGCAGGCTCTTTATCTCAATGCTCTTTCGATCCCGGTTTTGAGCGGAGCGTTGTTGGTTGCCGGAGTTGCCCTATTAGAAAGCATGAGAGGCCGTGCGTTTACCGATTGGAACCCATGGAAACGACGGCTGGGAAAATTTATCCCCGTGACTCTTTTGGTCCTCGTCGGCTGGTGGATTCCCCATTTGATCGTCGCTCTGAAAACTCCGAAGCACGAATTAATCGACCTCCGAAACCCCATCGCCGCGAAGGCTGCGGCTTGGTTACGCCAATAGAAACAACGCCGCCAACTCGATCTCGGCGGTTTGTGGGAACATGTCGATCGGTTGAACGCGGGAGAGCGTGTAGCGTTCGAGAAACTTGGCGGCGTCTCGTGAGAAGGTCGCGGGATCACAGGAGACATAGACGATTCTCGCCGGGGGATTTTCCAAAATAGTCCGCGCCACATCGGGCGAGAGCCCCTCGGCAGGCGGGTCTAAGAGAAGCGTGGTTTCACCCAGAGGGGCCTCCGCAAGAATTCCGGCCAACGAGTTTTCCACCGCGCCGGGAAGGTAGGTTTCCTTCTCGGTCGCCGTTCGCCGCGCTTCGGCTACGGCGCCTTGGCTCCATTCGAGTCCGGTGATTTTTTGAAAAGGAACAATCAATCGTTTCGCAAAAAAACCTGAGCCGCAGTAGGCGTCGATGAGGAAATCCCCGGTGCCGGCCATTGCGACCACAGTCTCGGCGAGGAGTTCTGCCGCCGCCGTATTGACCTGTGAGAAGCCGCGCGGGGCTTCGGGTTCGCGGAGAGTGAGGCGATTCTCGCCGCGCGGGGGATTTTTTCGGAGATCGGCAAGCTGGGCATTCACTGCATCCGTGGCGAGCGGGCATTCGGCGACATCGACGAGTTGGTGGGATTTGCGGTGGTAAAACCCGATCCGCTGTTGATCGAGGTGGATCGAGATGCGGTTTCGGTAGGCCCACTGGCTGGGCGAGGGGAGCATGGAATCCACGGGGGCATCGGGAATTTTTGCCATGCGGCGAAGGAGATCGCGGACTTGGGAGGTTTTGACTTCGAGCTGAAGATCGTAAGTGGCGTGCTGTAGGGCGCAGCCGCCGCACTCGCCATAAACCGGGCACTTTGGTGTCACCCGGCGGGGCGAGGCTTCGAGAATCCGGACGACCTCGGCCTCGGCGTGGTTTTTCTTTTCCTTTGTGATCCGCGTGAGAACGCGTTCGCCCGGGAGTGTTCCATGCACAAAACAAACCCGTCCATCGGGAAGTCGGCCCACGCCAGCACCTCCATAGCCGAGGCTTTCGATCGTGAGGGTGGCTTCGGATGGAGTTGATGAATTCATGGCGAGTAGTGGTTCACGACCTCGGTGTAGATGTTGAATAGTCGACTGAAGGCGCTCTTCCAGGAATAGCGTTCGCGGGCCTCCATGCTGGCGGCGAGGCCGGCAGCGGGGAGGTTTTGGGTGAACTTTCGCTCGATCGCTCCAGCCAAGGCGGCGGGGGAGTTTTCCGTGGCCCAATGTTTCTGGTCGGTGAAAATGATGCGGTCCATGTAGCTGCCTTTGATTCCCACAACAGGAGTTCCGCTGGCTTGGCTCTCGAGTGCGACAAGACCGAAAGTCTCTTGCACGCCGGGATGAACGAAGAGGTCCGCCGCGCGATAGAGCGAGGCGAGTTCGTGGGGGTCTGGGCAAAACGAGAGCCAATGAACGGCGTGGGTTTCCTCGCGGAGGCTTTGAACCAAGGCCCGCTGGGTTCCATCGCCCACGCAGAGGAGAAAATATTTCCCGGGCTCGCGGGCATGAAGCAGCGAGAATGCCTCAAAAAGAGTCCGCACATTTTTTTCCGAGGCGAGCCGGCCGACATAAAGTAGGAGCCGCGCTTCGGGGGGGATTTCCAGTTTCGCTCGGGTGGCGGCGCGATCAGGGATGTCCGGGACGAAAACCTCGGCGTCCACTCCGAGATCGACGGTGTGGATTTGCTCAACACCCCAGCCGGAGAGCACCTTGGCCAGCACCGGGCTGGGAACGAGGGTGCATTCGAAGCGGTTGTAGAGCGTGGTGACATACTTTCGGCAAATCTCGTCGGTTATCGAAACGGCGAGCGGGCCGAAATATTTGGCGATGGTGCGAAAGTAGGCTTCCGGAAAGTGGGAGTGGTAAAAGCCGACCACGGGAATATCCAAGCCGCGCCCCGAGGCGATGGCTTTCCAGGCGACTTGGTAGGGGTCACCGGACTCGATGATGTCTGGGAGTTCCTTTTCCAAAACCTCCTCGATGAGGTGGAGTTTGGTGAGTGCCCGGTAGCGGGAGGTGCGAGAGAGGAGAGGGGAGGCAATCGTGTAGGTGCGAATGAGGTCGTCGCCGAAGGATTCCGTTTTTTCTCCCGGAACGATGATGATGTGTCGGCAGTCAGGCCGGTGCTTTCGCAGATACGCGCCCTTTTGCTCAATGTAGCGCCGCACCCCACCGCTCACGGGGGAGTAGAACTGCGTGAGATCGCAGATCTTGAGCGGTCGCTTTTGGGGTGAAATCACTCGTTGGGTTTACTCCGAGTCGGCCAGCCAACGCTCGGCGTCGATAGCGGCGGCGCAGCCTTGGCCGGCTGCCGTGATCGCTTGGCGATAGACATGGTCGGCGACATCGCCGGCCGCAAAGACCCCATCAACTCCTGTCTGGGTGCCTTGTTTTTGGATGAGGTAGCCGTTTTCATCGACGGGTAGGGCATGGCGGAACGGAGCGGTATTTGGCTCGTGGCCGATCGCGACAAAAACACATTTCAAGGCCAACTCGGAGACCGAGCCGTCTTGGAGATTCTTGAGCTTGACCCCGCGCACTTCGCCGGCTTCGTCCGTGAGATAGCCTGTGACGGTGCTGTTCCAGACCGGTTTGATTTTCGGATTCGCGAGGGCTCGGTCGGCCATGATTTTCGAGGCGCGTAGCGAGTCGCGGCGGTGGATCAGATAAACCTCCGAGGCGAAGCGTGTGAGGAATGTGGCTTCCTCGCAGGCCGAGTCGCCGCCGCCGACCACGCAGACCGGAACATTACGGTAAAATGCCCCGTCGCATGTGGCACAGGAGGTGAGGCCGTGGCCGATGAGGGTCTTCTCGCCCTCGATGTCGAGATATCGGGGGGAGGCGCCGCTGGCGATTATGAGGGCCTTGGTTTCGATCCATTGGCCGTCAATTTTCAAACGGTGAGGCTTCCCGGGCTGGAATTCCTCGACTACGCCGTATTGAAAGCGGGATCCGAATTTTTCCGCCTGCTTCTTCATTCGCATGATGAGATCAGGGCCGTCCACGCCGTCGGGGAAGCCTGGAAAATTCTCCACCGCGGTCGTCGTTGTCAACTGGCCCCCGGGAAGTCGTCCCTCAAGAACAAGAGGGGTGAGGTTAGCGCGGGCGGTGTAAATGGCGGCGGTGAGTCCGGCACAGCCGGTGCCGACGATGATGACATTCTCCATAGGGCCGCGAAGTAAACACGATCCCTGCGGCTCTGCGAAACCAATAATTCAGAGTCCGAGCGAGAGACTGGCGGGGAATCCGGCAGGGAGGCGGACGGGTTTGCCTGTGGATACCTGAACGAGTGCCAGAGCCTGACGGGAGGAGGCGAGAACGGCATTGTCGGAGGCGCGGAGAACCTCGAATTCCACCCAAAACCGGATGCCGCTCCACTCGGTCACCCGACCCTCGACTCGAAGGATTTCGCCGAGCTTTGCGGGGCGTTTGTAATCAATCTCGGTGCGGGTGACGACCGCATGGATGCCGGTGCGCTGGATTTCCTCAAAGTTCATGCCCATCTGGATCGCGAGCATCGTGCGGGCCGTCTCGATGAAGCGCAGGTAAACGATGTTGTGCACCACGCCGCCGGCATCGGTGTCGAAATACATCACGCGAACCTCGGTGGAGATGCGGCAGTTTTCAGGAATCGTCTGGCTCATGGCGCGAAGGGAATCACAAGCTTCGCAAGCCCGCGACGGATTTTTGTCACAGGTTCAAATAGCTGGTGCCGACCCACCGAGATACGAGGGCCTCCCATTCATTTGAGGAGGTGAGATCAAGCAGGCTCTGGTTGATTTTTTCAAAGTCCGGATGATTGCTTCGCACCGGAATCGCCATGAGCGAATTACGGATGGTAATTTCAGGAATCACAAATTTCTGTGCCGGGGAGGCCTTTGCGAATTGGCGTTGAAGATACTGTAGCGAAATTTTATCCGCCACAGTTGCATCTACTTCCTTTCGCATCATGGCCTCGAGTGCTTCTTCAATAGTTTCAAAGGGAACGACATTAACCCCGAAGCGGGTAGCCAGTTTTTCCAATTCGGAGCCCTTCAAAACCCCGCAGGTCATGTTATGAAAATCCGAAAGTCTGCTGAACGAGTTGTTCAGCCGAGAGGCGGCCATGCTGGAGGCGACAGTGGCGGTGAATGCAGAAACCAGAAGCACGCCGACAAACATCCAGCAAATGGCGATGAATCGTCCCAATAAAGTCCTCGGTGTTTTATCTCCGTAGCCGACCGTGGTCATCGTGACGGCGGAAAACCACAATGCGGCACCGATGCCATGGATGCCGCCTTGGAAATGTCCCGCATGGTGGCGCCTTTCGACAAGCCAGATCAGAAGGCTCACCACCAGCATCAATACCAAAATGCCAATGACAAATTGCCCGACAGTCCAATTCAAAAAATCATCGATCGCCTCACTCCAAAGAAACTTCCAGGGACGCTCTCGCACGGCAATGGCGACAGGTGAAATCAAGAAAGGCTGAGTAAAATCCATGACCTTCTCGTCATCGGCTGTGACGCTGATCTCGCCGATGGCTGCATCAAGCGATCCGTTGGCCACTCCTTTGCGGATCATTTCAAAAGGAACCTCGACCAACTCGTATTCCAGCCCGGCTCGCTCGGCGACTTCCTTCCAGACTTCCACCGACAGGCCGGTCCAAGAACCGTTGGGATTTTTAAAACAGAACGGAGGTTTATCGTGGGCTCCGACTTTCAGCGGGGCGCTGTGAAGAGTTGTGGTGATGAAGAACAAAAACCACGCGAGGCGCAGGAGTGATCGTGCTTTGGCAGGGAGTGTTGAGATCATGGATGCTTAGGAAATTAGTCGTGCCTAATTCGCTTCGCCATCCTGATTTCGATTTTGCTTCGGATCGGGGCGCGGGCTTGCCTAGGACATCGACGCGGGAAGTTTGAGATGGCATGTTTCGTCTCGAGATTGAGCAACCTTCCAAGTGAAAGAATCATCGGCCATCGAACGAAAATACATCCTGAGCGAAACGGTCCCGGTGCTTGCGGAGCCGAAGTCCAAGCCGCTCCAGATGGGGTGTCTCAGCGCGCATGGGAACCGCGAGGTTTTCATTTGTCGGGTTGGCTCCTCCTTTTTTCTTAGGACCCGCGAGGGCCGACAACGCTTCCGGCGCGAAGTCGATATTCCGTTGGGGAAATCCCATTTTGAAGCTCTCTGGAGGCAGACCGAAGGCGCTCGGCTTGCGAAAACAACACGGCAGTCTCACCGAGAGGGGTTGAGTTTTACGGTCGAAACCGTGCACGGCGGAAAGTTTACACTCATCATCGCGGTCGTCCGTTTCGCAAAACCTCGGCTCGCGAAGTCCTTCAAGCCTCCCGGATTTTTTGGTCAGGAGATCACGAATCTTTCCGAATACTCGGAGGCCCATCTCGCGATGCACGGAATCCCTCCGCTCCATAACGGGAAATCACAGGCCGGCGCGTTGCCGTTTCTTTTTAAAAATGGCGTCCTGTACATCGTTCTTGTCACGAGTTCCTCGGGCACGCGCTGGATTGTTCCAAAAGGGGGATTGGAAAAACACATGACCCGCCAAGAGGTCGCCTTGATGGAAGCCGCGGAAGAAGCCGGGGCGATCGGAACCATCGAGCCGGGATTGAAGGCCGAATTTCGGATGGCGGACCAACGCGTCTTGCACCTTTACCCCTTGCGTGTCTCGGTTCTGCTCCCTTTCTGGCCGGAACGCCTGACTCGTCGGCGGGTGGTCTTGCCGATCTACCGGGCCATTCTGCGGATTCGCGATGTCGGTCTGGCACAGGCCATCCGACGAATGGCGCGAGAACTCGAGCCATAGAAGAAAGCTGGAGCCGAGCAGTTCCTGAGCAAATCAGGCCCAGAAAAACACAGTCCAACTGAACTGAGCCCAAGTGGGTTTGGATAAAAAACTCGATCGGGAGAATTTCGACCGAGCCAAGTTGGAAAAGAAGGGGCGGTGTGTTGACTTGGAAACCCAAGAAAACCACAACGCCCCATCCCGTGGCGCTTGAAGCGCCAGCTTACGACTTGTAGCGCAACCGCTTTTTGTGGCGGTTTTCTTTCATACGCTTGCGGCGTTTGTGTTTCGCGATTTTTGACTTTCTCTTCTTTTTAATGGAACCCATGGGTTTTCGGAACTGCGGTGGAAACTAGTAAACTAGTAGACAACTTTGTTGAGTGGATACTCGATGATTCCTTCTGCACCGAGAATTTTCAGGCTCGGAATCATCTCGCGGACGATTTTCTCTTCGATCACCGTTTCGATGGCGACCCATCCGGGTTGGGCCAAAGGCGAAACGGTAGGATTTCGGAGAGCGGGCAGAGCCTCAAGCAATTTTTTCAAATTCGGCTCGGGCATGTTCATTTTGAGGCCGACGAGATCGCGGGCGGCAAGGGCTCCGCGGAGGAGCAGGGAGATGCGCTCGATCTTGCCGCGCTTCCATTCATCGCCCCAAGCCGAGTGGTTCGAATAGAGCGCCGGGTAGGACTCCATGAGCGTATCCACGATGCGGAGCTTGTTCGCGCGGAGCGAGGATCCGGTCTCGGTGATGTCCACAATGGCATCGACGAGGTCAGGGACTTTAACCTCTGTAGCACCCCAGGAAAATTCGACCTCGGCGTTGACCCCGGCCTTTTCAAAAAATCGTTTCGTGATGCCGACCGCCTCGGTAGCGACGCGTTTGCCTTCGAGGTCGCGGGTGGTTTGGATCGGGGAATTCTCGGGAACCACGAGCACCCAGCGGGTGGGATTCGAGGTTGCTTTGCTGTAGGGCAGCTTGACGATCTCGCGAATATCGGAGGCATTTTCCTGCACCCAGTCGTAACCGGTGATGCCGCAATCGAGGTAACCATGTTCGATGTAGCGGCTGATCTCCTGGGCGCGAAGAAGGCGAATGCGGAGTTCGGGATCGTCCACGGAGGGACGGTAGGAGCGGCTTGAACCGGAAATGGAATAGCCCGCCTTCGCGAAGAGAGCGATGGTCGGCTCCATGAGGCTTCCGGAGGGAAGGCCGATGGTGAGAAATTTCGAATCCATGTGAGCGAGGGACACTAATCAAAAGCGCTCGGGCGCCGGCATAAAAAAATTACTTAACGGCGACGGGAATTTCGGCCCCCTCGGAAACTTGGGCGTCCGTCCATTCTCGGCTCGGTCTTGGGCTGCTTCGGTGCCGTGACCGCATCACCGTTTTTTGGGATTTGAAATCCTTCGAGTGTGAGGCGTTCGATCCGCTGGCCAATGAAGCGCTCGATGGCGGCGAGTTTTTTCATGTCCTCGTGGGTGACGAGCGTGAAGGCATCCCCTGTCTGATTCGCGCGGCCGGTGCGGCCGATGCGGTGGACATAATCCTCGGGGTGCTGCGGAATGTCGTAGTTGATGACATGGCTGACCCCCGCGATGTCAATGCCGCGAGCGGCGATGTCGGTGGCGACCATGACCTCGTATTTGCCGGACTTGAAGCCGTGCAATGCTTCGATGCGCTGATTCTGGGAGCGGTTCGCGTGGAGGACGGCGACGGCGTGATTATTGGCGCGGAGCTTCTTCGCGATCTTGTCAGCACCGTGCTTGGTGCGGCTGAAAATAATGGCGCTTTGGAAGTCGACGCTATTGAGGAGCGCAAGGAGGAAGTCGAACTTCCGGGCGGGATCGACCGTGTAAACGGCATGCTTCACGATCGAGGCGACCGAGCGCGCGGCGCCGATTTCGATCCTCACGGGATCGCGCAGGGCCCAGTTTGCCAACTCAGAGATTTCGGGCGGCAGGGTGGCGGAAAAGAAAAGGGTCTGCCGGTTTTTGGAAATCTTGGAAATGATTCGACGCATCGGCGGCAGGAAGCCGACATCGAGCATGCGGTCCACCTCATCCAGAACGAGGATTTGGATGTCATCGAGGCGGACGGTTCCCTGCTGCATGTGATCCTCCAAGCGGCCTGGCGTGGCAACGAGGATATCGACGCCCTCTTTGAGCATCGTTCGCTGGGCTCCGTAGCCGACCCCGCCAAAGACGCAACCGACGCGGAGATTGGTAAAGCGGGCGAAGTCCCGGAAGGCCGTCTCGACTTGCATCGCGAGTTCCCGGGTTGGCTCCAGAATGAGGCAGCGGCAACGCCCGCGCGCGTCGAGCTTTTGGAGAATGGGCAGGGCGAAAGCGGCCGTCTTGCCGGTGCCGGTCTGGGCCGAGGCAATGAGGTCGCGCCCTTCGAGCGCAGGTGGAATCGACCGGAGTTGGATCGGAGTGGGATCCGTGTAACCCATGGCCTCAACGCCCTGCAAAAGTGGCTTGGAAATCCCAAGCTTGGAAAATGGCATAGGCGCGCAAGCTGGGGCCGGGCTTGCCGGGTGTCAATGCGGCGGATTTTTTCTGCAAGCTCTTGCCGGGCTTGCTAAGATTTGCGTGTGAAAAACCTCGGTTTTCTGGTCGTTGCGCTGGTGGCTTTTTTCCCTCTCGCTGCTCGTGGGGATTTGGAAACCCATGCCCGCTGGCTGGCTGCTCAAGGAATTGGTTATTCCCGCCCTTGGCTACCACCGGGTGAGACGAAACCTTGGTCGATGGATTGCTCGAATGCGGTTCGTTGGCTCTACCGTGAGCATTGCGGCGAAATGCTGCCCCGGACGAGTTCGGATCAGTATTTGCACTTCCGCGAAAAGGGAAAATTCCAGAAAGCGAAGCCCGATGCGAATCGGTTGATGAAAACCCTGCGTCGGGGTGATCTGCTTTTCTGGGAGCACACCTATCGTCCCGTCCGTAAGCCGCCGATCACCCATGTGATGGTCTATCTCGGCCGCGATCCGCAGGGGAGGATGTGGATGGCGGGTTCGCAGGGTTCTCGCGGAGTGGGGGTCTATGAATTTCGCCCGAAGATGAAAATGGGCAGCTACCCGTGGTTCCTTTGGTTTCGCCGCGAGGGGAAATTTATCGGCTACGCGAGACCTTGATCGAAGGTCAGCAAGGCTTCGCGAACGGCGTTCTGGTTTTTCTGAAGGAATGCAAATTCCTCGGCGAGCGACTGCAAAACTTCGGGATTTTTTTCAAAGGCCTGAAGTCGTTCATCAGCGGCGGTGAGGCGCTTTTCGATTTCATCTTTGAGGACAATTAAGGCGGCTCTTTGATTGAGGATTTCCTTTTGCAAGGCCGCGCGGGCGAGGGGATGCGAGAGGGAGGATTTTCTGGCGGCGAGTTCGGTGGCTTGGCGAGTGGCTTGGCCGATTTTCAGGAAAAACTCCCAGTCTTGATGGGGCTGGTTGGTTGGCTGATGATCTGGAAATTCCAGCGCGAGAAAGTGGCGGATGCGAAGAGCCGGGTTTTGCAGGGTGCGGCGCGCCTCGTTCAGAATCGCGGGGGAGGAATTGGCTGAGGCTTCAGCGGCCATCAAGGCGTGGTGGCGTTGTTTTAATTCTTCGGCATCCAGCCACGGAGAGCGGGGAAGGCCGAGAACGGCGAATAGATCGGTCACGCCGCAAAGCTCTCCCCGCAGGAGCAGTGCGCCACGGCGTTTGGATTCGTGACTTTGAAGCCCCCTTTTTGGAGGTCCTCGCTGTAGTCGAGTTCCGAGCCGCTGACAAAAAGCGCGCTCTTGGGATCGACCACCACGCGGACCTGATTCGACTCAACCATGATGTCACGGTTGGCGGGGCCATCGACGAGATCCATTTTGTATTGGAGGCCCGAGCAACCGCCGCCGATGACGGCCACACGCAATGCGCCTTGAGGTCTTCCTTGTTTGGTCAGGAGCGAGCGGAGGCGCTGGCTAGCGCCGTCCAGAACACGAATGAGTTTTTCGTTTCCGATCCGGTATTGGACTCCATCCATGTCAGAATGGGCCGAATAAAAAGCCGGGGTAACCCCACTCGCCGGGGAATCCGTAGTCGAACGGCGGCGCGCCCCAAAAGAGAGGGTCGTTGAAATACGGATTGTTCTCCCACTTCGGCCCGCCGAGTTGGTTGCGCTTGGTGGCTTCGTAGTAGCCGATCGACTGGCCGAGGTAGTTCACGAGAGTCGAGCCGCAGCCGGCGTCACTGAGTTGCTCGAGCTGTGCGGTGGTGAAGCGGTAAGGGGCATGGGTGCTCTTGAGATAGGCGACAACGGCCTTGTCCGAGACATTGACTTTCACCAGGGCGAGGATGTCGTCGAAATCCAGCACGCGACCGTGTTGGATGCGCTTGACCGTGGCTGTGGGCACTCCGCGCTGGAGGAGTTGAGAGAGGGCGGATGCTGGCGGGTTCGCTTGGAAAGGAGCCGTGGCGCAGGAGGAGAGGAAAAGGAGCGGGAGAATGGCGAGTGAGAGAAGTCGTTTCATGACGGCGGGTTTATTGGGTGCAGGCGCGGAGTTGTTCAAGGGAATTCATGGCGCGCCCGGAGTCAATCGAGTCTCCGGCGAGAGCCCAGGCTTCGGTTAACGAGGGCGTGAGGCCGGCAACGGTGAGTGCGGCGGCGGCGTTGAGTTGGACGGTCTGACGCTTTGGACCGCGATCGGAGGAGTCGAGAATCGCCAAGAGAATCCGGGCATTGGTCGTGGCATCGCCGCCGAGAAGGTCGGATGCGGAAATGTTGGATAATCCGAAATCCGCAGGATCGATCTCGAATTCCCTCATGCCGGCGGCATCCACGGAATGGACTTTGGTTTTTCCAAGTGGCGAAACCTCGTCAACACGCAGCCCATCGGGACCTGTTCCGTGAACGGCCCAAGCCCGATGGCGTCCGAGTTTTTGGAAGACCCCGGCGTAGGTCGCGAGCAAGGAGGGATCGAAGACCCCGGAAAGTTGGAACTCTGGTCGGGTGGGATTGAGAAGTGGGCCAATGATGTTGAAAACACTGGCCTGGCCTTGTTGTGCGAGGAATTGGCGGACGGGCACGACGGCCTTGAAAGCGGGATGGCAGGCGGGCGCGAAAAGGAAACAGCATCCGGCTCTCTCGAGCGGGATTGCGGCGCGATCGGGCGGGAGATTGATGTTCACGCCGAGGGCTTCCAGCACATCGGCTCCGCCAGATTTGGAAGTGATGCCTCGGTTGCCATGTTTCACGACCGAGGCTCCGGCGCCTGCGGCGACAAACATGACAGCGGTCGAGATATTGAAAAATCCGGCCCGGTCCCCGCCTGTGCCGCAGACATCGAGTCGGGCTTTTCCGGAGAACGGAAGCTGCACAGCGTGGCCAAGCAAAACCTCGACGAAGTGGGCAATCTCCGCCGGTGTTTCCCCTCGGCGGTGGAGGGCTGAAAGAAAAGCCGCGCGATCCTCAACGGGGCTGGCGCCATCGAGCAAAAGCGCACAGGCGATTTCGATGTCCGGTTGGTTTAACTCCGCACCGTCCGCTACTTTTTGAAGGAGTCCAGGGAGGTTCATTTTCAACGAATGAGTCCCCAGCGACTGCTGAAGGGCCAATAGACCAGGAATCCCTTGCCGGCGACATTGCGCTCCGGAACGACACCCCAATCGCGGCTGTCGCGGGAGTGGTAGCTATTATCACCAAGGGCGAAGTAGCTGCGTGGTGGAAGAGTAAAGGTCGCCGTGGGCGTGCCGAGATAGCGGAAGGGCGGGCCGCTCTGGCCGCCATTCGAGTAGCCTTGATAGCCGTCCTTCATCGACATCACGCGTTGGAGCATGATTTGCGCTGGAGTTTTTCCATCGATAAAAAGATTTGGCGGATCGATGCGGAGCGTGTCGCCCGGCATGCCAGTGAGGCGCTTGATGTAATGCTGGGAGCCCATTTCGGGATCGAGCCCGGCCTCGATTTCCCGGATGCCTGTGGTTTTAAATACGAACACATCGCCGAGGCTAGGCTTGATGAAATTGTAGACGACCTTGTTCACGAAAATCTGGTCTCCGGTATTGATATGACCGCGAGCGATGACTTCCCCGGCGGCATATTCGCGGCCGGGCAGGATTCGGAAATACCGGATCAGCGGATCGCGCGGCGCAAAAACGGTGTAGCTGTGACGCCGGCCGATGATTTTCGTGAAGGTGAAAAAATTCAGGTAGGTTTTTTCTTCCAGGTTCACGACGACATCTTCCTCTTTCGCGCGCAGGTCGAGGTGGTGACGGCCGCGGACGACCAGATCGAAGGCGCGAACGAGCAAATTGGGCGGCGAGGTTTCGGTGGGCACTCCGACGATGCCGTAGAGCGTCGGTTGCATGGAGCCGGTGGGAATCCGGAAGGGTTGGAGGAAATAGGCTTTCACGCCTGCGGCAAAAACAATCGCCACGACGAGGACTTCGATGTTTTCGCGGAGGCCGGCGTTTTTAACAGGTGGCACGCTTTTGCCGATCAAGTCATCGAGATGGCGCATGCTCTTCGAGACTTCCTCGCAGTCGCGGCGTCGCATGGCGGAGCGGAGTTCCTCGATGCCCTTTTCGATCTCGGAAACGCGGGATGGCGCCAGGATGTCGCGCTTGTAAGCGAGAAATTTTTTCGCACCTTGGAGGTAAAGTTTTGCCTCTTTGAGGTAGCGCGGGGTGAAGAAAAACATGACGGGCTTAATTAGCTGGTTCGGAGGACTTGGATGAAGGCCTCTTGGGGGATGTTCACACTGCCCACGGCCTTCATGCGCTTTTTGCCTTCCTTCTGTTTCTCGAGGAGTTTGCGTTTGCGGCTGATGTCGCCGCCGTAGCATTTCGCGGTCACATTTTTTCGGAGGGCGCTCACGCTCTCGCGGGCAATGATCTTGCCGCCGATGGCCGCCTGAATGGCGACTTGGTAAAGCTGTTGAGGAATGACTTCCTTGAGCTTTGAGGCGAGGGCGCGGCCTCGAGATTCGGCTTTTTCGCGATGGACGATGCAGGAGAAAGCATCCACGGACTCGTTGTTCACGAGCATCTCAAGCTTCACAAGTTTCGCGGGTTTGTAGCCGGCCTGCTCGTAGTCCATCGAGCCGTAGCCTCGGGTGATGGATTTTAATTTGTCCACGAAATCCACGAGGATTTCGTTCAGAGGAACCTCGGTCCTGAGCATGACTCGCTTGGTATCGATCGACTCGGTGTGGGAAACCTCGCCGCGCTTTTCCATGATGAGCTGCATGACCGGCGAGATGTATTCGTTCGGGATCATGACGAAGCAGCGGACCATCGGCTCGCGGATTTCCTCAATCACACTGGGGTCGGGAAGTTGGTCCGGATTGTCGATGCGGAGGACTTCCCCGTTCGTGCGCTCCACCTCGTAGATAACCGAGGGGTAGGTGGCGATGATGTCCATGTCGAACTCGCGGCGAAGGCGCTCGAGGATGATCTCCATGTGGAGCAGGCCGAGGAATCCACAACGGAAGCCGAAGCCGAGGGCGATGCTGGACTCGGCCATGAATTGGAACGCGGCATCGTTGAGTTGAAGTTTGGCGATGGCGGCCTTGAGGCGCTCGAAGTCGGCGGTGTTGATCGGGTAGATGCCGCTGAAGACCATCGGTTGAACGAGCTGAAAGCCGGGGAGCGGCTTTTCGGCGGGTTGGCGCGCGCTGGTGAGTGTGTCGCCGACCTTCACCTCGGCAGAGGTTTTGATGTTCGCAATGACATAGCCGATGTCTCCGGCGACGAGTTTTTCGCGGGCAAAAAATTTGGGCTGCTGGGGCTTGAAGACGCCGACCTCCTTGACCTCGTAGTTGGCGTTGGTGGACATGAGCTTCACGGGGTCGCCTGCTTTGATGGAACCCTCAAAGACACGAGTGTAAATCACCACGCCTCGGTAAGCATCGAAGTGTGAGTCGAAGGTGAGCGCCTGCAGGCGATTTTCTGTTTTTCCGGAGGGGTGGGGGATGCGCGCAACGACGGCTTCTAGGATTTCCTCAATGCCGATGCCCGCCTTGGCACTGGCAAGAATCGCTTCATCGGCCGGGATGGCGAGAATGTCCTCGAGTTGCTTCTTCGCCATTTCGACATCGGCGTTTGGCAGGTCGATTTTGTTGATGACCGGAATGAGTTTGAGGCCCTGCTTCTCCGCGAGATGGACATTGGCGACAGTCTGGGCCTCCACGCCTTGGGCGGCATCGATGATCAACAGCGCCCCTTCGCAGGCTGCGAGCGAGCGGGACACCTCGTAGGAAAAGTCCACATGGCCCGGGGTGTCCGAGAGGTTGAGTTTATAGTTAGTCCCGTTTTTGGCCGTGTATTCCATCGCGATCGGGTGGGCTTTGATCGTGATGCCGCGCTCGCGTTCGAGGTCCATGGCGTCGAGGAGTTGTTCCTGAGACTCTCGTTTTTGGATAGTTCCCGTGGCCTCCAGCAAACGGTCGGAAAGGGTCGTCTTGCCGTGATCAATGTGGGCGATGATGCAGAAATTGCGCGTGTTCTCGATGGCCATGAAAAGTCGGGAAATATCCGCGAGCCGTCGAGAAGGGTCAATCTCCGCGTTCGGAGCGAGGATTTGCGCTGACGGCGGACGGCGTGGTTTCTATGCTTTCAGCCGATCCAATGAGCGAAAAACCGAATCCTGATTTCGAAGAAACACCCCAGCCGCCTTTTCGCTGGAATGGCAAGGTGCTTCAGATGGTGAGCCTCGTGATGGTGGCTCTGGCCTTGCCGATGACGATTGCCATTTATGGCATTCGCGACATTCGAAAAGCCTCCGAACCGATTCCCGATGCGGTGGGGTTGCGGTCGATTTTGGAAAATGTCGTGGATGAGCAATGGCAGGCTCCGATTCTGGAAGGCGCGGCCCGGATTTCCGTGCGGGAGGTTCCCGATGGTGAGGCGTGTTTGAAGGCCGGCGAGACGATCCAAAACCTCGTGCGAAATTGTGGAGGAGTGGTTCTGACTCCCGAGAAAATCGAATCAGGCGGCACGCGGTGGTTGGTTCAAATTCCCGGAGATCGGGTGGCTTCCTTTGAGACGGAGCTGGCAGAGGCGGGTTTTTCCTCCCCCAAGGGTGGTCGTGTTGGCGAGTCGGTTTTTTTCTCCATTGAAATCCCGATTTCCCGTTGAGGATTTTTCAATAACCAAGTCACCGCTTGCAATGGGGGCAAACCCGCCTTTATTGGACACCAATATGGTAGCCAACGAGCAAGCCTTGGCAAAATTGCTGAGCGATGATGACCCGACAACCGTCCTGCTCGTGAAAGAACAACTCGCCGCGATGGCTGTGGACAATCCGAGACTCGTCGAGGATTTGGCAAACGGTGAGTGTCCGGCCACCCAGCGCCACGCCAGAGAAATTCTCCACGAACTTCAAGCCCGCGACGCCAGTGACGACTTTTTGCTTTTATGTCATCTCGGAGGGGACCGCTTCGATATTGAACAAGCCGCCTGGCTCCTCTCCCGCGCCCTTTTGCCGGAGGTGCCGACCGCGCCGTCCGAGGAATTGGTCAACGAGTGCGGGATCGAGTTTCTCTCACGCATCCACGGAGCCGTGACGAATGAAGACCGGGTTCGCTTGCTCGGCGAACTCCTCTCCAGCGAACTCCAATTCACCGGCAATGCCGACTGTTACTACTGCGAAGAAAATTCCCTCCTCCCCCGGTTGATTTCCACCCGGAGGGGAATCCCCATCAGCCTGTCGCTTCTCTACATGATGATCGGTGCGCGGGCGGGGATGAAAATCGATGGCATCAACCTCCCTGGCCACTTCATCGCGCGGCACGGGGATCTTTTTTTCGATCCCTTCCACGGCGGGCGAATTCTTGAGAGGGAGGATTTGCGCAGCATTCTTTCCCGGCAGGGAATCGAGTTAAAGGATAGCCATCTGCAGCCTGCCTCTCCGCGCCAATTTCTCATGCGCATCCTCGCCAATCTTCTTTATGTTTACGATCTGGACGGGGACACCGAGCGTCACGGCATGGTGAGAAGTTGGATGGATGCCTTGGCTTGCGGGCTCGTGGTGAAATGACCGTCGAGGTTCTGAACATCGGCACGGAACTGCTTCTTGGTAGTGTTCAAAACACCCACGCGGCTTGGATCGCGCGCCAAATTTTTCCACTCGGTCTTCGCTTGGCGCGCCAAACGACGGTTCCCGACGGGCCGGCCATTCGCGATGGAGTGTTGGAAGCCTGTGGCCGCGCGGAGGTGCTTTTCGTTACAGGCGGTCTGGGGCCCACGACGGATGACATCACTCGCGAGGTGATTGCGGAACTTCTCGGTAGAAAACTTCAGCCTGACCCCGCGATCCGCGCTCACATTGAGTCCCGACTTGCCGCGCGCGGGTATCAACTCGTCGAGCGCATGCTCCGCCAAACTATGGTTCCCGAGGGCGCCGAGGTTTTGCCGAACCCGAATGGCACCGCGCCGGGACTTTACATTCCCTCCGTTTCGCAACCCTCCTGGGCGACGCCGCATTTTTTCCTGATGCCCGGCCCGCCGCGCGAGTTGCAACCGATGTTTTCCGACTTCGTGCTTCCTCGATTGAGCACACTTGCTGCTGGGATCGAGGCCAAGGAATGCCGGATTTATCGAGTGGTCGGCCTTGGCGAAAGTGCGGTCGAAAAACTCATCGGTCTCGAACTTACTGAAAATCCTGCTCTGGAGGTCGGGTATTGCGCACGGCCGAATGAGGTCGATTTCCGGCTGATTGGCGCGAGGGAGACTCTCGATGCCGTCGAGCCGCGTGTGATCCAAATCCTCGGATCGAATCTTGTTTCTGCCCAAGGCGAGGGGATCGAGGAATGGATCGTGGGCGAACTGAAGCGGCGTGGCCTCACGCTCACCACCGCGGAATCCTGCACGGGCGGTCTTTTGGCGGATCGCGTGACGGATGTTCCGGGAGCGTCGGAGGTTTTCCACGAGGGATTCGTCACTTACTCGAACAAGGCCAAGAGCGAACTCCTCGGCGTTTCGGCGGATTTGATCGAGCGCCATGGTGCCGTCAGCGCGGAAGTCGCTATGGCCATGGCCGAAGGGGCGAAACATGGAGCCCAAGCCAATTTCGCTCTCTCCCTCACCGGCATCGCTGGCCCCGGCGGGGGAAGCGCGGAGAAACCTGTGGGGCTTGTCCACATCGCCCTAGCCCGCCCAGCCGCTGAAACGCTCCTGCTCGAACGCTGCTATCCCGCAGACCGGGCGACTTTCAAGCAACTCGCCACCCAAGCCGCCTTGGACCTCCTCCGCCGCGAATTGCTCGGATTTTGACTGATAAGCTCTCACAAAGGCGCTGAGCCACGAAGGAAGAAGGCACCAAATCGAAAACTTGGAGAGCTGACCTCCGTGTCGGCCCAAACTTCAGGCGCGAAGCGCCGTTCCACAAAAAGGCAGCCTCACACGAAGCCGCAAAGGCACGAAGGGCAGATGGCCCCCAATCGAAAACCCAAGGTAGGGGCGGCTCGCCGAGCGGACCCAAGATTCAGGCGCGCAGCGCCGTTCCTCTTCCGCCAAAAGCTCCCGCAGAGCCGCCGAGGCGCTGAGAAAAGAGAAAAAGGGGCATGACCGTCTCGGCCGTGAAAGACACTCGCCCGCGAATGTAGCGAATCCGCACAAATCCGATCAGCCGAGACCTTCTTTTTCGAGAATCGGGAGCACCACCGAGTCGAAGTCGCCCAGTTTGACGATACGAATACCCCGCCAGGGATCGAGCACCAGCAGATCCGGATCTCCGGTCACAATCACAGACGCCCTGCTCGCTAAGGCCAACTCCAGAAACTTGTCGTCATCCGGGTCACGGCAGTCGCGCACGACCTCATGGAGCGCCGCATCAGGAAAGAAGACGGCGGCGTTTTCCCATGCTTCCAGCAAACCCAGGCGAGCCGCCTTGGACGCATACCGGTCCAGCTTGGAGCGCAGGAGCACATCGCTGAGTTCCTCAAAAGTTGCCTTGGAAAAAATAAGCGGGTGCTGGCGTTCAAGCACTGCCCGGACACAACGATCGGCGCGACTGCCCTGGATCAAGGCTGCGCTGACGAGGACATTGGTATCGAAAATGACCACCCGTCAGCTGGGATTCTCTTCGGAAAGCACTTTCTCCAACGCCTCTTCGGTCAAGCCCGCCCTCCCAGCCTCGGCTTGGAGTTCATCCATCGCCCCGGTGATCTTGCGGTTTTGCCCGGAAACCAAACTCCGGTAGAGCGCCATGGGAAGAAAGACGCCAAGATCGCGTTGATGCCGTTTGATGACCACAGGCTCTTGGATCGCATAATCAAGGAATTGCCCGAAATTCTGACGGGCTTCGGAGGCAGTCATGGCTCTCATGGAGAGTAAAAATATGACAATTTGTGCAATTTGTCAAAAATGCTTTTTTAGAGGCTTATTTTTTTCCAAGCCAGTCATTGAAGCTAATCCAGCCATTGTTTTTAAATGGGCTGCATGGATTTGCAGGTATGTCAGCAGGTAGTTTCCCTTTTTCTAGTAGTTTCCCTTTGCAAAACAAGCGCCATTCATTAGCAGACTTTAATTTCAAAGCATGTGCGAATTTTCGAGCTTCAGTAAAGGAGCGATATTTTCGGCGACTAGGTGATATAGATCCTGTGCCAAGCCAATCACCGTAACCTTTCCACCCTTGACTTTTATACGGTCTTTCAGGCCCAACAGGGATATCATTAGGAAGTTCTCCTTTTTCCGGCATTTCACCCCTACAGAATCGACGCCATTCGTTTACTGACTTTAGATTTAGCAAGTGAACATAAGAACGCGCATCTTTAAAAAACCGATATTTTCTCTTGGATGCAGCTATGATTCCAGTTCCAAGCCAATCACCCATGCCTTTCCATCCTGTATCTTTGTAACATCTTTCTGGAGCGGTTGGTATGTCGAAAGGAATTGTGCCTTTACTCTGCATTCTGCCTGAGTAGAAATCTATCCATTCTTTTGTTGATTTGAGATTTAGTGATCGAACAAAATTGCGAGCGTCTTCGAATGGACGAAAAAATCGCTCGGAATTTGAGACCCTTCCATTTCCAAGCCAATCACCACTACCGCACCACCCTTGGTTTTTATATGTTCTGCTTGGATTAACAGGTATATCGGGCGGTAATGAGCCTTTCTCTGGTAGTTGGCCTTTACAGAACTTAAACCATTCCTCTAAAGTCTTTATATTTAACTCGTGAACGAATGCACGAGCTTCAGAAAAAGGTCTAAATCCTCTACGAAAATTAGCAACATTCCCAGTCCCAAGCCAATCACCGTAGCCATTCCAGCCATGTTTTTTGTAAGTTATTTCAGGAAAATTAGGTATATCTAGAGGCGGCGTGCCTTTTGCGGGATTTTTCCCTCTGCAAAATTGATTCCATTCTGCTACCGAATTTAAATTTAAAGATCGAACAAAATTACGAGCTTCTTCAAATGGACGGTAACGCCGTTTTGAATTGGCAACTCTCCCGGTTCCAAGCCAATCACCAACTCCTCGCCATCCTTGATTCCTATAAATTTTAGCGGGGTTAATAGGTATATCAGAAGGCAAAATGCCTTTTGCAGCGAGGTTCCCTCTGCAAAACTGAATCCATTCATTTCCTGTTTTAAGATTAATCGAATGCACGAACTTGCGGGCCTCAATAAATGAACGAAAAGCCCGCCTCGCATTCGCAACTCTCACGGTTCCAAGCCAATCACCTAAGCTAACCCATCCATTGTATTTATAGGTTCTTTCAGGTGTAACAGGTATATCCGCTGGTAATGTGCCTTTTTGAGTGAGCTCACCCTTTGTGAATCTCAACCATTCAGTGTTTGATTTGAGATTTAACGATCGCACGAACGCCCGCGCCTCCTCAAACGGTCTCCAAGACAGATTCGCCAGTCGATCCCAGCATTTGAGGTCAATCTCACGGGCGAAGTCTTCGAGGTTGATTCGCTTGGCGAGTTTTTCGTCGATGTCGAAGACGACGCTGCCGCCGCCGTGGCGTTGTTTTCCCTGCGAGACGCTGCGGAAGTATTCGATGATCCGTTCGTCGTTGGCGGCCAGGGCGCGGAGGGTGGTGAGGATTTCCTTGAATTCCCCTGAGGCGAAGATGTCCTCCGGTTTGGCCTCGGCATCGTGGAGGATTGGGACGATGACATAGCCCATCTTTTTGCCTTTGGCGGGTCGCAGGGCTCGGCCGACGGCTTGCACGATATCCACGGCGCTGCGGCGCGGGTCGGCGAACATCACACAATCGATGCCCGGCACATCGACGCCTTCGGTGAGGCAGCGGGCGTTGGTGATCAGGGCACGCTCAGTGGAGGCAAATTCACTGACGATGCGGGCGCGCGGGCCGGTGGGAGTTTTTCCCGAGACATGGAACGACTCGACCGGCGCGTGGCTTTCGAAGGAGCGGTTGTAGGCGTCGTTGTGGTCTTTGAAAATCTCTGCGCGCTGGATGCTGCTGTGGAAGGAAACAGCATGGCGGATCGGGTATTTCCGCATCGCTTTGCGCAAGGCCACGAGCGAGGCGAGCATTTCGGCTTCGACTTCTTTGTCCCAGCGTCCTTTGTCCGGGCGCAGGAAGACATTTTTACGGACCATGTCGGTGATCTCGTCGCGGGAGACGAGGATCGTGACGATGCGGTAGTCGCTGAGAATCGGCGGCGTGGCCTCGAGCGCGCGCTTGAAGCTGAGGAGGTGGAAGGTGTCGCCGTAGATGGCGGCGTTGTCCATGCTCAGGATTTTGTCGCCCTTTCCCCGATAGCGGCGCTCGGTGGCGGTCATGAAAATGCGGCGACGGACGGGGAGGTTTTCGTCGTGGAGCAGGTGGGAGAAAAGTTTGTCGCCGTCGCCCACGGTCTTGTGCGCCTCGTCCATGATGCCGAGGTCGAACGAGAACTTCGCCGCGCGGGCGGCCTTACCCAAAGCCTCGCCGCTCTGGTAGGTGGTGAAGACGACGGTGAGGCCGGGCTTTTTCCGCCGGAGCCATGCGGCGATCTCCTGAGGGTCGGTGAGGCACGGAGCACCGAGGTCTTGGCGTAACACGGCGGTATCGTCCTGCTCCACGCGCCCGGCGGATTCGTCGCTGCACACGCAAATCCACTCCACCTTGTCGCCATGGGCGAGCGATTCGCGGAGCCAGACTTTCAGCGTCTGCCGGATGAGCGAAAGGCTCGGAACGGCTACGAGGATTTTCTTCGCGCCGAGGTCACGGGCGATCCAGTAGGCCGTGAGGCTTTTGCCCGAGCCGCAGGGGCTGATGAGTTTCCCACGTTTTTGCTTCTTCGCGACGAAATGCTCCCGCGCATCGGCGATGGCGGATTTCTGGTGGGGCCGAGGTTTTAGTGGAACGAGCTTGGCGGGCTTGCGGCCGAGGAATTGGCGCAAGCGGGAGAAAAACTCGGCATCCAGCCCCTGCCAGACATCCAGTGCGCAAAAGCCGATGCGGTCTTGTTCCTTGAGAACGCGGGTGATCCTCTCCGTGGTCGAGCAGACGAGGCCGAACGAAATGTGCCGGCACACGCCGAACGCAAGGCCGGTGAATGTGGAAATCTCGCGCCAAGGCACCGGGCGCGCCGTGTCCTCGCGGTATTTGCACTGGATAGCCCAAAACTCGGCGCTGTTGGTTTCTGCGATGAGGTCGATGCCTTGGTCATCGGCCGTCAGGCGGAGTTTTTTCCGAAGTGCAGACGGAACATCCCTCAGAAGCCAGACCGAGCGCAGCTTGGTCGCGTATTCCGGATCGAGCAGAAGGTAGGCGCGAACGAGATGCTCGAACACATCGCCCTTTTCCTTTTCGGACAACCGACTGAGGTGCCCGACGAAATCCTCCCACGACGAACAACGCCCGACAGCTTTATGCAAAGCGGGGTGGTATATGCCTTTCATAGCGCTGTGAAATCAGAAGCCAGAGCGAGAAGGTTTCCAAAAAGCCAGTTGGCCTTCCAGAGGATTCGCTGGGAAGAGGTGTAGGCTCTCCAGGGCGGCGCGTTCGCGCCTGAGGCTTGGGCACTGACGAAGCATCGCCCTCCAAGGATTCGCGGGGATTCGGTTTATTCGCGGGCAGTCTTTCTCTGCGCCTCGGTGTCTCTGCGGGAGGAATTGGATGAATTTAGTGATCATTGCGGGGGGCATCCTAAAACGGCTGGTAGGACAAATACGGGGGGACCAGTTTTTTTTCTGTGAGAATCAGGGAAGGCTCTCACGGAGGCACCAAGGCACGGAGGTGGAGATGCAGAAAAACCGGAGAGCTGAGACCTGAAATTTGAAGATTTCTCTGCGCCCTTCGTAGCTTCGTGTGAGGTTTTCTGTAACGGCGCATTCGCGCTTGAGGTTTGGGCGCTGACAACCGAGACATCGGGCGGCGGCGGGAGTTGCTGAATGGCTCGATCAAAGTCGGACTCCAGCGTGTGGCTTCCGTAACGCCCTCAACTACCGGCCAGAATCCTTTTCTATTGCGGCAGACTCGATCTCTTTACCTCTACTCATCAAATTCCGTAAAGAACCTGCATGAGAGCGTTCACCGCGTGCATGTGGCGCTTTCCTCGGCTTTCCCTTTGTAGGATGTTTTTCGACTGGCGGTCTCGTGCTTGCAAACCTGCGCGCCGCCGGAAACCTCCTTTCTTCGCTGGGATTTATTTCAGCAGGCGGCGGAGATAGGCGCCGTAGCTGGATTTGCCGAGGTGGGCAATTTGGGTTTCCAGATCGGCGAGGGTGATCCATTGATTTCGCAGGGCGATTTCTTCGAGGCAGGCGATTTTGAGACCTTGGCGGCGTTCGATGACGCTGACGAATTCCGCGGCTTCCATGAGCGATTCGTGCGTGCCAGTGTCGAGCCAAGCGGTGCCTCGGCCGAGTTGTTCGACATGGAGGGTCCCGGTTTCGAGATAGCGGCGGTTGAGATCGGTGATTTCGAGTTCGCCACGGGCGGAGGGCTGGAGGTTGGCCGCGATCTCGACAGCGCGGTGGTCGTAGAAATAGAGGCCGGGAATGGCGAAATTCGACTTTGGATTGTTTGGTTTTTCCTCCAGGGAGAGGACTCGACCGTCGGGTGCAAACTCGACGACGCCGTAGGCGCTGGGCTCGGCGACATGGTAGCCGAAGATGGTGGCGCCTTCCTGGCGGCGGTCGGCATTTTCCACGGCTTCGGAAAAATACTGGCCGTAGAAAATATTGTCGCCGAGGACGAGAGCGGAGGGTTTGTCGCCGATGAATTCGGCGCCGATGTGGTAGGCTTGGGCGAGGCCCTCGGGGCGGGGCTGCTCGGCGTATTGGAGAGAAATTCCAAATTGCGAGCCGTCTCCGAGGAGTCTCTGGAAGAGGGGCAAATCCTCGGGTGTGGAGATCAGCAAAATTTCCCGGATGCCGGAGAGCATGAGCACCGACAGCGGGTAGTAAACCATCGGCTTGTCGTAGACCGGCATGAGTTGCTTGCTGACGGCGATGGTGAGCGGGTAGAGGCGGGTGCCGGAGCCTCCGGCGAGGATGATGCCGCGGCGCTGGGTGTTGTGTTGCATGTCAGGTGAGAATTTTTACCACAATCGAAAAGGCGGGGCCTTTGAGATGGAGCAACCGAAGGTTGGCCCGTAGGGCGAGCCGAGCGGGAGCGAGCGAGTCAAAGGACACGGAGGGCACGGAGGAAAAGGCCGAGGGATTATTTGGATGATCCGAGGCGCTCGCGGCTGTAGCGGTTTTTGGTGATGTCGTCGGTCCAACCACGGTTGGCGAGATACCAATCGACTGTCTTGGCGAGGCCGGTTTCGAACGACTCACGGGGCGACCAGCCGAGTTCGCTTTGGATTTTTGCGCAATCGATGGCGTAGCGGCGGTCGTGGCCGGGACGGTCGGCGACATAGGTGATCTGTGCGGAGTAGGAGGCGCCGTCGGGGCGGGGGGATTTGGCGTCCAGGAGCTCGCAGAGGGTTTTCACCACATCGAGATTCGCGCGTTCGTTGAGTCCACCGACATTGTAGGTCTCGCCGAGGCGGCCTTTTTGCAGGACGAGCCAGATGGCGGAAGCGTGATCTTCGACAAAAAGCCAATCGCGGATTTGCTGGCCGTCGCCATACACGGGGAGGGGCTTTCCATCGAGCGCGTTCAGAATCATCAAGGGGATGAGCTTTTCAGGAAAATGGTAGGGGCCGTAGTTGTTCGAGCAATTCGTCGTGAGGGTGGGGAAGCCGTAAGTGTGCTGGAAGGCCCGGACGAGGTGGTCGCTGGCGGCCTTGGAGGCGGCGTAGGGGCTGTTCGGCGCGAAGGGCGTGGTTTCCGAAAAAGCAGGGTCGTTCGGCCCGAGTGTTCCGTAAACTTCATCGGTCGAGACATGGAGGAAACGAAACCCGGCGCGGCGGGGCTCGGGGAGCGATTTCCAATAATGGCGCGAGGCATTCAGGAGACGGAGCGTGCCGGTGACATTCGTTTGCACGAAGGGCTCGGGCGAATCGATCGAGCGGTCCACATGTGACTCGGCGGCGAAATTCAGCACGGCGTCGATTTGATGCTCGGTGAGCAATCTCGAAACCAATGCCGCATCCCCGATATCACCCTGTTGAAAAACATAGCGCGGATCGGCGGCGAGGTCCGCGAGGTTGGCGGGGTTGCCCGCGTAGGTGAGAAGGTCGAGATTGACCAGCTTTTGTAGTGGCGAGCCCGATTCGGCGAGCCTCTGCCGGATGAAATTGCTGCCGATGAATCCGCAGCCACCTGTGACTAAAATATTCATGCCCTTCCCTCGCTCCTCTGCCTGATTGTTTTTATTCCGTGTCTTCGCCCTCGCTCAAGACCTCATCGAGTTTGTCCTCAAACTCATCCAGTCCGGTGCTCGGAATGATCACCGAATTGCGCCGCCCGTGGGCCGCTTCGGTAATCTTGAGAAACCGTCCGCGTTCATTTTCACGCAGTTCGATAATAAAGTGCTTCCGCTCGATCGTGAGCTCGCGGGATGAGATTGTGTCTTCCATTAAAAACTTGGGGTAGCCGGGATAACTACCCGATCCCCATCCTCGCCCGCAACAGCAAAAGGGCGCCCGATTTTCTATCCGCAATCACCGCGCCTTGCCGAGGAGTTGGTCGGGATTGAGTTTTTTCAAAGCGGGGAGGGTGAAAAGGCCGTCTTTGCGGATGAGTTTGCCGTCGAACCACACCTCGCCGCCGCCGTAATCGGGGCGCTGGATGCAGACCATGTCCCAGTGGATGCGGCTCGTGTTGCCGTTGCCGGCGGTCTTGTAGGCCTGGCCGGGCGTGAAGTGGAAGGAGCCGGCGATTTTTTCGTCGAACAAAATGTCGCGCATCGGATGCAGGATGTGCGGGTTGAAGCCGAGCGAGAATTCGCCGATGTAGCGCGCGCCGGCGTCGCTGTCCAAGATGCGGTTGAGCGCGGCGGTGTTGTTGGCGGTGGCCTTCTTGATGCGGCCTTCGGAAAATTCGAGCCGCACATTATCGAACGCGTGGCCTTGATAAATGCTCGGGACATTGAAGGTGACATGGCCCTCGACGCTTTTTTTCACTGGGCAGGAAAAAACCTCGCCGTCGGGGATGTTGCGGTCACCGCCGCAGGCCACGGCGCCGATGTTTTTAATGGAGAAGCGGAGGTCCGTGCCGGGGCCTTTGAGGTGAACCTTGTCGGTGCGGTCCATGAGCGCCTTGAGCGCGGCCATGCCGGGGGCCATGCGGCCGTAGTCGAGCGTGCAGACTTTGAAGAAGAAATCCTCGAACGCGGGCGTGCTCATCTGCGCCTGCTGGGCCATGGCGGGAGTGGGCCAGCGGAGGACGACCCACTTGGTTTTGTTGATGCGCCAATCCATGACGGGCCGCATCTTGCCCGCGATAAGTTGCATTTTCGCATCGGGCACATCGCTCATCTCGGTGATGTTGTGGCTTCCGCGGACAGCGATGTAGGCATCCATCTTTTTCATGCGGGCGAGTTCCACGGCGGCGCCGATCTCGAGTCCGGCTTCCTCCGCGCCAAGAGCCATCTCGCGCGAGAGGCGGGCGTGGTGGTTTTGGACGAACGGAAGGGCTTTGCAGGCACGGACGGCGCGGATGAGGGCGACTCCAATCGAGTCGGGCACATCGAAGAGGTCGATGAGGACCTTTTCGCCCGGGATGAGTTTCGTGGAGTGTTTGGTGAGGACGGCGGCGAGGCTGTCGCAGCGTGGATCTTGCATGGTGGATTAGCGGGAAAATTTTTCGGCAAACTCGCCAACGCGGCGTGCGGCGTAAGCGGAGAGCGCGGGGCGGGCGAGGGGATAGGCGATTTTGAAAAGGGCGAGCAGAATGCTCCAAAGGCCCGCCGCACCGGAGAGGCGAGATTTTTTCGCGGGCTCGAGGGATTTGCCTTTGAGGGTTTTCGTGACGACTCGGGTTTTCGGTCCCGCAAGAATCCAACCGAGGGCCGCCGCGCCGCCGAGCCAAGCGAGGGGCTGGTTGCGAACGGATTTTTTGAATTTCGAAACGAGGTTCACTTCCTCCACGAGGGCGTTGGCATCCCGCGCAATCGCAGCGCGGCTGCGGCGCAGATCCTCGAGGATTTTCTCCTTTGCGGTCATGGTCGCTTCTCCTTGCGGAGGGCGTCGATGTCCGCCGTGATCTCGCGGCGCGTCGTCTCGAAGAGTTTCGTGCGGCAGAGGGCCTTGATGCGATTCACACACACGGCGGCGATCAGTAAATGGAGCGTGGTGAATCCTGCAAGAATCCAGAACCAGGAAACTCCGAGGAAGTGGGCGGCGAAAAACGCCACGGCGATGACGAGTAGCGCATAGCCGAAGCCGGCGAAAAACAGCGCGACCAGCAAGAGCAGGCCCATTCGCAAACCGAGCGCGAGCGCTTCTTTCGATTCCTCGCCAGCGAGGACGGCGAGGTTTTGGAAATACGAAGCGACAGACCCGAGGAGGCTGAGGATTTCCTCAAAAAGCCCTCGGGGTTCCTCCCGCAACGCCGGCTTGGCGGAGTTGGCGGGATCGACCGGTCCGTTCAGAGCCAAAGTAGGTCAGCGGCGGAGGATGAGGCCGAAAAGGAAGCCCACCCCGAGCGCAATGCCAACGGATTGGAGCGGGTTCGCGCGAATGTAGGCTTCGGCTTCGCTTTGGTAATCCTGAGCGTAGGCGGAGGCGTCGCTGTAAACCGACTGCGCGCGTCCACGGAACTCGTCGGCTTTTGTGCGGGCTTGGTCACGGATGTCTCCGTAGGAAGCGCTGGCCGCTTCGCCGAGGTCCTTGGCGGCGGCACCCAAATGCTCGCGTCCAGCTTCGTAGGCGGACTTGGCGTGTTTTTTTACGGTTTCTCCGACGGCGCGACCGGCTTCGGTGGCGGCATCGAGGGCTTTTTTGGCGTGCTCGGAACTGCTTTCCAGCTTCTTGGCGGCAATGTTGTTGTCGTTGGTATCGCTCATAAGTTTTTTTCCTTCGCCCGAATCCTGCCACACAAAAGCCGCTTGGCAAGCCGCAAGCCCCCCGCAATCATCACGCTCGTATGTCCATCAGCACCTTTGCTCCAGGCCGCGTCGAGATCCTCGGAAATCACACCGATTACAACGGAGGTGTTGTCCTCTCCGCCGCGCTCCATCTGGGCATTACGGCCACCGGTGAAAAATTGCCCGACGGTCTCGTGGAGTTGGCCAGCGGTGATATGGGGAACGTGGAAAAATTCGACCGCACCAAGGGATTGCAGCGCACCGGACAATGGACCGATTACCCGCTGGGTGTCGCGGAAATGCTCGCCCGAGCCGGCGCCGAGGCAGGAGGTTTTGCCATTCGCTACGAATCAACCCTGCCGACTGGTGCGGGGCTTTCGAGTTCGGCCGCGTTGGAGGTCGCCACGGCCGCGCTGCTCATGAAGCTCTATCCATTTTCGCTCTCGCGCATGGAGGTCGCGAAACTCTGCCGCCGCGCCGAGAATGAATTCGTCGGCGTGAATTGCGGCCTCCTCGATCAGGCTTCATCAGTTTTCGGTCTCAAAGACCACCTCGTGTTTCTCGATTGCCGCGCCGAGTCGGTGAAAAACATCCCGCTGCCCTCGCACTTCGGCCTGCTCATCATCAACTCGGGCGTCAAACACGCCCTCGTCGGCGGCGAATACAATGAACGCCGCGAGCAATGCTTCGAAGCCGCCCGGCACATGGGAGTCGAGGCCTTGCGGAATGTCACAATGGCGCAACTCGAAGCCGCCGAAATGCCCGACTTGGCCAAACGCCGCGCCCGCCATGTTGTGGGTGAGAACGAGAGGGTGTTCCAAGCCATTGAGGCTCTTAATTCTGGAGACGGTGAACTTCTCGGAACGCTCATGACGGCTTCGCACCGGAGTTCGATGGATAATTTCCAAAACAGCACGCCGGAACTCGATCTCCTCGTTGAGCTTGCAATTAAACAAAAGGGTTGCCTAGGCGCGCGCTTGAGCGGGGGAGGATTTGGCGGGGCGATTGTTGCCCTAGTCGAAATGCAAGACGCTGATCGTGTATTGTTTGAGGTGAAAAAAACCTACGAGGCCCAAACGCACCACGAAGCCGCCGGCTATCTCTGCCGTGCAGGCGACGGCGCATTGCCTCCCGACGGCTCCGGAGCCTGATTCCAAGCCGATTCTCGACAAATCCACGCGCGGGCCGGTAGTCTTGCCCGCATGCCAAGCCGCCTCGCCGGGATTTCCGAAAAAATTCTCACCTCCTACGAGGCAGTGGGCGGGTTGAATCATACCGATCGCCACAACCTCCCTTCCAAACGCGCCGTCGATTCGCTGTGCGAGCAGTTGTTGCAGGTGTTGTTTCCCGGTTTCCACGACGAGCATCCGATCCACAAAAACGAACTCGCCGAAACCACCCGCATCCGCCTCGAGGCCCTTGCCGAGCGGCTCGGAGCGCAGATCGCACGGAGTATTCGCTTGAACGATCCGAAGGCGACCGATGAAAACGCCGCCGAGGTTTTGCTCCGTTTTCTCGATCAAATCCCCGCCATCCGCGAACTCCTCCGCACTGACATCCAAGCTGCCTTCGAGGGCGATCCCGCGGCGACGAGCGACGAGGAAATTATTCTTTCGTATCCGTGCCTCGAGGCGATTGCGGTCCAGCGTTCGGCGCACCTTCTTTACAAGGAAGGCATCAAACTCCTGCCCCGCATGATGACCGAGTGGGCACATTCCCGCACGGGGATCGACATCCATCCGGGCGCCAAAATCGGGCCCTACTTTTTTATCGACCACGGCACGGGGGTCGTGATCGGCGAGACCTGCGTGATTGGAAGTCATGTAAAGCTTTACCATGGAGTCACTCTCGGCGCTCGGAGTTTTGCCAAGGACGATCGCGGCCAGATCGTTAAAGGCGGCCAACGCCACCCTGCAGTGGGAGATTTTGTCACGATTTACCCGAATTCCACGATTTTGGGTGGGGAAACTCTCATTGGCAACGGTAGCACCATTGGCGCCAATGTTTTCCTCATGCACAGCGTCCCTGTCGGATCACTCGTGGTTTACGAGGAGAAACAACTGCGTATTTTGGAGAAGTCCAAACCCGCCACCGAACTCGAATGGAGTATCTAGACCATAACGCCACGACCCCGCTCGCACCCGAAGCGCGTGAGGCGATGTTGCCGTTTCTCGAAGGGGAATTCGGCAATCCTTCGTCGATCCATGCGGCCGGTCGTCGCGCCCGTGCGGCGGTGGATGACTCCCGCGACCGTCTCGCGGCGATCCTCGGGGCGCGACCGCACGAGATCATTTTCACCGGTGGTGGCACCGAATCCTGCAACCTCGCCGTGATGGGCCTCGCCCGGTCCCAGTCAGCGAAGGGAAAACATCTCATCATCTCGGCGGTCGAGCATCACGCCGTTCTCCACGCCGCCGAGCATTTGGCGAAACACGAGGGTTTCGAGGTTTCGATCCTCCCCGTCGATCCCGCTGGGATCGTCGATCCCCAAAACCTCGCTGCCTTGCTCCGCCCGGACACCGTTTTGGTTTCGGCGATGCACGCCAACAACGAAACCGGCGCGATCCAGCCAATCGAGCGCCTCGCCGAAATCTGCGCCGCGCACGGCGTCTTTTTCCACACCGATGCGATCCAGTCGTTCGGCAAACTTCCGCTCTCGGTGAAAATGCCCGGCCTCACCGCGCTCTCGATCACCGCCCACAAATTCTACGGCCCGAAAGGCGTCGGGGCGCTTTGGCTCTCAGCAGGAATTTCCATCGAGCCAAACGCCTTCGGGGGAGCGCACGAGAATTCCCGCCGTCCCGGCACCGAAAATGTCGCCGCCATCGCGGGTCTTGCCGCCGCCGCTGAATACGCCACCGTGCAGGCCGCCTTCCAATCCGCGCGTCTCGAACCGCTCCGCGAGCGGCTCTGGAACTCGATCCACGCATCCTGCCCGAATGCCATTCGCAATGGCGATCCCACCCGCTCCTTGGCGAACACACTCAATGTCAGCTTCCCCGGTGCGGACGGCGAATCGCTTTTGATGGGGCTCGATCTCGAGGGTGTGTGCGTTTCCAGCGGATCGGCCTGCATGGTTGGGTCGATCCTGCCCTCGCATGTCCTCCTCGCCATGGGAGTCGAGACCGCCACCGCACTGGCGACGGTTCGTTTTTCCATGGGCCACAGCACTACGGAGGCGGACATCGATCGCGCCGCCGCTGCCGTGACCCGCGTCCTGCAACTCCAGCCCGCCTTGGCCGCATGAAATACCAGCAACTTCTCATGGATTTCGGTCGGTCCGTCATGCGACGCGTTCGCGCCACGCCGGATGATCTCGCCAAACCCCGACGCAACTCGCGCCTGCGCCACGATCCGTTGCTCGAGGATTTCGCGAACCAACTACTCAAGGCCGCGGGCTGCCGTCATTTGAAAGTCCGTGTTTTTTGGAACCCCTCCCTCCGCACCACAGCCGGCATGGCCATGTGGTCTGATCGAATGGTGGTGCTGAATCCCAAGCTCGTCGAGGTTTCTGCCGCCGAGGTTCAGCGCACGCTCCGCCATGAACTTGCCCACCTTCTCGCCCATCACCGTGCCGGCCGTCGTCGGATCGAGGCCCATGGCGAGGAATGGCGCAAAGCCTGTTCGGATCTGGGAATTCCGCATGAGTCCCGCTGCCACGAGCTTCCCTTCAAGCGCCGCCGAGTCGCCCGGAAATTCTTCTACGCCTGCCCGGCTTGCTCCACGATTCTGGCCCGAGTGAAGCCGCTCCGCCACACGGCTGCTTGCATCAAGTGTTGCCGAAAACATCATGGGGGAAAATACCACGCTAGCTTCCGCTTCCGTCCCGTTGAGAGACCGGACAAGATCGCGGCGTGAAATTTTTCCGCGCCGTTCTTTTTTCGCTCGTCGCCCTCGTCGGCGCATCCTGTGAAAAATCCGACCCCTCTCTTGTCCAGGGCTACATCGAGGGCGAGTTCGTTCATGTCGCCTCACCCTTCGGCGGGCGCATGGAAAACCTTGCCGTCGAGCGGGGTCAGGAAATCGAAAAAGGCGCCCTCCTTTTTGAATTGGAGGAAACCTCGGAACTTGCCGCGCGCGACGAGGCGTTGCGACGGGTGGATCAGGCCCGTGCTGAATTAGAGGATGCCAAGGCCGGCCAGCGCCCGAGCGAAATCCAAACTCTCGAAGCCCAACTCGGCGAAATGCGCGCCGCGCTCTCCCTGGCCGAGATCGAACTCGAGCGC
>JAPLTG010000035.1 GCA_026398255.1 Verrucomicrobiota bacterium
AAACTTCGCGGAGTCCGGAAGGAAAAATTCCTCATTCACCTCAAAGAATCGGAGTGGCGTTTCAATCATCGAAGTGTTAACATCTACTCAATATTGCTAACGCAAACTCGCTATTTTCCCCTCTAAACTGGACAAGACCCTATGTAATTCGTCAGTCTGTGGAGCGTAAACTTCCGCAATCGGTTGCGCGGGAGATCAAGTTGCCTATGGGAACGGGCAAGGTAGTGGGTTTGGCGGGTGTGCGTCGTGCTGGAAAGACTTTCCTTTTCTTCCATGCGATGCAGTTGCTGCTGGAAATGGGAGTTCCACATGAGCGGATGCTTTATCTGAATTTCGAGGATGACCGCCTTCAACCCATACGCGAAGGGGATTTGGATTTGGTATTGAGGAGTTACCGGGAATTATATCCGGATTCTATTGGCAAAAAGGTTTATTTGTTTCTTGATGAAGTTCAAAGTGCGCCGGGTTGGGAGCTGTGGGCGCGGAGGTTGCATGACACTGAGAATGTCGAGATTTTTGTAACAGGTTCTTCGTCTCAACTTTTGGCCCGCGATCTTTCGACGGCCTTGCGCGGGCGGAGCATTACACTTGAGGTGTTTCCGCTTTCCTTCAGAGAGTTTTTGAATTTCCGCTCGATTCCTGTGGTGGAGGCTGACGCAAACAATGAAAGCCGCTTGCGTGCGGCTTTGGTGGAATATCTGGAATGGGGAGGGTTTCCGGAACTTGTTCTAGCGGATGAGGCTTTGCGTCCATTAATTTTGGAGGAATACACCTCGCTCATGTTGTATCGGGATATCCTGGAGCGCTACGGGGTGCGCAACGAGAAGTTGATGAGGGAACTTCTGCGACATGCATTTCGAAACACGGCGACGCTTTTGAATGTGAGTAAATTGCATCGCGATCTGGCATCGCAAGGGTATCAAGTCTCAAAAAATACCCTTTTTGAATATCTTGGGTATTTGGAAGATGCTTTCCTTATTTTTCTGCTTCCGATCCAAGAATTGTCGATCAGAAAACAAGCGCACAATCCCAAAAAATTGCATGTCATTGATACGGGATTGATCTCGGCTTTCAAGACTCACCCCGGTCGAGATTTGGGTCACCGTTTGGAAACGGCTGTATTTTTGCATCGGCGCCGGCGGTGCAAAGGCTTGTTTTATTGTGCGGATTCGCTGGAAATCGACCTATGCGATGCGGAGGGACAGGAGTTTTTCAACACTTGCTGGGATCTAGGAAACCCGGAAACGCTGGATCGTGAGTTGCGAGCGATGGCGTTTGGGGCGAAGTGTTGGCCGTCCGCAAAAGGTCAACTTGTTTACCATGAATACCAGCAACAGTCTCTGGAAGGCGTTTCGAATTGCTTGCCAGCATGGAAGATGTTGATTGGCGATGGAAATGGCAACATTCAATGAAGGTGGCCTTCGTTTACAGCGGCGGGCGGGAGCGGCGCGGATCGGCTGGACCATCCGACTTTTTTTACGGTGCGAGGGAATTGGGGGCTCTGGAGGGCTATGAGGTGGAGTTTATGGATTTGGATCATGCCCCGGCGGATTGGGTTACTGCGCTGGTTGGCAGGATTTTTGCAAAGTGTCTACCGCCAAGGACCAGCGCGGATTGGATCGCTCGCTGTCGGCGGGTGTTGCCGAGGCTGAGGGGCGCCGATGTGGTGGTCGCGACGGCCACGGAAATTTCATTTGGGCTCGCATTTTGGAAGTCGCTGGGCATGATGCAGAAGCCGCTCGTAGGGATTCTCTGCGGAGCGGTGAATTACCCGATCGCATCGGAAATTCGGCGAAAATTCGTCGCGAGTCATTTCAAGCAGTTTCAGCCTGTGCTTTTTGCCGATTCCGAATTGCCAGAGATCGAGCGGCGGTTCGGTGTGCCAAGCAGATTGTCTTCGGTGTGTTGGTTTGGGGTGGATGACAGTTTTTGGACTCTGCCGGAGGAAGGCGTGCGGCGCGAAGGTGTGCTGGCTGTTGGCAATGACAGTCGACGGGATTTTTTGACTCTTGTGGAGGCGGCGAAGTTTTTGCCTGAAATAAGCTTCACAGTCATAACCCGAAGGGAAAAGTCTCGGATTCTTCCCCCGAATGTGGAATGGCGGCGAGGGGATTGGAAAGAGGCGCCTGTCACAGATGATGAGTTGCGGGCGCTCTATCAGCAGGCGTCCTGCGTCGTTGTTCCTCTGGAAGAATGCATTCAACCTTCCGGTCAAAGCGTCGCGATGCAAGCGATGATGTGCGGGGCTCCAGTCGTTCACACAAAAACGGCTGGTTGGTGGGGCGCTGGCGTGATTCGGGATCGGATCGAGGTGGAATTGGTTGCGCCTGGATACGGCGATGCCATGGCTCGCGCCATAAAAAAATCTCTTCAAAGTGATAAAAAAAACCGTGCCCGGGAGAGTTTGTTGGCTCATGCTTGGACGGCGTCGGGTTTTGCCCAAAGAATATCAAAGGTGATCGAAAGCGCCGCTTCCGAGAAGTTGAACCGTGTGGCTGGAAAATGAACAATCAAGAAAAAACAACCGCTCTCGTTATCCCGCATTTTAATGACACGGAGCGTCTTGAGGTATTTCTGCCAAAGCTCGCCAAGATTCTTCCCGAGTATTTCGAGATCATTGTCTCGGATGATGGATCAAGCTCAGATGAGCGGAGGAAGCTCAGTCATTTGATCCATGAGGTGCAAAGGGCAGTGGGTTCGGGTGGAGTGCAGTTGAGAGATGCCCTCTTCCATGAGCGGAATACTGGGAAGGGCGGGGCTGTCCTGAGGGGGTGGCTGGCTTCGAGTCAAACCCGAAACCTTGGTTTTGTGGATGCCGACGGAGCTGTTGGCGTCGAGGAGATTGTGCGCGGCACGAATTTCTTTCATTCCATGGAGGGGGCGCAATGGGACGCGCTTTTCGCCAACAGGGTCAAAATGCTCGGACGAAATGTGCAACGCTCGCTGAAACGCCATTTTTCAGGCCGGATTTTTGCCACGATCGTTTCAAATCTCGGAAAAACATCGGCTTATGATACGCAATGTGGTTTCAAGCTCTTGCGGCGTGAAGCTTTTACTCGGATCGCGCCTTATATGAAGACGCCAGGCTTTGCGTTTGATGTTGAATTATGCCTGCTACTTCAAAAATTTGGTTTTCACACGATCGAGTTTCCGGTTGATTGGAGTGACATCCCTGGAAGCAAAGTGCGATTGGTGCGTGATGGCTTGAGAATGGCCTTGGAAGTGATTCGGATTCGCCGAAGGGTGGATGCCATTAAGTAACAAAATGTTTGGATTTAATAATATTAGAAAGCCGATTGTCGCAGTCAGCATGGCGCCGACTCGTTCGCCATGGGGCGGAGCGAGCCCATTTGTGTGGCAACTCCAAGAAATGATGCACCGCCGGGGCTGGCGTGTTCAGTATTCGTTGAACCCAACGCCAGATTTGGTGTTTGTGATCGATCCCCGGATGGACCACCCGAAGAAAAAATTCGGACTAGAGGAATTGAGGAGCTTTCGCAAGGCAAACCCGACGACACCAATCTTGCATCGCATCAATGAATGTGACCAGCGCAAGGCAACGAATGATATTGATGAGTTGTTGAGACAAACCAGCGAACTGGCGGACTACACGGTTTTTATTGCCGAGTGGTTGCGGGATTATTTTGCCGCGAAGTGGTTCGATTTATCGCGTCCTCATTCTTGCATTTACAATGGAGCTGACGCCGGAATTTATCATCCTTTTGGTTCGAGGCTTCCCGAAAGAGGCGAACCGGTGCGGATCGTGACCCACCATTGGTCTGACAATCCCTTAAAGGGTTTTGATATCTATGAATCAGTCGATCACATGATTGCGGATGGCAAATTGCCCGGGTTTGTTCTACGCGTCATTGGGCGCTGGCCGAAGACGATCCAATGGCGCTCGGCGGAACTTTTTGGTCCCATGACAGGGCGTCCACTCGCCGACAAACTGCGCGAGTGCCATCTATATCTGACCGCTTCGCGCTGGGAGCCTTGTGGGATGCACCATGTGGAAGGCGCGCAATGTGGCTTGCCGCTGGTTTATCACGAAGATGGTGGTGGTATCGTCGAGGCCGGGAGGAAATACGGTCTTGGATACCATGAAGACCCTTTGGAGACCATAAAAGAAGTGGCCCAAAGATTGCCGGAGTTTCGACATAAAGTTTTGCAAAACATGCCTTCCGGTGATCGGATGGCTATGGATTACGCTGATGTGTGTCGCATGCTGGTGGGGTTCGGAAATTGAATAAACCTCCACCCATTCTCATTTCAACGGCGCCGCGCTACATGGGGTTGGCCCTCTGGACAGTTGGGCAAATGGCCAGATTTTGGAGCGGTCATCCGCAGGTTTTCATATCCGGTGCGGAGGCTGATTCTCGATGTCTCCCTTTGCGGGACGACCCGGCGAATTGGATGCGCGTCACCGCCAGTGCCTGTGAGGAGCTTTTACAACGCGGTTATGACATGGCGTTTGTTATTTTGGACGACCACGCGCCGATTGCCGAATGCAATGGGGAATTTTTAACCAATAGCATGTCCCGCATGATGCGCGAGAAGGATGCGACTCTCTGCCTTGCCGTGGGGCCCGGGCCTGTTTTGAAGCGCAAGGGTTTTTTTGAGGAATGTGGAAGCTACAGATTCGAAAAGTTGAGTGTTGATGAGCCTTGGAAATTAGCCCTTCACCCTGCTTTGTGGAACCTCAAGAAACTGCATGAAATCTTGCTCCATCTGATGGAAAAACTGCCTGTTGCGCAACAAAATCCTTGGGCTTTTGAGCGAATCGGGAGTTCCGCCGCAGAAGGTGGTTTGAGCAGGGATTTGCTGGCATCATGTTGGAGAGTCGATGGCTGGCAGTCGGCTACAAAGGAAGCTAAGAGATTGCATGATTTGAGAGATTTATACACCCGAACTATCTTGCGTTCAGCCACTATGGCATTAATGCCGATCGGTCTGAGTGCAGAAAAATTCAAAAACCGAATTGCAGGACTCTGGCATCCACGCCTTGGAGCCTATCCCTGCTTTTGGAGTGGTATCATGAAGAAGGGTGCGCTCAATGGTGACTACCTCTTTTATGCCTCAATCAAAAACCGCCCGGAACTTGTTAACGGGATCGAGGCGCTCTTCCCGGCGCAACGCGCATGAAGATCGTGGGCATCCTTTTGGTGCGTAACGAGGAGGGCTTCGTCGAAGCTGCAGTGCGGAATGTGCTGGGTTTCTGTGACGAGTTTATTGCGGTGGATAACGGGTCAACTGATGAAACCATTCCGATACTCGAAAAACTCCGCGAACAAAATCCGCAGAAACTCAGGGTTCATCATGCTTCTCATCCGCGTGAGAGCCACGAATTGGTTGCGGGCTTGGCCGGGACTAATACTTGGGTGTTTGGGGTGGATGGCGACGAGATTTATGATCCCGTCGGGCTTGCCCGTTTTCGCAAAAGACTCGAATCCGGAGAATTTGAACATGATTGGTGTATCTTCGGAAATGTGCTGAATGTGCGTCGCCTCGATCTCGCTCGCGGAATCGCGGAAGGTCACCTTGCGCCACCTTGCCGTAGCATGACAAAGCTCTACAACTTTGCCGTGATCGAGGCTTGGCATGGGCCCTGCCTGGAACGCCTGCACGGCGGGCGCGTTGTTTTCAAGAATGGCTTCCATGAAAAGTTGCGGCGGAACTTGCACGAGTCTGTTTCGTGGGATGAGGCGGATCTCCGCTGCATGCATCTTTGTTTCATACCGCGATCTTCCAAGGAGTCACCCGTCTCGGGTCCCCGCAAAAACATCATGGATATCCACAACCGCAGCATCACCAAAACGATTCTGCAGTTCCGCGACAGACTTCTCGGTAGGCCTGTGGTGGATTGGAAGGAGCAACGCTATGGCCGGGGCGATAGGGTTGAAAAATTGACTGCTCCTTTTTTCTCAAGGGAGCTCCACTCGCATTGAAAAGAGTCGGATTCATTATCAATAGCCGCATTCCGGAGTGGCATGCAATGAGGCGCGGCATGCGACCGCACCATATGCTGACTGGTTGGCCAGACAAGGGGTCGCCAATGCATTTCATGCGCTTTGCCTGGATCGCGAATCATGTGAACCAAGGCGCCGAGATCGGATATGAACTTTTCAAACCTTGGCGCAAATACGATGCGGTGGTTTTTTTGAAGTCCATGGAAATGGGGTGCGACCGCCTCTTGGAAAGCCTCAAGGCCTCGCGGGTCGTGTTCGAAGCCAATGTGGATTACTACACGCTTCGTGGGAATGAATCTCTCCCGCAGGAAATTTTGCCTTCGGAGGCCCAGCGGCAGGCGGCGATTCGCATGACCACAAGCGCCGACAAGATTATCGCCTCCTCGCGGCATTTGGCTGGGATTTGCTCAGCCTGGAATTCCCGCACGAGTTGGGTTCCCGACAACATACCCGACCGTTGGATCGGAGGCAAGGTATCGCAAAGGCCCGTTCGCGGCGGGCGTCTTCAAGTTTGGTGGAGCGGAATGGCATCCAAGTTGGGAGATTTGTTGGAGATTGAAAAACCGCTGCGCATTTTTTCTGACAAGATTCATTTGCACCTCGTCACCGGGGATTTGCCATCCGCGCTGGATCGGCTTCCAGAAGGCCAAGGAACCCGGTTGCGACGACTGCTGACTGATTTGCAGGTAACCATTCACCGTTTTCGGGATGTTCCCTCCCTGCTGGCCCTTTACAGCAGCGGAGGGGTGATCATATCCCCGCGTCAACTCGCCAATCCCTACAATCAATCCCACACCGAGTGGAAGATCACCTTGGGGATGGCTGCGGGGCTTCCCGCCATAGCCAGTCCCCAGCCGAGTTATTTGGATGTGGCAGAGATTGCCGACCATCCGAAAGCAGTGACGATTTGTGCCTCCGATGCCGATTGGTGCGATGCCTTCGCAGAGGCGATGGGTGATGTCGATTTTGAGGACCGGAGTCGCGCATCACTCGATGTGGTGCAGCGGCATTACGCCTCATCGGTGGTTGCAAAAATGCACTCGCGCGAGATGCTGGAGCTTCTGTCAGAATGACCAAGCGGATTGTTTTCGCAAAATACGGATCTTTTTCTCTGGTGAATTCCAGAGTGGAGGAGATCTTGCGACGGCAATTTCCCTCCTACCATCTGCAGGTGGTCGATGTGGCACAGGATGTCTTGACGCATTACCGGATCGAGTCGCTTTGGTTGAGATTGTATTCCAGCCTGAGCGAGTTGCCCGCATTCGTCAGGGGACGGCATAGTCCTTGGGATTTTGTTTTTCGCCATTTGCGGGCATGGGAGTTGATTCAGCGCTGGATTCGCCAAAACATTCCGCCATCCGAAACGGCTTTTGTTTTTCAAACCCAAGGAATGTTCGACGCCTCGCATCCAGAAGTTCCGTTTTTCATTTACACCGACCATACGCGCGCCGCTCATAAGCGACAGCCCAGAGGAGGCACGCCTGCGAGAGTGGGAAATGGTTGGGAAGCCGCCGAACAGAATCTCTACCGGAAAGCGGCAACGATTTTTACTTTGAGCAAATTCTGCGAGGAATCTTTGGTGGAGGACTACGCCATACCGCGAGCAAAGGCCCTCACGGTTTCTACTGGTATCAATATCGATATGCCTTCAGCCATGTCTGATCGTTCGAAAGCAGCTCCGGTGATTTTATTTGTGGGTGTGGAGTGGGAAACAAAAGGCGGGCCAGAGTTGTGGAGTGCATTTGCAAAAGTCAGGCTGCGGCGTCCAGATGCCGAACTCTGGATTGTGGGCGCGCGTCCCGACTTGAGAGGCGAGGGGGTTCGGCTTTTTGGTCGTGTGAATAGCGAGCAAATGGCGCAAATTTTTCAAGAGGCGAGACTACTTTGCGTGCCAAGCCGGATCGAGCGGGCAAGCATGGTGGCGCTGGATGCCGCAGCGCACGGGTTGCCTGTGATTTCAACCCCGCATGGTGCCGGTGCCGAGCGAGTTCAGGGCGAGGTGACAGGTCTTTTGATCGATCCCTGCAACACGGATGCATTTGCTGAGGGAATTTTGCGGCTTCTGGATCATCCTGACCTCGCAGCAGAGATGGGCAAGGCGGGGCGAAGAATGGTGGAGGAGTCCTTCACTTGGGAAGCTGTCGGCAAAAAAATCGGAGATCGCATTCGCTTGTCGATTAAGCCTGTTTCATGAGCCATACGGATATCCAGCGCGAATTCTCAAAAATCTGGCGTCTCGCCACGGCACCGCTACGCCGTCTGCCGGATTTTTTGATTCCAGGTTCGCCGAAGTGCGGCACCTCCTCGCTTTTTGATTTGATCATGCTCCATCCCGAGGCCCGGCGTGGTTTGCGCAAGGAGCCCACGAATTTCATTCACTATCCCACGAGCGTGCTCCGTTCGCGGATGAATCAGCCCTTGGCCCTCGGCCGTTTTCTTTGTGGTGACGGGAGTGTGGAGTATTTCTTTCATCCGGATGCCCCCGCAAATGCCGCCGCCATTGTGCCGAATGCCAAACTCCTTTTCCTGTTTCGCGATCCCGTGGAGCGGGCTTGGTCGGAATACCGCATGTTTGTTAAGTCCGGCCATGAGCGGGCGGATTTTACCGCCTCCATCCAAAAAGCGGTGCAGTGGCTCTCCAATCCGGATTTGCAGCCTCTGGTGGAATCCGCCTCAAGAAATTCCTTCAATCCCGTGCGCTATGTTCGTTGCGGGATGTATGCGCAGCTTCTCGCGGTTTGGGAGAAGTCGTTTTCAAAAAACAACACGCTTGTTCTTTTTGCAGAAGATTTTTTTTCCAGCCCCTCGGAGACTGCTAAGCAGGTTTATTCCTTTCTTGGATTGAGACCTCATGTTTCCGATTCGTGGCCGCATGCGCGGGATGGTGATTCCAAGGAGCAACCGCCGCGAGAAGCCATGCAGATTTTGCGCGAATTCTATCGTCCGCACAACGAGCACCTGAGACGGATGCTTGGAAAACCCCTGCCATGGCATTGATTCCAAGGCCGGAGCGCACCTCGCCACTCAGCGAGTGCTTTTACTTGGCCCTCGATCTCGCCAGTCGGGTCAAAAATCTTCCTGCCCGCATCGAAGCGACAAGGCGTTGCGAGTCGATTCAGCGTAGTCGGAATGCCAGCCCGGTATTGAATTACGGTCTATCCGCCCCACGTTCCGGGATGCGCTTGCCGATCGGAGGCGAAGTCAAATTGATCCCCCTCAAACAGCGCTTTCCCGAGCAGTTTCAGGATTTCAATCTTGTGTATTTGGTGAGCAGTGCCTTGCCGCCTCATGCGGAAATCCTCGTGGCCAAGGCAAAGCGGATGGGAATCCCGCTCGTATGGAATCAAAACGGAGTCGGCTATCCCGCGTGGTGTGGTGACTTTTATCCTTGGTTCAACCGCCGCATGGCGCGAATCCGAGAGCAGGCGGATTTCATTTTCGATCAAAGCGAATTCTCCAGCCTCAGTGCAGAGCGTTATCTTGGAAAGGTAGCCACTCCTTCCGAGGTTCTCTTTAATCCCGTGGATTTGGACATCTTCAGCCCCGCGCCAGATCCGCTCGATCACGGAGTCTGGCGCATCCTTGCCGCCGGAACCAGTCATGCCCTGTATCGCACGAAATCCGTGATCGATACTTTCAAGGTTCTTCTCGCGCGGGGACGCAAGGCGCGGCTTATGATCGCCGGCGAGTTCCGTTGGCCTGGTGCGGAAGTGGATGTTCGCCGGGAGTTGGATGGCATCGCCGAACATGTCGAGATTTTGCCGCCGTTCACTCAAAGCGAGGCGCCGAGTATCTACCGCCAAGCCCATGTCCTCCTGCATACGAAATACAATGACCCATGTCCTACTGTTCCTATCGAGGCGATGGCATGCGGGTTGCCCGTTGTCGGAACGCACAGTGCCGGCATGCCGGAGCTTGTTTCCAAAGGGTGCGGAGTCCTTGCCCCCGTTCCCTCCAGCTGGACGAGGGATATCGCCGGCGATCCCGTGCAATTGGCGGATGCGGTGGAAGCCGTGATGTCACGCCACCCGGAGATGTCTGCTGCCGCGCGCGCCCACGCCGTGGCAACATTCGATGTGAAAAATTGGCTGAACAGGCACGAGCAGGTTTTCATAAACTTGATGCGCCACTGACACATTCATGCCAAATCCATTCTTCAGCGTCCTGCTCCCGGCGTTTAACGCGAAGGCTCATGTTGGTGCCGCCATTCGAGACATCCTGGCGCAGACTTTCCGCGATTTTGAGTTGCTGGTGGTGGATGATGGATCCACGGACGGCACTTCGGAATGCGTAGAGACATTCTCCGACCCACGGCTTCGCCTCATACGCCTTCCTGCCAATCAGGGCCTTGTGGCCGCCTTGAATGCCGGCCTGCAGGAAGCACGAGGAAAATGGATCGCCCGCCAAGACGCCGACGACCGCTCTCGAAGAGACCGCTTGGCAAAGCAGGCCCGTCTTCTTTCGGAAAATCCCGACGCGGTGCTTGTTTACTCGCAAGCCCGTCTGATCGATGGTCACGGGCTGTGGCGTGGAAGGCTGCGGCCACCTCTCGAAGATGCAGGCCTGCGCTGGGATTTCTGCTTCAGAAACCCCATTCCGCATACCTCAGCCGTTTTCCCCCTCCATCTTGTCCGCGAAGACCTCGGGGGATATCGAAACTGCAAAGCCTGCGAGGACTACGACCTCTGGTCGCGCCTTCTGCGCCATGGGAAAGCCGTTGGATCAGCAGAAACGCTCGTCTCCTATCGCAATCATGCATCATCCATCATGGGTCAGGAGCATGCCGTGCAAGCCGAGCGCGAGAATCCCGCATTGCGCGAAATCATGTCAAAAAACCTTCAGGATTGGCTGGATGCCTCCAAAGAAGAAGTCGATCTCGTTGCATCGGCTTGGCTCGATCCCAAACATGCGCGCTGGGAAGATTATTTTACAGCAACGAATCGGCTGGCCTGCGGACCGCTTCGGCCACATCCAGCTTTGCTTGCAGAGCAGGATTTCACACTCCTGAACCGCGTGGCTGCAGTCTCCGCCGCTATCGCCCTTGAAATGCTTTCCGCATTGAAAAAAACATCCCCGGACCGGTATGCATCCCTTCCCCAGCCGAGGACTTTTATTACCCGACTTCTCAAGCGCATCTGATTCCTCTCATCGCTCTTTTTGAATGGCACCGTGGCTACCAGCCCGGTGCCTTTTTTGTTTTCAGATTTTGCTGCACGGAACAAATTATCCGCATCTGCATGAAACTTCTCTTTCTGTCCAGCTATGCGCATTTGGTTCTGGAGCGCAGCACATCCCGGGTTTCAGGCGGGGCAGAGTTGCAGGTGGCTTTGCTTGCGCGTGAATTGGCGCGGCGGGGAGTTGAGGTTGTAATCGTTGGCGGCGATACCGGGCAGCAGGATGGTGTCGTCATTGAGGGGGTGAAAATTCGCTCTGGGGGGCAATTCCATAGCGGCAACCCGGTCGCCATGTTGGCTTCAATACCCAAGGTATTTTCTGTGATTCGGGAGGAGCGGCCGGACTGGGTGTTTCTATTGGGGTGGACGGCTTGGATGGCTATCATTGTGGCAATGCGTGGGGCGCTTGGGTATCGCGCGGGATTTATTTGCGGCTTGGATAGTGAGCTAACGGGGGATTTCCGTCGGGAGAATCCGGTGCGGGGCGGATTGTTCGAATGGGGCGTGGCGAAGTGTGATTTGCGGTATGCCATGACGGAGCGTCAGGGGGAGCTTTTCGCGAAGCGTGGCTGGAGCTGCGCGATGTATCGGAATTTGATTTTGCCCAGAGCGTTTCCAAATCAAGGGATGAAAGAGGTGGATTTTTTGTGGGTCTCGCGATGCCAACCGGTGAAGCGTCCGCATTTGTTCCTCGATCTGGTGGAGAAGCTGCCTGAGCACTCATTCGAGATGATCTGTCCAAGGGAGGATGTGGGTTTATGGGAAAGCGTGGCGACGCGGGCGGCAGTGATGCGGAATCTCCGGTTCATCGAGAAGGTGCCCTACCACGAAATTCAGAGTCACTACGATGCAGCGCGGGTTTTTGTGAATACCTCGGAGTGGGAGGGATGGCCGAATAGCTTCATCCAGGCAGGGCTGGGCAGGACGGCGTTGCTTTCGCTTGTGGTGAATCCGGATGGGATTTTCGAGCGGTTCGGGTTGGGGTGTCTTGCTTCGGGGAATTTTGAGAGTCTCAAATCAGATGCGCAGGCGATGATATCTGATGCGGCGGCGCTGGAACGGATGCAGGCGGGGTGTGCGCGGTTTGTGGCCGAGATGCATGACAACGCCAAGGAGACGGAGGCGTTTCTGGCGGGGTTGCGGGATTTTTAAGAGGGGATTTTTGCGAGGGCGCTGGCTTGGAAATTTGGGGAAATTTCCTCGGTGATTGGAGAGGTGTGGCCGGCCGCGAGGTGATGGGCTGCGGCGTAGGCGATCATTAGGGCGTTGTCTGTGAGGAGGTCGGGTGGGGGGAAGAGGAGTTCGAGTCCGACTCGTTCGGCTTGGGTGTTGAGCGATTGGCGGAGGGAGGAATTGGCGCTGACTCCGCCGCTGATGGCGATGGTGTGGCGGCCGGATTGGCGCGCGGCTTTTAGGAGTTTGGTGGCGAGGACATTGACGATGGCGGCTTGGATGGAGGCGCAGAGGTCGGGGAGATCCGTTTTAGCGGGTGGGCCGTGTTTTTCGAGGAAGATGCGGACCGAGGTTTTGAGGCCGCTGAAGCTGAAATCGAAATCGCCCGACTCGATCATGCCGCGCGGGAAATCGTATCGTGCGGGATCGCCGTCCGCAGCGAGGCGGTCGATGAGGATGCCGCCGGGATAGCCGAGGCCGAGGAGTTTGGCGGTTTTGTCGAAGGCCTCGCCGGCGGCGTCGTCGAGGGTGCGGCCGAGGAGTTGGTATTTTCCGAAGCCTTCGACATCCAAAAGCAAAGTGTGACCGCCGCTGACGACCAGCGCGGTGTGGGGTGGGATGGTGTCGCGTCCGAAGAACGGTGAGAGCAAGTGGCCCTCGATGTGGTTCACGGCGAGGAAGGTTTTGGCCGCACCAAGGGCCAGCCCCTTGGCGAGCGAGGCTCCGACAAGCAGGGCGGAGGCGAGGCCGGGACCGGTTGTGGCGGCGATGGCATCGAGTTGGGAAAAATCGAGGCCCGCTTTTTGCCTGGCGCGGTCGATGATGAGCGGGGCGCTGGCGAGGTGATTACGCGAGGCGACCTCGGGAACCACGCCGCCGAACTCGGAATGAATTTCCGCCTGGCTGAAAATTTCATGCGCGAGCACGCCGTTAAAGCCGGACAGAACGGCGGCGGCGGTTTCGTCGCAGGAGGTTTCGATGGCGAGAATGGTGGGCACAGCGGTCAGTTGTTTTTGGCGTGGAGAAGCGAACCTTGGAGGGCGTCCACGGCGCGTTCGAGTTGCGGATCCCAAATGACAGCTCCGGGTTTCGAGGGATCTTCGCGTTCGCGTCGGTAGCGTAGGAGGTCGACTTCTTCTTTTTGGCTGAGAGTGGCGCGGATGTGGGGGGCGACGCCGTGTTCGTGAATGAGTTTTCGGCCGGGGGTGAAATACTTGGCGGTGGTGAGTCGTGCGGCGGAGCCGTCGGGGAGAGCGATGACGCTTTGCACCGAGCCTTTGCCGAAGGTGGTTTCGCCGACGACGAGTGCGCGGTCGAGGTCCTTGAGCGCGCCCGCGACGATCTCCGAGCCGCTGGCGCTGGCATAATTTGTTAAAACCACGAGCGGGTATTTTCGAATAGCGGTGGGTTTGGTGGAAGTGCGGTATTCGCGCGAGGGGGTGCGGCCCTCGGTGAAGACCACGAGTGTGTTGGGAGGGAGGAATTGGCCGGCCACATCCACTGCGCTGCCGAGTAGTCCGCCGGGATTGTGGCGGAGGTCGAGCACGAGCGCGTCCATTCCCTGCTTCTCAAGTTTGTCGAGCTCGGCGGCGAGTTCGTTGGCGGTGGGTTCGTTGAATTGCGTGATGCGGACATAGCCGATGCGGGCTGTGGATGGAGGTCGGGGAGGGAGGATTTGGGCGTCCTTCACGCTTGGCACTTTGATGATTTCGCGGACGAGTTCGTGGTCTTTGATTTCGCCGGTGGAGGGACGCTTGATGGTGAGGGTGACGGATTCACCGGCTTGTCCTCGGAGTTTTTCGACCGCCGAGTTCACATTGAGTTGCTCGGTGGATTCGCCGTTGATTTTCAGAATCTGGTCGCCGGGGAGGAGACCGGCTCGGAAGCCTGGGGTGTCCTCCATGGGATTCAGAACGGTGAGCACTCCGCCGCGCTCCGTGACCACCACGCCGAGTCCGCCGAATTCGCTGCGCGTGTCCTCCTGCATATTTTTGAAATTTTTCGCATCCATGAACTGGCTGTGGGGATCGAGTTGGTCGAGCAAGCCTCGGAGAGCGTTGTGGGCCAGGTCGGTGTAGCCCGTCTTCGATTCGTCCACATAGTCCTGCCGGATAAGTTGCATGGTGCGGGCGAGGAGTTGGAGCTGCTCGTAGGGGGAGTCTTCCGCTTTTTCCGGAGTATCGGATGCTTCTTGAGCGAGGGCGGTGCTGGCAAAGACGGCGACTCCGAGGATTTTTAAAAACCAACGCATGGTTTGAGAGAGTAGCATTCGGGTGTGGTTTGCCAAACGGCGAGCGCAGGCGGGCTAAAATGCTCCGGCGATTTCCGAACCGATGATTCGCAGGCCCTCGCGGACATCGCGGTCGTCCATCGCAAAGGAAATTCGCAGGCACTCGTGGCGGTGGCGCCAATCCTCGGCGATGTCCCCGAAGAAGAAATACTCGCCCGGCACGACAAGCACGCCGCGTTCCTTGAGGTTTTGGTAAAGTTCGCGCGAGGTTTTCTTGGAATTTTCCAGCCACAGCCAGAGGAAGAGCGCGCCTTCGCTTTCATGCAGGGCGTAGGGCGCATCGGCTGGAAAAAACTCCGCAACCGCCTCCAGCGCGGCGTCGCGTTTGCGGCGGTAGTAGGGCTGGATGATTTCGCGGGCGAGTCGCGTGATCTCGCCGCTGGCGAAAAGCGGGCCAACGATCGATTGGCCGAAATTACCATTCGCCAGGCCGGTGACGGCCATCATTGAGGACACGGCCGAGGCGACCTGGGGCGGGCCAACGACAAACGCTGTGCGGGTTCCGGGCAGGCCGAGCTTCGAGAGGCTCATGACATGGATCGTGTGCGGAGTCCAAAGCGGCTTGGCTTCCGAGAAGACTATGCCGGGAAATGGCCAACCGTAGGCGTTGTCGATGATGAGTGGGATGTCGCGACCGGCGGCGAGGCGTTCCAACCGGGTGAGTTCCTCATCGGTAACGAGGTTTCCGCTGGGGTTGGTCGGGCGGGAAATGCAGATCGCACCGATGTCTGGCCCGACTTGGAGATTGGAAAAATCGATGTGGTATTTGAAGCGATGTGGCGCGGTGCGGCTGATTCCAGGCCGCTGCGAAGCGAACATTCCTTCCTCGAGGCCTTGGTTCGCGTAGCCGATGTATTCCGGCATGAGGGGCAAAAGAATCCGTGCTGGTGAGCCATCGGGGCGTTTTCCCCCGAAGAGATTGAAAAGAAAATGGAACGCGGTTTGCCCGCCGGGAGTGACGGCGATGTTTTCGGGGCCCACCTCCCAGCCGAGTTCGGTGCGCAGGAGTCCTGCCAGAGCGGTGAGGACGGCGGCGTTGCCGCGCGGGGGATCGTAGATCGCCAGTGTGCGGCGGAGCGTGGCGGGATCGTCGAGGATTTCGTGGAGGCGTTGATTCCAGACCGCCTCCATCTCGGGAATGTGCGCGGGGTTTCCGCCGCCGAGCATGAGAGGAGCCGGGCCGCTCCCTGAGAGCGCCTTACCGAGGTCATCCATCAGATTTTCAATGCCACTGCCACGGGAGGCGCGTTGGCCAAAGGCGGAGAATTTCATGGGGCTGGCTCGGTTTTTTTAGAGCGGTCGCGCATCAACCACGCGATGCCGATGCAGATTTCGTAGAGCACGCACATCGGCCCTCCCATCAAGAGGAGAGTCACCATGTCGGATGTGGGGGTGATGATGGCGGCCACCACAAAAATGATTATGACGGCGAAGGCGCGGGCGCTGCGGAGTTGGGCGTGGTCGACCATGCCGAGCTTCACCAACAGGAGGACGATGAGGGGAAGTTCGAACGCGAGGCCGAAGGAAATGACGAATTGCGTGGTGAAAGAATAGTATTCACGCACGGTCCAAGTCGGCTGCCAATTCATCGAGCGCGCGTCATTGAAAAAGAATTCGAGGGTTTGAGGGAGAACGATGAAGTAGCTGAATGCCGCGCCGGTGAGGAAGAGTCCACCGCCGATGAGAGAGGCCGGGATGAGTATCCGTTTTTCCTTCGGAGTGAGAGCGGGCAGAATGAACTCGGCGAGGAAATAGACGAGGAATGGGAACGCCAGAATCAGGCCACCGTAGAATGAGAGTTCGAGGGAAATCGTGAACGAATCGGCGACGCCAAGGGATTGAATATTGGCGGCGCGCTTAGGATCGACGGCGATGAGGGGATGTTGGACGGCCGCAGCCAATTTGTCGCGGAAGGCGAAGCAGAGCACCATCGCCGAGACCAGCGCGGAGGCGACTTTGATGATGGTGAAACGGAGGTCCTCGATGTGAGAGAGGAAGGGCTTCTCCACATCGCCGCGATTGCGAAATTCAAACAGGCGCTCGAGCAACATGGTGGCTAGCCGAGGAGGCTCCGCCAGCGCGAGAGTTCGCGGGAGATGTTTTCAGGCGAGGGGGCCCCGATGGTCTTTCGGGCGGCCAGGGCGGATTGGAGTTGGAAGGTGGATTTGACGATCTCGGGAGTGAGCACTGGCGAGGATTTAAGAAATTCAGACGAGTCGAGGCGATCGAGGGGGGTATTTAATTCGCGCGCGCGGGCTACGAGGCCGCCGACGATTTCGTGGGCCTTGCGGAAGGGAACGCCGCCTTCGACGAGGCGGTCGGCGAGATCGGTCGCGAGCAAAAGTGGGTCACCAGCGGCTTCGAGCGCGCGGGCCTCGCGCAGGGAGGCTGCAGAAAACATCTCGGCGAGGATTGAGAGCGTCGCGGAGAGAGTTTTCACGGAATCAAACACGGCCTCTTTGTCCTCCTGCATGTCGCGATTGTAGGTGAGGGGGAGGCCTTTCATCACGGTCAGCAGGGTCATGAGATTACCGTAGAGCCGACCTGTCTTGCCGCGGGCGAGTTCGGCGATGTCGGGATTTTTTTTCTGCGGCATGAGGCTCGAGCCGGTTGTGTGGCGGTCGCTCAATTCGAGGAAGCCAAACTCCGTCGAGGCCCAGAGGATCACATCCTCGCTAAGGCGCGAGAGGTGCATGCCGGCAATCGCAATCGCTGCCAAAACCTCGCACGCGAAATCCCGGTCTGCCACGGCATCCATGCTGTTGGTGGTGACACGAGGAAATCCCAACTCCTTCGCCACGGCCTCGCGGTCCAAAAGAATCGTCGATCCCGCGATGGCGCCAGAGCCGAGAGGCATGGCGTCCATACGGGCGTGGGCATCGCGAAGGCGTCCGGCGTCGCGGTCGAGCATTTCGACATAGGCCAAAAGATGGTGGGCAAAAAAGACGGGTTGGGCGCGCTGGAGGTGCGTGTAGCCCGGCATGATCGCGGTGCGGTGGCGCTCGGCGAGGCCGACGAGTTCGCGCTGGAGGCCTTGGAGTTTTTGAGCGAGGGAGTCGCAGGCTTCGCGCACCCAGAGGCGAAAATCGAGGGCGACCTGGTCGTTGCGGCTGCGGGCAGTGTGGAGCTTCGCGCCGGCGGGGCCGATGCGTTTCGTCAGTTCCGATTCGATGTTCATGTGGACATCCTCGAGGTCCATCAGGAACTCGAAGCGCCCCTCCTCGATCTCGGCGAGGATTTGGCGCAGGCCGGACTCGATTTTTTCAAATTCCTCCCCGGTGAGAATGCCTGCGGACTTCAGCGCGCGGGCGTGGGCGATGCTTCCCGCGATGTCATGCGGGTAAAGTTGCCAATCGATCGAGACCGACTCGCCGTAGCTTTTGAGGAGATCGGATTGCTCCTCCTTGAAACGACCTTTCCACATGAGCGGGTCAGGCTTTCGCCGCCTCCGGATTTCCCTTTTTGCAGGTGCCGCGTTGCTGGAATTCGTCGCAGCGGGCTTCGATCGTCAGGCGCTTGTTGGTCGGGGAAAAACCCAGGCGGCGCGAGATGCAATTTTCGAGCAGCTCCATGTTCGGATCCTCGAATTCGATGATCTTTTTGCAATCCACGCAGACGAGGTGGTTATGCGTGGGGTGTTCGAGAAAATTGGGGTCGTAGATTTTGGTGTCGCCGCCGAGGTCGAGTTCGCGCAGGAGTCCGCTCTCCACGAGAATTGGCAGGGTGCGGTAGACCGTGGCGCGGGAAACGGAGCGGTCGATTCCGCGCGCCATCACGAGCAATTCCTCCGCAGTGTAATGCTCGTTGGTTCCAAAAGCCGCCTCGATAATGGCGTCGCGCTGGGAGGTCTTGCGCAGACCTTTGCCTGCGAGATGGGCATGTAGGATTTCGCGAACGCTTTCGCGCGGAATTTGTGCCATTGCGGTAGGCTATATTTACCCGGAAACGAGTCAAGGCGGGGGAGAGGGTGTCAGAGGTCCACGGCAAAGAAGAGCTGGCTACCGTTGCTGCATTCCTGCCCTGGCGGGGTTTGCCGGTCCGCAGTCCATGGCCCCTGACGAGTTGGAACCTAGCGCGGCGAGGGAGAGTGGGCAATGGCAAGATTTCCTCTCCGGCAATCAAGAGCCACTACGACGCGGAGGACGCAGCGCGGGTGAGGATTTGCAGAGTCTCGCGGGCATTGCGTTCGATGGAATACTCCGAAGCCAGGCGGTGGCATGCTTCGCGGGCGGCGATTCGTTTTTCGGGGTTGCGCCATTTTTCCACCGCTTCGGTGAGGGCGAGGCTGTCGCCGGCGGGGGTGATGTCGCCATGGACGCCCGGAGTGAGGATTTCGGAAAATCCATTCGCCGAGGTCGTGATAACGGGCAACCCGGCGGCGAGGGCCTCGAGACAGGCGTTCGAGAAGGGGTCATACCAAGTCGGAGCGACGAGCAAATCCGCGGCGGCGAAGAGCGAGGCGATGTCGGAGACCGGTCCGAGGAATCGGGCTTTCTTGTGGCGATAGAGATCGGCGGGGCCGCGACCTGCGACAAGGAGCGTCGTGGAGTCGAGCTTGTCCAAAGCCCCGATCGCGGTGGCGAGACCTTTGCGTTCCCAGCCGGTGCCGAGAAAAAGTAGGCACAAAACCTCGGGGTCGATCTGGAATTTTTTCCTGGCTGTCTCGCGTTCGGGTAATTCCGCCCAAGGCTGAATGCCGTTGCGGACGATGTGAATCTGGTTTGCGGGGTAGGGGAACCGGGCGAGGATTTCGTCGCGGACCATCGCGGAGTTGGCGATGATTGCGCGGGTATTTTGGGGATCGAAGACGCGGCGCTCGAGTTCGAGGATTTGGGCATGCTTGCGATTGAGGCCGCGTGTGAGGCGCTTCCAGAGTGGCTCGAAGGCATTTCGTCTATCCAGCCAAGCCGCGTGAACTCCGTCGCCGGCCCGGTAGACTTCGCAGCCGGGGACTCGTTCCAAGCTCAGGTGGATGTCGCAACCGGTGGGTTTTTTTAAAAATGCGTCGGCAAATTCGCGGGGAGAAGAGGCCTCCAAGCGGAGGATTTCGCCAAAGGGCCATCGATCAGCGGGCCAGTCGGGCGAGGTGATGAGGGAGGTTTCCTCACCAAGTCCTTGGAGTGCCGCGGCGAGTCGGAGGAGGTAAGCCTCGGCGCCGCCGGTGGCGGAGTGGCCTCGGCGGACAAATCCAATTTTCATGCCCGGCGCGAACTGCTCGTATCGTTCTCGGGTTTCGGTGGACGGCCGAGGAGTTCGGAGATTGATTCGCGCGGGGGCTTGGCTTCGTGTAGCGCAGAGTAAATTTCCGCTGTGATGGGGGCTTCGATGCCGGCGCGTTGCGCGCATTGCCAGGCGCCGAGCGAGGTGGGGACCCCTTCCGCGACCATTTTCATCGAGTCGATAATGGCCGCAGGAGTTTCGCCCCGGCCGAGTCGCTCGCCGAATTTTCGGTTGCGGCTTTGGGCGCTGAAGCAGGTAACCATCAAATCGCCGATACCGCTGAGGCCGAAGAAAGTTTCCTTGCGGCCGCCAAGCGAAACGCCGAGACGCGTCATCTCGGCTAGCGAGCGGGTGACGAGGGCGGCCTTGGAATTGTCGCCCATGCCGAAGCCGTCGCAAACTCCGGCTGCGATGGCGTAGACATTTTTCAACGCTCCGCCGAGTTGGATGCCGAGAATGTCGTCGCTCGTGTAGGTGCGAAAAGCTTTCACCGAGAAAATCCGCTGGAGAGGTTCCAAGAGATCGGTCTGGTCCGATCCAATCACGCTCGCAGCGGGAATGCGTCGAGCGATTTCCACAGCGAGGTTAGGTCCGGAAAGAACGGCCATGCGGCAATCCGGCAGGCAGTCAGCGAGGACTTGGCTCATGAGCTTGCCGCTGTCGTGTTCGATGCCTTTGGTGCAGGAAACCAGAACGGTTCCGGGGTTTGGTCCCAATTCCGCGATTTGCATGGCCGTTTTACGAACGGCTTTCGAAGGGAGAACCGAGATGATCAAGGGGGAGGAAAGCGTCTCCGCCAAGTCCGGAGTCGCGCGGACGGTTGCGGGGATTTTTACATCAGGGAGGTAACTGGAATTGATCCGGTTTGAGTTGATGTCCTCGGCGACAGCGGGGTTGTGGCTCCAGAGTGTGATGGGGAGGCCGTGGTCGGCGAGGATGACGGACAGAGCCGTGCCCCAACTTCCGCTGCCAATGATGCTAATCCGGTCGAACATTTTTTAATCAAGAGGCTGGCTTTGTTTTTTTCTCAAAGCGTTTTTCGGTTCCAGCCATGAGGCGCGAGATATTCGATTTATGACGCCAAACGGCAAGCGCGCACATCGTCGCCGCAATGCCGGTGCGGATCGCGTCGCAGTCCCCCATCCACCACAGCACAGCCGATGAGGTCGGGAGAGCCACCGCCGCGCCGAGGGAGGCCACAGAGACAAAGCGCGTAGCATAAAAGAGAACGAGCCAGACCGCCAAGCCTGAGGCGAAGACCGGCCATGGGAAGAGAGCCAGCATGATCCCCGCCGAGGTCGCGATGCCCTTGCCGCCTTGGAAGCGGAGCCACACGGGATAGCTATGACCGATCACAGCGAAAATCGCCGCCACCACGCCGGCCGGAATGATGTCGTTTGGGGCAGATCCAAAAAAACGCACGCCCATTTCAAAAGCTGCCATCACGGCCAGCCAGCCCTTCAGCGCATCGAGCGCAAAAACCGTGTAGCCCCATGGTTTGCCAAGGACCCGGAGGGCATTCGTCGCTCCAGTGCTCCCGCTACCTTCCTTGTGCAGATCCACGCCGTTGATCTTGCCAGCCAGAAACCCCCACGGGATCGAACCCAAAAAATATGCGACGAGGGCAGAGGCCAGATAAAGCATTGCACCATGATCAAATCATCGCTGGCGTCACTTGCCTCAAGAAAAAAGACACCTTTTTCAGCTTGGCACGGGGCGGTGCGGGATCATGATCGCCCGCGATGGCACGATCTAATCCCATCTCCCTCCGTTCGTTGATCAGCGAAATCGGCCCTGTCGACCAAGTCGGGATTGAGGAACGCGTGGCCAAATACATCACCCGCTCGATCAAAAAAGCCTCGAAGGTCCAAGCGCTGAAACTCGCCGTTTCGATGGTCGACCTCACCACTCTGGAGGGAAAAGACACCCCGGGCAAAGTCGCTTCCCTCTGCCTCAAGGCCCTCCACCCGCACGACGATCCCTCGATTCCATCCACCGCTGCTGTCTGCGTTTACCCGCGCCTTGTGAAGCACGCGAAGAAACTCCTGCGCGGCTCATCTGTGAAAATCGCCTCCGTCGCAACCGCCTTTCCATCTGGTCAGGCTCCGCTCGCGACGCGCCTCTCCGAGGTTCGCGCCGCTGTATCCGATGGCGCCGACGAGATCGATATGGTCATCAGTCGCGGTGCCTTCCTCGCCGGAGAACTCGCCCTCGTGCAGGACGAAATCGCCGCCGTCCGCGACGCCTGCGGCAAGACCACGCTCAAAGCGATCCTCGAAACGAGCGAACTCGAAACCTACGACAACATCCGCGCCGCCTCGTTCCTCGCCATGCGCGTCCTTCGCCCCGGCGATTTCATTAAGACCAGCACCGGCAAAACCTCGTCGAACGCCACCCTTGGAAACAACCAAGTCATGCTCGAGGCGATCCGGGATTTTTATCTCGAGACTGGCACCGAGATCGCGATGAAGCCTGCCGGCGGAATCCGCACGGCGAAGCAGGCCATTCAATTCCTCATCGCCGTCAAAGAAACCCTCGGCGACGCTTGGCTGAACAACGCCCACTACCGCTTCGGCGCCTCCGCCCTCCTCAACGACCTCGTCCGCCAACTCGTGAAAGAAAAGACCGGCGCCTACCAGGCCCCCTACACCTTCAGCGAAGCCTCCGGAAGCTACTAACCATGCCCGCCAAACGCCCAAACAACCCCGCCCGCGAACTCCTTTTCGGCGACCTCTGGGAATACGATCCCGCCCCGGAAACGGCCCCCGCCCACATCGCACCGCGCTACGACCTTTTCATCAACGGCCAATTCACGGCGCCGAAGTCGAAGAAGTGGTTCGACTCCATCTCCCCGGGCAACGAGCAAAAAGTCTCCGAAATCGCGCTCGCCAATGAGGTCGATGTGAACGCCGCCTTCGCCGCCGCCTCGGCCGCCTTCCCGAAATGGAGCAAAGCCTCCGGCGCTGAGCGTGGAAAATATCTCTACCGCATCGCCCGTCTCCTCCAAGACCGCGCCCGTGAGTTTGCCGTCGCCGAGACGATCGATGGCGGCAAGCCGATCCGCGAATCCCGCGACTTCGATGTCCCCGTCGCCGCAGCCCATTTTTTCTACCACGCTGGCTGGGCCGACAAACTCGCCTATGCCGCGCCAGGCCGCACGCTCGCCCCGCTCGGCGTCGTTGGCCAGATCATCCCCTGGAATTTCCCGCTTCTCATGCTGGCGTGGAAAATCGCCCCCGCGCTGGCCTGCGGAAACACTATCGTTCTCAAGCCCGCCGAGACCACCTCCGTCACGGCGATGAAATTTTGCTCGATCCTCCAAGACGCCGGCCTCCCGCCCGGAGTGCTCAACATCGTCACCGGCGCAGGCGACACCGGCACGAACATCGTTCACCACCCCGCCGCCGCGAAGATCGCCTTCACCGGCTCGACCACGATCGGCAAATTCATCCAGCGCACCCTTGCTGGAACCGACAAGAGAATCACCCTCGAGCTGGGCGGAAAAGCCGCGAACATCGTCTTTGAGGACGCCCCGATTGACCAAGCCGTCGAAGGCATCGTCAACGGCATCTTCTTCAACCAAGGCCATGTCTGTTGTGCCGGTTCGCGCTTGCTCGTTCAGGAAAGCGTCGCCGACGAAGTCCTTCGCAAATTGAAAATGCGCCTCCGCCACCTCCGCGTTGGCGACCCGCTCGACAAGAACACCGACATCGGCGCGATCAACTCCCGCAAGCAGCTCGAAAAAATCCAGGAACTCGTGAAAAGCGGCGTCAGCGAAGGCGCGGAAATCCATCAGCCCGCCTGCAAGCTCCCGAAGCGCGGATTCTATTTTGCTCCGACCCTCTTCTCGAATGTCTCGCTCAGCCACCGCATCGCCCGCGAGGAAATCTTCGGCCCCGTCCTCTCCATACTCACCTTCCGCACCCCCGAGGAAGCCATCGAAAAAGCCCACAACACCCCCTATGGCCTCAGCGCCGGCGTCTGGACCGACAAAGGCTCCCGCATTCTGAAGATGTCCACCGAACTCAAAGCCGGCGTCGTCTGGGCGAACACCTACAACAAATTCGACCCAGCCTCGCCGTTTGGCGGCTACAAGGAATCCGGCTTCGGCCGCGAAGGCGGCAAACAAGGCCTCCTCGACTACGCTCAAATTGTTTGAAAACCCGTCCGATGAAATTGACCACAGAGACCACAGAGGACACGGAGATGGTTTTTTGCCCGCCTGTATTTCTTCTTCCTCTGTGCTCTCTGTGTCCTCTGTGGTCAACCCCTTCGATCCGCTAAATCCATGAGCAGACTTCCCATCACCAAAACCCCGAAATGCTTCCTCGGTGGCGCGTTCATTCGCTCCGAAAGTGGACGCGTTTATGAGCACAAAGACTCCGCTGGGGCTTTCGTTTGCAATATCCCGCTCTGCACCCGCAAGGACCTCCGTAATGCCGTTGAAGCCGCTGCCAAGGCCGGCCCCGGTTGGGCGAAACGCAGCGCCTACAACCGCGGCCAAATCCTTTACCGCATCGCGGAAATGCTCGAATCCCGCGCTGACGAACTCGCCGCCGCCATTTCGCTCACCAACCCGAATGCCGCTGCCTCGCGTGAAGTCCGAGCGGCGATCGACCGAACGGTCCACTACGCGGGTTGGACCGACAAATACGAATCCCTTCTCGGCAGTGTGAACCCTGTCTCCACCCCGCACTTCAATTTCACCGTCATGGAGCCCATGGGCCTGATCGGCATCCTCGCCCCCGAGGAATCCCCGCTCCTCGGTCTGCTCTCGATGATCCTTCCAGCCATCACCAGCGGCAACACCGTCATCGCTCTCGCCTCTCATGGCGAACCCTATCCCTCCATCCTTCTAGGCGAAATCCTCGCCGTCAGCGACCTCCCCGGCGGCGTGGTGAATCTCCTCACCGGCACCCGCGCCGACATCCTCCCCACGATGGCCACCCACGCCCACTTGCGTGCTGTTTACGCCGCCGCCAACAAATCCGAGCGAACCGAAATCCAGCAAGGTGCCGCAGAGCATGTGAAGCGAACCGTTTTCCTCCCGTCAGAAAAACCCATCGACTGGTTCGCGGACGACGCCCAAGGCCTTTATCACATTCGCCATTTCCTCGAGGCCAAAACCACCTGGCACCCGGTCGGCGTCTAAAATATCCGGCCGCTGAAAACAAAAAAAACCCCGCTCATTGACGAGTGGGGTTTTTTTGTGAATCGACGGGAGGTTTACTTGGCAACCGGGATGGGAATGGTGTCCGGAGTGAGGGCCTTGGCCAGCGAGGCCAAGCCTTTGTATTTCTTGCCGGTTTTCTTCACCATGCCGCGCGAGACAAGGTTTTGAAGTTTCTCGTAGGCGCGGAGACGGAGCATTTCCTCCCCGCCGCTGGCCGCGTTCCGTGCCCGAAGGCGCTCGTGGACTTGGTCGAACAATTGTTTGAACTCGAAGGAGGTCTTTTTTGTCAGAACAGCCACCAACTCTTCCGTCACCAAATCGGGACCGCGTCTAGAGAAAGCACTTTTTCTTTGCATAAGCATGAGGAGTTACGCTTATCGCTTTGACCTATCTCTGTCCAGCTCTTATTTTTGCCCCCGGCTGGAGGTCGCCTCGGGGAGGCTGCCGGCGGCATAATCATTTTCGCCCGTTTTTCAGGTTGTCAGAGCGCACGATTCAAGGAATGCTACCTGCCTATCGCTCATGTGGCGGAACTGGCAGACGCGCACGGCTCAGGACCGTGTGGGGCAACCCTTGGAGGTTCGAATCCTCTCGTGAGCAATTCTTTCCGGATAAAACCTATTGTGAATCAAACCCTCGCCCAGTCTGATCCGGAGTTTGTAAAAAAAACATTCGCCGCGATTGCCGGTCGCTATGATTTTGCCAATCACCTGCTCAGCGGCGGCATGGATTTTCTGTGGCGGCGAAAATTGGCGCGCTTGGTCGCGCAGAGGAAGCCGGTGGATATTCTCGACTTGGCTACTGGAAGCGGGGACTTGGCGCTTTCGCTGTCGAAATCCTGCCCGAATGCCAAAGTCGTGGCGGCGGATTTTTGCCTGCCCATGCTGGAAATGGCGCGACGGAAGCATGTCCGGAATCTGGTTCAGGCGGATGGGTTATCTCTCCCGTTTCAGGACGAAACCTTCGATGTCGTCACCATGGCCTTTGGGTTGCGGAACATGGCGGATTGGGGCTTGGCGATTCGGGAGGCGCACCGTGTTCTGCGGGGAGGCGGGGCATTATTTATCATGGATTTCTCGCTCCCGGATTCGGAATTCGTGCTGAGATTTTATCGATTCTACCTGCACCGGCTCCTGCCGAAGGTCGCCCACTGGGCCACCCGCCGACGCGATGCCTACGAGTATCTGGGGAAAACGATCGAAACTTTCCCGAGCGGCCTCGTCATGAACGCGCTCCTGAAATCGTGCGGCTTCCATTGCGCGCCACCGCGCAAGTTGGCATTCGGCGCGGTGTCGATCTACTGCGGCTCGGTGGAGTAAAAATCAGTCGCCAAAGACAATCTCAACCGCCCGTGCCATTTTCACGATCTGCGAGTTGGGATTTACTCGGCGGGGTTTGTGAACTGCCTGGGCGATCGGCACATCGTGCGTCTCGTAGTTGTTGAAGCTCACCATCGAGCCGAATTTCCCATCGGCGATCAACTGCACCGCCTTGACGCCGAAAGTCGTTCCTAAAATGCGATCCAGCATTGTCGGGGCGCCACCTCGCTGAAGGTGACCCAGCACGCAGGTGCGGACCTCCTTGCCGGTGCGCTCTCCGATTTCGCGGCCGACAATTTCTCCAATGCCGCCAAGTCGATTTTCACCGCTGGCCGTGTGGAGGCGGCTTTGGCGTCCACTTTGCGGCGTGGCTCCTTCGGCGACGACGACCATCGTGCATTTCGCTCCCACGCGGTCGCGGCGGAGAATTTCGTGGGAGATCTTTTCGAAGTCGAAAGGAATTTCCGGAATCAAAATAATATCCGCTCCGCCGGCGAGCCCGCCGTGCAGCGCGATCCAGCCGGCATGACGGCCCATCACTTCGAGGACCATGACGCGCTTGTGGCTGGAGGCCGTCGTATGGAGTCGGTCGAGCGAGCTCGCCACGCACTCCACTGCGGAGTCGAAGCCAAATGTCATGGCCGTTGCCTCGAGGTCGTTGTCGATGGTTTTGGGAACGCCGACTACGGGAAGTCCGGCTTTGTGAAGTTGCAGGGCGGTATTCAGCGAACCGTCACCGCCGACCACGATCAATGCGTGGAGTCCGAGGTTTTGGAAGGTCTGGCGAGTCTTGCCGAGGATTTCGGCGGGAATGAAAGAAGGTTGGCGCGCTCCGCCGCGCTTCACAAATTGCCCGCGATTCACGGTGCCAATCATCGTGCCACCGAGGTGCATGATTCCAGAGGTCGCCTTGCGGTCGAGCACGGTGAACTCGTCTGGAGCCAGCAATCCTTCGAAGCCGTCGTGGAAACCAATCAATTCCCAACCCAGATTCTCAGCGGCACGGCTGGCCGCGCGAAGCACGGCATTCAGGCCGGGACAATCCCCGCCGCTCGTGAGAATGCCGATGCGTTTGCGATCCAAGGGAGCGGCGCTCAAAGGGTGGATCCTTTTTGGGTCGGGCGGCCTTCCGAGGCCCAGGAGTCGTAGATCGCCCAGCCTCGGCGGAGGAGTTGCAATCCATCACGGAATCTATCGGGAGATCCGAGAAGGACCACGCTGATGCGGCGAGGGGTCACCATCACGGTCTCACCCTCTCGGTGCGCCTCTGGAGCGCGGTCGGCAGAGACGATCAAGCAATCTCCGGCACGACGCGTGCGGCCGGTTTTGACCCCATCAATGTTGTCCTGACCCAGAAGCTCGTTCGTATTTTTGATTTCGATGGGGTTGTCGAGGCCGTTGCGGAAGAGATGAATCACGCGGGAGTTCTGGGCGACATAGAATTTGAAGGCGGCGTCGTTGTAGGCGTGGCGCGTGAGGCGGGCGAAATCCTCGGCCGTGGAGTAGGGGAGGGCTTGGCCTTTGGGGAGGTTATCCATGCCGGAGGGGTTCAGAAATAAAGTCCGCTTCATGAATAAAGAACGAGCGAGGGCATTCATCTGGGCGACGAAATTTCCAATCGGGTCGAGGCCATTGGTGTTCGGAATGCGGGATCCCACATGGTCGGCCAGCGCATTAGCGGCGACATTGTCGGAGGCAAGTAGGGCACAATACATCAAGTCGCGCAGGCTCACAGAGTCACCGGGCTGGAGACCGGCGGAACTGCTCGCACCATTCGAGAATGCAGCGTTGGTCAACGGCACGGCGATGGAAAGATCGACTTTCTGGAGGTTCGCCCAATCGAGGACCACCATGCAGGTGGCGATCTTCGTGAGGCTGGCGACTTGGAGTTTCTCCTTGGGTTTTACAGATTCAAGGATTTGCCCGGTTTGGTTGTCGAAGATGATGTAACTTTCCTGCGCTCGGACTGGGCCCAGGAATACGGCCCCGAGGAGGAGCGCCAACAAGGTTTGCAGCGAACGGCTTTCGCGGATTTTCATTGCTCGGGACGATACCGGCGCCCCTGCTGAGTTCAATCCTATTCAGGCTCGGCAAGGCACGGCGTTCATGCCTTGAGGAAAAAAGTTCGTTCCTGCTCGGGGGAAAATGATACTGCTCGCGGATGCGAATTCTTTCCGGCATCCAGCCCTCCGGCACGCCGCACCTTGGCAACTACTTTGGTATGATGAAGCCTGCCATTGAGCTTCAGGAACGGGGCGAGGCGTATTATTTCATCGCCGATTTTCACGCCCTGACGACCGTTCAAAATGCCGCTGCGCTTCGTGTGAATGTCCACGAACTGGCGCTCGATTTTCTCGCCTGTGGACTCGATCCGGCGCGCTCCGTGTTTTTTCGCCAGTCCGATGTGCCGCAGGTTGCCGAGTTGGCGTGGATTCTCAGCACCGTGACGCCTATGGGGCTGCTCGAGCGTTGCCATTCTTTCAAGGACAAGACCTCTCGTGGAATCGCTCCCTCGCACGGCCTCTTTGCTTATCCGGTGCTGATGGCTGCGGATATCCTGATTTACGACAGCGATATCGTTCCCGTCGGGCGCGACCAAAAGCAGCACCTCGAAGTCACCCGCGACATCGCGATCAAGATGAATGAAACCTTTGGCTCAATTTTTAAACTTCCCGAACCGGCGATCCAGGAATCAACGGCTGTCGTTCCCGGTCTCGATGGCGCGAAGATGAGCAAGAGCTACCACAACACGATCGATCTTTTCGCTCCGGAGAATGTGCTCCGAAAAAAAATCATGGGCATCAAAACCGACTCCACCCCGGTCGAGGAGCCAAAGCCGATGGAGGGCTCGGTGATCCTCGCTCTTCACAAACTCGTGGCCTCCGAGGCGGACCACCTTGCCATGGAAAATGATTTTCGTGTCGGCGGCGCAGGTTACGGAGACCTCAAAAAACGCCTCTTCGGAGCGGTGTGGGAATATTTCGCGCCCTTCCGCGCCAAGCGCGTCGAGTTGGAGGCCGACCCGGGCCATGTCGAAAAAATTCTAGCGGATGGAGCGCAGAAAGCCGCGACCGTGGCAGATGGCGTGATGCGCCGCGTTCGTAGCGCGGTGGGAATCGGGCCGGGCATCGACAACGCCGCCACCCGCCCCTAGATTCCCCGCGTGTTTCAAGGAAATCGCCGGCTTCAAATCACCGCCGTCAAGGCGCTGATCGCCATCAATGTTCTCGTTTTTGTTCTTATGGGCGTCTCGCCGGCGCTGGCTGACTTCGCGGACAGCGTCTTCGGCCTGAGCGGTCGAGGACTTGCCAAGGGGATGATTTGGCAGTTCGTCACCTACCAATTCGTTCACGCCGGATTTTTCCACCTTCTGGTCAACATGCTCGGCCTCTGGTTTGCGGGAAATATCCTCGAGCGGATTTTCGGAGCGCGCCGATTTGTGATTTTTTATCTCCTCTGCGGCATTGCGGGAGGCTTGTTGCAGGTCGCGCTCAGCCCCGGGCCGGCCATGGTCGTGGGAGCATCCGGTTCGGTGTGTGGATTGGTCGCCGCCTTCTCGACGATGTATCCTCAAATGCCCGTCACGGCTCTGATCTTTTTTGTGATTCCAGTTCGCATGCGCGCCATGTGGCTGGGCATCATCGTGGCCGGCGTTTCCCTGTTTCTGATGCTGACCGGCTGGTTCGGCGACATCGGTAATGCGGCCCACCTTGGCGGGGCGATCGCCGGGTTTGGCTTGGTGAAATATAACCGCCGTCGCGAGCGGTTCTCCTGAGGATCAGCGAGACCAACTTGGCTCGGAGACTTTGCCGAGCGTGGTGACGATGGGCGTGCGGCGGCCCTTGACCGAGTCGAGCAGGATGAGCGAGGAACCTTCGCTGTAGATAATATGGCGTGAGTTCGGGCCAAAGGCGGGATCCTGACCCTGCGCGAGAATTCGAGTCATGCCGCTGGCGAGGTCCACCAAAGCAATGTTGAATCCCCCTTGGCGGGCAGTGAACGCCACCTTCGATCCGTCCGGAGACCAACTTGGCTCGGTGCAATAGCTGTAGCCGGTCGAAACCAATCGGGGCGATCCGCCGGCCGCGCTCACGCGGAAAAGTTGTGGGCCGCCGCGATCATCGGAGGAAAAAATAATCTCCGAGCCGCTGGGCGACCAGGTCGGGGAGGACTCCACGCCTTTCGTGCGAGTGAGGCGGTTCGCTCCGCCGCCATTCGCGCTGGCGATGTAGAGCTCAGGATTTCCGTCGCGGCTAAGTGTGCAGGCGATCCGGCTGCCTTCAGGTGAAAAGCTCGCGCCGGAATTGGTGCCTGGGAATTTCAGAATCCGGGAGCGTGCTCCGCTGGCGAGGTCGATCAGGTAAATGTCCGCATAGCCGCTCTGGTAGCCGGTGTAGGCGACTCGTCGGCCGTCCGGAGAAATTGCCGGAGCAACACTGATCGCGCCGTCGCGGGTGACTTGAACGGCATTCGCGCCGTCATAATCCGCGATGTAAATTTCCTTGGAGCCGGAACGGTTGCTGACGAAGGCGATTTTCGAGGTGGCGATCCCTTTTCCTCCCGTGAGGGTTTCCACGATGTCATCGGAAAATTGATGGGCGCACTCGCGGATGTTTCCGGAATATGTCTTTTGAAGAACGACGCTCCCGCGAGTATCGGTCACGCTGCCTTGCAGGGAACCGCCGCCAGCCATTCCGCCGATGGAGTAGGTCGATCGTTCAGGCAGGCCGATGCTGAAGACTCCGGAGAGGTCGAGGTCATTCCCGACGATCTTGCTCGCGAGCCCTCCATCGGGTCCGCCGAAAGATTTCATGGCGACATTGATGGCGTCACTTTTTTTAACGGTGATCGTGGCTTCCTGCGCGAAGGAGGGAGAGGCGGCGAGAAGAGAGAGAATCAGGCTGGCGGAGAGTTTGCGTAAGATCGAAAGCATGGTGGTTTTTTGCAAAGGGTTGTTGGTTTGACAAGTCAGGATCGAAATCTCCGCCCCAGCGGGAAACTGCCGAGATTTTGGAGAGAGCGAGCCTGGCGCCCGGCCAGATCCAGGGCGCGGCGGACTTTTGGGGAAGTCGGGCTGCCCTCGATTTCGATGTAGAAAACATAGGTCTGCGGTTGCCCTGGAACGGGTCTCGATACGATGCGAGTGAGGCTCACTTTCTGCCTCGCAAAGGGGCCGAGGAACGCATGCAGGCTGCCGCAGGTATTCTTCAACGCCGCCACGAAGGCAGTGCGGTCGGAGTCGGCGGAGGGCCAGGGTCGGCGTGCAATCGTGAAGAAATTTGTGACATTCACTTCGCTCCCGCGGCCTGGGGTTTCGAGCACATCGAGTCCGTAAATTTTGGCGGCTCCGGGGGAGGCGAGGGCGGCGGCGGATTTCGAGGCAGCGGCCTTCTCAGCGGCCATCGTCGTGCTGGTGACCGGCACCAATCGCGCGCCGGGGTGGTGTTTTTTCAGCCACTCGCTGTGGTGCTTGATTTGCGTGAAGTGGGAATAAACCGTCCTCGGTGCCGCGCCTTGGTGGCCGAGCAGGGCGATGCGAATGTCGAGCGAGAGTTCCTGAGTGATGAAAATCGACCCCGCATGCCGGATCAAAAGATCGATCGTGTCATGCACCGTGCCGCCCGAGGAATTTTCGACCGGCACCAATCCCAACGGGGCCGCTCCGGAAAGAACGCTCTCGAAAACCCCGTCAATCGCAGGGCAGGGCATGAGATCGGCTTTCGCGCCAAAACGCCGCCGGGCGAGGATCCCGGAGAAAGTTCCCTCCGGTCCGAGATAAGCCACACGATTCATATTCCCGCATCCAATCACAAAAGCCCGCCCGCGCGCAAACCCCGCTGTTTTTTTCAAAAAAATTCACGCCTCGATGAAAAACATCATTGCAACCCAAGATGCAGTTGCTAAGGTCCGCACCCTTTTCCAATGCCAAAATCCATAGCACGAAGCAAAACACGCAAGTCCGTGGCCAAGCGTTTCAAGGTCACCGCGACAGGCAAAGTTGTTCGCAACAAAGCCTCGCGGCGCCACCTTCTGGCGAGCAAAAACGCCAAGAAGAAACGCCACATGGCCAAGTCGGTCGTGGTTCACGATACCGTCGTGGATCGCATCAAGGCCTGCCTGCCTTTCAGTCACTAAACTTGCGCTGAAACTTGATCTCTTGGACTGCCCTGATTTTTTTCGGGGATACTGGAGCCGGTGAGTCCAGAGATCACAACCAAACGAACAACCGCTCCAAGGAGGCCCCGCCGAAACTCGGGGTTTAGATAACATGCCAAGAGCAACCAATGCTCCAGCCAGCCGCGCCCGTCGTAAGCGCGTCGTCGCAGCGTCCAAGGGATACCGTGGCCGCCGTTCCAAACTCTTCCGCTACGCGAAAGATGCCCAGATGAAGGGAAAATACTGGGCCTACCGCGACCGGAAGACCCGCAAGCGCAATTTCCGCGCTCTGTGGATCACCCGTCTCAACGCCGCCGTGCGTGCCGCCGGGCTCACCTACAGCCGTTTCATCGAGGGCCTCAAGTCCGCGAACATCGGCCTCGACCGCAAGGTTCTCTCCGACATCGCCGTCAAGGACGAGCCGACCTTCGCCGAGATCATCGCCAAGGTTCGCACCGCCCTCGAAGCGAAAAAAGCGGCCTGAGGATTGACCACAGAGGACACAGAGGGCACGAAGGCTTAAAAAACCTTCGCGCCCGAAGTAGTCTCGGGTTTGCGTGCATGGAAGAAAACCCTTTGCCTGCCTGCATTCTTTCCTCCTCTGTGCTCTCCGTTTCCTCCGTGGTTAAATTTTTGAAAACCCATGGAACAGCAAGTTGACTCCCTTCGCGCCGAGGCTTTGGCGCAGATTGCTGCCGCGACCGACGCCGCTTCGCTTGAGGTGGCCCGTTTAAAATACCTCGGCAAAAGCGGCGCGATCACGGCCCTCAGCGAGGGAATGCGCAATGTCCCGAAGGAAGACCGCCCGAAATTCGGAAAAATCCTGAATGACCTTCGTGCTGTGGTGACTGGCGCTTTGGAGGAATCGCAAAAACGCCTTCTCGAAGCCGCTGACTCGGCTGCCTTCGCCTCGCTGGACCTCACGCTGCCCGGCACTTTTCCGACACCGGGCACGCTTCATCCGCTCACGCAGTTGATGGACCGCGCCGTGCGTTGTTTCCGCCGCATGGGATTTGCCATAGCCGACGGTCCCGACATCGAGACCGAGTGGCATTGTTTCGATGCGCTGAACACCCCGCCCGACCATCCCGCCCGCAACGAGCAGGATACTTTTTATCTTCCCGACGGCCGTCTCCTGCGCTCGCACACTTCGAGTGTTCAGATCCGCGTGATGGAAAACACGCCGCCACCCGTTCGCATTATCGCGCCCGGATCGGCCTATCGCCGTGACGAAGTCGATGCCACGCACCTCGCGCAGTTCACCCAAATGGAGGGGCTCTATGTCGCCGAGCGCGTGTCGCTCGCCGATCTCAAGGGCACGCTGGAGTTTTTCTTCCGCGAGCTTTTCGGCGCCGGCACCGAGATTCAATTTCGCCCGCATTTTTTCCCGTTCACCGAACCAAGCTACGAGATCGACATCCGCGCCGCCGCACTGGGCGGGGAGTGGATGGAACTCGCTGGCTGCGGCATGGTCGATCCCGCCGTCTTTGAGGAAATTTGCAAGAAACGCGGCGACCGCGCCTACGATCCTGAAAAAGTCTCCGGCTTCGCGTTCGGCTTCGGCCTCGAGCGCCTTGCCATGAACCTCTCTCGCATTCCCGACATCCGCATGCTCGTGGAAAACGACCTCCGCTTCCTCAAACAATTCTGACCCGTGAAAATCTCGCTCAACTGGCTCCGTGATTTTGTGGACTGCCAACTTCCGGCGTCCGATTTGGAAACCCTCCTCCGCCGCGCGGGGCTTGAGGTTGCTGCGATCCATGAGCGCGGTGTCGCGATCGACAAAGTTGTCGTTGCCGAAATCCTCGAATCGGTCCAGCACCCGAACGCCGACCGGCTCAGCGTTTGCAAGGTGAACGACGGCTCCGAGCATCCGCGCCAGATCGTTTGCGGCGCAAAAAACTACAAGGTCGGCGACAAGGTTCCACTTGCGCTACCCGGCGCTGTTCTTCCCGGCGATTTCAAAATCAAGCCCGGCAAGCTCCGCGGTGTCGAGAGCGAGGGCATGATGTGCAGCGCGAAGGAACTCCGCCTCGCCGAGGACGCGCAAGGCCTTTTGATTCTGCCTCCCGAGTCCGTTGTCGGAACTCCGCTCACGGAGATTTTCCCGACCGAAACCATTCTCGAACTCGAGATCACTCCAAACCGCGCCGACTGGCTCAGCCACCTCGGCGTCGCCCGCGAAATCGCGGTCTTCACCGGCTCGCCGGTTAAAAACCCCATCCCTCCGCTCCCTGCCCATGTAGAACAGGCGTCCCGCCTGTTATCGGACCCCGCCGACAAAGCCACTATCTACACCCTCCGCAAAATCTCGGGAGTCAAAGTCGCTCCAAGCCCGCAATGGCTCGTCGACCGCCTTGCCGTCGTCGGCCTGCGTTCGATCAATAATGTGGTCGATATTACGAACTATGTTCTTTTCGAACTCGGCCAACCGCTCCACGCGTTCGACGCCGCCAAAATCTCGGGCGACATCCGCGTTCGTGCGGCTGCAGAAGGCGAAAATTTCCACGCTCTCGACGGAAAGGAATACAAACTCCCCGCCGGATCCCTCGTCATCGCCGACAACAATGGCCCAGTCGCTCTGGCGGGCGTGATGGGAGGCGAGGGGAGTGGAGTCACCGAAACAACCACCGACATTCTTCTCGAAAGCGCATTTTTCGAACCCTCGCGCGTTCGTCGCGCCTCGCGCTCGCTGGGTCTTTTCAGTGATTCCAGTTACCGCTTCGAGCGAGGCGTCGATCCCGAGGGCGTCGCAAACGCCTCCGCCCGCGCCGTCGAACTCATCCTGCAACTCACGGGCGGCACTGCCTCGGAAATCCTCGAGGTCGCGGGGGAACTCCCTCCTCGCACCAAAATTTCCCTCCGCCACGACCGCGTGCGATCGGTCCTCGGCTTGGAAATTTCCGATGCTGAAATCGACGCGGCCCTTGTCCGCGTGGGATTAATCCACTCCGGAGGTAGTGAATGGGAAATCCCCGGATATCGTCGTGAAATCCTTCGTGAGGCCGATCTCATCGAGGAAGTCGCCCGTGTTGTCGGAATTGAAAAAATTCCCTCCCGCGCCGAAGGCCTCTTCGCCGGCAGTTCCGATGCGGATCTGGCCTACGATTTTGCGATGGACCTCCGCCGCCGTCTCGCGGGCATGGGTTTCCATGAGGCCCGCACGAGCACCCTCGTCTCGAATGCCGATGCCGCCGATTTTGGAGAATCCGTCGCGCTCAAAAATCCCTTCGGCGACGACCAGTCCCAACTTCGCAACAGCCTCCTCCCAGGCTTGTTCGCCGCCGTGGTCCGCAATCTCGACCAAGGCGCGAAATCGATCCCGCTGTTCGAGGTCGGTCGCGTGTTCACCCCGGCAGGGGAATTCCCCCGAATGGCTCTCGTGGTCACCGGCGACCGTTTTTCCGCCGATTGGCGCGGTGTCGAGACCCGTTCGTGGGATGTCTTCGATCTCCTTGGAGCCGTCCGCGACCTCGGGGGCGTCGAAACAAATCCTCTTCCCAGCCCGCCCAGCCCCTTTGGAGCCGCCGCCGAGGTTTTCCTGCACGGCAAAAAAATCGGCCTCCTCGGTCAACTCCACCCCGGCGTGACCCGCCAACTGGGCGCCAACGCCCCCGTCCTCGCCGCGGAGTTCGACCTCGCCACATGGCGCACTCTGGTTTCCAGGGATCGCACGACCTCCCCGCTCGCCAAATTTCCTGGCTCGGTCCGCGACATTGCCTTCACCGCGCCTCTCTCGCTGCCCTACGGCGAAGTCCGCGCCGCTATCGAATCCCTCAAGGAACCACTCCTTCAATCAATCGGTCTTTTTGATCTTTTCACCGACCCCAAGGGCGAAAAAATCCCCGCTGACAAAAAATCCCTCGCCGTCTCACTGTCCTTCCGCAGCCCCGAGCGCACGCTGACAGCGGACGAAGTGAACGCCGCGACGGACCGCATCAAAGCCGCTCTCCGCTCAAGATCCGGCATCGAATTCCGCGAATAAAAGCAGACGGGCAGGGATAAGCCGCCGCTAGGCCGTTGCACTTGGCTCCAGGTTTTTTTGAATCTGTTGCTCTTTCTGAATTCGTTCGGAGACCCAGAGTTTGACAAGCGCCTGCCGACTCACGCCGATTAACCGGGATTGCCAATCCAGCTTCTCGATCATCCACTCTGGAAAATCCACATTCACGCGACGAGGTTCGACTCCAGGGCGGCGGATCGAAGATTTGTCGATAAATGGAGTGATATCTTCCCCATCATCAAATCGCTGTTCAAATTCTTGTGCTGTCATTGTAGATGGCTTCTTCATTCTCTCTTGCTCTCCTTACAGATATGATTCGTGCCCGATCACCGCGCCCGATTTGTATCGCGTCAGAGTTGTTTGGCGCACTCAAAATCCAAGCGTGCATTTCCTTGTTGGTATATTCACATGAACATCAAATGGCGTTTCACGACATACCCTACCGCGGCGGATTTCCCCAAAAATACTAAATCTGGATTGAATGGGGGAGGGGATGGGGAGGGTGGCCGGGGCAGTGGATTTCGGGGTGAGTTGGGAGAGTCGCAGGGAGGTTTTGGCGGATGGCTTCGCTGGCGAGAGAGGGGGTGTTGCAGTCCTCGCTGAGGTGGGCCAGGAGGATGTGGCGGAGGTTTTCGGTGGCGATTTCGGCGACGAGCTTGGCGGCGGCTTGGTTGGAGAGGTGGCCGTGGCGGGAGAGGATGCGTTGTTTGACCGACCAGGGTCGCTTGGTGTCGTTTTGGAGGAGGGCTTCGTCGTGGTTGGTTTCGATCACGAGGGCGTTGACGCCTTGGACGGCGTGGATGATTTGGCGCGTGGCGTAGCCGAGGTCCGTGAGGATGCCGAGGGAGGAATTGGCGGAGGAGATGACGAATCCTACGGGGTCAGCGGCGTCGTGGGGGACGGAGAAGGGTTGGATGCGGAGTTCGGCGATTTCAAAGGCTGATCCGCTGTTGAAGAGGCGCCACTCGGTGTCGATCGCGGATTTGCGGAGGCTGTCGGCGGTGAGGGGATTGGTGAAAACGGGGATATGGTGCTTGGAGCAGAAAACTTTGAGCCCTCGGGTGTGGTCGCCGTGCTCGTGGGTGAGCAGGATACCGGCGAGATTTTGGGGCGTGATGCCTAGAGCGAGGATTTGGGTCTCGAGTTGCCGCGCGCTGATCCCGGCATCGACCAGCAGGGCTGTGGACTCTCCACGAACGAGCAGGGAGTTTCCCGAACTGCCGGAGGCGAGGACGGTGAGTTGGAGCACGGTCGTGCCCGCCTAGCTGAGAGCCAGTTGAGCGGTGGCGATTTCCAGAATCTCGTTGGTGATGCCGGCTTGGCGGGCCTTGTTGTATTCCAGCGTGAGGTCTTTGACCAAGCTCTTGGCGTTGTCAGTGGCGCTTTTCATGGCGACCATCCGGGCGCTGTGTTCGGAAGCGCGGGAGCCGAGTTGGGTCTGGAAAACCAGGTAATGGATGTAGGCGGGCAGGATGGACTCCAGCACGGCATTCGGCGAGGGCTCGAATTCCATGCCGCCTTCGATCGGCGGGAGCGCTTCGTAATCGGTCTTAATGCCGATCTCGTCGATGCTGGTGAGTGGCAGGATCGGGAAGGCGGTGGGAGTCTGCGTGAGAGTATTGACGAAGCGTGGGTAGAGGAGCGTGACTTTGTCGACCGTGTGATCGAGGAATTTCTCGATACAGAATTTCGAGATCTGCTTGCACTTGGGAAAAGTCGGGCGCTCCTGAAGCGGAAAGTCGGCGATCATTTGGCGCTTCAAGCGGGCGAGGAATTGGGTGCCCTTTCGGCCAATGCTGACGAAAAGCGTTTTCGCTGGATCGTAGCTGGCGGCCTCGCGGAGCACATTGGTGTTCAGCGCGCCGCACAGTCCCTTGTCCGTGGTCATCAAAACGACGAGTTCCTTGCCGCCGGCCCGTTGTTCGAGGAGGGGGTGGGAAGTCGAGTCGATGGCGTCGCGGAGCGAAACGATCACGCGGTTGAGCAGCAAGGCGTAGTCGCGTCCGGCGAGGGCGGCTTGCTGGGCCTTGCGCATCTTCGAGGCCGCGACCATTTGCATGGCCTTCGTGATTTGGGCGGTGTTTTTGACCGACTTGATGCGTCGGCGGATGTCGCGGAGGTTCGCCATTTTTTACAGCGTGTTGAAGGACTTGAACTCCTCGAGGGCGGCCTTGAGTTCCTTCTCGACCTCTTCGTCGAATTGCCGTTTGGCGGAAACTTTGTCGAGGATGGTGGACTTCCGGGTCTCCATGAATTCGACGAGTTTGCTTTGCACGGTTTTGATTTTATCGACGGGGATGGTGTCGAAGAAACCCTTCTGCATGGACCAAAGGATGACTGCTTGGGTTTGCACCGGGATCGGGTTGTATTGGGGCTGCTTGAAGAGTTCGACGATGCGGGCGCCGCGGTCGAGAGTGCCTTTGGTTTTGGCGTCGAGGTCGGAGCCGAACTGAGCGAAGGCGGCGAGTTCGCGGTATTGGGCGAGGTCGCCTTTGATTTTACCGGCGACTTGCTTCATGGCCTTGATTTGGGCGGCGGATCCCACGCGGGAAACCGAGAGACCGACCGAGATGGCGGGACGGATGCCTTGGTAGAAAAGATCGGTTTCGAGGTAAATCTGACCGTCGGTGATCGAGATGACATTCGTCGGGATGTAGGCTGAGACATCGCCTGCCTGGGTCTCGATGATCGGGAGCGCGGTGAGTGAGCCATTGCCGCAATCTTCGGCGAGTCGGGCAGAGCGCTCGAGGAGGCGGCTGTGGAGATAAAACACATCGCCGGGATACGCCTCACGGCCCGAGGGGCGCTTGAGGAGGAGGGAAATCTGGCGGTAGGCGTTCGCGTGTTTGGTGAGATCGTCGAATACGATGAGGGCGTCCATCCCATGATCCATGAACCATTCGCCCATCGCAGCACCGGCGAACGGGGCGATGTATTGGTCGGCAGCGGTGTCGGAGGCCGTGGCGGCGACGATGATAGTGTATTTCAGGGCGTCGCTGGCTTCCAGGGTCGAGACGACTCGGGCGATATTGGCGTTTTTCTGGCCGATGCCGACATAGATGGAATAGAGGGGGCGGAAATTCGGGTCGCCACTTTCCTCGGCGGCGCGGTTAATTTTCGCTTGGTTGATAATCGTGTCGATCGCGATGGTCGTCTTTCCGGTTGCGCGGTCGCCGATGATGAGTTCGCGCTGGCCGCGGCCGACGGGAATCATGGCGTCCACACTCATGATGCCGGTCTGGACCGGTTGGCTCACCGGGCGGCGCTTGATGATGCCAGGGGCGATTTTTTCAACGGGGTAGGTGGTGTCGTGCGGGATCGGGCCCTTGCCATCGATCGGGCGGCCGAGGGCGTCCACGACGCGGCCGAGGAGACCCTTGCCGACGGGCACGGAGAGGAGTTTGCCGGTGGTTTTGGCCTCGGAGCCCTCGCTGATCTTGGTGTAGTCGCCGAGAACGATGACGCCAACCTCGGTTTCCTCGAGGTTGAGGGCGAGACCCATGACGCCATCGGGAAATTCGATCATTTCATTCAGCTTCACGGCGCTGAGGCCTTCGACGCGGGCGATGCCGTCGCCGATTTCGCGGACGGTGCCGACATTGGTCTGGCGGGCTGAATGGTTTTTAACGGCGCTGATTTTCTCTTCGAGTTCGAGGACGATGTTGCTCATGGTTTTTGGAAAGTTGGGATTCAGGATTGTTTGAGGGATTCGAGGCGGGATTGGATGCTGCCGTCCCAGACATTGCTACCGAGGCGGACGCGGAGGCCGCCGATGAGTTCCGGGTTGGAATGAAATTCGGCAGTGATTTCGCCAAAGCGGGCGATGAGGCTGGAAGTGATTTCGGCGCGGATGGAATCAGCGAGCGGGGTTGCGCTTTCGACCACGGCGTGGTGCCTGGCTGATTCCAACCGCGCGAGGCGTGTGAGGAATTTTAGCATCTGCACATAGAAGCGGGGCTTGCGGTCGGTGATTTCCGTGGCGATGCGGCGGATGCGGTCGGCATCGAGACGGCCATCGACCATGGCGAGTTCGAAGAGTTCCTTGGTTTGGCGGCGGGCTTCCCGGCTGAGTTTCATTGTGGAATCAGGCGGCGAGCTGCTTGGTGGTTTCGGCCGCGAGGCGTTGCTGGTCGGATTCGGTGAGAATCTTGCCGACAACGGCAGATGTGGTGTCCACAACGAGGTTGACCATTTCCTTCTTCACCTCGGCAACCATGCGGGCGCGCTCGAGTTCCACATTTTCATTGGCCTTCTCGATGATGCCTTCGGCGTCCTTGATGGCTTGCTGAATGTGTTTTTGGGAGGAGGCGTCGCTGCTGGCACGGCCTTCTTCAATAATGCGCTGGGCATCGGCGTTGGCCTTGCGGAGGATTTCCTGGCAGCGGAGTTCGGAATCGGCGAGTTGCTTCTTGATCTTCTCGGCGTTGGCTTGGCCTTCCTCGATGGTTTTGCGGCGCTCTTCAAAAATGGCGATGATCGGTCCGAAGGCGAATTTCTTCAGAATGATGTAAACGGTGAGGAAAAGGATGACCTGAGCGAGGAATTTCGGCCAGGTGACGCCGAACTGACTAAAAAGTTGGATGACTGTGTCCATGAAAATCGAATGAGGTTTGCTGCGGAAAGCCGGGGAACCGGGACCGGCGGGTTGGCCGCGCGGTCCCGGCGGTGGATTTTTAGCGTCCTCCGAAGGCGAGGATGAGCGCGTAAATCGCGATAGCTTCGGAGAGGGCCATGCCGATGATGCTCAGGGTGAGCACCTTGCCGGATGCACCTGGATTGCGGCCAACGGCTTCGACGGCCTTTGCGCCGATCATTCCGATGCCGAGGGCGGCGCCGGCACCCGCGATGGCGAGGGTGAAGCTGCCCGTAATTCCGCCTGCTGTCGCGGCGGCTTCTGCGATGAGTTGTGGTATCATTTTATGGTGTGTGTTGTTTTTCCCGTCGCCGCCCGCAGTCTTGCCACGGTCCCGGAGACGAAAGTGTTTTAGTGCTCCTCCTCGTCGTGCGAGGTGGAGAGTTGAATATAGACGGCGCAAAGGAGCATGAAGACGGCCGCTTGCAGTAGGCCGACCAAAAGCTCGAGGCCGTAGAAAGGAACCGGAACGATGATCGACATCGGGTAGGCCACCCACTCGGGCAGGCCGAGGTTTTTTCCCAGCGTGATCATGGTGGAGAGGAGGTTCTCGCCGGCGAAGACATTGCCGAACAGCCGGAGTGAGAGCGAGACAGGGCGGAAGGCGATCGAGACGACTTCGATGACGCCGACGAAGAGAAATACTGGAATCAAAATAACGGCCATCATGCCGGTGAGCCCGCCCTTTACGCCGAAGAGGTGGTTTAAGAAATTCTTCACGCCCACTTCGCTGAGTGACCAGTAGAGCCAGAACACCATGAACACCGTCGCCATCGCGAGGGTCATGTTAAGGTCTGCTGTGGTGGGACGGAGGATCGGGGTGGTGACTTCAAAGCCTTGGGCCGTGTCTTGTCCCCAGCCGATCGAGCCGACGCCAGGCAGGAGGGCGAACCAGTTTGAGACGATGATGAAAATGAAGAGCGTGGCGAGCAGGGAAAAAACCCGCGCGACCATGTGGTGGCCGACGATCCCCTCGATCGTGTCGTAGAGGCCTTGCACGAGAGCCTCGAAAAAGTTCTGCGCCGGACCGGGCACGACGGAGAGTTGACGGGTGGCTTTGCGAGCGAACCAGATGATCAGGAGGGAGACAAAAGCGCTGACGAAGATCGAGTTTGAGAGCCAGTCGACAAAGGATCCGCTGCCATCGCCTTTCGGAAAAATCGTCGGCGCATCCAAAGTCAGAACTGCTGCAAAAAGTGTGGTCAAAGGCATGTCGTGGTGTCGGTATCCCGGTATTCGGCCCATTGGGAGCTTCCAAGATTGGCAGAGGGGTGGCCAAAATGGAACGGTTCCGAAAGCGGAGCCGTGGTTAATACCAGAGAGCTTTTTTTAGGCAACCTCAAAGCTTGTTTTTCGTCCCTCGCTCAAGTGGTCCGTGGCGGCGAGGGGGGCTCCGCCCCGAAAGAATGCGCGGGATTTTTTTCCTCGAGATAGCCAATCGTCCAGGAACTCGGAAGAAGAACGACCCAAAATCCGGAGGCATCCTTGGCCATCACGCAGCCGCTGGGCAGGAGCAATTCGGGACGCTCGGTCAGCGGGGCACCATCGACCAGCGGCCAGCGGGCGAATTGCCACGGGGCGGTCTCCACGCGGCAATCGGCGCTGTATTCGGTCTCGAGCCGGTATTGCATGACTTCGAATTGCAGGGGGCCGACGGCGCCGAGGAGCGGCACGCGCTGCACAGAATCGGGAAGCTCGAATTGCTGGGCGACGCCTTCTTTGAGGAGTTGGTCGAGGCCTTCGCGGAAGCGTTTGAATTTCGCCGTGCTCGAATTCCGCAGGTAGGCGAAACACTCGGGCGCAAAGCGAGGCGTTTCTTCATAGCGAATCGTGGAATCCTCGCTCACGGTGTCACCGATCAAGAAATCGTAATTCCCCACGATGCCGACCACATCGCCGGCCCAGGCTTCATCCACGGTCTCGCGTTCCTGCGCGAAGAGGCGCTGGGAATTTCCAAGGCGCACGGGTTTGCCGAGGCGGACATGGTGGGCATTCATGTCGCGGCGGAAGCAGCCCGAGACGATGCGAATGAAGGAAACGCGGTCGCGGTGCTTGGGGTTCATGTTCGCCTGGATCTTGAAAACGAAGCCCGAGAATTTTTCCGAAGCCGGCTCGATTTCCTGCTCGCCGCTTTGGCGCGGAGCGGGTGGGGGAGCGAGGCGGAGGAAGTTGTCGAGCAGGAGCTGAACGCCGAAATTGTTCGCGGCGCTCCCGAAAAAAACGGGCGTGGCCTTGCCGGCGCGGACGGCGTCGAAATCAAATTCCGCGCCTGCGCCTTCGAGGAGTTCGAGTTCGTCACGGACCCTTTTGTGGACATCCGGCGCGAGCGCCTGGCTCACGGTGGCGTCATCGATTCCCGCGACAGAAACCGGGGCGCGGTAGGTGCCGCCGGGGGTTCGCTCGAAAAGGTGGACTGCCTTCTGCTCGCGATCGAACACGCCTCGAAATTCGGGCCCGTCGCCGAGCGGCCAATTCATCGGGATCGCGTGGATGCCGAGGACGGATTCGAGTTCATCCAAAAGCTCGAGAGCCGGGCGGGCCGGGCGGTCGAGCTTGTTCATGAAAGTGAAGATCGGCACGCCGCGCTTACGGCAAACCTCGAAGAGTTTTCGCGTCTGCGACTCGATGCCTTTGCCGGCGTCCACCACCATCACAGCGGCATCCACGGCGGTGAGCACGCGGTAGGTATCCTCCGAGAAATCCTTGTGGCCCGGGGTGTCGAGGAGATTGACCACACAGCCGTTGTAGTCGAATTGCAGAACTGTCGAGCTAACCGAGATGCCGCGCTGTTTTTCGAGTTCCATCCAATCGCTCGTGGTGGCGCGCTGGTTTTTGCGGGAGGTCACGCTGCCGGCGAGTTGAACGGCCCCGCCATAGAGTAAGAATTTTTCGGTGAGGGTGGTTTTACCGGCGTCGGGGTGTGAGATGATGGCGAAGGTCCGGCGTCGCGCGATTTCGCGCTGGGCGATACTCATATTTCGAAAGGTTTGGGAAGTCGGGTCAGGAGCTTGGCGCCAGTTTTTGTGATGAGCACGACATCTTCGTGGCGCACGCCGCCGAGGCCGGGCATGTAGATTCCAGGCTCCACGGTGAGGATTTGGCCGGGCTGGAAAATGGCTTCGGAGAACCTCGGCGACTCGTGGACTTCCAGGCCGAGGCCGTGGCCGGTGCCGTGGAAAAATCCCTGCCAGCGGCCGTTTTTGATCTCGGTCGGATAGCCTTGGTCGGCGAAGAATTTTTTTACCATGTTGTGGATGATGCGGCCCTCGACGCCGGGCTTGATCGCATCGAGTGCGAGTTTTTGGCCTTCTAAACAGGTATTCCACAGTCGGCGCTGCTCCTCGCTGGCGCGGCCGCGAACGACCGTGCGGGTGATGTCGCCGTGGAAGCACGAGCGGATGTCGCGCGGGAAGATGTCGAGGATGATGAGTTGGTTGGCAAAAAGCTGACCCGATCCGCGGTGGTGGGGATCGCAAGCCTGTTGGCCGCCGGCAACGATCGTGTCGCCCCGGGCCTCGCCGCCAGCGCGGACCACGGCGGTTTCCATTTCGATGCGGAGGAGTTCGGAGGTCAGGTGAGTGCCGTTGAAAGACAGCGCGCCGTCTTTGAGAATCTTCGAGGCGCGGAGGACTTCGATGCCACGGGTCATGCCGATCTCCGAGATGCGGATGGCATTTTCCAAAGCATGCACCTCGGGTCGGGATTTGATTTCGCGTTCTGGCACAAACGGGTCGCGAACGGGCTTCACATCGATGCCGGCTTTTTTCAGATCGCGGGCATGGCCGAAGGGAAAATCTGTGGGGACTTTGACCTCACGGATATTTTTCGAGACGAGCCAAGTCGCGATGACTTTCGCGTAGGAGGGCGTTTTGCCGGGGGCTTTTTCGGCGAGTTTGGAAAATTCGGAGAAGGCTTCGACGGAATCGACTTTCGCCTCGGCGCGGCCCCGATCGATTTCGAGATCGCTGAGCAGGATGTGTTTTTTGCCTGCCGTCTCAAGATACGCGAAGGCATCGGGAGCACGGAACCCGCCGAGATAAAGCAGGTCCGCATTGGTCTCGGGACAAGCGATGAGGAGTTTGGATCGAGCCATGGTTTTCGAGGAGCGGATTATCTAATCCGCGAATGGGGCAAGGGCCAGCGGGATTTGATTCAAATCGCCGCGCGGACGGCTTGGAGGAACGCGCGGACCTTGGCGGGGTCTTTCTTGCCGGGCGATTCCTCCACGCCTCCCGCGACATCCACGGCGGCGGGTCGAGCGATGCGAATTGCCTCGGCGACATTGTCGGGATTCAAGCCTCCGGCGAGCACGAAGCGGTGCTCGGGATGTTCCGCAACAAACGCGCCGATCATTTTCCAATCGGCTATTTTTCCTGTTCCCCCGTAGGCCGCAGGCGACCAGGAATCGAGGAGGATGTGAGGGGTCGAAAAGCGGTTGGCTTCGGCGAGGGATTCGTCGTCACGCACGCGGATGGCCTTCATCCAGTTCGTCACTCCCGACATCGCACATTGGGTGGGGGATTCATCGCCGTGGAATTGGATCATCTCGAAGCACCCCGAGCGCCAGAGCGTGTCGAGCAACTCGGGCTCGGGATTGACGACGACCGCCACGCGGTCCACCAAGCCATTCAAGCCCCGAATCCACTCGAGCGATTCCAGCGGGATGTGGCGCGAGGAGCCGGGAAAAAAATTGAAGCCCAGCGCATCGGTGCCGGCTTCCACGCAATCGAGGGCGTCGTCCTCGCGGGTGATGCCGCAGATTTTCACATGCCCGGCCCCGGGTCCGAAGAGCCTCATTCGATCACGCGGGCGTCCGCTTTTTTGATCGAGGGGTGATGGGTGATGGTGTGGATCTTCCCGTCACTCGTGCGGAAGAAGGAACTTAAAATCCAGCTCACGAGGCTGATCACAATGGATCCGAAAAACGCATTCCAGAAGCCATCCACCGAAAACGAAGGGACGATCTGGGCCACAAGCATCAGCATCAGGGCATTCACCACCAAAATGAAAAGGCCCATCGTCACGATGATAAAAGGAATGCTGAGCAGGAGCAGAATTGGCCGAACGAAGGCATTGACGATTCCCAGAAGGAGCGAGGCCCCAAGGAGTGCACCGGCGCTGTTGCAATGAATGCCGGGAATGAGTTTTTCGGCGGCGAATACGGCGATGGTCGTTACCAACCAGCGAATCAGGAAAGCAGTCACAGCCAAAAACTAATTCCGGTCGGATTTTTTTGAAGATTTATTTTGCAAATCCCGGCGGGGAGTTCCACTAATCACGCACTATGCCAGCCAAAAAAAGCAAAGCAGAGTCCAAGACCAAGGAGGTCAAAGCCAAGAAGACAGTCGCTCCGGCGGCCAAGAAGTCTCCCAAAACTGTAACAAAATCTCCCGCCAAGGCTAAGGCCGCTCCAGTCAAGTTTGCGAAGCCCCCCGCACCTGCACCAACTCCTGTGATCACACAGGATCAGATCGCCACCCGCGCCTATTATATTGGTGAGCGCCGCCAGACGATGGGTTGGCCCGGTGATCCCTCGACCGACTGGATCGACGCGGAAGCTCAATTGATCGCCGAGGCGAAACGCAAAAAAATCTAGTTTTTTCATCCTCCAAATCCCTTCCCGGCTAGTGACGATCGAAGAGCGCCTTAATAAATTTCTCGGACGGCAACCCAAAACCTCTCTCGCGGCGTTTGTTGCCTCGAATGCGACTCTGGTCGGGGATGTGCGGTTGGGCCGAAACTCGAGTGTTTTCTATGGAGCTGTGCTCCGTGGAGATATCGAATCGATTGTGATCGGGGAGGGGACCAATGTGCAGGACGGAGCCATCGTCCACCTGGCCGACGATATGCCAGCTGTGATCGGGGCGAATTGCACGATCGGCCACGCGGCGATTATTCATGCCTGCCGGATTGGCGACCTCTGTCTGGTGGGAATGGGAGCCACGGTGCTCGACGGGGCCGAGATCGGCGATGAATGCCTCATCGGGGCCAAGGCCCTCGTGACCCAACGCACGAAAATCCCGCCGCGCTCGCTGGTGATCGGGTCACCGGCCAAAGTCGTTCGCGAATTGACCCCCGAGGAATTACTTTCGCTCCGCCAGAGCGCGGAAAAATACATCGCCGTGGCGCACGCGCACGCCTCCCGGCAATCAGCCGTTGCCGGGGATTTGTGATGGGTTTTATCCCGGCCCGCACGTCGTCAGCCACCTTCGCATGAATCTTCCAAACCGCCTGACGCTGGCGAGGCTGGGGTTCGCGGCGCTTTTTGTCGTCTGTTTCTCGGTGGATTTTCCCTACGGATTCAGCGTGGCATTCGGGTTGTTCTTGCTCGCCACATTCACCGATTGGCTCGATGGCGAGATTGCCCGGCGTCACCAACTCGTCACGGATTTCGGAAAGCTCATGGATCCGCTGGCCGACAAGATTCTCACCGCCGCCGCTTTCATTTGCCTTGTCGCGCACGAGGCGATTCCCGTTTGGGCCGTGACGCTCATCATTTCCCGGGAATTTCTGATTACTGGCCTACGGTCGCTCGCGGCCTCGAAAGGGATCGTGTTGCCCGCTGACACGCTGGGAAAACACAAGACCTCCTGGCAAATGGGCACGATTCTTTACTTCCTGCTCCTTCTCGCGTGGAAAGAGTTCGCCCACCCCGCCTGGTTTGAAAGCGCGTGGTGGGCGGGCACGCACATTTTTGTGCCAATCATGGTCACGCTCTCGACTTGGTCCGGGCTGACCTATCTTTACAAGAACCGCGACCTGATCGACGGGCGTTGATTTTTTTAAACGGCGAGGCCGAAACGGTGCCGCACCTCGGCGTAGTCGATTTTCAGTGAAGCTCCGATCAAGCGCCCGGCGAGGCGTTCGGATGCGATCCGGATCATGCGGTCGTAGGCGATCGATTCGAGATCCGCGCCGTTGTGCTTGATGTCAAAAATCCGCGCGCCGGTTTTGAGCAGCTGCGAAATGAACATTTCCGCTTCGACGGGATCGTCGGTGTAGTGGGTATCCAGGCGTTTGTTGTGGTCTGGGAAAACGGTGTAGCTGATGGAGAATTTAGCGAGCATGGGATGATTCATAGTTGCTTCGACTCAACGCGATTTTTGGAGGCTCGTCTTCGGGGTCTTCACCCCGTGGCGGTGGGTGGGTGGATTTTGGAGTCTATCGGCGCTCAAGCATCCAACTCATGAAAACCAAAACCAAAAACTCCGGCATCCAACCTAGCCCGCGTATCCACATCTCTCGCGAAGATCGAGCCCGAACGAACGCCGGGAAAACCGTCAACAGCAAGGTCCGCAGCGAGGGCCGCACGCTGGCCGCAATGGAGCGAAACGCATCAGTCGCTCGTGTCCAAAAAGCCAACGAGGCCAAGCAAATTTCCCCAGCCGAATAGTCGGTCGCCCGCTCTTCTGGTGGGGTTTCTACCTACCACGCGGCAGTGGGCGCCGACGATTTTCAACCCAACCCAAAAAACCTAAAATATAAAAACATGACCAAAATCAAACTCTCCAAGCGGCCCACTCAAAAACTCCGTCCGGTGAAACCCGGTAAGCCTTCGGCCTTGCGGATAAAACCTGCCGCCTCTTCTAAATCACCTGCCTCCAAGCAAGTCTCAATCGGCATCGTGGATGACCACACCTTCATCCGCGAGGCCCTGCGAAACATGCTCGATGCCGAGGACTCGATCCGTGTGGTGGGCGAGGCGGACAATGGCCGGAAGGCCGTGGAGATGGCCATTGCCGAGCGGCCCGATGTGATGCTGATGGATATCGGCATGCCTCGGATGAACGGCTTGGAAGCGGCCCGCCAAATCCGCCAGTCCGCTCCCGGCGTGCGTGTCGTGCTTTTGAGCGCCTTTGGAAATGACAGCTTCATCAACCAAACGATGCTCGGGGATTTCGATGCCTACCTGCTGAAGGATTCGCCCTCCAACCTCGTCTTGCACGCGATTCAAGAGGTGGTTGGAGGTCGCAAATTTTTCAGTCCCTCGATTTCCCACCGCATGCGGAAGATCGGTGCCGAGACGCCGATCGGAAACGGCTCGCGTCCCGCTGTGAAGCTGACGAGCCGCGAGATCGAGGTGCTTCAACTCATCGCCGAAGGCTACGCCAACAAGCAAATCGCCGGGGATTTGGGGATCAGCATCAAGACGGTGGAAAAGCATCGCCAGAACCTGATGGACAAACTCCACATCCACGAGACCGCCAGCCTCACCCGCTACGCGATCTCTTCGGGCGTGATCGATAACGCGGTGCAGACCCTGCTCCCGCTTTAGCTCCTGTGATCGTGTCGGGCGTTCTCCCCATCGCGCCCGGTTACCCTCTGCTCCACATTGGGGGCAGAGGGAAAAAAAACATGAATACACACGCACCAACTCAAAAACGATGGAGTCCGACTGTTTGGATTCAATGCGGTTGCCTGACCGCATTGGTTCTGGCGGCATTCCTGCTGATCACACCACCTGCGGAGGGCATCGACACGGTTCCGGCCGGGCCATCGGTTCTCGTTCTTTACGACAACGAGGGCCAATACGGCTGGCTCGGCGAAATCTACTCGGCGAAACTTCAGAATCTACTCGGGCACTTCGAGGCCCGGGTGGTTCGAAAGCCATTCTCGAAATACCTCGCAGGAGATCTGCAAGGACACGATGCGACTTTTTACCTCGCGTCAGTCTGGAACGAAACGCCCTTGCCGGGTGTTTTTCAGACAGACCTTGAGGCCAATACCCGGCCGTTCGTTTGGCTCGGGGTGAATCTCTGGCGCTACGCCTGGAATCTCAGCAACTATTCCTACAGTCCGGCTTTCGAATCGCGTTATGGGTTACGGTTTCTCTCCTATTCGGGAGACAAGCATCCGACCGTGGTCTACAAGGAAACCGAGCTGAAGAAGGATCAGTTTGATCTCGGCTTGAGTCGGCTTGAAGTCCTCGACACCAACAAGGTGAAGGTCCATGCGACGGCTCTCGATGAGGCAGGAAAATCCTGGCCCTATGTCGTGCAGAGCGGAAATTTCTGGGTCGTGGCCGACATGCCAATGATCTCGACCGGCTTTGAATGCCGGGCGCTGGCATTTCAGGATTTGCTCCACGACATGCTTGGCATTTTCCACGAGGAGAAGCACCGCGCGTATTTCCGAATCGAGGATGTGGCGGCTGTCAATGATTTGCCGACGCTCAAGACACTGGGCAACACGCTCGACTCGCTTGATGTGCCGTTCACGATCAGCTTGATTCCAGAATATCGCGATTGGTCTGGCATCTACAACGATGGCGTGGCCGAGACGGTGCGTGTCACAAAAAACAGCACTTTTACCAAGGAGATCAAGCGCTGGACGTCATTCGGCGGGCAGGTGCTCCAGCATGGAACGACGCACCAGATCGACGGGCTGATGAATCCCTACTCGGGTGTCAGCGGCGACGACTATGAGTTCTACCGGGTGACGGCCGACGAGTTTGGCTTTCTCACGCTGGTTGGCCCGCTGCCGGGTAACACCATCGCGAATGCCAAGAAGCGTGTGAACCGTGGAAAAAACATCCTGCTCAACGCGGGGTTCACACCGACAGGTTGGCTCACGCCCCACTACCTCTCGACACCCGAGGGCTACAAGGCGTTTGCCAGCATTTACCCGTTTGCCTGCGACCGCAGCATCCTGTTTTTCAAGGATTCGCAGGGCGTCACGCAGGCCAGTGAGTTGAATTCGCCGTTCATTTATCGCGACACCTATGGGGTGAAGCGCATGCCGGAAACGATCGGCTACATCGACCCCTGGGGCTGGTATGAAATCCAGCCGCCGAGCCTGCCAAACGACCTCTTGCAGCGTGCGAAAGCGCTCAAGGTTGTGCGCGATGGATGGGCCGGATTTTATTTCCACTGGTATCTGGACCCACAATTCCTGCGCGAGACGGTCGAAGGCCTGAAGGCGATGGGCTACGAATTCACCCCCCTCGATGGAACACTTAATTAATCATGTGTGGAATCGTCGGGTATGTTGGGGATTCCGACGCCGTGCCCTTTCTCTTGGAGGGGCTCGGTCGTCTGGAATACCGGGGTTACGATTCGGCCGGCGCTGCCGTGCTGAATCATGGAAAAATCGAAATTCGAAAAGCCGTGGGCCATGTCTCCTCGCTCGTCGAGGAAATCAAAAGCCATCCGGTCTCGGGAACGAGCGGCATCAGCCACACCCGCTGGGCGACGCACGGCGGGGTGACGCTGGAAAACGCGCACCCGCACCGCGACGCCTCCGGCAAGCTGGCGCTGGTGCACAACGGAGTCGTTGAAAACCACAAGGACCTCCGCACCGAACTCGAGTCGCGCGGCCATGTCTTCGCTTCGCAAACCGACACCGAGGTGATCTCGCGGTTGATCGGCGAGGCGTTCGACGGCCATGGCGACAAGTCGCGCGATGGTTTGGTCGAGGCCGCGCGGGAGGCTTTGCAGCAGGTGAGGGGAACCTACGCGATCGGCGTTCTGCACGAGGATTTGGGGGATTTTCTCCTCGCCGCGCGGCGAGGCAGTCCGCTGGCCCTCGGGCTCGGCGACGGCGGGCAATTTCTCGCTAGCGATCCGGCGGCCATCGCCGGCTGGGCGTCGAATTTCGTGTATTTGAACGAAGGCGAGATCGCCTGGCTCGATGGCAAGAAATTTGAGGTGGCGGGCATCGACGGCAGCGCCCCTGCGCCGGTGGTCGTTCGCTCGATGGAGAAAGCGGCGAAGGCAGGAACGAAGGGGAAGTTCGAGCATTTCATGCAAAAGGAAATCCACGAGCAGCCCGAGAGTTTGCGCGAGGCGATGCGCGGGCGGTTGATCGCCGATCAGGGCACGGCGTGTTTCCATGGCATCGAGCGGTCACCCGAGGAATTGCGGCAGTGGGAGACTTTGATCTTCACCGGCTGCGGCACCTCGTTCAACGCGGCGCTCGCCGGCGAATATATCATCGAATTCCTCTCCCGCGTGCCGGTGGAGTGCGAGATCGCCAGCGAATTCCGCTATCGAAATTCTCCGCTCGAAATGGGCACTGCGGTCTTTGCGTTGAGTCAAAGCGGGGAGACAGCCGACACGCTCGCGGCTATGCGAGAGATCAAGCGCCGGGGCGCGCCGACCTTCGGCATTTGCAACAATCCCTTCAGCACGATCAGCCGGGAAAGCGATGGCGGGATCGATCTGCGCGCCGGGCAGGAGGTCGGAGTCGCCGCCACGAAATCCTTCACCTCGCAGGTGCTCGTGCTCACGATGCTCGGCCTGATGCTCGGGCGAATGCGGGATTTGCGACACACCGAAGGAAAAAAAATCCTCAGCGCCCTGGAAAAGCTTCCGGATCTCGTGGCGGAGACGCTGGAGGTGGATGAGGTCGTGCGTCGCATTGCCAAAAAATATGCGGCCTCCGAGAGTTTCCTCTTCCTCGGCCGACAGGCGAATTTTCCCGTCGCGCTGGAGGGCGCTCTGAAGCTCAAAGAGATTAGTTATATCTCCACCTGTGCCCATCCGAGTGCGGAGCTGAAGCACGGCGTCATCGCCCTCGTCAATGAGTCCACTCCGAGCATTTTCATCGCGCCGCGTGATGAGTTGTTCGAAAAAAACCTCAGCAACATCGAAGAGGTGAAAGCTCGCAACGGCCCGGTGATCGCGGTGGGAACGCAAGGCGACGATGTCCTGGCCGACCTCTGCGACGATGTCGTGCTCGTGCCGGCGTGTGAGGATTTCCTCACGCCGATCCTAACCGTCCTGCCACTCCAATTGCTCGCCTACCACATCGGCGTCGAATTGGGGTGCGATGTGGATAAGCCGCGAAACCTCGCCAAGAGCGTGACGGTCGAATAGCCGCCGGGACGATTCCTCTTTCCAAACCGCCCGGCATCCGGTGAAAGAGGAATTCTCCCATGAAGGAAAACCGTGCGATTTACCCCGGCAGTTTCGATCCTGTGCACCTCGGTCACCTCGATGTGATCAGGCGCTCGACGCAGATTTTTTCATCCGTGATCGTGGCCGTCGCTGCCAGCAAAGCGAAAGGGCCGCTGTTCAGTGTGGATGTCCGCATGCAAATGCTCCGCGACTCGCTCGGAGACAACCCTGCTATCGAAATTCTACCCCTGCACGGTCTGCTCGTGGATTTCGCCCGCGAGCAGGAAGTTTTCACCGTGATCCGCGGCCTCCGGGCGGTCTCGGATTTCGAGTTCGAATTCCAAATGGCGCTCATGAATCGTAAGCTCGAGCCGCGCTTGGAAACGGTCTATCTCACGCCGAAAGAGGACTACACTTATCTCAGCTCGCGCATCGTCAAAGAGGTCGCGCTTTTCGGCGGCGATGTGGAAAAATTCGTCCCCGCTCCGGCGGCGGCGCGGCTCAAGCAGGCGCTCTTTGAGCCGGAAATCGCCGAGCAGGCCAGGCTTCGCCAAAAAAGTTGAGTCAGGCGTTGCCACGCTCAAAGAACCTTGCTAGAAACCACGCACTTTAATGGCCATCACCGTCACGCGTCCGCGCCTTAATCTGGCTGAGAAAATCTATCTTCCTTCAATTATCGGTGGGTTGCTGATCACGCTGAAACACATCTTTCGCCAGATCACCGGCCAAACGAAGGTGACCATGCAATATCCCGAGCAGAAGTGGGACGCCCAATTGCCAGCATGGTATCGTGGCGCGCCGACGCTCGTGAGTAACGAAGAGGGCCGCGACAAGTGTGTGGGTTGCCAACTTTGCGAATTCATTTGCCCGCCTCGCGCCATCACGATTCACCCCGAGGAAATTCCAGCCGATGAGCGTTGGGGAAAAGTCGAGAAACGCCCGAAGTCTTTCGATATTGATATGATTCGCTGCATTTATTGCGGCCTCTGCGAAGAAGTCTGCCCGGAGCAAGCGATCTACCTCCGCAAGGACTACTCGATCACCGGGCTCACCCGCGCGGAAATGGTCCACGACATTCATAAGCTCCGGGAGTTGGGCGGTGAGATGAAGGGCCTCGTCAACAAGTGGAACGATAAAAAGTAGAAGCCTCTTTCGACCTCGCCCATGCAACTCGCTCTCTTCTGGATTTTCTCGATTCTCATGCTGGCCTTCGCTTTGGGCGTGGTTTTCCTACGGAACCCCGTTTCTTCCGCGATGAGCCTGGTGATGACCTTTGTCGCCCTCGCGGCGGTGTTTGTGACGCTCGACGCCTTCTTCATCGCCGTCGTTCAAGTGCTAGTCTACGCCGGCGCTGTCATGGTGTTATTTCTTTTCATCATCATGCTCCTCGACCTCCGGGCCGAAAAACACCGCAAAGTCCGCCCGTCCGCTTGGCTGGGTGGGGGATTGGTTGTAGGCGGATTCATGGCCGCAATCTCCCAAGTCATCGCCGGTTGGTCCGCTCTTCATCAAACCAAGCCGGAGCTTTCCGACCCTTCCTTCAATGATGTCGCCGGGGTGGGCTTCACGCTGTTCCGCGATTTCAACCTCCCATTCCAAATCATCGGCGTCCTTCTGCTCGTTGCCACGGTGGGGGTCGTTCTCCTGAGCCGAAAGGAGCTCAAGTGACCGCAGACGCGGTTTTTTTCCGAAATTCATGCCTACGCTAGCGCATTATCTCCTCGTCAGCGGACTGCTTTTCTCTCTCGGCCTGGCCGGGGTGCTTCTGCGCCGCAACATTCTGATCATTTTCATGGGCCTTGAGTTGATGCTCAACGCTGCCAACCTTTCCTTGGTTGCCTTTTCGCGGTTTAATCTCCTGCCGAATGGGTTGCCAAACTACAATGCCCAAGTGCTGGTGTTTTTCATCATCACCGTGGCCGCGGCGGAGGTGGCTGTAGGCCTAGCCATTATCGTGGCGCTCTTCCGCGCCAAGCAGACCACTCATGTCGAGGACCTCAACACGCTGAAGTTTTGATGAGCACTCAAACCGCGCCTTGGATCATTCTCTTTTCTCCGCTCGCCGCAGCGGTCCTGATTTTCCTCATTGGGAGGTTCTCCAAAACCCTGAGCGCCGGCCTCGCGATCCTCTCGGCGGCAACAGGTTGCTTCCTGAGCTGGTGGCTGTTCCGCCAAACCGAAGTCGCGCCGCAACTGTCCCTGGAGTGGCTGAATTTCGGCCCGGAACTCACGATCACGATCGGCATCACGCTGGACCACCTGAGCAAGGTCATGCTCCTCGTGGTGACGACAATCTCCACGCTCGTCTTTATCTACTCCACCGGCTACATGCGCGACGAGGAAGGCTACACGCGGTTCTTCGCCGGCCTTTCTCTGTTCCTCTTCTCCATGCTCGGAATCGTCCTCGCGGACAATTTCGTGATGATGTTCATCTTCTGGGAACTCGTCGGCGTGAGTTCCTACATCCTCATCGGGCATTATTACTCGAAGGACTCCGCGGCTGATGCCGGCAAGCAAGCCTTCATCGTCAACCGCATCGGCGATTTCGGCTTCATGCTCGGCATCCTCCTGCTTTGGTCGGCGACTGGCACGGTGGCTTTCTCCGGACTCCTCTCAGCGATTCCAGGCTTCGAAGGCGCGCCGGTGTATCTCACGGTCGCCTGTGTTTTGGTCTTCATGGGAACGGTTGGAAAGTCAGCTCAAATGCCACTCCATGTATGGCTTCCAAATTCCATGGAAGGCCCAACGCCCGTTTCTTCGCTCCTCCACGCCGCCACGATGGTCGCGGCTGGTGTTTACATGCTCGCCCGCATTTTCCCGATCCTAGAAGTTGTTCCCGACGCCCGCGAGATCATTGCTTGGGTCGGCGGAATTACCTGTTTCTGTGCAGCCCTCATGGCCACGCAGCAGAATGACATCAAGCGCATCCTCGCCTATTCCACCATTTCCCAGCTCGGCTACATGGTTCTCGGCATCGGGGTCGCGCCGACCTCCAGCGAGGCGATGTTTCATCTTTTCACCCACGCCTGCTTCAAGTGCCTCCTCTTCCTCGCGGCGGGTTCCGTGATGATCGCCATGCACCACGAGACCGACATGTGGCACATGGGTGGGCTCCGCAAAAAAACTCCCGTCACGATGATTTGCTTCATCGCCGGCATGCTTGCGCTTTCCGGTTGCCCCTTCACCAGCGGCTACTTCAGTAAAGATCTTATCATCGAGTGGGCTGTCTTGAAGATTCCGTTCCTCGGCTGGCTCGCCGCCGCCGCCGCCGGCCTCACCGCCTTTTATATCTTCCGCGAGTTTTTCGTCGTCTTCTTCGGCAAAGCCCGCAGCGAGCACGCGGAGCACGCCCACGAACAACCCGTCTCGATGCTGGTGCCGATGCTGATCCTCGCCGTCCCGGCCCTTTTCGCCGGCTTGCCGATGATCCAAGAGCATTTCTTCACCCTCTCTCATCCTGACGCCCACGCTGTGCCGCACCTCCTGCACCCCTTCCTCTACGCGATGTTCTTCGGCGGCGCCGGCCTCGCGGCCCTGCTTTACTTCAAGGCCGAGAAGGACCCGGTATCGATCCCGCTTTTCGCCAACCGCCTTTACATTGACGATGTCTATTTCTGGTTCGTGAACAAAATCCAAGGTGGTGGCTCGATCGTTCTCTCCTGGGCCGACCGCTGGGTGGTTGACCTCGTCATCGTTCAAGTTCCGAGCAAGCTCACTTGGGCCTGCGGCTTCGCCCTGCGGTTCCTGCAAATCGGCAGCATCCAAGCCTACGCCTTCTTCTTCGGCGCGGGCGTTGTCGGCCTCCTCTACATCATGCTTTCCAAATGAGCACCGTCAGCCCGTTACTTTTTCTCATCCTCATTCCGCTGGTCGCAGCCGTTCTCGTGATGCTGGGTGGAAAATCCCGCACCGTCTCGCTCTTCGCATCGGCCTCGAATTTGATCCTGTTGCTCGTGTTGGCCACGAAATTCCGCCCCTCCGAGGCCGGCTTCCAATTTGTTTCCAGCTTCCCGGTCGTTCCCCAACTCGGGATCAATTTCATCCTCGGTGCGGATGGTCTCAGCTTCGTTATGCTTTTCCTCTCCACCGCCGTCACACTGGCCGCCGTTGCGGTGGCCCGTCCTCCGGTGGAAAACGACCGCTGGTTCTACATCAGCCTTCTCATGATTTCGGCGGGCGTCATTGGCGCCTTCGCCTCCGTGGATGTGTTTCTTTTCTACATGTTCCACGAGCTCGCGCTCATCCCGACCTTCCTGTTGATCGGCATCTGGGGCTCCGGGGACCGCCAAGCCGCCGCGTGGAAAGCCACCATTTACCTTGCGACCGGCAGCTTCGTTCTCCTTCTCGGCCTGATCGGGCTTTACCTCCTCCAGCCCCTCGGCGACCGCAGTTTCGACCTTCGCCACATCATCCAACTCGCCGAGACCGGCCTGATTCCTGACAACCCGATTGTCTATCTCCTCCTGCTCTTCGGATTTGGAACCCTCGTCTCGCTCTTTCCTTTCCACACCTGGGCGCCCCAAGCCTACGCCAGCGCGCCCGCCCCGGCAGCGATGCTCCACGCCGGCGTCCTCAAAAAATTCGGCCTCTACGGTCTCATCCGGATCTGCGCCCCCGTCTTCCCCGAGTCGATCCAAGCCCTGCTCCCTCTGCTGCTCGTCCTGATCGTCGGCAACATCCTCTATGTCGGGTATGTGACGATCGCCCAGCGCAAGCTCGACACCATGCTCGGCTACTCGAGCGTCATGCACATGGGTTACATTTTCCTCGGCTTCGCCGCGCTCAATGTCGTGAGTCTCACCGGTGCCTCCCTCATGCTTCTCAGTCATGGGTTGACTGTTGCCCTCTTGTTCGCCCTCTGCGGGGAAATTCGCGAGCGCACCGGCACGTTGGAATTTTCGGAACTCGGCGGCATCGCCCGCGCCACGCCACGCCTTGGCCTTGCCTTCGGCTTCGCCGCGATGGCCTCAGTCGGACTTCCCGGCTTCATCGGGTTCGCCTCGGAGTTGATGGTTTTCTTTGGAGCCTTCGTCGGACAACCCACCGAAATGCGTGGTCAAACCGCAGCCGCCGCCGAGGTTTTTCGATTCAACTCGATCCAAATCGTCACCATCTGCGCCGTCTGGGGCATCGTCATTTCCGCGATCTACATGCTCCGCGCTTACCGCAAGATTTTCATGGGCCCATTGCCCGAACGCTGGTCGCGTCTGCCTGACCTCGCTGGTCTGCCCCGCGTGGCCGTCGTGCTTCTCATCGGCGTCATGCTCTTCTACGGATTCTTCCCGCAACTTCTCGTGAACCTCGTCACTCCCGCCCTGCTTCAGCCATGATCGATCCCGTTTTTCTGGAAGTCAGCGTCGTCGTCCTGGGAATTTTTCTGCTCATGGCCGAGGCATTCGGTCTCGCGAAGGAAAAATCCACCCTCGCCTGGTGGGCCATCGGCGGCCTCGCCGCAGTTTTCATTGGCACATTTTTCATCGGCCCAAACTCCAACAGCTTTGAGGTGTCGGGTTTCTATGTGGTGGATGGCCTTTCTCTGTTCTTCAAACGCTTCGTCCTCATCTCCACGATTTTGGTGCTGGTGATGTCGGTGGACTACTTGCCGATCGTTCAGCGTCTGGTTCCCGCCGAGCGGCCCGGCGCCGGCTCCGGCGAGTTTTTTATCCTGCCCGTCTTCACCTGTGCGGGGCTCATGTGGATGGTTTCGGCCACCGACTTCATCATGATTTTCTGCGCGCTCGAGCTCGTTACGATCTCGTTCTACATCCAAGTCGCCTACCTCCGCCGGAGCATGTCCAGCCTCGAAGCAGGCACGAAATACCTCATCCTCGGCGCGCTCTCGACCGGCTTCTTGGTTTACGGAATCACCTGGTTTTTTGGAGCCACTGGCCAAACAAACCTCGTCGCCATCCGTGAGGTCCTACCCCTCATTCCCGTCGCGAACCATCCCGCCATCCTCTTTGGCCTCGCGCTCGTCCTCGTCGCTCTCGGATTCAAAATCGCCGCCGTGCCGTTCCAATTCTGGGTGCCCGATGTGTATCAAGGCGCGCCCACGCCCGTCACCGCCTACCTCGCCGTGGCATCCAAAGCCGCTGGCTTCCTCGTGCTGATCCGAGTCCTCGAGCCGTTCTTCACCGTTCCCTCTTTCCAAAACAAGTTGTTCCTCGCGCTCGTCCTTCTTGCCCTGCTGACCCTGGTCTTCGGCAACCTCGCCGCCATTCCTCAGACAAATTTCAAGCGCCTCCTCGGATACTCCAGCATCGCCCATGCCGGCTACCTCCTCATGGGCCTCGCCGCGATCGGTGACGCCTTCGCCGGAGGCGCCGTGGTCTTTTACCTCTCCGGGTATTTGCTCATGACCTTCCTCGCCTTCCTGATTTTGGTGCCTGTCACGAAAGCCTCCGGGGGGGATGACATCGCCCATTTCAACGGCCTCGCCCGCCGCTCTCCCGGCCTCGCGCTCGCCATGCTCATCGCCGCCGCCTCCCTCGCCGGTGTGCCGTTCACGGTCGGGTTCTTCGGGAAGTTTTTCATCTTCGAAGCCGCCATGAATCAAGGGCTCTACCTCCTCGTTCTCGCGGGCATCGTGACCGTCGCCAGCGGCTTCTACTACTACTTCAAAGTCATCCGCGCCATGTATTGGCAGCCCGCTCCAGAGGATGCCGGCCCCGTTGCCATCACCAAAACCTCCTCGGTGGCCATCTTCATCCTCGCAATGCTCATTCTCATCCTCGGCGTCTACCCCCAACTCCTGATCGGAATGCTCCCCTGATCCCGCGTCCTCCGGCATGGATGACTACTGGAAAACCTGGGAACCCCGCGAGCGAGCCACCCTTTGTTTTCTGATTCAGGAAGGGCAAATTCTGCTCATCCGAAAAAAGCGCGGGCTCGGAGCGGGAAAAATCAACGGCCCCGGCGGCCGCATCGAGCCTGGCGAGGAACCCCACGAATGCGCCGTGCGCGAAACCTCCGAAGAAGTCGGCCTGACTCCGCGGAATGTCCAAAGCCGAGGCGAACTCCACTTCCAATTCGCCGACGGCTACAGCCTTCACTGCGCCGTTTTTGTCGCCCACGAATTCACCGGCGACCTCATCGAAACCGATGAAGCGCTCCCGATCTGGACCCCATTAGACAGCATCCCCTACGACGAAATGTGGGCCGACGACATCCACTGGCTCCCCGGCGTCATCGCAGGCGGCACTTTCCGAGGCTACTTCCACTTCGACGGCGAAAAAATGCTCTCCAAGCACCTGCTCTGGGAGTGAAACGAACGCCAAAATGCGACCAGCTTTGACCGCACGCTGGAATGCAACACCACGGAGCAGGCGAATCTGCTTGCTCTCTCTCTGAAGCAAAGATTATTAATCTCTCCCTAGTGAACGATTGAAACTGGCTTCTTATTGAAGGCGGCGTTAGATATTCAGATTCAATTTTTAATCTGTTTCAAATTGTAAATCATGATTTTGCGCGATTAGCTCAGTGGTAGAGCGCTTGCTTCACACGCAAGAAGTCGCAGGTTCGAACCCTGCATCGCGCACCATTTTTTTGTTCCCTAACCTTTGAATTGGCTTGCCGAGTTCCGCGAATTTTCTTGGCTGCATGGGCCTTTCCGTCGGGGCTGAGACGGCTCCCTGAGGAGCAGTCTATTTCTTGACGGAAGACGGGTGAAATTAACGCCGACGTATTCGGTTTCGGAGCGGCTGGAGCCTGGAGGGGCTGCGGCGTGGCGGGTGGTTTTGAGATGTTGTCAGGGCTCGGACGCTTTCCAGTTGGCTCACGAGTGGGGCATCGCGCTCGGTGACGAAGTTGACCACGAGCCCAGGCCGGCCCGCGCGGGCGGTGCGTCCGACCCGATGCAGGTAATTTTCCATCTGCTGCGGCAAGTGATAGTTGATCACTCGCCCGACATGATCGACATCCAGCCCGCGCGAGGCCAGATCGGTCGAAACGAGCAAATCCACGGTCCCCTCGCGGAAGAGTTTCAGGTTCTGCCGGCGCTCCACTTTATCCATTTCACCACGATAAATCACACAAGCGATGTTCGCGGCGGCGAGTTGGGCGGCGAGCTTGTCGCATTGCTCTCTCGTGTTCGTGAACAGGATCGTTCCGCCCTCCACTTTCTTTTTGAGCAACCGCTCCAGCAGCGGGAAGCGCTGACCATCAATGACGAGCTGCTGCAAGGTCGTGAGTGTCGGGACGACTCGATGGCTCCCCGCGCTCCGAATCACTTCGGCTCCAGAAAATAAATCGGCAATGAGTTTTTCCACCGCTGGCGAGACGGTCGCCGAGAACAAGGCGAGTTGACGCTTTTGCGGAGAAGCCTGGATGATTTTTGTGACATCGGGCAGGAACCCGTGATCCAGCATCTGGTCGGCTTCGTCGAGGATCAGCATTCGCACATCGTCCAAATCCACAAGCCGCCTCTCGAGCATTTGCACAAGCCGTCCAGGCGTTGCCACGAGAATCTCAAAGGCCCCGGCCAGCCCTCGCTTTGCCACTTCCGTGGTGGTGCCGCCAAGCACCGATCGAACGCGGAGACGCGTCGTGTGCGTGAATGGCTTGAAGGCTTTCGTCACCTGCTCACCGAGTTCCCGTGTTGGAACAACCACGAGCGCCCTCGGCCGTGCAGAAAGCCTAATCGCATCCCCAGCGATTTCGAGACTTTTGATGTGGTGCATTGCGGGCAATGCATAAGCCAGCGTCTTTCCGCTCCCGGTCTCTGCGATACCCACGATCGAGCGCCCGCCGAGAAGCGCCGGGATCGCCCGCGCTTGAATTTCCGTGGGACGCAAAATCTGCTTTTCCACCAGAGTTTCCTGCAAAGTGGTCAGTAGAGCGAATTCAGTAAAAGTATTCATCAATCCCCTGCCTATATTCCTACTTCCTGCCAATGAAGAGGCAATATCCCGACAGGCTGGATTTTTTTCTGCCGACCTTGGCGTGGTTCTTTCGGATTGCGCCGGCCATTCTTCGCCTCCACCTCTCCCTGCCCCCGAAACATCAACTGGTTTCTCGTCACGATTGCCGGCCGCCGCGCGAGCAGAGCTACGCCAATGTGCAAGGATTGCAGGCCATACAATACTACGAGATGGAGGGGCCGGTCGACCGCTTCACCGCCCCCACGCTGGATGCTATTCGTCAGGCGTTGCGCAAAGCGAATCGTCGGAATAGCGGCTTTCAAGCACGGTGATGCTGGAGCGGAAAAGTGGCATAAAATTGCCAAACACGAAAAACGGCGAAATGATTTTTCTTGGATAAACCGCTGGGGGAGAGTGGTGCAGCCGGAAAGACTCGAACTTTCAACCTTCTGATCCGTAGTCAGATGCTCTATCCAATTGAGCTACGGCTGCTTTTAGGAAAGGGTGAGTATTAAAGGGAAGAATTTCATTGGAGTCAATCGGCAAGTTGCGGGTGGTGGAAAAAATGTGCGCGGCGATGAGGTGGTGGTCGTATGGAATGGACGACATGAATGCGAATTTTCCGGATGGGTTGTTGGGGGCGCTGGCGGCGGATGCGGTTTCGATGCCGGTGCATTGGTATTATGATCGCTCGGCTTTGGTGCGGGACTATGGGTTTGTGGATCGGTATCTGGCTCCGAAGTCGCCTCACGCGGATAGCATTTTGTGGAGGTCGAGCTATGTGCCGTTGAACGAGCGGGGGAATATCCTCCGTGAGCAGGCTCAATACTGGGGACAGCGTGGCGTTCATTATCACCAGTTCCTCGCGGCGGGGGAAAACACGCTGAATTTTCAGTTGGCGTTGGAGTTGTTCCGGATGGTGCGGGAGGCCGGGAAATATGATCCAGCGGTTTGGTTGGATCACTACATCGATTTCATGCTGACGCCGGGAAAGCATCGCGACACCTATTTGGAGGAATATCACCGCGGGTTTTTCACCAATCTGGCGCGGGGAAAAAAGCCGGGGGCCTGCGGCGTGGATGATGTCCACATCGGGGGATTGGCGCAGGTGCCGGCTTTGATTTCGGCGGTGGGTGCTGGGCATCCTGGGTTGATTGAGTTGGTCGAGACCCATGTGTCGCTCACGCACAAAAACCGCGATGTGATCCGGGCGGCGATCTGCCTGGCAAGAATTCATGCTGCATTGGCGGCGGGCAGTCCCTTGAGGGATGCGATTCTTGAGCACGCCAGCGACTCTATTTCTGCTAAAAAAATTACAAAGTGGATCACGGAGGAGGATGGCGTGGTGGTGGGGCGAATTTTGAGTCCGGCATGTTACATCCAGGATGCTTTTCCTGCGTCACTTTATCTGGCTTGGAAATATGCGGGGGACTTCTCCGGGGGCATCATCGCGAATGCGAATGTGGGTGGCGACAATTGCCATCGCGGGGCGGTGGTGGGCTCGTTGCTGGGGGTGGCGAATGGGGTTCCTGCGAGATGGTCCGAGGGTTTGGTGGGGTAGTTTTTTTCAGGAGGGCCCTGCTTGTCAGGGCCGGGCCGGCGTGTTTGCGCGAGCCTCACCAGAATCGACAAGCGTGTCCCTCCTCGCGAGGCGTGGGACCATGCTGGTGGGGTTGCGAGAGTCTTGTGAGGGAGGTCAGTCGGTGAGGAACATGCAGTCGCCGTAGGAGAAGAAACGGTATCGCTCGCGGACGGCTTCGGCGTAGGCGGTCTGGATGAGTTCCCGTCCGGCGAAAGCGCTCACGAGCATCAGAAGGGTGGATCCGGGGAGGTGGAAATTGGTGAGGAGCGCGCCGGTGTGTTGGAACTGGTAGGGAGGATGAATGAAAATGCGGGTCGTGCCGGAACACGGCTGGATGGGCCCGGGGGGCTGGGATTCCAGCACGCGGGTGACGGTGGTGCCGACGGCGACGATACGACGGGCGCTCTGGAGGGAGAGGGCGGTCTCGGGAGGCATGGAGTAGGATTCCTCGTGCATTTCGTGGTCCTCGAGGCGGTCGGTTTTGACGGGGAGAAAGGTGCCGGCGCCAACATGCAGGGTGAGAAATGTGTGGGGAATCGTGGCGAGGATTTCGGGAGTGAAATGCAGGCCTGCTGTGGGTGCGGCCACGGAGCCGGGGGAGTTGGCATAGACGGTCTGGTAGCGTTCATCATCGGCCGAGTCGGCAGCGCGCTTGAAGTAGGGGGGCAGTGGCATGTGACCGTGGGTCTCGAGATCGGGGGGCGAGTCGAATCTCATGATGCGTTCGCCGCCGGGGAGGATTTCCAAAACCTCGGCGGAAGTTCCCGCAATCGGAATACGGGTGCCGACGCGAAGTTTGCGGCCGGGTTTGCAGAGGCATTTCCAGCGCGAGTCCCCGAGATTTTCGAGGAGGAAAACCTCGATGCCCAGAGGCTCGGCGAGGAGTCGGGCTTTGATGACCCGCGAGTTGTTCAGCGTCACCAAATCGCCTTCAAGAAGGTGACTTGGAAAGTCGCGGAAAGTTTGGTGTTCGATCACTCCCGTTTTGCGGTGGATGACCATCATGCGCGAGTCGTCGCGCCGGAGGGCGGGGCGGTTGGCGATGAGTTCCGGGGGGAGATCGTATTGGTAGTCGCTAACGGATCCGGACATCTCGAGGTGTTAGATTTTTTTCGAGATCCGGGTCAGACCACAGCGATTGGCGGAGGCCTCCACGAGATCGGCCACGCGGCGTTTGAGGCGGCGGGCGCGGTGGGTAAGGAATACGACAAAGACTGCATACGGAACCCATGGCCACCAAGTGGGGGTGGCGAGTGTGAGTTGCTGGTAGGCCAGAGCGCAGATGATGATGGCATTCACGAGCAGCGTGGTGGCTACCATTTTGTTGCGAAGGTGCACACGGGTGAGGCATTTCGGGCCGCCGTGGTATTCGGTGACGGAGCGAAGCTGGATGCCCCACCAAAAGCTCCCGTAGATTTGGATATCCCAGTTTTTCCAACCAGTATCGATCGAGTAGTTCCAGCCCTCGTGCTCGAGGGCGGCGACGGTTTCCTTCAGCAAAGCCTCGCGGCCGTGTCCATTTTCACTCCAGAAGCGGATGTTGGTGATGCTTCCCCGGGTGCGTTGAAAATCCTTCTCGCGGCTGGCAATGACGGAGGTCGGGGTGCGCTTGAATTTGAGCCAGGTGAAATACCGGGCCCATCCGCGAACGAGAGGCTGGGCGAGAGCGAGAAATGCCACGAGCAAGCGAGCAGGAATCGTGTCGTGCTTGGCCTCGAGACGGGCGTGGATCATGTAGGAGAGAGCCACGAGGAGGGTGCCGCCGAACATTAAGTAGGGAACGATTCGCAGGATGGGAATCGGGATCGAGCACAGCAAAATGAAAAGCGTGAGAGCGACCCATTCGATGCTGCTGAGGTAGGCGGCGACATCGGATTGCGGGGTGGGGTAGATGGATTGGAAGAGCCCTTCGCCGAAGACGCCGTGGTAGATGACGGGCTTGTTGACGAGCCAGGTGAAGCGCGGTGCGCCGTAGATTTGGCCTTTCCATTTGGCGGTGCCGGTGGGGCCGAAAAAGATCAGGTGTTGGAATCGCAGCATGGATTCGGCTTCTCCGTAGCCCTCTTGCTGTTTTCGAAAGGCTTTCAGCGTGAAGCGGCGGTAGTGCCAAACAATCGCGGCGGGGCTGAATGCGATCACGCCTCCGCTTTGTTGAAGGCGCCAGCAGAAGTCCACATCGTCACCGGCCTTGCGGTATTCGTGGTCGAACCCGCCGACTTGATCGAACGCCCAACGGTGGAATGCCATGTTGCAGCCAGGGATGTGCTCGGCCACGACATCGGTGAGTAGGACATGGCTTGGCCCGCCGGGAGCTGCCGACACACAAGCCTGCACCCAGTTTTCCGCCGGAGGAGAAATGTTCGGGCCGCCCACGCCGGCGAAGTTGCCGCTGAGCAGAGTGCCGATGAGATAATAGAGCCAATCGGGATCGGCCATGCAGTCGCTGTCTGTGTAAACAATCACTTCGCCCGTGGACGCGTGGGCGCCGACATTTCGAGCGAAACTCAGACCTTTGTTTTCCTGGCGGATAGTGCGCACCCAGGAATGGCGCGCGGCGATTTCGGGCGTCTCATCGGTCGATCCATCATCGACGAGGATGACTTCATAGTTGGGGTAATGGATGTCCTTGAGGGAAGCGAGGCAGCGGTCGAGGGTCTTGGCTCCATTGTAGGAGCAAACGATGACGGAGGCCTTCGGGTAGGAGGGTAACTTCACCCGGGAGGTCATCGGACCATCCCCAGAGAAAAGTTGTTTCACCGTTTCAAAAGCTGGTTTCTTGCTGCGGTCGCGCCGGACGAGGCCGAACGACCAGTCGAGAATTTCCTGTCCCCCGCGGAACCACTCATCGGTCCACGCGTAAACAATCGTTCCCGCCAAGCCGCCACGGACGACGCTTTCGATGTGCCAGCGGAGCATTTCGGCCTGCTCCTCTTCGGGGTGGCGGATGGTATCCATGCCGAATTCGCCGAGAATGAGAGGCTTGTCGTCGGCGAGGTTTTGGAGGCGGGCGAGGTAGCGGTCAAAATCCTCCTGGCGGTGGAGGTAGACATTGAAAGTGACGAAGTCGCTGTTCTGCGGGAGGAGGTATTCGGTCGGGGGGTAGCTCGCGTAGGAAAAAAGGGCCTTGGGATCGGCTTGGCGGCCGATGGTGATCAATTGCTCGACGAATTCCGTGACTTCACGAGCACCGAGCCAGCGGACCATGTGGGTTGGAATTTCGTTACCCACGAGGTATCCAAAAACGGCAGGGTGACCGGCATTTTTCGTGACCCCATCGCGGACGGCGGCCTTGGCCGCTTGGCGGATTTTTCGGTTGTTGAGGAATTCGAGGTGTTCCGCCCAGGGAATGGAAATCAGGGCCCGGATGCCGAATTCCTGGCAGAGATCGAGAAACCACCGGGGTGGGACATAGTAAATCCGGACGAGGTTCACGCCGGCCTCGCGCATCAATTCAAAATCGGCGCGGGCTTTCTCTGGATTTCCGAAATGCTCGCCCTCGGAGTCGGGAGCGAAGGGGCCGTAGGTCACGCCCTTGATGAAAAACTTTTTATCTCCCTCGAAAAAAAACTTCGCACGAACGCGCACGGGACAGGATTGGCTCACGGCGGGAAGGTATCCATCGAGGCTTTCAAAAGGCGAGTTCGCTTTTTGCTTGGGGCGATCAATCTGGAAACGGAGTTATCGGAACACGTTTCGTGTTCTGCTACCGGGAACAGCGGTTTTCGGTATCAAAACGGCTCGTCGTCCATCGGGAGCGGGTCGCCACCCCATTTTGCGGAAGGGGTGGGTGACACATCCCACACTTCGAGAAGTTCCTCTGGAATCTCCCGGAGAAAGCGCGAGGGAGTCTGAAAAATTTCGCCATAGCCCGCGCCAAGACGCATTTCGGGGTAGCTGAGGTAGAGTTCATCCATGCAGCGGGTGACGCCCACATAGAACAGGCGGCGCTCCTCCTCGAGGCCGGCGGGGTCTTCGAGGCTGCGGCTGCTGGGAAACATCCCGTCAGCCAGCCAGATCAGGAAAACCACACGCCACTCGAGGCCTTTCGCCTGATGGAGGGTGGAGAGGGTGATCTTCTCGGTCTCAGCCGCCCCCGCGAAGGCGTCGGCCGTTTCGAGACCACCGAGGAGGGCGAGTTGAGAAAGAAAATCCGAGGCGGATTCAAACTGGCCGGCGAAAGTTTGGAGAGTCTGCAAATCCTCGCGGCGGGCATCGTAGTTCGGGAATTTGCCCTTCATGTAATCGTCGTAGATCGCGAAGAGGACGCATTCGATCATGGCCGCGGGACCGAGCGGGGCGCCTTGTGGCACGAGGTCGGCGAGGGTGAGAACAAGTTGCGACCATTCCTTTGCGGCCTTGGAGGGGACTTTGGCTTCGGCGAGTCGGGCGAAGTCGGTGGAGCCGGCAAGGAGTGTTTGGGTCCGCTCCCAAAGGGTTTCAGCCGTCTTGTTGCCGATCCCGGGGAGAAGTCGCACGATGCGCTTGAAGGACATTTCATCGCGCGGGTTGACGGTGAATTTGAGAAACGCGGCGACATCCTTGATGTGGGCTTGCTCGAAAAACCGGAGTCCACTGGTGATCGAAAAGGGAATGCCGCGCTTGGTGAATTCCAACTGCACTTCCATCGAGTGGTAGTGCGCCCGGTAGAGCACGGCCATTTGCTCGAGCGGGATGCCCTCGTCGAGGAGTTCCATCACACGCTGGGCGACGAAGGCGGCTTGCTGGGAATTGGTCGGGAGGGCGACAAGGGCTGGTTTGACGGCGTGTGGCTTGCGGATGGGGGCAAGGGTTTTTGGAAACTGGCGTTCGTTTCCGCCGATGGCGGCGTTGGCGACTTCGAGGACTTGGGGGACGCTTCGATAGTTCGTTTCGATTTTAAAAACGCGCGAGCCCGGGTGGTTTTTGGGAAATTGGAGGATGTTTTCGAAATTCGCGCCGCGCCAGGAGTAGATGCTCTGGGCGTCGTCTCCCACGACCATGAGATTGCCGTGGTGGGCTGCGAGGAGGTCGATGAGTTCCGACTGGAGGCGGTTCGTATCCTGGTATTCATCGACGAGGATTTGCTGGAAGCGGCGCTGGTAAAGAGCGGCGACTTCGGGGTGGGTCAGGAAAAGCTCGAGGGTTTTGGAAAGAAGGTCATCGAAATCCATCGAGTTCGCCTCGCGCTTTCTGGCTTCGTAGGCGGCTTGGATTTTCTCGATCTCCGGAGCGAGGGGAATGAAGTAGCGGTATTTTTCGCCGAGGATTTTGCCAACGGGGGCGGCGGTGTTGATGGCGAGGCTGAAGATATCGGAGAGGACACCGGCTTTGGGGAATTTGCGGGTGGTATCTACGAGACCCTGTTTCGCGACCACGGCGGCGATCATTTCCTCCGAGTCGTCGCGGTCCATGATGGAAAATCCCTCGCGGAACCCGATGTCAGCGGCGTGGCGGCGGAGGATGCGGTTCCCGATCGAGTGGAATGTGCCGCCCCAGAGTCCATCGGCCGCACCGGGCAGGAGGTTGTGGACGCGCTCCACCATTTCGCGGGCGGCTTTGTTGGTGAAAGTGAGCAGAAGGATGGAGCCGGCGGGGATGCCTTGTTCCAAAAGCCAGGCGACTCGATAAGTGAGTGTGCGGGTTTTTCCACTGCCTGCGCCGGCGATCACCAAGGATCTGCCGGGTGAGGAGGTGACGGCAGCGAATTGCTCGGGGTTGAGTTCCTTCTCGAAATCGATGCCCGAATCCGGGCGAGCCGGGGAGTGAAGTGTGTAGGAACGCGACAAGGCGGATTAGTTGTTGGCCAGACGGGTTGTCTTGACTTCTGAGGGGGACATTTTGAGGCCGTGGGCAAGGAGTTTGGCGGATTCCTCGGCGACGACGCCTTTGGTCGATCCGAGCACCACGGCAATACAATTGCGGCCATTGTGTGATCCGCTCGAGATGAGGCAATGGCCGGCGGCGTTGGTGTAGCCGGTCTTCATTCCATTGCAAAAGGAGTAGGTGCGCAGGAGGCGGTTGGTATTTCGGAGTGGAACGACTTTTCCGGAGGAGAAACGAAAATCGTAGTTTTTGGTGTTCATGATTTGGCGGAGGGTTGGGTTGCGGTAGGCCATGCGAGCGACGCGGGCCATGTCTCTGGCGGTTGAGTATTGGCCGGAGGCTGGAAGGCCATTGGGGTTCACAAAATTCGAGGAAGTGCCGCCGAGTTCCTTAATGCGGTTGGTCATTTTGCGGGCAAAGGCCTCGATGCTTCCGGCGTTGTCGCGGGCCAGGGCGCGGGCGACGTCGTTGCTGCTGCGAATCATCAGGGCGTGGAGGAGTTCGCGGCGGGTGTAGGTCTGGCCAGGCTTGATGTAGAGTTTGAAAGGCTCGCACTGGGTATCGATCAACTCGATGGTGACTTTTTTATCCAGGTCGCCCGACTCGGCGATGATCAGGGCGGTGAGGAGCTTTTGGGTGCTGGCGACCGCGCGCTGGTCGGTGTCGTTTTTTTTGTAGATCACTTGGCCGGTATTCGCATCGAGAAGAATGGCCGATTTGGCATTCACAGAAATCTGAGCCGATGCGGTAACGGAGGAGATAAGTGGCAGGGCGAGGGCGGCGAGGAGCGCGGGAAATCGCATGTGAAGAGGTCAGGGATTGGAGTTGGTGGAACGGAATAGTTTTTCCATCGAGGGGTCTTTTTCAACCCCGAGTTCAACGGCTTTGAAATAATGGCGCTTGGCCAGTTCGATGGCGGCGGGTTTTTCCTGGAGGTAGAAAACAGCGAGATTGTAGTGGGCGTCGGCGTAGGCGGGGTCGAGTTCCACGGCGCGGCGGAGTTGTTGCTGGGCTCCGTAAATCCAGCCTTCGCGGCCGACCACCACGCCGAGGAAATTCCGGACGCGGGGGTTGTTCGGATCGTGCAGAGCCGCTTGGGAAAGGGCAGCGAGGGCTTCGGGAAAGCGGTTTTGGTCCATGTAAATCATCCCGAGGGTCAGCCAGGCCGGGGCGGTTTCGAGTCGCTGGCGGACGGCTTGTTTGAGGAGGTTTTCGGATTTCGCGGGATCGCCCGAGTAGAATTCGACCATGCCGAGATTCACGAGGCCCATTTGATTTTGAGGATCGAGCGAGAGGACGCGCTCGTAGGCGCGGCGGGCGGTGGCGTAGTCCTTGGCCTCGAAAGCGCGGTTTCCCTCGGCGACGGCCTCGGCGAGGATGCGCGGGGTGAATTTGGCGGGAGCTTCTTGGGCGGGGAGCGATGGGGCGAATACAAGCCCGAACGCGAGGATGGCTCCGAGCGCGAGCCTCATTTTCCAGCCAGTTCGCCGGAACGGCGTTCGGCGGCGCGAACCGCTTCGATAAATGCGGCGCGGACTCCCCGGTTTTCGAGTTCCGTCAGTGCGGCGGCGGTGGTTCCGCCGGGGCTGGTGACCATTTCGCGCAGCACGGCGGGGTGTTCCGAAGTGGCTTTCGCGAGTTCGGCCGCGCCGAGGACGGTTTGGATCGCGAGATCTTGGGAGAGCTTGCGGGGAAGTCCACAGGAGACTCCGCCATCGGCGAGGGCCTCGATCATCAAAAAGACATAGGCCGGGCCGCTACCGCTCAGGCCAGTGACGGCATCGAGGAGTTTTTCTTCGACGGGGTAAACCTCGCCAATGCTCGAAAAAATCGACTCTGCCAGTTCACTATCCTGCGGCGTGGCATCCGAGCCGGCGGCGTAGGCCGTGGCGGAGCGTCCAACAATCGCAGCGGTGTTCGGCATGGCGCGAACGACCCGGGCGCCGGGAGCGAGGTTTTGGAGGGTTTCGAGGGAAAGCCCGGCGGCAATCGAGATGAGGAGTTTATTTTTTAAATGCGCGCCCGTTTGTTTCAGAGCCTTCGCAGCATCTTGGGGCTTCACGCACAAAATCAGAACGGGAGACTCGGCGGCGGCTTCGGCATTTTCCGAAACAATTTTGATCGAGGTGGCATCGCGGAGGCTTTGGAGCAAATCGGGCTCCGGGCAGGCGGCGACGATATCCGAGGGCTCGCAAACATTGGCCCGCAGCATTCCTTGAATGATGGCCGAGGCCATGCGGCCGGCGCCGAGAAACGCATATTTCATGGCCGAAAAGCTAGTGGGGAGCAGGGCATTTGCAAAGACTGTCGTGAGTGGGATGCGGGGCTACTTGGGGGATTGACCACAGAGGACACAGAGCGCACAGAGGGGTAGTGGATCAGTCGAGGAGGGAGACGAGCCATTCCTGCATGAGGCCGTAGATGCTGAGTTGGAGGAGGGCGTAATCGCGCAGGTCTTCGAGGTTTTCCGGTTGGCGGGACATCTCGGCTTCGGAAAATCCATGAGATTCGACGAGGGCGAGGCGGGCTTGGTTGAGGGCGCTGAGCCAGTGGTCGATGTGGTTTCGGGGAATGAGCAGGGAGCCGTGGCCTTTTTTATCAGCAGAAGAGCGGCGGAGGTCGGCATCGACGACCTCGCGGGAGGAGGCGAAGGCGCTGTGGAGGTCGGGTTGGACGAAGGCTTTCCAGTCCTCTCGCAAGTCCTCGGCCTCGGGGTCGGTCGTTGGGGATTGATAAAACCTGGCTTCCACGCGCGGGTCGTCGAGTTCGGCGGAGGTCCGGATTTCGGTGAGCATTTTGTGGAGCAGGGGATCGATGCCTTCGAAGAGCACGCCGCCGTCCTGGAGAATGCTGATGCCAATTTTCATTGGGCCGGATTTTTTTCCAGAGTGGAGAGGAGGAGGTGGGAGTGGAGTTGTTGGACATACAACTCGGCCTCCTCGCGGGAGCCGCTCCAGACGATCGAGCGTCCGCTTTTGTGGACTTCCATCATGTGGCGTTCGGCTTTTTCGCGGGGAAATCCAAAGACTCGGCGGAAGACCATGGCGACATAGCTCATGAGGTTCACAGGGTCGTTGTGAACCACAACATTCCAGACGGAATCGAGATCGGATTTGTCCTTGGTCTTGATTTCGGGAGTGTCGAGCGCGGGCATCTCGGGGATGGGATCAGGCGGCGTAGAGCGAGGTTGTGGCTGGCTTGGCGCCGGCGAGGCAAGCCTCGAGAATTGGCCAAAGCAAGTCGATCGGTGCGGCACGCATTTCGAGGAACAGCAGGGCGGCGCGGGTGGTTGGGAGGGGGATGTGGAAAACGGCGGCACGGGCGGCGAAGACGACGGCGAGGTGGCCCGGGGAGGAGCTGGAATCAACGGCGGCGAGGAATTTGAGGAGGGCGGGTTCGTTGGCGGGGGCGGAAAATTGGGTGGCGAGTTGGCGTCCGGCGGTGCGGGAGGATTTGGCCAAGGGTCCGGCGAGTTGGAGATCGAGTTTCTGGTCGACTTCGATTAATTCGCGGCATCCGATTTTTCCGACGGCGAGGGCGGCTTCGAGGGCGGGCGAAAGACAGGGAATCCACACGGAGTCTCGCCAGTTGGTGAGTTCCGACGACGAGGCGGGATTGCCGTGGAAGGTGGCGGGTCCCATCGAATCGAGGCAGGGGGCACAGAGCCGGGCGACGCGAAAGATTTCGACGCGCATTTCTGTTGGTGACATTTCCCCGGCTGATTTCATCGGGAAAACCTAGCAGGTCATGGAAAAATCGCAGGGGGAAAATGACGCGCTGCGAATTTTTTGGAAAGGGGGAGAATCAGGCTGCGACTTGGTGGGAGGGGTCCCCGGCTTGAGTCATGGGCGGCGTGATGATGCCGATGTTTTGGATTTCGGTTTGGGCAGGGAGTTCTTGGTAGGCGAGGACATGAATCTTCGGGAGAGAGGGCTCGAAGAAGCGCTTGAAGGCGAGGCGGAGTTCGGCGCTGAGGATGACGGTTGGCAACAAGCCCTGCTCAGCCATGGAATTGGAGCGGATGGTGAGTTCGCGCAGGAGGTATTGGGCGGTTTGTGGGTCGAGGGCGAGGGTGGTTTCGAAATGCGAGCGCTGGATGCGGGTGATGAGGGTTTGCTCCATGCGGGGATCGAGTGTGACGGCTTTGATCTGGCCGGGTTCGGATTCGTATTGGGCGATGAAATAGGTGCCGAGGCGCTTGCGGACTTGCTCGGAGAGTTCGTCGGGGTTTTTGGTGACGGTGGCGTAGTCGGCGACGGTTTCGAGGATGAGGGGGAGGTTTTTGATGGGCACGCCCTCGCGGAGGAGGTTTTGGAGGACGCGTTGGATGATGCCGAGATTGACGAGATCGGGGAGGAGTTCGGCGATGAGTGAGGGGTTGGTTTCCTTCACGCGGTCGATGAGGCCTTGGACTTCCTGGCGGCTGAGAATCAAGTGGGCGCTTTGTTTGAGGGACTCGGCGAGGTGGGTGATGAGGACCGAGACAGCATCAACGACGCTGTAGCCGTTGATCTCGGCGGTGCGTTTTTCCTCCTCGGCGATCCAGACGGCTTCGATGCCGAAGACGGGTTCGCGGGTGGGGACGCCTTTGAGGGTGATGTGGCTGCCGCTGACATTCATCGCGAGCCAGCGGTTCGGGATGACGGTCGCGTGGGCGATGGATTTGCCGCGAAGGAGGAAGCGGTATTCGTTCGGCTCGAGTTCTAGGCTGTCGCGGATGGCGATGGGCGGGATGACCATGCCATTGTCGCGGGCGAAGCCTTTGCGGACGCCGGTGATGCGGTCGAGGAGGTCGCCGCCTTGGGTTTTGTCGGCGAGCCGGAGAAGGCCGTAGCCGACCTCGATGGAGAGGATTTCGGTTTCGATGAGTTTGTGGAAATCCTCGGGAGATTTGCCGTCGCCGCCACCTTGGGCGCCGGCTGGGGATGCTCCGCCGCCAGCGGCCGGTCGGGAGCCTCCGGGAGCGGGGAGGGCGAGTCTGCCGCCGGGCCCTAATTTTTCCTCGGTGGCGGTGGCGTTTTTCTTGAGCATGTAGGCCATAGCTCCTGTGATGGCGCCGAGAAGCAGGAATGGAATCGGGGGCATTCCTGGCACAAAAGCCATCGCCGTGATGAGGCCAGAGCAAATGCCAACGGCGCGAGGGTAGGCTCCGAGTTGCTGGCCGATTTGCCCGCCGAGGCTGGTTTCGCCTTGGGCGCGGGTGACGAGCAAGCCGGCGGCGACGGAAATGACGAGGGCGGGAACTTGGGAGACAAGGCCGTCACCGATCGAGAGGAGGGTGTATTTCTCGAGCGCGGCTTCGATGGGCATGCCTTTCTGGAGCATTCCGATGCCGAAGCCGCCGACGACATTGATGATGGTGATGAGAATGCCCGCGACGGCATCGCCTCGGACGAACTTGCTGGCACCGTCCATCGCGCCGTAGAAGTCGGCTTCTTTTTGGACCTTGAGTCGGCGGCTGGTGGCAGTGAGTTCATCGATGATGCCGGCGTTGAGTTCGGCATCGATGGCCATTTGTTTGCCTGGCATGGCGTCCAAAGTGAAACGGGCGGCGACCTCAGCGATACGGCCTGCACCCTTCGTGATCACGATGAAATTGATAATGACCAGGATGATGAAAACCACCGCGCCGACGAGGTAGTTTCCTTGGATCAGAACCTTTCCGAACGCCTCGATGACATGACCGGCGTAGCCATCGAGCAGGATGAGGCGGGTGGAGGCGATGTTGAGCGCGAGGCGCAGCAGCGTGACGGCGAGGAGGATCGTGGGGAAGGCCGAAAACTCGGGTGGATCCTTCACATAGATGATGACGAGGAGGATCATCAGCGAGATGCCGATGTTCACAGAGAGGAAAAAATCCAGAGCCCAAGTGGGTATGGGCACGACCAGAAGCAGAACAATGCCAAAGAGGCCGAGCGTGAAGATGAGATCCGATTGCTTGAGCAATCGGCTCCACGGAGATGGGTTTGCGCTATCGACTGTGGGATTGGCCATTCTCTAAGGGCGTCAGGATTTCAGGCGGCGGGATTTGAGTTGGTAGAAGTAGTAGCGGTGGGTGCGGTAGACATAGCCGAGAATCTCGGCGATGGCTTGATAAAGTTGGGAGGGGATGGGTTTGCCGACCTGACCGAATTTGAAGAGCGCGCGGGCGATGGGTTTGTTTTCGACCGTGGGAACTTCGAATTTCGCACCGATGGATTTGATGCGTTGGGCGAAGCTGTTGTGGCCCTTGGCGAGGACGACCGGGGCGGAGTCCACGCCGCGCTCGTATTTGAGGGCGACGGCGTAGTGGGTCGGGTTCGTGATGATCACATCGGCTTGCGGCACATCGGCGAGCATTTGGCGTTGGAGGAGGCGTCGGGCCATGGCGCGCTGGGCCATTTTCACATTCGGGTCGCCTTGGGCCTGGCGTTGTTCGTCCTTGATCTCCTGCTTGGTCATCATCAAGTCCTTCTCGGTCTTTTTGAGTTGGTAGAGGTAGTGGAGAAGCGCCAGGCCGCTCATGGCGATCGCGAGACGGAAAAAGAGCATGAGGCTCGAGTCGTAGATGAATGATCCGAGTCGAAAAATGGGGACGGGGGTGAAAAAAATCGGGTCGGTGAGGACATCGTGGACGCCGGTGTAAATGAGTGCGGCGACGATGAGACATTTTCCAAGGTCGATGACCATTTTCACCAATCCCTGCTTGCTGAAGACGCGCTGAAATCCGGTGACGGGATTGAGCTTGTCGAATTTCGCCTCAACAACCTCCGGGGTGGCTTTGAAGCGGCTTTGAAGTCCCCCGGCAAGAATGCTGGCGACGGTGGTGGCAGCAAGCATCGGAAGGAGCAATCCGAAGAGCATGAGAAAACCCATCATGATCCACTGGGGGAGCGCATGGCTGACGATTTCATATTTTTCGAGATTCCCCAGAACGCTGGCGACGAATTCGGTGATGAAGCGGGATTGGTCGCCGAGGGTGAAAAGCAAAACGAAATAAGCGGCGATGAGGCCGAAGACCATTTGGATCTCGGCGGCTTGGGCGAATTGGCCTTTATTGTGGGAGTCCGAGAGTTTTTTGTCTGTCGGTTTCTCTGTGGCGTTGTCGTTTTGCTCGGCCATGGCGGGGTCAGCGGAGGAAGCGCAGCATCGTCTCGGGCAGTTGCTGCATATCGCGGAGGATGTATTGCACGGTGAGGCCGAGCGTCATCGCAAAAACGGTCAGACCGGCGAGGATTTGGACGGGGAAGCTCAGGATGAAAACATTGAGGCTCGGCGCGGCACGGCCGAGGACCGAGAAGCACATATTGACGAGAAAGCTGATCGCCAGAAGCGGTGCGGAGATTTGAATTCCCAGGAGAAAAACCCGCCCGCTGGCGGCGATGACCTCGTTGATCGATTGGGGATCGAAAATCGCGTTGGGTGGGAAAATTTCAAAACTCCGGGCGAATGCGACGAGGCAATATTGGTAGGCTCCGGTTACCAGAAAAAGCACCAAGCCGAAGGACTGCAGCATGGTGTTAGGGGGAGTAGCGGAGTTTCGTGTGATGGGGTCGATATTCGAACTGAGGGAGAGCCCGACTTGGACCGCGATGATTTCACCTGCCATTTCCAAAGCGTAGAGCAGGAATCGGACCGCAAATCCGAGCAAGAGGCCGGTGAGGACTTCGTGGATAACCTCGCTGACGAGCAAAAACCAGTGGGCTGGAACGCCGCCGAAATTCCCAAAGATGGGAGCGAGAAGGTAGGCGATCATTGCCGCGATCCCAATCCTCACGGGTGGGGGAATCATGCTCCCTGAAAAGACGGGCATAACGAGAAACATCCCGGAGGCTCTGAGAAAAATGAGCATGCCGGGGTAGATGTCCTCGATGCGGATCGTGATCATCGCGTCATCTCTGGGATTTTATTGAGGAAGAAAATCGTAAACTGCATCAACTGGCGGAGCATCCATGGAGCTCCAACGATGATGACGGCTCCGATGGCGATGAGTTTCGGGGCGAAGCTGAGAGTGGGTTCCTGAATACTGGTGATGGCTTGGAGGAGGCTCACGGCCACGCCGACCACGAGAGCCGCTAAAATCACTGGTGTCATCACGGTCAGCGAGACAGTGATGAGCGAGCGGAGCATCTCGATAGCGGTTTCTTGGTTCATGCGGCGAAACTTTGGACGAGCGAGCGGATCACGAGCTGCCAGCCATCCACCAGCACGAACAAAAGCAATTTCAGCGGGAGAGCGACCATGGTTGGGGGCATCATCATCATGCCCATCGACATGAGGGTGGAGGCGACTAGGAAGTCGATCACCAGGAATGGAATGAAAATCAGGAAGCCCATTTGAAAGGCCGTGCGAAGTTCGCTCACCACGAATGCGGGCAGAACAACTCGCATGGGCAGGTCGTTGACAGCCGTGCGTCCCATTCCCGCGAGATCGAGGAAGAAATCGACCTCGCCTGGGCGGGTCTGGCGGAGCATGAAGGTGCGGATCGGCGCAATCGCGCGGTCCATGGCCTCATTGGAATCGATTTGTTCATTCATGTAGGGCGTGAGTGCCTGGGATTGGATATCCTGCCAGACGGGGGCCATGATGAAAAAAGTCAGGAAAAGCGAGAGTCCGATGAGGAGTTGATTGGCCGGGGCGCTGGGCACGCCCAGTGCGGTGCGGACAAAGCCGAGAACAATCACGATACGGGTGAAACTCGTCATGAGCATGATGAGTGATGGCGCCAGAGTGAGGAGCGTCATCACCACTACGATTTGGATCGCGGTGCTGAGATTTTGACGCTCGTTGCCGTTGCCGATTTGCAAATTGACTAGGGGGGTGGGAATCGAGGGAACCGATGGGGGCCGAGGGGCGGTGGGGGCAGCAGGGGCGGACGGAGCGATCGGCGCGCTCGGAGTTGTGGGGGTTTGGGCAAACGAGTGGAGCGTTCCGCCGAGCAGAACGAGAACCATCAAAAGAAGTCGGGAAATTTTACGGACTGGGATCATGAACGGGGCGCTTGGTTTTCGACGGAGCCCATCATTGTGCTGAAATCTGCCGGGGCCGTGGTCGAGTCGAGGGGGCAGAGGTAGTCGATTTGGCCGGGGGTCACACCGAGAAGCATGCGGGTGTCTTCGTAGCCGACGACGAGAAGGTATTGTTTGTTGCCGAGCGGGCGGGTTTCCAGGACTTGGAGTTTGCGGTCGGAAGCGAGGCCTTTTCGGAGCGGAAGGCCGAATTTTATAAAATAGAGAGCGCCTCCGGCCAGCGCGGCGAAAAAAGTAAGGTAGCCGAGCATCCGGCCCAAGGAATCAAAGTCTGGCGCGGGCGGACGGACGGGTTGGTTTTTTTCCGGGGCAGCAACGGCAGGCTGGGCTGGGGCGGGATCCGAGGATTTGGGTTCGGGAGATTCGGTGGTGGAGCTTGCGTGCGATGCCGGAGCCGCTCCCGCCGATTCTGTCGCCTTGAGAGAAGCTGGTAAGAGACACGCGAGGGCCGCCGCGAGGGCGAACCGCCACGGCAAGTTTCTCATGCCGATTCTCCGACGATCTGCGTGATTTTGATGCCGAAGTTTTCCTCGACGACAACGACCTCACCTCGGGCGATCAATTTGTCGTTCACATAAAGGCCGACGGGTTCGCTGGCCAATTGGTCGAGTTGGAGAACGGTTCCTTCGCCGAGTTCCACAACATCCCTCATGGGCAACATGCAGGAGCCGATGCGGACCGAGAGGTCGACTTTGACATCGAGAATGACATTCAGGTTCTTGGATTCGGTGGCGGAGCTCATGATTTGGTGGCGTTTTTAAATTCGGAAGAGATTTGGATGGCGACATGGCCGTTTTCCGATCCGGCTTGGGCGATGAATCGGGGGGCGTTGGCAATGCGCACGCGGGTATTTGCCAGGGTGGACTTTGGCATTTCCAGGACATCGCCGGCTCGGAGCGCCAGGATATCACTCACGCTGACTTGAGGAATCTCCCAGTCGGCGACCAAGGGGACGGCGATCTGGTTGTAGGACGAGCGCCATTGTTGGGGCTTCGAGTCCGGGGTGGTTTGCATCTCTCGCGAGCGCTGGGCGTGAATGGTTTTCACGATTGGCTCGAGCATGTTGTAGGGAATGCCTAATTGGATTTGCTCGGGAGTATCGCCGGCAAGGGCCTCGATGGTGAGGACGAGCGTGACGGCATCGGACGAGCAGACTTGGAGGAAACGCGGGTTGTTTTCATGGCCGATTTGGCGGCCGGTGTATTGGCGTTCGTCTTTCCATTGCCGGCACCATTCTTGAACGATGATGTCGACAATTTCCTCTAGAAGGGCGACCTCGATTTCTGTAAGGTAGCGTTCATCCTCTTCGGAGGACATACCGCGACCGCCGAGCATGCGGTTTGTCATGCTGATGGCGAGCTTGGGGCTGATTTCTAGGATTCCGATGCCGGATAACTGATCGACCTTGAACAGCGAAATGTGGGTCGGGTTTTTCATCGACTCCGAGAATTTCGCGTAGGGCATCGTGGTCAGGCGGGAGAGTTTAAGGCTCATGTCCGCTCGGAGGAGTGAGGAAAAACGGGCCGAAATCGTCGAGATGAATCCCGTGTGGATCGTGCGAAGGCGACGTAATTCCGCCTCGGCCAGATGGATCGGCGTGCGAAAATCAAAGGTCTTTGGCGCCACGGGATTCGATTTCGGAAAGCGTTCGCCATCCGAGCGAAAAATCATCTTGGAATCGATCGAGCCTGCCGCTTCGGCGACAAGTTGGTCGATGTCGGATTGGTTCATTGGGCCAGCCATAACTTGATTTGGGGAAGTAAATTACTGAATGAGAAATTCAGTGAAGTAGATTTGATCAATCACCTCACCTCCAAGGACATTGTTGAATCGAGTGATGAGGCCTTTGCGAACCACTTCGCGGCCGTTGGCACCATCGAGGGCGTCCAGTGATTGGGTCGAAAGAACAGTAATCGCAGCGTCTTTAAGCGAGCCTTTGCTGTCCTCGATGACTTTAGTAATGTCCTTATCGGAACTGGCGATGATGAAGTTGGTGCGGAGGTAACGGGAATTTCCAGATCCCGCGAGATTCACAACAATCCCACCGAATTCAACGGTGTGCTCACCAGGAGGTTTCACGCCGCCATGAGAATCTTTCTTGGATTTGGCAGAACTCTCGGTTTTGGAGTGATCAGCCCCGCCGCCTGACGCTGACTTGAGTTTCGGTATGATGAGAAACTCCATCACCCCATAACAAAGTGCGGGCACGAGCAGGATCACCACGATGATGGGGATCAGCGCGTTGCTGGATTTTTTAGAGGAACCTCCGGAGGCCGGGATTGTTTCGGATTCGTTTGCTGCCATGGGTGTGTTTTTTAGGGTTGAGACGATTACAAAGAGAGTGTTTTTTTAGCGCTTGAGGTTGACTACTTCTTCCATCACCGAGTCGGAGACTGTAATCACACGCGAGTTCGCCTGAAACGCACGCTGGGCGACAATGAGGTCGGAGAATTCTTGGGTCAGGTCGACATTCGAGAGTTCGAGTGTGCCTTGGATGATGTCACCTTTAATAGTGGAACCACTATCTTCGGCTCCAGCGGCTAATCCAATATTGCTAAACAAGTTGGCGCCTTCTCGCTTTAGGCCATTTGGATTGGCAAAAGTAATCAAATCAAGTTTGCCGCCGGTCACAGGAGTCGGCGATCCTGCTTTATAAATATTTATCGTTCCATCTTTTGAAAAGCTGAATGCCTCTGCACCTGAAAACGCTGCCGCATTCGCGCCAACTACCAACATGCCGCTATTTGTTCTAAGAGTCCCTAATTCATCCACTCTAAAATCCCCAGCGCGGGTGTAAAAAGTATTGTTTGCGGCATCCGTGATTTTAAAAAAACCTTGCCCAGAAATTCCCAAATCTGTCGGGCCTGCCGTAGTTGTCAGCGCGCCTTGCGTAAATTTTTGCGAAATGCTCGATACACTAGACCCCATGCCGACCTGCATGCCGTTGAGTCCGCCAACATTTCCATTAGCAGCAGTTGGAGCCCTCATAGTTTCGACAAAACTATCTTGATTTGTAACCCTAGAGGTCTTGAATCCTGTGGAATTCACATTCGCTATGTTATCGCCGATAACCTCGAGGCTTTTGCTGAAGGTTTTGATACCATTGACGCCGCTGTTGAAGGAATTAAGGAGTGCCATAGGATTTTAGTTGGTTGATTTTGTTTGAGCTATAGATGATGACCCGTCGGTCGGTAGGACGACAGGGGGCTCCGGTTTCGGAGGTAGGGAAATATTTGTAATAAGCTTGGGATCGTAGGTTTTGCCGTTGATGACCAAGGCGGGGGCGCCGTTCTTGACGGTGACCGATTCGACAGTTCCTTTGAATTCGCCGGTTGGTGTCGATGGATCTTTGACGGTGACCTCGCAACCGAGGTAAAGCGGCGCTGTGGCCATTTGCTGACCACTGGAATACGCGGTGAACGATTGGGACAGACCGCGCATCTGCTCGAGCGAGGAGAAATTTGCCATCTGGGCGATGAACTCCGTGTCTTTCATGGGGTTCATCGGATCCTGAGCCGTGAGTTGGGTCATCAGGATTTTCATGAAATCGTCCGCGCCGAGGGTTTTCTGGCCAACATCTCTGGTTTTGGCGGGTCCAGTCATCGGATCTTTGGCTGTTGTGGCGGGGGTTGTAGCGTTGGAGACGGTCATGGCAGTAAAAATTTAGGCCCAAAGGGCGGTGGAGGGACTTTGGGAGGTCGTGGAGCGGTTGGATGTTCCCTTGCGGAGAGTGGTTGGGGCGAAAGCTTCGCCCGTTTCATAGGTGCGGTTGTCTGGTTGCCGGCGGTTATTTTCTCCGAGATTGGCGTTATTTTCTTGGAAACCTTGCTGAAAGGCGGGGTCTCCCAAGCGGTAACCCCGGTCGCGGGAATTTTGGGAAAAATCAGGCCAAGCCTTCTGGAGCGCCTCACGGAGTTCGGGGGATTCCGTAATAAATGTGGAACGAATTTCGCCGCCGCGAAGAGACAATTTGATGCGAACGGATTCTTGATCGCCTACGGGGAGATCGAGTTGAATCTGGGAACTGCCAGTTTGTTTGAACTTATCCAATTCAGGTGCCAGGGATTTGAAGAGAGTTGTCGCTTGGGAGGAGGCTGTGGCGGCTTGAGGCCTGATGGTTTGAACCGGAGTTGGCATACCGCTAGCGGGATTTCCGAGGCCGGAATCGCTGGAGTTCGCCGAATTTCCCAAAGGAGCGATCGCGCCGCGATCCAGTGCGGCATAGGCAGCAAGGCGATTGATCGATGTAATCGCAGGTTCGCGAAGTGTTTGGATTGGGGACTCTGTGCCGTCGACTGTAGTCAGGGCAATCATTTCATCATCTACCGAAGCAGTTTCCATGCCACGGGATTCTGAATAGATCTCAGCCTCAGCCTCTGCTTCTTCTAAGGCTTCTTCTTTTTTTTCAATCAACTCATCTTGTGGGGATTTTGTTGAAAGTATATTTACATCTTCTTGATCAATGGAAGTATCGCAACTGCTGCACTCCTTGATTTGGCTCTCTAAAATAGGATTTTCCGCTTGCAAAGTTGGACTGACCAGCGCCGCGTCGACCAGTTTTTTCCTTTTCTTGGCTGCCTCTTGCTCCTCCTGCAATTCCTCGGATAGGGTTTTGGATTCGGGATCGCTTAAAAAACTATCGAAATCGGGATTGGACAAATTTCCAGCAACCGGGGTGCCTGGTGGTTGGAAAAAATTGCCCATCTCGGCCCGACCGCTTTCGGTGGGCTGGGATTTGCTGGGCAATGTCTGGATATTTGTCATTGGGCGGTAGCTGGTTCTGGATTCAAGAGCCGGATTTGCGCGGTGATTTTTGCGGCCTTTGCAGCTAGTGAAGCATCTTTCGCGCCATCTTCTGCGTTGGGGTCTTTCATGCGGGCCATTTCCCCGAGGATTTTGCCCGAGGCGTCTTTTTTCATGACGGAAAGAATTTTGGCTGCATCGGTTTCTGGCATTTGAGCCAAAATCGCGGAGGCATCGATGGGTTTCATATTAGTATAGCTGCCTGCAATCACGCGAAGGTTGGTTTTTTCAGAGCCTTGAATTTGTGCCGAGTGGGAGTTGAGTTCGTCGCGCATGGATTTGATCTCGTCCTGAATACGGAGGAGTTCTTTTTTTTCGGCATCAATGCGGAGTTCGACAGCGGCCAGATCCTTGGTCTTTTGTTCGTAGGCGGTGACCTGCTCTCGAAGTTCCTTCATGAGACCATCCACCTCGCCGGTGTAGTAATCCCAATTTTTCGATTGGGCTTCGGCTTTGGTTTTAAAAAGCGTGGTCGCCTTGGAGTGGGACGGTTCTTCTTGAGTGACTGCGATGCTCGGCCAGCGCCAATAAAGGACTCCGGCCGAGGTGGCGATGCCGAGGATGATGGCGATAATGATCGGGCCCCAAAGTGAGGGGGATTCGGATTCGGCTTCGCCGAAGGGGTCAAGGGTGGGTGTGGGTTTCATGGCGGGTGTGGTCTAGTGTGCTGGTTGTAAAAATCGGGTGGTGGTAACGAAATCCTCAAGGATTTTCTCTTCGCTTCGGGCCTGTTCGACAGCCACGCCGCGCGCCCATTTTTCTTTGAGTTTGCAGACCAAGCGGTGGTCACGATCGGCGACGACGAGCAATTCCCGTTTCTCGGCGACTTTTTTTTCCTCTTGGGCGAGGCGTTGCTGGAGCGTGCGTAAAAGATCGCGCTGGGCGGTGAGGGCATCCCAACTTTGGGCGCGGAGGTAGGCGGGGAAACGCTCGCCGGAAATCATCCGGGTCAATTCATCCAGTCGGGCTGCGGCTTGGGCGACGCGATTGGCGGCGAGATCCCGCTCGCGAATGGCGGCGGCAAAAACCTCCTCGGCCTTATCTTTGGCTTTCTCACGGAGGTCGAGGATCGTTTGGAGACTGAATTTCTGCCGTTTCATGGAACGATTTTTTTCAGTTCGGCGAAGCTTTTTTCGCGCGACCATTTGTCCTCGATCGGCTGGCGCAGCAACTCGCGGAGGGCGGGTTGTTTTTCGATCGCCTGGTCGACTTGGGCGTTGCTGCCCTTCGTGTAGGCTCCGATCGTAATGACATCCTCGTTTTTGCGATAGGTGGCGAGGAGGTCGCGGGCCTTGCCGATGGTGGCGAGTTCTTCCTTCGCGCAGATTTCGAGCGTCACACGGCTTACGCTCTCGAGGACATCCACGGCAGGAAAATGGTTCGCGGTCGCCAGCGCGCGACTCAGGACCACATGGCCATCCAAAATGCCACGCACGGCATCCGAGATCGGCTCATTCATGTCATCGCCATCGACGAGCACGGTGTAGAGGGCGGTGATCGAGCCACGCTCCCCGCTGCCGGTGCGCTCGAGAAGGCGGGGAAGAACGGAAAAAACCGAGGGCGTGTAGCCGCGACTGGTGGGCGGCTCGCCCACGGCCAGACCGATTTCGCGTTGGGCCATCGCGTAGCGGGTGACGGAGTCCATCATGAACAGGACTTTTTTGCCCTCTTCGCGGAAATGCTCGGCGATGGCTGTGGCGATGTGGGCTGCCCGGCGACGGATCAATGCGGGTTGGTCGCTTGTGGAAACCACAATGATCGAGCGCGCCATGCCTTCCGGACCGAGGTCTTTTTCAATAAATTCGCGGAGTTCGCGACCGCGCTCACCGATGAGCGCGATGACATTGATCTCGGACTCGGCGCCTCGGGCGATCATGCCGAGCAGGGTGGATTTTCCGACGCCGCTTCCGGCAAAAATACCAAGCCGCTGACCGCAACCCACCGGCGTGAAAAGATCGAGAGCCTTCACCCCGGTTTGGAATGGTTTCAGAATCCGCTGTCGGGTGAGGGGATTTGGCGGTGCGCAATGGAGCGGGCGAAGAACGCCGGCGGGGAGGGGACCCTTGCCGTCGATCGGGCGGCCAAGCCCATCAATGATCCGACCCACGAGCGCCTCGCTGACATTGATTCCAGCGGCGCGTCCGGTGGCGGCGACATCGCAGCCGGCATGAATTTCCTGCATCTCGCCCAGCGGCATCAAAAGAACCCGGTGGTCCCGAAATCCCACCACCTCGGCCTGCAATCCCGACAGCCTCGGGGAGCTGATCTCGCAGATATCTCCGAGGGAAACATTCGGTCCGACCGATTCGATCACGAGCCCTGTCACCTGCACAACCTCTCCCATGCGAACAACCGGCGCGGTGGCATTGATGCGCCCGCGCAGGTTCTGCATGAGGGTAGGAAGGATAGGCGACTCGTTGTTCATTTCAACGAGCGGGCCACATTTTGGAGTTTCGTGAAAACCCTCGCATCAATCATGCCGAAGCGGCTCTTGGCGCGGCAATCTCCGGGCAAAAGCTCGGGATCGGCGGTGAGTTTGATGCCGGGGTATTTGTGCTCGTAGTCCGCCATGAGGCGGCTGACGAGTTCCAGATCGGTTGAGCTCAGGAACACCTCGACATCGGTGGACCCTGGAGCGATTTCAGCGAGGGTTTCTGCGAGGAGGCGCTCGACGGCTGGGCGATCGGGTGTCATTCCGGCGAGAACGCGTTGGACAATTTCGATCACGAGGTCCGGCAAAGTCTCGGACACCTGGGCGGCGAGGGAGGCGTGTTGTTTCGAGAGAGAAATAAAAACGGCGTCCTGCAATTGAGCGAGTTCGGCGCGTTGCTCGAGGATTTGCTGGGCGAGATGATCATTCGCCTCTTGGAAACCCTTACTGAATGCGGCTTCGCAGGCGGCTTGGTGTTCCCCCATCGGAACAAGAACCTCGGGGATGACCTCGGGCTCCGGTGGCAAGGCGTCAACGATCGCAATCGCGATCGGCACCGAGCAGAAGTCGATCGACCTAGCCGCCAGACTCACTGGAGTCCTCCGGTGAAATATCAATCTCGCCCGACTCCGAGAGCTGCATCACTAGAGCAATGATGCGGTCCTGGGCAGCTTCGACATCTTTGCTTCGTGTCGGACCGAGGATTTCCATCTCTTCCTTGAGGGATTCGGCGGCGCGCTTCGACATGGCGCCATAGATCGCGCGGCGGAGAGTCTCCGAGGAGGACTTCACGGAAAGGGCCAGATCGGCCACCTCCACATCGCGAAGGATGCGCTGAATGTCGCGTTGGCTGAGGCGCTCCATGTCGGCGAAGGTGAAGAGTTTCTTGCGGATCGCTTCGCCCAATTCGGCGTTGCGCTCCTCGATGCTGGTAAGAAGGTTTTTGCTGAGATCTTTTTCGAGGGACTTGAGAAGTTGTGCCGCTGCAATGACGCCGCCACGACGGTGGAGACTGTATTTTTGGGGTCCGCTCGAGAGGTGCTTGCCGAGGCTCTTGAGAACCTTGCCGATCAACTCGCTCGAAATGGAGTCCATCGTGCCGAGGCGTTCCACGATTTCCTCGCGAGCCTGCGGGGAGAAGAGCGGGATGATTTGCGAAACCTGCTTCGCGTCCAAGTAGGACATAATAAATGCCACCGTCTGCGGCTGCTCGTTCTTGATGACATTGTAAATCTGCCGCGTGTCCATCTTGCTGAGTTCGCGCACCGCATCGATCGAGTTGCTGGCAGGCAGTGCCTTTAAAAGAATGTCCGAGGCTTCTTGGGGACCACGGGCGGCTTCGAGCGCTTTTTGCACGAACGCCATGCCGCCGAGTGCGGTGGAGAGTCCCTCTCCGATGAGACCGCAGAACTCCTCCATGATTTTTTCCTGAAGCTTGAAGTCCACTACATCCATCATGGCCATCTCGCGGGCGACGGCTTCAATTTCCGGATCGCGGAGTTGTTTCATCAACTCGGGGGCGAGTTCGGGGCCAACAATGATGAAAAACGCAGCAAGTTTCTGCGTTTTATTCATGGTTTCGTAATTATGAGCCATGGGTCAGTTTTCGCTCTTGGTCGTGAGCCACTCGCGGAGGGTGGCACCGACATTTTCAGGTTTTTGGCGGATGAGGGAGTTAAGGAGTTCTGGCGAGACTTTCAGGCTCTTGGCGCTTGGGAGGAACGAGTTCGGATCCTCATCGGAACCGAGCGGTAGCGCGGCCTTGGCGGGATTGCTCGTGGCATCATCCACCAGTTCAAAGGAGATTTCTTCGGGTCTCGCGCGGCGAAGCATAATAAAGAAAATGGCAAAGACTATCGCTGCGATCACGAGCGCCGCAATCGGGCGGACGAGTTCCATGTAGCCACCGATCTGTTCTGTCACTGCGGAAGGTTGGGAAATACTCGATGGGAAATCAACTTCTTGAATCGAGACATAGTTTGTAGCGTCTTCTCCCTTCGGAACAGCGATGCCGAGTGCGTTGATCACCATTCCCCGGAGGGCGGTAATTTGCTCAGGAGTCCGGGGCACCGCCTCGCCGGATTCTGCGGATTTGGTCGCAAGGAAAACCGCCGCCGTGATGCGGGTGATGGCGCCGGGATTTTTCACCACACTCGTCATGGTTTTATTGATCTCGTAGCTCTGCGTGCGGGAAGAGCGGACGGTGTTGCTGGATTTGTTGGTTTGTTGATCTTCGTTGGCTTGATCTGCTGGAACATTCGCGGCGACGCCGGCGCCGGGTGGTTCTTGCGCCGCTTTTTCCGAGGTGCTCGTTGTGTCTTCGACTGTTGTCTCTTGGCGGGGCACCTGACCCTCGGGGTCAAATTTTTCCTCGGCGATTGTGGAGGCATCGGTGTTGATCGTGGCGGAAACACGGACGACGGAATTTCCCGGCCCGAGGACCTTGGAGAGCATCGTCTCGACTTTTGCCGAGAGGTAATCCTCGGTCTGCTGACGGTATTTCACGATGCTCGAGGCCGAGCCGAGTTGGGGATCGGATTTCAAATCCTCCGAAAGCACATTCCCGGCATTGTCCACCACGGCGACATCGTCGAGTTTCAGGCCCTCGACCGAACTTGCGACCAACGAACGGATCGAATTCACCGCAGCAGCATCCAGTTTAGCGCTTCCGGTATCCACAAACACCGAGGCGGTCGGCCGTGAATCCGTCGTGCGGACGAGCAACCGGCTCTCAGGCAAAACCACCATCACGCGGGCTTTTTTGACGCCTTGCATTTGCTCGATCGTCTGGGCGAGCTCTCCTTGGATCGCGCGCGAATAGTTCGTGCGTTGAACGAAGTCGCTAATGCCGAAATTGCTGCGGTCGAAAATTTCAAATCCCACTCCACCGGTATTCGGAAGGCCTTTGGAGGCGAGGTCCATGCGAACGCGATAAACATCCTTCGACGGCACATAGATCGATGATCCACCGCCGGCGATTTGGTAGGGGATGTTTTGCTCTTCGAGCACCTGCACCACCTCGGAGGCTTCTTTTTCCCCGAGTTTTCCGTAGAGGAGTTTCATGTCGGGCTTTTGCGCCCAGTAGAGAAGACTCCCGATTCCCAGTAAAACTCCGAGGCCTGCCGCGGCGATGGTCAAGCGCTGCGGCTTGCCGAGTTCGTTCCAGAAATTTCCGATTTGTTGGAAGATTTGTTTCATCCTGAGTGAGACAACAGACGATTAAGCGCGGCTTATACTTGGGCGCGCATCAGCTCTTGGTAGCTTTCCACGAGTTTATTGCGGAGTTCGACCATGAGGGTGAAGGAGACGCTGGATTCCTGGCTGGCGATCATGGCTTGGTGCAAGTTCGTGGCCTCGCCGCTGAGCACCTTGTTTTTCTCACTCGAGGAAACTTTCATTTTGTCGTCCACATCGTTCACGAATTTTTTCATCATTTGGCCGAAAGGATCGGGGCCCGCGACTTGGGTAGCGCCCGCACCCATGCCCGCCTCGCGGATCGCATTCGAGCGCTCAATGTCGGGTTGGAAATTGCGCATGGTCAAGGGAGCCATGCTGGTCATGTCTGGCGAGATGGAAGAGATAGGTGTCATAAATTAGGTTTCTTTTTAAAAATTAGCGTCCGATAGCGAGAGCTTGGTTGGCCATTTGACGGGCATTCCGCACCACGGCGAGATTCGCCTCGTAAGAGCGGGTGGCCGTCACCATGTCCACCATTTCATAAGCGATATTCACATTGGGCATTTGCACATTGCCCTCCTCGTCCGCGTGGGGATGCTCGGGGTTGTTTAAGATCTCCCCGGGCGTTTCATCGCGCTTGATTTCCGAAACTCGGACGCCCTGCATGTTTTGCCCCATCTGCTCATTCAAGACGGACTCAAAAGCCACCACGCGGCGCTGATAGGGTTTTCCATCGAGGCCTTGCGTGGTGTGGGCATTGGCGATGTTTTGCGAAGTGATGTCCACGCGCATCTTCTCGGACTCGAGCGCGCTGGCGGTAATGGCTGTGGCGGATAGGACATTCATGGTAAAAAATTAGTGGAAAATCACTGCGGGCGGCCTGTGATGGCCATCTTCAGTTGTTTCAGGGAGCCGCTGGCGAAGTTCGTCAGGGCGTCGAAATTCATCGTGTTCGTGCTCATGGCCAAAAGTTCGCGGTCGATCTGGACATTATTGCCGTCGGCGCGGGTCGATGGAGTCAGGGAGTCCATTTCTGTCCGAGGCACGGCCGCCGAAACGGCATCCGCATCGCGCGATTGAATCTGCGCCTTCAACTCGTCCTCAAACGACTTACTCAAATCCACCCGCTTGTAGCCTGGCGTTGAGACATTCGCGATATTGCTGGCGATCGCGGCATGACGCATGGCCGAGACATCCATCATTTTCTTAACCGCCGTGTAGTTGTCTGAGGCGAAAAGGGAGGCGACCAGTTCCATAATACCTCAAGCAAAGCAAAACCTGTGCCAGCTCCCGCGCCCCACGCCAAAGGCCCATTTCCCCCGAGCAGGAACGAACAAACGACTCGAATTTGGAACATCGTTCCCCGAATGAAAAACGAAACGGCAAAACTTGCCGACCGACCCCTCAGAACTTCTGAAGGCATGAAAAAACACCCCGACCCCGCGAGGCAGCGGTGGCATCAAGCCAGCAGCGAGCAACCCGCCCCGGGAATCATCCGCAGACTTCCACCAGGCTCGCCCGAGCCAGCGCCATTTTGCGGATAGGCGATCTTCACTTTTTCAATGATATCGAACGCCTTTTGAGCTGACTGCGCCATTTCTCCCTTCAACTCAAAAATTTTCTCCTGACCATCGGCATTTTTAACCGCCACCTTGCCCCCCGGCAGAAATTTCAACTCAAACGCCTCCGGCTTCCCGTCGATCGATTTTCCAACCTCCGAGGACTGGAGGATTTGCTGCGCGATGTGCTGAAGTTGCGACTCCGCATCACCCCGCCCACCAATCCCGTCGGCGCTCAACTCCCTGTGGGCACGAGCCTTCGGGGTATTCGCCGCAGCGATCATCATTTTATTAAACTCCGCCTTGCGAATCTCCGCCTCCGGCGAGGTCTTCTGGCCGCCCGAGATATTCTTGGCCAGATTGTTAAGCAAATTATTGCCGACCTTGGCGGCTGTGAGGGCGAGGAGTGGGTTCATAAATCAAGTCCTGCAAAGCAGATCATGTGCCATCTCAAATCACCCCGCGAATTTTGCCCAGGACATCTCCCGAAATCTCCACCGCCCGGCCCGTCGCAGGCGAAATGTGGCATTTCGTCATCTTTCCCGAAAAAACCTTCCTTCCATCGATCGTCCCCTCGAACACATACGCCAGCGAGGATTTTCCGGGTAGAAAATCCCCGAGGCGGATTTCGATTTCCTCCCCGAACTGGCACGCACCACAAAAATCCACTTCGCTTCTCACCACCGGCCAGGCCGAGTCATTAGTGAGAATCGGAATCCCTCGTTCCCGGAAAAATCCATGCTCCGCTTCCTCGACCATCGCCAGCAATCGCGAAAAGTGCGCGACTCCGGCGGCGTCGGTGTCGGCGAATTCCACGCGGCGTCGGTGGATATGATTGGCGGGGCTTGTCATGGCGGCGATGTTGATCTTGTTTAGGCCGCAATTCGAAATGAATCCACACAACTTTGACGCCCCGGCGAGCGTAACGACTGGGCAATGATACCCGCCGCGCCGTCACAACCTGCCCTCCGCATCGGGCGGCACAACGACCTTCATGCCCCACACCGCTCCGCTCGCCCGCTGGCCTCGGGCATCCGCCGCATCGAATGGACGCTCGAGGACGAGGGTCTCTTCTCTCCCCGCTGGCTTGAATGCGCGCCGCTCTTTCCACGATTCTTTTGGCGTTCACGCTCGGGCGGCGACCAAACCCTCGCCATGGGCTCTGCAGCCTTCGGGAGTCTCGCCGACCTGCTCGAAATCCTCGAAGACGGCGATCCGGGCATCCGCGTTTTTGGTGGCTGCCGCTTTGATGCTGCCTCGCACAACAGCAGTGATTGGGCCGATTTTCCTGACGAATATTTCTTCGTTCCAAAAGCCGAGATCATCCGCTCCGGCGGTCGCACCACGCTGGCGGTCAATCTCTCGGATAACGAAACCGATCTCTCCGATGTCTCCAATTGGATCGAAAGGCTTGGCGATACCGGCGCGGCACCGCGTCCAGGGGTGCTGACGCGCTGGGACCAACCGAATTTCACTGGTTGGGCGGAAGCCGTCGATCGCGCTCTCCAGGAATTCCAATCCGGCCCGCTTGAAAAAGTCGTCCTCGCCCGCAAATCCTGTCTGGAGTTGACGGAAACCATCACGCCATTTGCGCTGGTCGAGATTCTCGCAGGCGGCGCGCCGGCGTGTTTTCACTTTTGCCTCCAGCCCACGGCCAACTCCGGTGCCTTTCTCGGAGCCAGCCCCGAACTCCTTTTCCGCCGCGAAGGCGGGCGCCTTGAAAGTGAAGCCGTCGCCGGCACGCGACCCCGAAGCCTCGATACGGTGGAGGACGAACGGCTCGAATCTCAGCTCCTCAAAATGTCCAAGGAGCAACTCGAGCACCGTCTCGTTGTCGATTCGCTCGAGACCACATTCCGCGAACTCTGCGCGGAATTTTCCCAAGACACCGCGCCGAGCGTCCTCAAGCTCTCCCGAGTCCAACACCTCCGCACCGCCATTGCTGGTCAACTCAACGACGGGGTGGGGGACGATGCGATTCTGCGCGCCTTCCATCCCACGCCGGCCACATGCGGTTCACCTTGTGCCGCTGCCGCCCGCTTTATCGCCGAGAATGAACTCTTCGACCGCGGTTGGTATGCGGGGCCGGTGGGATTTGTTTCCCGCGACGAGGCCGAATTCGCCGTGGCGATCCGCTCGATGCTCTGTCTGGGACGAAAAACCCATGTCTACGCCGGCGCGGGCATCGTTGATGGTTCCGAGTCCGAGCGCGAGTGGAACGAGTTGGAGGACAAAATCGCCAGCGTTCTTCACCTGCTCGCGCCATGACCTCGAACCGCACTTGGGGCCGAGCCATCGTTTGCGGACTTCAAAAACTCGGAGCCGGGCGTGTTTTCATCAGCCCCGGAGCCCGCGGATCGGCTCTGGTGGCCGCTGTCGCCGAGGAGGGAATCGATTTCACGATCCACTATGACGAGCGCGGAATGTCGTTCGCAGCGCTCGGTTGGGCCATGGCCACAGGTCGCCCGGCGGTCTGCATCACCACCAGCGGATCGGCCGTCGCCAACCTCCTCCCAGCCTGTGTCGAGGCCTTTCACTCGGGCATTCCGCTGATTTTTGTCACCGCCGACCGTCCCCCAGAACTTCGCGGCACGGGGGCGAATCAAACCATCCACCAGCCTGGAATTTTCGGCTCCTTCGTGCGGGCGGAAGTCGATCTCCCTTGCCCCGGCGACTTAGCCGCACTCCCCGCCATTCTGGAAAACCTCGCCGCCTCCGCGACCGGCGAAAACCCCTGTCCGGTTCACTTGAATGTTCCGTTCCCCGAGCCCGTTCTGCCCGATCTTTCAGCTGACGTCGAATTCACGCCTAGCGAGGAGGGCTCTGCTTGTCAGAGCCGGATCGGTGTTGCTGCGAATGTCTCCCCGGACCTGACAAGCAGGTCCCTCCTCGGCCATTTTTTCGATTCCCCCCACGGCGTCATTCTCGTTGGACGCCTCCCTCTCGCCGAACAACCTGACGCCGCGCTCCTGCTCGATCTCTCGAACCGCCTCGGCTGGCCCTTGATCGCCGACGCCCTCTCTGGCGCGAGGCAACTTCCCGGTGTCATCGGCCACGCCGACTGGATTCTCCAAAGTCGAAATGTTCCCGCGCCCGAGCGAGTCCTTCATTTCGGCGGAAGTCTCGTCTCCAAGCGCCTCGGCGAATGGATGGTGAACTGTCGTGGCGAAAATTATCTCCAAGTCCGCCGCTTTCCCGAAAACCTCGACCCTTGGCACCAATCGCCAACTCTCCTCCGTGCTGGCATTCCCGAGTTTCTGGATTTCCTTTCCATCCAACCCCAATCGGGTTGGCGGGATGTCTGGATCGAGGCCAACCAAGCCGTTGCCGAAATTCTTAGCGAGGTTTTGGACACAAACCAACTCTCCGAACCCGCCATCGCCCGCGTCGTCGCTGCGAACTCCTCTCTTCTCTTCCTCGGAAATTCCATGCCGATTCGGGATTTCAATTCCTGCGTTGAAACCGAATCCTCGGTCTTCACCCAAATCCTCGGAAACAGAGGCGCGAGCGGCATCGACGGCAACATCGCCACGATCGCAGGGATTTCCTCGGGCTCGGGAAAACCCGTCACCGCCCTCGTTGGAGACCTGACCCTTCTTCACGATCTCAACTCCCTCGCGCTCCTGCGCAGCGAACCGGTTTCGCTCGTGGTGGTGAACAACGACGGCGGTGGAATCTTCCAATTCCTCCCCCTTGGAATCGATCCTGACGAACGAGAGAGGTTTTGGGAAACGCCCCACGGCATGGATTTTTCAAACGCTGCCGCACAGTTTGGCCTCGAATATTACCGACCCACTGACATCGCTGAGTTGGCCGAGTTGTTGTCCCAGTCGCCGCTTCGCGCGCGCCTCATCGAATGCCGCACCGACCGCGCCGCCAACCACGCGCTGCATTTGGAGATTGCGCGAAAAGTCGCTACGCGGGAGTGGAAATGGACGCGCTGAAATTTCAAATCCTCGGCGCAAAAAGCGGTCCCGCGCTGGTGTGCCTTCATGGATTTCTGGGAACCGGTTCGAATTGGCTGCCGTTTGCGGAAGAAATTCTCCGCCTGCGCTCCGATGCCCAAATCCTCCTGCCTGACCTGCCCGGTCATGGAGAGTCTGTTTCGATCTCGCCCGAAAACTTCGTCGAGCGTCTTACGGCGACACTGGTCTCCGCCGCTATCCCACGCGCTGCCCTCGCGGGCTACTCGCTCGGTGGTCGCCTCGCACTCTCGGCCGCGCTGAGCCAACCCGATCGCTTCCCAGTCTTCCTTGGAATTTCCACCACGGCTGGAATCGAATCCCCCGAGGAAAGAAAATCCCGCCGCGAAGCCGATGCCCAGCTCGCCATGCGTCTTCGTCAGGATTCCTTCGAGTCCTTTCTTCACGATTGGTGGAATTTTCCGATCTTCGATTCACCAAAGAAAAAAAACTCCGCCAATTTCCTCGCCTCCCGCAGAACTCAAAACCCCGCCGCACTGGCCGAGGTTTTAGAGAAATGGAGCCCGGGCGTTTTGCCCTCTCTCTGGAACGAACTTCCTGCCTATCTCGGCGACGCCCTCCTTCTCGCCGGCGAGGCTGATTCGAAATACTCCCTTCTCGCCCGCCGCATGGCGGAATCCTTCCGCTTTGCCAAAACCCAAATCCTCCCCGGCTGCGGCCACCGCCTGTTAGAGGAAGCGCCGCTCGAACTCGCCCGCGCGGTGGCGGACTTTTTGCCCGCCAACTTCCGCATTGGCCCGTCCACGCCCCCTCGTTAATTTCGCGCCATGAAACCCGCCTGCGATTGGAAACCCGCCGGAACCTTTGAGGACATCCGCTACGAAAAAGCCGAAGGCATCGCGAAGATCACCATCAACCGCCCTGAGCGCCGCAACGCCTTCCGTCCACTCACCGTCGAGGAAATGCGCCGCGCGTTGCAAGAGGCCCGCGATGATTCCTCGATCGGTGTCATCATCCTCACCGGCGAGGGAGAGCACGCCTTCTGCTCCGGCGGCGACCAGAAAATCCGGGGCGACGCCGGCTACGCCGATGGCCACGGCGTCGAGCGCCTCAATGTCCTCGATTTCCAGCGTGAGATTCGCAACTGCCCGAAGCCCGTCATCGCCATGGTTGCAGGCTGGGCGGTTGGGGGCGGCCATGTGCTTCATGTCGTGTGCGACCTCACCATTGCCGCTGACAACGCCAAGTTCGGCCAGACCGGCCCGCGCGTGGGGTCGTTCGACGGAGGATTTGGCTCGAGCTACCTCGCTCGGATCGTGGGACAAAAAAAAGCCCGTGAGATTTGGTTTCTCTGCCGCACCTACGACGCCCAGCAGGCCCTCGACATGGGGCTCGTCAACACCGTCGTCCCCTACGCCGATCTCGAAAGCGAGACGGTCAAATGGTGCCGCGAGATTTTGGAAAAATCTCCGCTCGCCATTCGCTGTCTCAAAGCTGCGATGAACGCTGATTGCGACGGCCAAGCCGGGCTTCAGGAACTTGCCGGGAACGCCACGCTCCTCTACTACATGAGCGAGGAGGGGCAAGAGGGCCGGAATGCTTTTGTCGAAAAACGCAAACCTGACTTCAGCAAATTCCCCAAGCGCCCGTGAGCGCCACGCTCAAAGCCTGGGTGCTCGCGAGTCGCCCGAAAACCCTGTTCGCTGCCGTCGCGCCGGTTCTCCTCGGCAGTGCCTTGGCATTCTCGCAATCGAAGGGAAACCTTGCCGCCGCGCTCGCCGCCTTGTTCGGGGCGATTTGCATCCAGATCGCCACGAATCTCGCGAATGACTACTGGGACGCCAAAAAAGGCGCCGACACCGCTGACCGCCTCGGCCCGGTGCGCGTCACCGCCTCAGGCTTGCTCCAACCCCGCACTGTTTTTCTCGGGATGGTTTTCTTTTTCCTCCTCGCCACCGCAGCGGGGGTTTTTCTGACGCTCCGCGCTGGCTGGCCTGTGGTGGCAATCGGTGTGGCCTCGATCCTTTTCGGAATTCTCTACACCGCCGGACCATTCTCGCTGGCCTACCTCGGACTCGGCGAGGTTTTCACTTTTCTCTTCTTCGGGCTAGTGGCCACGGCGGGAACCTATTTCGTGCAAGCGCTGAGCTATTCCTCCGATGCCGTTCTGCTCGGCGTCATGCCGGGTTGCTATTCCGTCGTCCTGATTGCCCTAAACAATCTCCGCGACCGCGCCACCGATCAGCGGGTGAATAAAAAAACGCTCGCCGTCCGCTTTGGTGAAAAGTTTGCCCGCATCGAAATCCTCTTCTTCCTTTTCGTGCCTTCCATCGTTCCGCTTTTCGTTCTCCAATTCCACGGCGGGGGCTGGCTCTGCGCCATGGCGGCCTTTCTCTCGGCGCTCCGCGTTGGTGGCCCATTGGTCCGCCTTCGCGATCCCCGTGTGATCAATGACCTCCTGCCTCATTCCGGAACCTCCAGTCTGTTTCTTGCGATCTTGGTTTCGGTATTTCTGCTGATGTGAATCCTCCGCGCGCCTATCTCTACCGCCTCCCGCTCAAGGATGCTGGAAGTCGTGAGGGGATTTTGCTTCGCCAAGGAAACCGCTGGGGAGACGCCGCTCCGCTACCCGGTTGGAGTCGCGAAACTCTCGAGGAGGTGAAGCGATGTCTGCATGGCTCCGAGGATTTCGTCCCCGCCTCGCTTCGAAGTGCTCGCGAGGCGTTGGTGGGGGATTGGGTGTCCCTCCGAAAAGAAGTCCCGCTCAATGCCCTTCTGGATGGAAATGCCGACCAAATCCTCGCCGGAGCGGTTCGTGCCTATCGCGAGGGTTGCGGTTGCCTTAAAATCAAAACCTCGCGCATCGACTCGGCGCATCTTGCAGATTTGGTCGGAGACATCACCCGCGAGACTCAAGGTCTTTGCCAACTCCGCCTGGATCCCAACCGCTCATGGGCTTTTGAGGAAACTCTCCGCATCGCGGAAAGCCTGCAGGAATTTCCAATCGAGTATTTCGAGGAGCCTTTGGCCGACGCCCAACGCCTTCCGGAGTTGATCTCCCGTTCGGGGTCTCCCATTGCTCTGGACGAAACCCTTCGCGAAATCTCCCCTGCTGATTTGGCGAAATTTCAGGGAGCCGCAGCCTTGGTTTTAAAGCCCACTCTCATGGGAGGCTTCGAGCATTGCCGCCAATTTGCTCTCGAAGGCGAACGCCTTGGAATGGCCTCGGTCGTGAGCGCCGCTTACGAGTCTGGTGTGGGAATTCACGCCCTCGGACGATTCGCCGCCTCCCTTTCTAGGATTTTCGCTGCGGGTCTCGACACCTACTCCCGCCTGCAGTCGGATGTTCTTACGAATCGCTTGGATCTTTCAGGCTTTGTGTTCCGCGCCGATCAACCGCTTCCTGCCATCGATGAATCCCGACTCGTTCTTCTCTGACCTCGCCCGATTTGGGGATGAGCCGGCATTGATCGACCGCACGAGCGGACGCGTGATCCGTTACTCGGAGTTGGAGCAATCCTTGTCCGTCACGCCGGGAGGAGTTGTGGCGACTTGGGCCAAAACCTCACTGGATCATCTCTTGGTTCTTCTCGGCGCGCTGCGGCGAGGGGCTTTGGTTGCCCCGATTTCCCATCGCTTGCCTCGTGAGGAGGCGATCCGTCGCGCCCAAAACCTCGGAGCGACTGTTTTTTATTCAAGGAGTGTGGGCGTCCCGCCCACCTTCGAACAACTCCCCACTGGGGGCGGGATGCCCGCTCTCCTTGAGCAACCCGGCACGCTCATCCACACCTCCGGCTCGAGTGGTCATCCGCGCGTTGTTTACCACGACCTCGCCGCCCACATCGCCAATGCCGAAGGCTCGGCGCATCGACTTCCGTTGGAGCCGGGATGCGGGTGGTTGCTCCAACTTCCCTTGAACCATGTCAGCGGTTTTTCGATCGCGATTCGTTGCTTGCTCTCTGGCGCGGCTGTTGTTTTTTCCGATTCCGAAAATGCGACCGAGGACGAGGCTGTCACACACCTCTCTCTCGTTCCCACACAGCTTCAACGTATGCTCGACTCTGGTGCTCCGCTGGATCGACTTCAGGCCGTTCTGGTAGGCGGGGGTCCGACTTCAAGCACCCTCGTCGAGCGGGCGATTTGCGCCGGCGTCCCGCTCCACCTCACTTATGGAATGACGGAATCCGCATCGCAGATTTGCACAACGGAGCGTTTGGTTGAGACGCCAAATCCTCTCCACGCCGGCGCCCCGCTTCTAGGGCGCGAGGTTCGGATTTCTCAGGATGGGGTAATTCAAATTCGTGGTCCTATTCTCGCCAAAAAATCTCTCGGGCCGGAGGGACTCTGGAAGGATTTGGCGGATGCCGAGGGGTGGTTTTCAACCGGCGACCTTGGAGCCTTCACTGCCGAGGGGAATCTCGTGATCCATGGCCGCCGTGACCGTTTGATCATCTCCGGCGGCGAAAACATTCAGCCTGAGGCCATCGAAGCGGCACTCCTCGAAATCTCGGGCATCCGCCGCGCGGTGGTGGTTGGGAAATCCCATCCCGAATTTGGCGAACGCCCCGTCGCCTTTCTCGCTGGAGATTTCGAGACCTCCGAGGTCCGCCAATTCCTCTCCTGTCGGCTGGAGCGATTCGCAATTCCCCGAAGTTTCAACCCCTGGCCAATCGCAGTCGGGGAGGATTTGGCGAAGCTGGATTTTGGTTTTTTCAAGCGGCTTGCCGACCGGATTTAGCAGCTGGTAGTTTCGGCTCCTATGAAATTCCTCGCTTCCAGCTTCGTTGTTCTTTTCCTCGCCGGATGCCTCTCCTCGCCGATCTCCAGCTCCGGCGGAATCGGGGCAGTGACTGTCAAAAACACTTCCCCTGATCGTGTGATTTCAGCGGCACAAACGGTTTTTTCTGGTCGCGGCTACACGCTTTCCGAATCCAACTACCCCGAATCGATCTCGTTTGATAAACCCGCGGGAGGTTTTGGCAACGCAATGTGGGGAAGCTACGGCGCCCCGCAATCGATTCGCGTGAAGATTCAAATGGTGGCGATTCCTATGACCTCCGACATTCGCTTGGAGCCGCGCGTTTGCAGCGTGACCGATGCCGGGGAGGCGGGATTCGACAGCGAGCGGCCTTTGATGGGGCTTTGGAATGCCGAGTTCGGGCCGATGCTGAAGCAGGTCGCAGGCCTTGCCGGAAATTAGTTCCGCTCCTCGCGCTGGCGGTTGGTCAGCCACAGGGCAAGCAAGAAAATAACCAGCAGGATGGTTCCGAGCGCCGCGCCGAAGGGTTGGTTTCGTCCCGAGGTGAATTGCTTGAAAATGACCTCGCCGATGGTGGGGTTCGAGCCGCCACCCATGAGGGTCGTGATGGCGAACATGGCGATGGAGGGGATGAAAACCAGCATCGCTCCGGCGGCAATGCCAGGGCGGGTGAGGGGAATGATGACTTGCGAGAAGGCGCGAACGGGCCCTGCGCCGAGGTCGTAGGCCGCTTCGATGAGGGCGTTGTCGAGTTTCTCCACGCTCGTGTAGATGGGAAGAATCATGAAGGGCAGGAAATTGTAGACCAGCCCCAGCACGATCGCGAAGGGCGTGTAGAGCAGGGCCAGCGGCTCGGTGAGGATACCAGATCCGACGAGAAGGGCATTCAGGAGCCCATCATTGCTGAGAATCGTGATCCACGCGTAGGTGCGGATCAGGAAGCTCGTCCAAAATGGGACCATCACCAGAAGCAAAAGTGTGGTGCGCCAGCGCTCAGGGGCTCGTCCGATGAAATAGGCCACAGGGTATCCGAGGGCCATGCAGAGGATGGTGGTCAGGAGCGCATACCAGATCGAGAGGAGCATGACTTTCAGCCAGACCCAATCGAACGCCCGGGCGTAATTTTGGAGGTTGAATTCGTAAACAATCCGCCCGAGGGCGTCCCGTTCGGCGAAGCTCACCACGATCAGCATGATGGTGGGAGCGACGACGAACAGGAGCAGCCAGGCCACCAGTGGCAGCAGAATCAGCCAGGCCAAAAGACCTGGCTTGCGACGGTGCATATCCGATCCGCCGGTATTCGAGACTGCTGCAGGGAGGGCCATCGGGGAGTTATTCGACTTTCAGGGAAGTGACGATTTCCTCGATCACGGAGCCGCGCTCGCCGATGTCTTTGAAGGTTTCCATTTTGGAAATCTCTTTTGCAGTCGGGAAGCTCGCGGAGTTGTTTCGTTGCTCCTCGGTGAGAAGTTTTACGGCCTCCATGTTGGGGTTCAAATAGGGGAATGCCTCGGAGATTTTTTTGCTCACCTCGGGCTGGAGGATGTAGTTCATGAATTTCTCGGCATTGGCAAAATTCTTCGCGGTTTTTGGAATCGCCAAGCTGTCGATGAAGAGGTGGGTGCCCTCGGCGGGAATGACCCAGCGGAATTTTTTATTCTCATTGAGCAGGATGGCGCCTTCGCCGCCCCAGACGACGCCGATCGCGACATCGCCATTGAGCAGGGCGGTCTTCGGACTATCGGAGTCGTAAACCTTGATCAGCGGAATCCAATCGCTGAGGACGCCCTTGGCTTTTTCAAGATTCTTGTCGCTCACATCGTTCACCGGAATTCCCTTGGAAAGCAGGGCCCAGGAAATGATCTCGCGGGCGTCGTCGAGCGCGACGATTTTGCCTTTGTTGGCTGGCTTAAAGACATCGGAGAAGCTCTTGATGTCTTCCTTTACTAGGTCGGTGTTCACGACGATCCCGACGGTTCCCGCCATGAACGGCACAGAATATTTGTTGCCGGGATCGAACGACATATTGAGGAACTTCGAATCGATGTTTTTGAGGTTCGGAATCGCCTTTTTGTCGAGGGGACGCAGGAGTTTTTCATTCACGAGTGCTTCCACGACATACTCGCTCGGTTGGATGATGTCGAAGCTGCCGCCGCCCGCGCCCAGCTTGGCGAGCATTTCTTCGTTCGACGCGTAGTTTTCGACGGAAACCTTGATGCCGGTCTCCTTCGCAAAATCGTCGATCACATCCTGCGGGATGTATTCGGACCAGCAGTAGATATTGAGTTTTTCCACCGCATGCGCGGTGGCAGTGAAGACCAGCGCGGCGGCGGCCGCAGCTGACAGGATGGTTTGGGTGGTTTTTGTTTTCATGGTGTTTTTCTCCTAGCGAGTGTGTGGCTGATGATCGCAACCACGACAGTGGCCGCGATGAAAATGGCGCTAAGCGCGTTGAGTTGGGGATTCAGTCCGACCTTGGCCATCCCGTAGACTTTCAGCGGAAGCGTCTGGGACTGCGCTCCGGTGGTGAAAACGCTCACGATGTATTCGTCCAGTGAGAGCGTGAAAGACATCAACGCCCCCGAGACAATCGCCGGCATGAGATAAGGCATGATGACTTTCCAGAACGCCTTCAGCGGCGTCGCGCCAAGGTCCATCGCAGCCTCCTCGAGAAACGGATCGAGCCCCTGCAGCCTCGCTTGCACGCCGACGAGCACGAACGGAAAGCAAAAGGTCGTGTGCGAGATCACCAACGTCGTGAAGCCGAGCGGCAGGTTGAGGAATTGAACAAAGAGAACCAGCAGGCTCACGCCCATCAAAACCTCCGGCATCACCATCGGAATGAAAATCAGAAGCGCGAGCGCGCGTTGGTAGGGAAACCGGTAGCGGTGCAGCATCCACGCGCCGATCGTTCCGAGAAATGTGGAGAGCAAGGTTGTGAAGAGCGCCACGATAAGGCTGTTCTCGAATGCCGTAATGAGAACCTTGTTCGTGAGAAGCGCCTCATACCATTTGGTAGAAAATCCCTCCCAACGGATGTTGAGCTTTGAGGAGTTGAACGAAAAAACAACCAACAGCGCGATCGGGAGATAAAGAAACGCAAAAACCATCAACGACCATCCCCCGAAAAAAAGGTTCTGAAGCCGCAGCGAACGCAATCTCCTTCCCGGCGAAAAAGCCGATGTGGCGCCGGGGGAACTTGCGGAACCGATCACGATTTGAGTTTCCAGAATTTCCCCGCGAAGTCCAGCGGGGAGAAATCTCACACGACGGAAGACGCCCGCGAATAGAAAAGAAAACCTCCCGACAAGAATCCCCCGTAGCGGAAGCCGAAACGGCTTTCGATGGCTTTCAGGCGAGGCATGGCAAACCGCCCTCGTAATTTTTTCAAAATCCCGCTACTTTCCGCTCTCCGGTTTCTTCTCCTCTCCGTGTCCCTGTGAGAGTCCTTCTTCCCGCCAGGCGGCGCGTTCGCGCCTGAAGCTTGGGTCGTTTGCGGCGAAACAACCCTGCCATTTTTTCCATTCGCGGGGATTCGTGACGGTATGAAGTCATGTAGCAACCAGCGCTGGGCAAGCCGAAATGATTGATCCAATGTCCTTGGCGGAACCCGCGAGTGCCTGCAACACACGCGAGTGGCCGAAGGTCCAAAGGTTCGATAATGGAGCTCACTGCTCCAATTCGTGATTGAACCTGGCGGAAAGCACTATTGTGGGGCGCAAGACCCCGAATGCCTGACTGCAACCTTACGCCCGTGGATCAAACCAAATCGGCCGCCCGCGCTGGTTGCTTTTACCCCTAACCGGTTCATCGGAGAAAACCATGACAAAAGCATATATCCTCAAAAGCAAAACAGCGCCTGCAAAGGAGCGCATAGTGGAGACCTATCTGGCTCCCCCTCCTCCCTCTAAAGGAAAAATAATCGGCCTGGACTGCCATCCAGACACCTTCACCGCAGCAATCTTCGTGGGTCAAACTCCCCACGACGCCCGCAAGATCGGCAGCCGGGAAAACCTCTCCCTTGAGGCCCTACTCCAATGGGCCGCCGCCGAATTGACCCCGCAGGACATCATTTTGATGGAAGCCGGCAGCAACAGCTTTGAGCTCTGCAAGCGGCTCGGCGCTCTGGGCCTGAAAACCTGCGTTCTGGAGAGCTGCCATGTCGGCAAGCACGCCAAAACCTATGCCGACAA
>JAPLTG010000003.1 GCA_026398255.1 Verrucomicrobiota bacterium
CCCCAGAGGTTCGGCAGGCTTGATGACCAGTGTGAACTCGCGCTCGGCGGTGGCTTTCGGTGATTGGGAGTCACTCGCTACGATTGTGAACTTGAAGGTGCCCTCTGCTCTGGGCGTGCCGGAGATTTTTCCTGCTGCAAGTGTGAGACCGCTTGGCAAGGTGCTGCCGGTTTTCAGCGCATAGGTGTAACTCGGCTTGCCTCCGGTGACGATCAAATCTTGAGTATACGCCACCCCGGCTTTTGCCTCGGGAAGAATGGCTGGCGTTACCCATGATACAGGAGACGGTTGGGTGATGCTTACTACGAGGTTGCGTGTTGCCGACTGCAGATTGCCGTCGGTGACCTTTACCACCACGGTATAATTGCCAATGGCAGCTGTGAGGTTCCCGGAAACCACTCCGGTCTTTGAATTTAGGAGCAGGGCGGCCGGCAAAGCGGGCGTGACGCTCCAAGTGTAGTTCGCCGTGCCGCCGGTCACTGTAAACTGTGCCGGCGTGATGGCGCTGAATTGCGCTCCAGAAATTGTCGCGGGGCCACTGATCGACATTCCGTAGGGATCGATAATGATTGTGAACTCCTGCTCTTTGGTGGTGCCCTTGGAGTCTTTTAAAACTATCGTGAACTTATAGGTTCCGGCTATGGTGGGCTTCCCCGTGATGGCTCCGGTGGTAGGGGCAAGAGCGAGGCCCGTGGGCAGGGCGCTGCCGGTCTTCAGCGCAAAAGTGTATGGGGGAAATCCACCTGTGGCTCCGAGCGTGCCGTTGTAGCTTGTCGCCACCCGGCCATTCGGAAGCGTGAGGGGATCAAACGCGAGGGCAGCCGGTTCTTTGATGCGGAGGGTGACATTCCTAGAGACAAACTTCGCGTTAGCATCGGTGATCTTGAGAGCGAGCGTGTAGTTGCCGGCGGCAGCGGGCCGGCCTGTGAGGTTCCCACTGGCGGCGGAAAGGCCGCTGAGCAAGGGGCGTGGAGGTGAACGACCAAACATAGGGAGGTCGGCCGCCGGTGGCCACAAGCGGGGCCGTGTAATTCGCCCCGGCCGTTCCGTCGGGCAGACTGCTTGTCACCATTACCAAATCATAATCGACTACTGGGAGCGTGATTTGCTTTTCCGCCTTCGCGACTGTGCCACTGCGTGAATCCGCGACTTCCGCCGTGAATGTGAAGTTGCCTGTGGCGTTTGCCATGCCATTGAGTCGGCCGATGCTGCTGAGCGTGATAGTGGAGGGAAGCGTTCCCCTGTTTTTCAGACTCCATGTGTAGGGAGGAATGCCGCCCGAGGCAGTCAGTGAAGCATTTGCCGATACGCCGACAAGGGTTGGAGCAAGAACCGCCGGACTGGTGATCGAGAGCGAACCGCTTGAAATAATGATCGTGAAAGTCTTGGTGCTACCCACGCCGAGATCGTCAGTCACCCGGATCGGAACCTTGAAAGTTCCAGACGCCGTCGGCAGACCGGAGAAGGTGCCGTCCTGATTGAGAGTCACGCCCGCTGGAAGATTCCGGAACGGATCAGCATTGGTGCCGATTTTTGCCCACTTGTAGGGTGGACGCCCCTCGGTTGCGGTCAGCGTTGTGCCAATCGTTTGATTAATTGTCCAATAGATGGGTGATGCGGTTGCTATCTTGGGCGTGGGCGCATTGGAAACATTTAGGGAAACATAAGCCGTGCCAGAGCGGTTGTTGGCATCTGTAACTGTGATCTTCAGCTTGAAGGTGCCCGCCGTATTTGGAATCCCTGAAATCGTTCCATCCTCTGAAATCAAGAGGCTGCTCGGAAATGTCGCTGCCGTCCTGAATTTATAGGGTGGCTTGCCGCCAGTCACCACAAGTTCATCAAACAAATACTCCTGCCCCATCTCCGCGTTCGGAAGATTTTTGGTAGCAATCACCGGCGATGCGGCGGGCAGGACAGGCAGTTTATAGGTGCGACTGGAGGACTGGGGGATGGCGTTTGAGCCGGTCACCTTAACAACGATCTTATACTCTACACTATTCGAGGGAGCTGCCGAGGGTAGTGGCGTCCCAGAAAGCAACCCGCTGGAACTCAATGTAAGCCCCGCTGGCAAAGTCGAATTTGTGCTGAAGGTATAAGGCGGTTTCCCAGCCGTCGCGTTGAAAGTATACGAGAACGGCTTATCAGCCTGAGCAACAAAGTTTGATTTTGGCGACGCCAGGTTCGGAGCGTCCGAAACGATGGAAAGTGTAAAAGTTTTAGATCTCACCAAGGGTGTAGGCGCGCCGGAATCCTTAACGCTGATTCGAAACCCTTGAGTGACCGGACTACTTGGTATCCCAGAAATCACACCTGTCGAGGAATCCAAGCCCATTCCGGCGGGTAGTGAATTGCCTGCTGGAAGGGTAAAAGTGTAGGGCGGGGTTCCTCCGCTAACGACAACCGGAATAGAAGCTGGGGAGCCGGCGGGTTGGCTAGGAAGCGCGGAATTGCTGGAGATAGTGAGTTCTGTCTGCGCCCAAGCAACTGAGGACACACCTAGCAGCAAGCAAAGCGAGAGCAGAAATTGAGGGAATTGTATTTTTGTTTTCATGGAATTTTCAGTTTAAAAACAGGGATTCAACTAGCAAGTGATACGCAATTAGCGCTGTCTTTTAATATCTGGGAGTTGAGACACGAATATATCCTATCGACCGCCCGCGCCGCTTGTGAAGGATTTTTTGCGTGATTGTCGTGTTGCCGAAAAAGCAGGCTGCCAGCGACTCCTCGCCGAAGACCTGAATCCAGGACAAATCTACGGGACCATTCCGGCGGTCAATCCATTCGCCGAATAGACCGGCACTTGGGATAGAAAGCAGGAAAAACAAAAAAGGCGGCGACCTTTTCGGACGCCGCCTTTTTGTTGAAGGGTTATCAGCTCAGCGCATTTTGCCGCCGTAGATGGCGTTGTCGCCGAGTTCCTCTTCGATGCGGAGGAGTTGGTTGTATTTGGCGACGCGGTCGGTGCGGCAGAGTGAACCAGTCTTGATTTGGCCGGCATTCGTCGCGACGGCGATGTCGGCGATCGTGACATCTTCGGTCTCGCCGGAGCGGTGACTGATGACGGCCGTGTATTTGTTCTCCTTGGCGAGTTCGATGGCGTCGAGGGTTTCGGTGAGGGTGCCAATTTGGTTGACTTTGACGAGGATCGAGTTCGCCACGCCTTGCTCGATGCCTTTGCGGAGGAATTCAACATTCGTGACGAAGAGATCATCGCCGACGAGCTGAACGCTGTCCCCGAGCGCCTCGGTGAGTTTTTTCCAGCCGGCCCAGTCGTTTTCGGCGAAGCCGTCTTCGATCGAGATGATCGGGTATTTTTTGCAGAGGCCTTGGTAGTAGGCGACGAGTTCGTCGGCCGTGCGCTTGGATCCGTCGGATTTCTTGAAGACATAGGCTTTTTTGGCCGCGTCGTAGAATTCGCTGGAGGCGCAGTCGAGCGCGATGAAGACATCCTTGCCGAACTTGTAGCCAGCGGCCTTCACGGCTTTTGCGATGGAGTCGAGGGCGTCCTCGGCGCTGGATAGGGCTGGAGCGAAACCGCCCTCATCACCGATGGCGGTGGAGAGCTTGCGGCCTTTGAGTTCGCTCTTGAGCGCGTGGAAAATCTCGGTGCCGGCGCGAAGGGCCTCGGAGAAGCTCGAGAAGTTTTTTGGCACGATCATGAATTCCTGGAAGTCGATCGGCGCATCGCTGTGGGCGCCGCCGTTGAGGATGTTCATCATCGGCACGGGAAGGACCTTGGCGTTTGGCCCGCCGAGGTATTTGTAAAGGGGTTGGCCAACCTGTGCGGCGGCGGCTTTTGCGGTAGCGAGGGAGACGGCGAGGATGGCATTTGCTCCGACTTTCTTTTTGGTCGAGGTGCCGTCAGCAGCGAGCATCGCCTTATCGACGGAGACTTGGTCGGCGGCGTCGTAACCAATGATGGCAGGGGCGAGGATTTTGGTGACATTGGCGACGGCCTTGGTCACGCCTTTGCCAAGATAGCTGGCTTTGTTTCCGTCACGGAGTTCGACCGCTTCGTGCTCACCCGTGCTGGCACCGCTTGGAACAGCTGCGCGGCCGATGGCTCCTCCGGCCAATTCGACATCAGCTTCGACGGTTGGATTGCCGCGCGAGTCGAGGATTTGGCGTGCGCGGATGGAAAGAATGGTTGTGTCGGTCATAAGAAGGGCCTCCAAAAACCAATCCCACGCCGTGCTGGCAAGAACAAACCCTCTGAGCGGTTGATTCCCGCACGCCGCGAAACTATCCTCCGCGCCACAAACCGCCATGCAGCAATTCGAAAGTCTCCGCGCCTCGTCGCTCTATTGTAAAAAATGCCAGACCGCCATGCCGGTCCGCGAAAAGCTCCTCCTCGTCCTGCCCGACAAGGAAATCTACGACTACCTCTGCACCGGCTGCGCCTCCTCGCTCGGCCAGCGCGAGGTCACGGCCGGCGAACTCCTAATGAGCCGCTCCGCAATGTCCCGCCAAGCCAGCACCCGGGGGATATTTTAACAAAATGAAACACGGAGCTCACGGAGACCAGAACCGAAACAAATCCCAGTTTCAACTTTCCAGCCTTCCTCTGTGCTCTCTGTGTCCTCTGTGGTTAATCCCTCTTCCCTGCAATCCATGAGAATTGTTTTTTGCGGCACGGGTGAAATCGGCGCGCCCGCTCTCCATGCTCTTCTGGCCTCGAAAAAACACACCATCGTCGGCGTGATCACGCAACCCGACAAGCCGGCTGGCCGTGATTTGAAGCCGCGAATGTCCGCGATCAAACAAATCGCCCTCGCCCAAAACCTCCCGGTCCAGCAACCCGAAAAACTCCGCTCCGCCGCGGCGCTGGAGGATCTCCGCGCCCTCGCTCCCGACCTCATGGTCGTCGCCGCCTACGGCCAAATCCTCCCCAAGAGCGTCCTCGAAACCCCGCGCCTGGGCTGTCTCAATCTCCACGCCTCACTCCTCCCTCGCCACCGCGGCGCCTCGCCCATCCACGCCGCCATCCTGTCCGGCGACCACGAAACCGGCATCACGGTGATGTATATGGACGAGGGCCTCGACACCGGCGACATCCTGCTGGCCCAAAACCTCGCCATCGGCCTCGACGAAACCACTGGGCAACTCCACGACCGCCTCGCCGCGCTCGCCGCGCCCTGTTTGATCGAAGCCCTCGATCTTCTCGAAGCCGGAAACGCGCCGCGCATTCCGCAAGAAAACAGCCTCGCTACTTACGCGGCGAAACTCAAAAAAACCGACGGCCTGCTTGATTGGCACGAGCCCGCCGAGGACATTGCCACGCGGATCCGCGCGATGTCGCCCTGGCCTGGAGCCTATACGCACCTCAACGGCCAAACCCTCAAAATCCACGCCGCGAAAACCGACCCCGCCTCCGGCCCGACCGGCGAAATTCTGGCTTCCGAGCCCGGCGTTCTTCGCGTTGCCTGTGGCTCGGGCAGTCTGATCCTTGAATCTCTCCAGCTCCAAGGCCGCAAGCGCCTCCCCGCCGCCGAATTTTTGCGGGGCCACCCACTCCCGCCTGGCACTCGTCTGGATTTGTCCTTCCCTCCCGCCCCGTGATCCGGTTTGATCCAACATCGCGCATGTCCCAATCATCCCAAGTCCGCTACAAACGAGTTGTCCTGAAACTCAGCGGCGAGGTGCTCCGCGAGCCAGGCAGCAACGAGAGCATCAGCCCGGAAGTCGTCCAAAAAATCGCTGCCCAAATCGCCGATGCCACCAAGCTCGGCGTGGAACTCGCCCTCGTCATCGGCGGCGGAAATATCTGGCGCGGCCTCACCGCCAGCCACAAGGGCATGAACCGCACCACCGCCGACTACATGGGCATGCTCGCGACCGTCATCAACGGCCTCGCCCTCATGTCCGCCCTCGAGGAACTCGGCGTCGAAGTCCGCGTGCAAACCGCGATCGAAATGCAGAACCTCGCCGAGCCGTTCATCGTCCGCCGGGCCACTCGCCACCTCGAGCTCGGCCGTGTCGTGATTTTCGTCGCCGGCACGGGCAACCCGTTTTTTTCCACCGACACGACCGCCGCCCTGCGCGCCGCCGAGATCGGCGCCCAGGCCATCCTCAAGGCCACGAAAGTCGATGGCATCTACGACTCCGACCCGAAGAAAAATCCCGACGCCAAACGCTTCGACCACATCACCTACACCGACGCGCTCTCGAAGCGCCTGCAAGTGATGGACTCCACCGCGTTCAGTCTCTGCATGGACAACAAAATGCCGATCATCGTTTTTGACATGAACAAGCCGGACAACATTCGCCTTGCCATCTCGGGCGAGCCCGTGGGCACTCTTGTTTCCGACAAACCAGAATCCGCCAAATGAGCATTGAAGAAATCCTGTTCGAAGCCGAGGAGAGCATGGAAAAAGCCGTGGGCTTCATGACTCACGAATTCTCCGCGATCCGCACCGGCAAAGCCTCCCCGGCCCTTGTCGAAAATATCGATGTCGAGGCCTACGGCTCCTCGATGAAGCTCAAGCAACTCGCGCTCATCACCGCTCCCGAGCCGCGCCTGCTCGTCATCCAACCCTTCGATGCCTCGACCGTCCGCGACATCGAGCGCGGCATCAATGAATCCCGCCTCGGCATCAATCCCGCCGTGGACGGCAAGATCATCCGTCTCCCGATTCCCGAACTCTCCGAAGAGCGCCGGCGCGACCTCACGAAGACCGTCAAAGGCATTGCCGAGGAATCCCGCGTCCGCGTCCGCTCCTGCCGCCGCAACGCGATCGATACCGCCAAGAAACTCCAGAAAGACGGCAAGCTCACCGAAGACGACCTCCGTGACACGGAGACCGAAGTCCAAAAGCTCACCGATAAGATCGTCGTCGAAATCGACAAACAAACCGCCGCCAAAGAAGCGGAGTTGATGAAAGTATGAAAAGCCTTATCGCTATCCTGCTCGCCGCATTGGCAACCACAGCGGCGCTCCATGCCGAAGTCGTCCGCGCCATGCCCGACTTCTCGTGGATCGACTCCACCGGAAAAACCAAAGCCTCGAAGGACCTCCGCGGCCGCCCGCTCGTCATCCTCATCGCCGACAGCCCAACGGAATGGGCTTTCCGCTCCCAAGTCGGCCAACTCCAAAAAATCTACCAACGCTTTGCCGCCGATGGCCTCGTCTGCATCGCCGCCTTCTCGCGCGAGCCCGGCCTCATCCGCTCGAACATCCCCTTCCTCACCGTTCCCGATGGCACCGCCGCCGCCGCCGCGTTCGACACCGCGCAAGGATTCTCCATCTCGATCATCGGCATGGATGGCAACCTCGACTATGTCAGCAACCGGGTCGTCGCCGCCCAGCGCATCCACGACATCATCGACAATTCCTACGCCAAACAAAAACTCCTCCGCCGCGATTAAAACCGAATCCAGAAAAATTAACTACAGAGGACACAGAGGGCACAGAGCTCAAACAAGGGGCTTCAGGGAATCCATACCATGACGCAACTCCCCGACTCCCAAACCAACCCCAGCCAATTAAAACTTCCCATGACCTTCCAAGCCCGCATCGACCAAGACATCAAAGCCGCCATGATGGCCCGCGAGGCCGCCAAACTCGGCGTTCTCCGCATGCTCAAAACCTCCCTCATGAACGCCGCCATTGAAAAAGGTGGCGCCGGCAGCTCGCTCGACGACTCCGAGGCCCTTGCGATCGTTCGCAAAGAGGTCAAGAAACGCCAAGACTCCGTGGAAGCTTTTGATAAAGGCGGCCGACCCGAAATGGCTGCCGCCGAGAAAGCCGAGATCGACATCCTCAACTCCTACCTCCCCCAACAACTCTCTGCGGAAGAAGTCGCGAACTTGGTAAAATCCGCCATCACCGAATCCGGCGCCACCTCCCGCAAGGACATGGGTGCCGTGATGAAAATTCTCAACGAAAAAGCCGCCGGACGCGTCGATGGTCGCACCCTCAGCCAAGAGGTCCAAAAACAACTCTCCGCTTAGTAGGGGATCCTAGTTTCCCGTCAGGTCTCTGGGATTTCCCGGAGGGCGCAAGGGCTGTCACCGATATGGAGCAGAATTAGGTGTTCGGCGGAGGGGCCACACCGCTTTTTCCACGGCGCCAATGAAAAACCGGCATCCTTTACCCATCCAGCGGACTCCGCACCCCGACACCCGGCCGTCTCAGCACATGTGTGTAGATCATCGTCGTGCTCACATCGCTATGCCCCAGTAATTCCTGCACCGTCCGGATATCCGCTCCGCCCTCCAGCAAATGCGTGGCAAACGAGTGCCGCAGCGTATGCGCCGTGATTTTCTTCGCGATCCCCGCCCGCCGCACCGCCACGCTCAGCGCCTTACCCACACCGTTGTCATGCACATGATGCCGCCGCCGCACCTCGCTTCGCGGATCCTTGCCCACGCTCTTCGATGGAAATACCCACTGCCACTCCCAGCGCTCGCCCGCTTTCGGATCCTTCACCCCATACGCACCGGGCAGCCACACGCCAGGCAATCCCGCCGCGCGATCCTCATTGAAAAGAATCCGCACCCTCTCCAAATGCTCCCGCAACGGCTCGCGAAGGGTCTCCGGCAGCATGACCACCCGGTCTTTCGATCCCTTCCCCTCGCGCACAATCACTTGGTGGCGGTCAAAATCCACATCCTTCACCCGCAGGCGGATCGCCTCCATCATCCGCATCCCTGTTCCATAAAGCAGCCGGCCGATCAGCGACATCGTGCCCTCCAAACCACCCAGCAATCGCCGCACCTCCTCGCGCGACAACACCACCGGCAACCGCGTCGTCCGCTTCGCCCGCAGCGCATCCACTTTGCCCAAGGGACGCTTCACCACCTCGCCAAAGAAAAACAATAACGCCGAAAACGCCTGATTCTGCGTGGCTGCCGCCACCCCTCGCCCAACCGCCAATTCCTCCAAAAAAGCCCGCACCTCCACCTCGCCAGCCGCCTCCAAGTCCGCGCCACCCCACGCCAGCCAATTCAAAAACCGCCCCACCCAATGCAGATACGACTCCTCTGTGCGCAACGCGTAGTGCCGCACCCGCAACGCCCGCCGCATCACCTCCAGAGCCTCCTGGTTCCGCTCTGCCCGCGGCGCGGCAGCGCCCAGCGAAACCCCAGGGTAGGGATGGCTCGCCGAGCTGTCCGACTTCCATGGCGACTCCATTCCATGAACTCGATCGTTGGCCAACACCCTCTCCGTGCCCCCTGTGTCCTCGGTGGCCAATCCCGCGCGGCTCGCCTTCAACCGAAATTTCGGCCCCACCCGCCCGAAGCGATCCTGCCCCCACGACCAACCCTCCACCTCCGATAAAAACACTTCCAACGCCATCCGCGCCTGCTCACGCGCAAACTCTTGCGCCGAAGTTCCCATCGGCAACGACTCCAAAAACAACCTCGCCGCCACCTCAGGAATTTCGCTTGATTCCGGCCCCGCACCCCGACAAAACTTCAGGAACCTCTCAAGATGCACACTCCACCAATACAGCGTCTTATCCGGCACCGCCAAACTCCGCCCCTGCACCATCCGCACCACCCAATCCTTTGGATGCTCCGCAACAATTCTCTCTTTCCCCTCGCTCATGCCTCCCATACTCCAACGCCCACCCGAATTGTCCACTTTTTTCTCGCCTTGATGGTTAAATTGGACTTTTGTGTGACCAAACAACGTTCTCCAGAGAATTTAAGACACCATGACCAGCACCAACAGCAGAGAAGCCAGCGTCTCCCTCGACGGGACGGATCATCGAGTTAAGATACTTTTCGAGCATCTTCCCCGCGCGGGAGATCATATCCGACACCTCGACAAGACTTACCGTGTCGATCAGGTCGTGTTCAACGCGGCAGATAGCAGTTTGGGGCTTTTCGGGTATCCCAACCTTTATTGCGTTCCTGTCGAATAACACTTGGTCGCGTGGTATTACCGGATCTTTTAGCAGTTGGACAGTCCTATGCCCTTCGAGTTTATCCTCCCGGTATGGAGCCTGAATGAATGCCTCGATTACAAGACCTCCGACTTCTACTCCGGGGTGGTTGGCGACTGCCGTCTCCACGAGAGCACCCTCTTTTTGTAGCCCCAGAACGTCAGTTCCGTGCTCGCCTATAACATATCCACACGCAGGCTCTCCGCCCGCTACGTATTTAAAGCAATAGATGTATTTCATGATTTCATTTGATCACCGATCAGACCCCACTCGTTGGCAGGGGTCGCCAATAAACAAAGACTCGAACAAGACGCTTCATGCAACCCGCCGGAGCGTCTTTCTTACAATCGGAGTATAGCGTGGGCGGGTGCATGAGCTAGGCGTTAGGAATCAAATGAATCGCAAGCTCCGAACGGTTTTGATTGTTCTCGCCCTCATCATTGGTGGGGGTTTGGTCTGGATTACAATTCAGGATGTATTCGGCGATACGAAATCCATAATTCACAATTCATCTGTCATTCTGTCGGTGACGCCCAACTACAAGACTGATCCTCCTGAATGGATTGTTGATTCCGTATTCAAAGGAGAGACAGACCCCCAGTTCAACCTGCCTCCAGGGACTAAGCTTTCAGCAGCACCGGGACATTTTTCCGTTTCGGGCAAGCGACCAGACTCGTTGATCGTTTGTTATGCCCATCGTATTCTTAATTTTGGCCCGCTCCAAGCTCAAAACATTGCAGCGGTCTACGCTGATAAGATTCCGGCCTTCGGGATGACAAAAGAGGAATTTATCGCTTTGTGTTCAGCGAAATGAATAATCCTAACGAGCCGATGGAGCAAATCCCCGTCCCTTCGGGACTTCTGTCACACATCCTGCTTGCGCAGGCTGTGCGCCAGAAGCAGGCGGGGATTCCTCATCGGGGACGTTCTGCTATAAAAATATGAAAACAGAAAACCAAAAACACGAAAGGATGAATAAAGTGAGTATAATCATGAATAACGCCTGCTTCGCCAGCGGCGGCATTGGCGGCATGAAGCGTGCCGTGACCGCCTTGATGATCTTGCACTTGGCTGGTGGCAGCCTTTGCGCGGAGTCCGCCGGTTCGGCCGCAGGAGAACAGGCGAAGACCCGACGGTATGATGTCGCGGCCTACGTTTGGCCTGCGTATCAGTTCAAGGACGAACGCTGGAACCAGATTTTCAAGCAGGGGATCGGCGAATGGGAGATCATCCGCGAATGCAAGCCGGGATTCCCAGGACACGAGCAGCCGAACGTTCCGCTCTGGGGTTATGAAGACGAGTCGGATCCCAAGGTCATGGAGAAAAAGATCGCCACCGCCGTCAAGTACGGCGTGAATGTGTTCATCTACGACTGGTACTGGTACGAAAACCAGCCGTTTCTTGAAAAAGGCATCAACGACGGCTTCCTCAAAGCAAAGAATTGCCAGGATATCCAGTTCTACCTGATGTGGGCCAACCACGATGGGGGATCGGGGTGGGACAAGAAGAAGGCACTGCCCAATCCTGTCGTCTGGCCCGGGGCGGTCGACCGTGCAACCTTCGATACGATCGTTGACCGGGTCATCAGCCGCTACATGAGCCAGCCGAACTACTACAAGATCGACGGGAAGCCGGTGTTTTCCGTCTACGAACTGGGCACCTTGATCAAAGGTCTGGGCGGGGTGGAGCAAACCAGGGACGCCCTCGCTAGCTTCCGCAGCAAGGTCAAGGCTGCCGGATTCCCCGATCTGCACTTTCAGACCATCCTGTGGGGGCAGATTCCTGCCAGCGTCTCGCAGGTGCCCGGCGACAAGACCCAATCGCGGAACAATACAATGACGACCCTGGGTATCGATAGCCTGACGAGCTACCAATGGGTCCACACCATTAGTCCCAAGGGGCCGTATAGCGGCTGGGCAGACCGTGCGGTCGCTCAGTGGCCAGCGTGGGCCAAGGAGTTCTCTATTCCGTACTTCCCCCACGTTTCCATCGGGTGGGACACGAACCCCCGCCGCAATGCCTATGACCATGCGACCATCGTAGAGCGATCGCCCGAACGGTTCCGGGCGGCGCTCGAATCGGCGCGGCAGCATGTCGATCAGCACGGCCTGCACCCACTCATCACTGTCAACGCGTGGAACGAGTGGAGCGAGGGCAGTAGCCTGGAACCATGTGAACGCTACGGCTACAAATTCCTCGAAGCGGTCAAGAGCGTCTTCGGGGCCGACGGGCTCGGGGGCGGCAAGAATTAAAACAGCCCTCCGCGTGAGACCCAGGGCTCATCATAGCCCATTAGCCTCGGTTGTGGGAGATTCTTTACGCTGCGATGGATGAAGAGACTGATCCAATGACAGTGCTCGGACGTCTGGCTCAGTAAGAATTCACTGGCGAGATCCAGATCCCTTGGTAGAAGCAAAGCCATAGATTTCCACATACAATGTCCTATCCGCATTCATCGTTTCGGCAGAACAAGCCGCGCCACGCAACCGCTAGTAGCCGTTCTGTTGAGATGATTTTCCGTAACTACAACCCTAAACCCGTGAGCGACTTCCGCCGCAGCTACTAGCGGCACGTGCGCTCTACGTTCGCCCAAGAATCAAGCCCACCGCTGACACCATGAATAAACTCATCGCACTTTTGTTCGCGTTTACATCGTCGTTCAGCGTGATAGCCGCAGACACGCCATTCACATGCAGCATTTCGGCGGAGAAGGCCACCATTATGCAGGGAGAGGTTCCGCGAGTGAAGGTGTCCATCGCCAACAAGAGCGGCAAAGATGTCCACTTAGTTGGCAGTCTTGATGGCTCAGATGTTGGTTGGAGATTCCCAAAGTGCGGTTTCGAGCTACTCGACACCGCTGGAGAGCCTGTGCCTCAGAAGCAGCCCATGGGCCGGTGCGGGAACATGAATACACTCGAAACCACTGATTTTGTTAAGGTTGCCGCAGGGGCCGAGTTTAATCCATCTGGACAGGGCTTCTTTGGCTCCTGGCAGCTCTATCGCTTCAAGCAGCTACCGCCGGGAACATACATCTTGAGGTTTTACTATCAGACCTCAACCAAGGGTGTTCAGGACTACTTCGGAGACGAGCGAATGATGGGGCAGAAGACTGTTTCCCCTGAGATTCAGAAGCTTTTCGAGGCCGTCCCGTTGACCGACATCAAGAGCAATGACCTCCAGATCACAGTGCAACCGAAGTAAAAGCGGGGCGAACAAAACGGATGCAGGCAACGGCTCGTATGGCATCTGTCTTGTCAGTGACGCCCTCCGTTCGCCGTCGCCTGATCCGAGCCGTTAGCCAACATAACTAACATGCCACTCAAAAGCTATATTCAAATAGGTAAAGAGTATCTATAATATTATATAGAAAAGGTATATCTGTTATTTAAATGAATTTTTATTCCAGAAAACTTAGAGCGGCGGGGAGGTTTTGGGGGTATTCCAAGGTTTTTGTGCTTCCGAGGGGTAAGTTTTTCATTAATTTTGGGCAGGATGAAGCATTTCCTTGTTGGCAAGCCAAGGATTATATAAATTATTGCATTTGAGAACACTCTTTTATGAGATATATAAGAAAGACTATTCTTTTTACCACTATATAAGATGTTTATATAAGTATTATAGTTTTTATGAGTATTATTTTCCAAAGTATTTTGGGGCGGCGGCTTGTTTGTTTGAAATCTCAAAAAGCAGATGCTAACAAAGCGATCCTGCTAACGGCAACCCGTCCGGACTTTACTTCAGAAAGCTGCTGGCAACTCATCGCCGCCCCGTTCACAACCTGCCACTTTCCACGGGATGCCGCAGCAGATCGCGGACGTTGGGCAAACAAATAACGCTTCCTTTTTCGCCTCATTTTACTATCAATAAGGCGCTATAATGAAACCCATACTAACCACAATACTTGCAGCCACTCTCGGACTCACGTCGGCTTTAGCACAGTCGGCAAAGTCAGACTTTTTTACGTTTTCTGCCAAATCAGCGCAAAGAGGAAAAACGGAAGACAAATACAAAGACAGTTCTGGAGCGTCAGTGCGAGAGACTGTAAGAAGCCAAGCGGTTGATGCCTCTGTGTTTTTTACACGTGGACCCTCAGTGCAGTATTCGGTTCAGTGCTTTTTTATAGCACAAGACGATCACACCAAAGAACAGTATATTTACGACGCAAAGACCCAACCGGTCGAAGGAAGTAAAGGAACTTTCACATTCACCGCGCCGCCACTCACTGGAACTGTGCGGCGATCAAAAAGCTTTCCGGTGTCAGGGATGACTACCTCTGGAGAGCTTGTCTCAGGTTCATTGTATTATAGCAGCACATCAACCGGATCAAAAATATATGGCTGGCTCACACGTTTGATAGCAGATGGGAAACCTGTTCGTATCGAGACCAACCAATCGCAATTGAAAACATTAACTGAGAAGAATCCACAGTATTTTGATGCAGCATTTGAATAACACAAAAGGCCCAACAAGCCAGTCGACCTAATCCCTGTCCCTTCGGGACTTTCGGCACAGTTCCTGCTGATCCGCTTCGCGGGCAGGAACAGTGCCGAAAGCAAGCAGGGATAGGTCACTGGGGACGTTCGCTAGCATATGAAATGGGGTAGACAAATCGGCGTTGCAATGAGTGAGCCGGCTGAGGAATTGTTTCTGCAGTTTCTCCGCCGCACGGCCAGCATCAGAATTTTTGTCTCCCACGCTCCTCAGCCGGAGTTGCTGTGCTTGGATCGTCTGCCTCCGCGCAAGTCCGGAAAAACACAGTTCTTCCTGTGGAACACCGATTACCCGTGGACTCCAGACATAGCCGTGGCCAGTAATGGGGCGTCATACATTCGTGACATTGACTCAGCTCCGGTCATTGAGTATGACCGCGATCCATTGACACTGGGATGCTATAATAGCCATAGGGGGCGCATATTCTGGAGGAAGGGCCTCACGCCCGGCGGCTCTTATTCTTTTCAAAACGCAGCTTATACCTACTCGTATGACGCCGAGCAGTTTGCCGGCTGGTATAGCCAGGCGGTGCATTGGATCAAAAAAAACAGCAAACCTGTGAAATTGAAAAACGGAGACATTCAGTATCGTGTCAACTCGCCCTCGCCGTGGTGGAAGTTCTGGTAACCGCATGCTGACCGTTCGCCGAGGTAAACAACGCTGATCGCCATGGGTTATTCCATCACGCTCAACAGACCTGAGCCGAGCACTGGCATCTCCGAGCAAGAGTGGAGAGACTTTGTGACCAGTCGACCCGAACTCAAGATTGTAAAAGAGACCGCAAACTTCATCACCGTCATTCTTGATGGAGACGACAGCCTTGCTCTTCATTATTCAACAGTGGATGCCTCAGTTTTCACCAATAATCCGAAAGGGCCGAGGATCATCGAGTATATGGCGTCTATTGCTCCTCACTTTGGGGGAGTTGTGACTGGCGATGAGGGAGAAACCTTTTCGTCTCGCGCAGATTGGGGCACCCAGAGTGATTGGGACAGTCAGCCGATCTTTGCGGAGAAGCCTTGGTGGAAGCGCGAGCTTTCCGGTGGTAAAAAGGTTGTTTTAGGAGTGCTTCTCGGAGTTGTTGCCATAATTATCAAGCAGTTGTTTTTTCCATGATTGCGCTACAGAAGACAATCGACCAAACAAGGGCGAACAAAGCGCTGGTGCCAACCGCCGGGGCTGCTTTTTCGTCCATGCTTTCCGGAACTCTAACCCGCTATCCCGTCTCCACGCTTACCCCCGCCCCGGCGGCCGGCACAGCTTAGACGTTAGCCAAGAAATATCACATTATGTTGATTGAAAAGCTGCTTTACCAGATCCACATCGTCATTCCCTTCTTTTTCCCACGCTTGCGATGCTTTGCATCAAGTCTGTGTGCAAGGATTTGCCTGCCCGCGCAGTCTCAATATCAATATTCGCAAGTATTGTATCGCTGGCCGTCTTCTATTTCCTGCACCTCACGCTCAATGGACGGTTCCCATATGTTTACCCAGCATCAAAACCAGATGGGCAAACGGGATTGGGAGACGCTCTGATTGTAATGATGGCCGTGGCCGCCTACCCTGTTGCGGTCGTCGCGGCGGGACTTACAGTATATCGAAACCGAGACCAGGTGAATAAAAACAGAAATGGCTAACGAGCCGATGGACCCAATTCCCATGCCTGCGGCACTTTTGGCACGTCGCCTGCGGTGCGGGCTCGCATGCCAAAAGCATGTGGGAGCAAGTGATCGGGGACGTTAGGCAACAAAATAATCGCCTTCCCGCAATTTCAGGGTAAAATTCCTAAATGATCACTCAAGAGATCAGGACCCTACCGATCGACGAGAAAGTTCGGATTATGGCGGCGATTTGGGAAGATATGCGTGATCACTATGAGGACGCGCCAATTTCCCAAGATGTCATCGATTTATTGAAGGAGCGCCGATCACGGATTAACCGTGGCGAAGCCCAACTTCTCGATTGGGACAAAGTGAAGTTCGCAATCGGACGAGGACGAAGAAAATCCTCATTTCAGAGGATGCCTTCGGCGCGTGCCACAACCTACCTTCCAGTCGGTGGATGTTTCAGTTTTTCCCTCCATGAAAAAATTGGCACGAGAACTGCGGGATACTCCTCGCCGCATGGAAAAATGCTAAAAAAGAAACAAATCGCACCCTCGAGCGGCTTGAAGGTGCTCAAAAAAACACACCAAACACAGAATGGCTAAATACAAACTCGAATACATCTGGCTCGACGGCTACGAGCCCGTCCGCAACCTTCGCAGCAAGACCCAGCTCAAAGACTTCGCTTCGTTCCCCAAGCTAGAAGCCCTTCCTAAATGGGGCTTTGACGGCAGCTCCACTCAACAAGCCCCTGGCGGCAGCTCTGATTGCGTGCTCGTGCCCGTGGCCGTCTACCCCGACAGCACCCGCAAAAATGGCGCGCTCGTCATGTGCGAAGTTTATAATGCCGACGGCACACCCCACCCATCCAATGACCGCGCCACCATTTTGGATGATTCCAATGCCTGGTTCGGCTTCGAGCAGGAGTATTTCTTTTATCAAGACGGACGCCCCCTCGGCTTCCCGGAAAATGGATACCCGGCTCCACAAGGACCTTACTACACTGGCGTCGGCTACAAAAATGTTGGCGATATCGCCCGCCAGATCGTCGAGGAGCATCTCGACATCTGCCTCGATGCCGGCATCAACCACGAAGGCATCAACGCCGAGGTCGCCAAGGGCCAGTGGGAATTTCAAATCTTCGGCAAAGGCTCCAAGCGCGCCGCTGACGAGGTCTGGGTCGCTCGCTACATCCTCCAGCGCCTTTGTGAAAAATACGGCATTGATATCGAATACCACTGCAAACCGCTCGGCAATACCGACTGGAATGGCTCGGGCATGCACGCCAATTTCTCCACGAAATACATGCGCGAAGTCGGCGGCAAGGACTACTTCGACAAGCTCATGGCAGCATTCGACAAATTCAAAAACGAACACATCGCCGTGTATGGCCCCGACAACCACATGCGCCTGACCGGTCTCCACGAAACCCAGAGCATCGACAAATTCTCCTGGGGCGTCGCAGACCGAGGAGCCTCGATCCGTGTTCCGCACAGCTTCAAGAACAATGGCTGGAAAGGCTACTTGGAAGATCGCCGTCCGAACTCCCAAGGAAATCCCTACCAAATCGCCAGCCGCATCCTTCAGACGATCGCCTCGGTTCCGACCGGCAAGGCGCCCGCCAAGAAGGGCAAATAACCAACCATTCACTCAACAAAAACGCCGTCCGAGACCCGGACGGCGTTTTTTTATTTCGAAATACTTCGGCGGAGCTACGGAGCCCACCGCAACAAATAGGGCAACCGGACTAATTATTCTGAATGCTACGCTCGACGCTACGGGCTCCGGCGCTCACATCACGACCAACAGCACTGACATCATTGCCGGCCCCGGCGATGGTATTGCAGGCGCTGAAGCCGCAGAGAACAACTGCCGCGACGAGAAGGAGAATGGTATATTTCATAAGCAGTTGTTTTAAATTCCCCACGGCGAGAATGTCAATTCCCGCAGCTTCCGCGTGCTTACTGGCCGATTTCTTTAACCCAATTTCCAGCCGAGGTCAGATCACTGCCCGCGCCGGAAAGCGCACCACCGACCGTGCCGCATCCAGACAGCGAGAGTCCAACCAACGCGAGAAAGAGAAGGGTGATTTTTATCATCATGATTTTTTCAAAAAACAGAAGCCGCGTGGGACTTCAAGGCGTTTCTGATGGCAGAGCAATACTCGTCCATCACTTTCCAGAAAATCCTTACTCCCAAAAGCTCGTCTTCATCTCCACCGCTTTCGCGAGTTTTTCCAAATACTCGCTGCGAGGGATTTCGCAGGCCCCAAATTTTTCGAGGTGCGGGGTGACCCATTGCGTATCGAGAAGCACGAAGCCCCGGCCGCGCAGCCGCTCGACCAAATTCGCCAGAGCCACTTTCGATGCCCCGGGCACGCGACTGAACATCGACTCGCCGCAAAACGCCGCGCCGATCGCCACGCCATACAGCCCACCCGCTAACTCGCCATCCCGCCAGACCTCGATCGAATGCGCGTGGCCGAGGTGGTGGAGCTCCGCGTAACTCCCAAAAATAGTTTCGTCGATCCAGGTTTCGTCCCGCTCCGCGCACCCAAGAACCACCTCCTCAAACGCCGCATTCACCGTCACCTTCCACTCGGGGTCGCGCAGGGTTTTTCGGGAGCCATGGGGAACGCGGAATTTCTCAAGTGGAATCACTCCGCGCGGGTCGGGCGAGAAGAGCCGCAGCTCGCCATCCATCGCCATCGGGAAAACCCCGCGACGATAGAAATCCAGCAGGATATCGGGCGGAATGATGGTTGCCATGGCGACTCGATTCATTATTCTCCGCCGCGATGAAAGGCGTGATCTTTTTTTGTATGTCAGGGCTTCTCGGGCTTCTTTCGGGATGCGCAATTTCCGAGCAATCGGTCGAAGATGTCGGCACTCGGTTCGAGGAGGGAATCCAAGGCCGCGGCCAGATCGTCCCGAACAACCCGCTCTCCGACGACTTCGGCCCAGACTTCAACTAAGCGCCGCCCATCATGCCATCACAGCCCGCTGAGGAAAAAATCCTCATTCTCGATTTTGGTTCCCAATACACCCAAGTCATCGCACGCCGCGTTCGCGAGTGCCGCGTCTACTCCGAAATCCTCCCCTTCCGCACCAAAGCCTCGGAGATCAAAAAACTCCGCCCTTCTGGAATCATCCTCTCAGGCGGTCCCGCTAGCGTTTATGCGGCAAAGGCTCCGCAGGTGGACAAAAAAATCTACGACCTCGGCATCCCAGTTCTCGGCATTTGCTATGGCATGCAACTCATCGCTCACGGCCTCGGCGGTAAGGTCGAACGCTCCGCCGCCCGCGAATACGGCCCCGGCCAACTACAGGGCGACCCGAAGTGCGCCCTCTTCGACAAGCTCCCCGCCAAGCTGGAAGTCTGGAACAGCCACGGCGACAAAATCACCAAGCTCCCCGCCGGCTTCCGCCCGCTCGGCAAAACCGAAAACTCCCCCCACGCCGTCATCGGCGACACCAAGCGCCACATCTACGGCCTCCAATTCCACCCCGAGGTCGTCCACACGCCACGCGGCAAGGAAATCCTCGCGAATTTCGTTCACCGCATCTGCGGCTGCAAATCGAACTGGACGATGGAATCCTTCATCGACCGCACCTGCCGCGAAATCCGCAAGCAAGTCGGCGAAGGCCGCGTGATCCTCGGTCTCAGCGGCGGCGTGGATTCCTCCGTCGCCGCCGTCCTCCTGCACAAAGCCATCGGCGACCGCCTCACCTGCATCTTTGTAAACAACGGACTCCTCCGCGCCAACGAAGCCACGGCGGTGGAAAAACTTTTCTCCCGAGAGTTCCGCATCCGGATGAAAACGGTGGACGCCTCCGAGCAATTCCTCAAAAAACTCAAAGGCGTCACCGACCCCGAGCGCAAGCGCAAGATCATCGGCAACGAGTTCATCAAAGTCTTCGAAAAAGCCGCGCGCGATTTGAAAAAATCCGACCCCGGCCACTACCGCTTCCTTGCCCAAGGCACGCTCTACCCCGATGTGATCGAGAGTGTATCCATCTCCGGCAACCCCGCCGCGCTCATCAAGAGCCACCACAATGTCGGCGGCCTCCCCGAGAAGATGAAATTCGAACTCGTCGAGCCACTCCGCCAGCTTTTCAAGGACGAAGTCCGCGAAGTCGGCGCCGAACTCGGGCTCTCCAAGGAAATCGTTCACCGCCAACCCTTCCCCGGCCCCGGCCTTGCCGTCCGCGTGATTGGCGAGATTACCGCCGAGCGCCTCCGCATCGTGCGCGAAGCCGACGCCATCGTGCTTGAGGAAATGAAAGCCTCGGGTTGGTATTACAAAGTCTGGCAATCCTTCGCCGTTCTCCTCCCCGTCCGCAGCGTGGGAGTCATGGGTGACGAGCGCACCTACGACGACACGATCGCCCTCCGCATTGTGAATAGCCACGATGGCATGACCGCCGACTGGGTGCGCCTCCCACACGAACTCCTCGCCAAAATTTCCGCCCGCGTCATCAACGAAGTCAAAGGCGTGAACCGCGTCTGCTACGACATCTCCAGCAAGCCACCAGCCACGATCGAGTGGGAGTAAAAATCCCTAGCGGATTTCGATAAAGCCCCAAAATGTGGAGCCGTGGGCGCCATTGTTGTAGCGGTGGCCAATGACCGCCGGATTGGCCGGAAGCGCAAACATTGATTCAAGCCGGAAAATCACCTTTCAAGCAGCTCCACCCCATACTCTCCCGAGGGCGATAAGACGGCTTTCGGCGTTGATTCAAGAGCGTTCAAATCGAACCCTTGGGAAGTTTGCCACTCGGTCGCAGAGGACGGGAACCCTTGTAGTGGTGAACAAAGAAGGTTTTTGCTGTCGGCCACAAGCAGGGTGTCTTTCAAAATCCGAAGGCTTTCGGCTCTCCACTCCAATGGCATGGTTCCGATCGGCTTGGGAACCCCCGAGTCGGGGACATTAAAGCCTCTGATTTGCTTTCCAGAGATTGCATAGAGTTTTCGTCCGTTTGCGGCAACTTGGCCGAGATCGGGTATGGTCAGGGCAGAAACCAGATAAGAGGATTTCAGATCCGAAGCACTCAATACGACCCCTTGGGATTCTCCTTTGGAAGATGGATTCTCTGACCAAGCAAGAAACCCACGTTTGTCGAGGTCGGTGGCAGCAAGCAGCCTGCCAGGCAAGGCAACCGGGGAAAGAGAGAGCGGAGCCGCGGGATTCGAGACATCCAGCAGGCCGACATAGTGGTTTCGCGGACTCTTGGAATCCATCCCACTGGAAAGTTTTTCCGCACAAGGATAAGCCACGATTCCATCACCAGCGGCTCCTTTGCGAATATCTATTGTTTTTTGGGAATCAAATTGTGTGGAAGAAGAGGTAAAATTGACGGTGTCAAAAACCGCAGCGATCGCCGGGCCCGATTTAGGAGCCCAATCCCATGGCCACATAATCGCAGAGGATGCTTTAGCGATCAATGCATCGCCTCGAAGAATAGGCATAGGGCGAATCCAATAAAACGGTTGGCTTCGAGCGAGCACGACTGCGGAATTTTCGGAAGGAAACAAAATCCGCCCGGTTTCCAAATTTCCTGACTCTCCACCTAAATCGAGAGACGCAGACCCGGCAAGAACCGGGGAAACAGGGACCGTGATATTAAAAACATCCAAGTGGATTTTGGGATTTGATGGGGCGGTGGCGGAACTGCCGAATGGCATCAACATGAGTCTCGGGTAAAAACCATTGGAAAGCCCCTCGGCCCGGAGAATGTGGAGTCGGCCGTTGTGAATGGCCGCATCGCGAATCGTCCCGGATTCGAGAGGAACCTCGTTGATAATAGAATCCGGATCGTCGGTGCTCGAAATACGAAGAGCGGGAGTCGAATCCCACCAAGTCGATCCATCACTGATCTGGTAAAGGTAGTCGCCATTCGCAACCACCCGGTGGACTGGCCAAGCAAGCAACAAGTCGGCCAGCACAGCGGGTTGGTCGGGGTTGGAGATATCCGCCGTTACGAGCTGGCGCTGGGAAATCGAGGCCAGCACCCCGCCAACCATGGCTGCGCGGCGGGGTTCAAAGTCATGGTTGATACGGCCGCGAGTGCTGAGAGTTTTGGAAACGCTGTCGATCTCGAGGATTTGGATGCGGTGGCCAGAATCCTCCGAAGCCCAAGCATGGAGCGTGAACGGAATGAGCACGAGATTTTGATCAGGAAGGATTTTGAGGGCCTTCTCATCGTAAAGGGACTCGGAGAACCCGCCCCAGGAATCGGAGAGAAAAACTCGGCTCGCCAGAGTGGGATTGGCTGGATTTGAGACATCAAAGAGCGAAGCAGCCACTCGCCCATCGTCCCACCCGATGCTGAACAGCAAATCCCCCATCGGCTCGATGTGTGTGGACCAACCGGGCACTTCGAGATGGCCGCTGATCACCGGAGCATAGGGAACCTTGAGATCGATCACCCACAGGGGATCGGTTTGTCGAAAAGTCACGGCATAAGCCGTATCCCCCGCGAATCGAGTGGCGTAGAGCTGCTCGCCGCGGATGATCTCCAAGCTTGCGAGTGAGCTTCCATCAGTGGAGAAATTCTCCAGAGTGGTGACCGGAGTCCCCCACCATGCCCAGTCGTTGTCCGAGTTTTGCCAACCTTGGGAAATTGCTGTGAAGACGCCATCGCGCACTTGCATTTTGAATTTGTCGCCAACTCGGCCAGCCGTGCGGATTGGGTCAGGATTCAAGGACTTTAGACCCGTCTCGGAGATGGAAAACAGGTGAACTTCGGAGATGTTCCCTTCGGACCACTTGTTCAAAGCCAGTGCGAACCAATCGTTGCCAGCGGAAACAACCGTCGAGTCCGCGGCGAATTCCAATGAATTTTCCAAAGAGAGTCTACCGGTTGCAGTATCAATCGAGACCTCGCTGAGTAAGGCGCGGCCAGATCCATACTTGGAGTAGTCCTTCCAAGTCTGCGTGGCGATAAACAATCGGTTGCCTTGAATCCTGCTGTCATTGGGCGTGCCGGTAATTTCGATCGAGCCGACGATGGATGCCTCGTTGCCGGAGATTCTCACCAAGTGAATCTCTGAGGAATCCCAACTCCCCGACTTTCTCGCAAGGAGAACGGCATGCGTGTCACCGTCCCCACCTGGAAGAATGTAGAGATCCTGGCCAACCTCCGGCAGACGCAATTTGGCCACAAGCGAGGGTTTCGAGGGATCCGAGAGATCGAGAACTTGCAAGCCACGGAGCTGGTTGAAGAAATAGACTTTTGATCCATCGGATTTCCAAATATCAGCCTCCTGCACTGTGGCGGTTTCCGTCTTGGTTACTGCATCCGAAGAGGTGTTCGCCGCTACCAAGACGTCATCTGCCGAATTGGCCAATAAACGAGCAGACTCTGAGGAAAAATCCTGCTCCCCGTAGCCGGAGGATGCGGCTTTTCCTGTCGGCTTCTTGCCGCGGTAAAAAGCCGTTGGATATTTCAGCGCCGAAGGCACCGCCGCCCAAGCCCGCCAAGAGCGGTTCAAAAGATTTTTGGGAACTTTGATCGACATCGCACCGGCACTCGCGGTTCGGCGAACCGACCAACGCACCCAAGCGCCTTTGGAATTCTGAACCTCCAAAGCTACCCGCTTCGCCCCCTCGGGGATCGACACCGAAATCGAGCTTTGGCCCTTCAACACCGAAAGGGAAGCTTCTCGCCAAGTCGGCCCGGGGCTTGCCAACGCAGGCCAAGCGCTAAACAGGACCAAGAAAACCGCCAAGATTTGGAGAAATCTTTTAGGATTTAAAGAAAGTTGATTGGCAGAAAGCGGGGGAAAATACACGACGTTTATATTCATTCATATATCTAGACGGAGGCAAATGGGATTTTGCCTAATTTTTTGCGAGGCCCAGTTCAGCGGATTTCGATTTGGCCGGCGTTGAGGGGGAGGATGTGGCGGAGGCCTTCGATGAGGTATTCCTCGACGGCGGCGCCGTTGCCTTGCAGGAAGCGGAGGGAGTCGGGGGCTTTGCCGCGGTGGATGACAGTGCGCCAGATGTCGGGCTGATTGCTGATGAGCAGCAATGGCAAGCCATCCTCGGTCGCGAGGCGCGAGCCTTGGGCGTCGGCCAGGGCTCGAATTGTGATCGTTTGGCGCTCGCCGGTCAGCGGGTTTTCCTCAAGGCGGAAACGGAGGGATTCGAGTTGCGGTTCATCGCCGGCATCGGCGGTCACCTCGCCGTTTGCGAATCCAAAGCGCGAGGACTTGCGGATGGTTTTTTCCCAATCGACCACCCATTCGCCGGATTCGTCGCGGGTGAGGGAGCGCAGGCGCTGCGAGCCGGAGAGTTCCTCGAGCACGACAAACCCTGAGCCGGATTTTGCGGCGCGGATTTTTTTTGGAACGGGTTCGTCGGCCTCGTAGGGGAGCGCACGGAGGATTTCGCCGGAGAAATCAGCCTGGCCGACCATCGGGGGCTGGTCCGCCTCGCCGCTCGAGCCAATGAACCAAAAGGTGTCGTCAGGGCCCAGCGAGAGGGCATCGACCTTGGAGGGAAGCTCGATCTGGAGCGGAGCGGAGCCGTTTTGGGAAAACCAGACGCCTTGGGAATCGGTGGCGAGAAGGGTTTCGCCGAGGGAATCGATGGAGAGGAAAGTCTCGGGCGATCGGCTGGTGAGTTCGGCGAGCTTTTGGCGGGCGGGGGAGGATTTGTTGGCGGGAGGATTTTTTTCGATGGCGAGGAGGCCGTCCTTGATCGAGGCGCGGGCCATCACAGTGGATGCAGGGGTTTTCGCAAAAAGCAAAATGTCACCGTCATCCAAAACCTCGAAATCCTCGATCCATGAAATCGGCGGCGTGTCGGATTCGGAGATCCAGTCGTTGAAGTGGAACGCCTCGCCGGTGACAGTGGCCTCGCCGATCTGGTAGCCGCGAATGTGGTAGGTGCCGGGTGGGACTTTTTTTCCCGAGTCGTCGAGCCCGTTCCAGCGCGAGATGAAGCCATTGAGGCCGACTTGGAATGTCTCCTCGCCGTCGAGCGCGTGGAGGGTTCGGACGAGGTGGCCGTTTTTGTCAAAGACGCCGAGCGTGATCCGGCCGGTGGAGGGAACGGCGAAGACAAACTCGCCCTCGGTCAGCACGGATAGGGCGTTAGTGAGCGGGAGGAGAAGAAGGAAAAGCGAAAGGAACCTCACAGGTAGTGCTTCCAATTCACATTCGGGAAGAGGTTGTCGCGCTCCTCGCAAGCCGCGAGAAGGGCTCCGTCAGGCTGGCCGGATTCGAGCATTTCCCAGAGCCGCGTGAAGCGGAGCAGGTGCTCGTTCGTGCGGCGCGTGGCGTAGTCGACGGCGGTGCCGGTTTTCATGAGGAACGCCCAGTCGCTGGACTGCGCGAGAAGGAGTTCGCGTGCGAGCTGCTTGAGGGTTCGATCGGTGAACGCCGAGCGGGTCTTAGCGTGCTGGCGTGCGGCTTGGGTCATGCGGCGTGCGGCGGCGTGGAGGTGCGGGTAGATCCAGGAATTGCAGTGGTCGAGCCAGACCTCGGAGTAACCCTTGTTTCCCCAACTGGAGGGGGATGGACAGACCATTTGTTGCGTCGGATTTTTGTGGAGATAGTCGCTGGGTGTGGTGAGGCGGAAGGTCTTCTGGTCATAGGCCGCCTTGCGCAGAAAGAGATCGAGGAATTCCGGGCCTTCATACCACCAGTGGCCGAACAGCTCGGCGTCGAACGGGCTGAGCACGATGGGCTCGACAGGGAGGTTTTGGCAGAGGTGCTCAATCTGGCCGATGCGGGCGTTGAGAAAGTCTCCCGCGTGGTGGTCGGCGGCGGCCATCGCCCAGGCGCGGTTGTAGACTTCTTTGTGAGGTGAGCCGGTGATGCGGTGGTATTTGATGCCGGTGTTTCGCCGGTGGCCTGTGGCGGGCAGGACGGTGTGGAGGTAGTCCTCGGGCAAATCCATGCCGATATCGCGGTAGAAATCCCGATAGGCAGGATCGCCGGGATACCCCTCGCGGGCACTCCAGACCTGCTTGCTCGACTCGCGGTCGCGTCCAAAAACCGCCGGCCCGGCAGGCGTGAAATACGGGGCGTAAATCGCAAAGCGCGGCCTCGGCTCGCCATACATCAAGCCGTGCGCATCGACCACAAACCAACGGATGTTGGCCTCCTGCAAAATGGAATCGATCTGGGGAACATACCCGCACTCGGGCAGCCAGATTCCGGCGGGATCAACGCCGAAGCATTCGCGGTGGGAATCCCGGCCGATGAGGATTTGGGCGCGCATCGCCTCGGGAACGGCTTCCATCAATGGCAGGAAGCCGTGCGTGGCAGCGCAGGTGATGATTTCGAGGATGCCGTCTTTTTGGAGCTGGGCAAACGAGCCGACGATGTCGCAGCGGATTTCATCGCGGTAGAAACGCAATGCCTCGCCAAAGGCGGCTTGGTAGTGACGGGCGATGTGCTGGAGCGGCTCGTCGCGCGAGGTGCGGTCCACTTCCATCGCGGCGAGTTCACATCCCCGCTCGAGGTAACGCTCGGCGCGGCTTTGCAGGAGCGGATCGCGGAGCATCGCGCACAGGGTCGGGGTCAGCGTGAAGGTGATTTTCGCGGGAACCTTGTCCGCAACCATGCGGCGCAGGATTTTCAGCAGCGGGATGTAGCACTCAGTAATGGCCTCGAATAGCCAGTCCTCTTCAAGAAACTCCTCGTGCTCGGGATGGCGCACCCAAGGCAGATGGGCGTGGAGGAGGAGGGCAAGCGAACCTTGGCGCATAAACGGGGAAAAGACTTACGATGCGGTGCGGGCCGCGACAAGCGCGCAGAACCCTACCGCACCCAGCCGGGCCAACTTTTCAAACCCGCCAGCGCGCGTCCCCGGTGGCTCAGGCGGTTTTTGGTTTCAGCGCCCAGCTCGGCGAAAGTCTCGGCGAACCCCTCAGGCATAAAAAGCGGATCATAACCAAATCCTCCCGCACCTTTTTCACTCCCGATGATCGCGCCTTCGACCGATCCGCTGAAGTGCGCCAAAACCTCGCCACCCCGCGCCAGCGCGATGACGCAACGGAACCGCGCGGAGCGTTGATTGGAGGGAACGCCCGCAAGTTTTTCCAAAAGCAGGGCGCGGTTCGTGACATCGGTCGCGCCTTCGCCGGAGAACCTCGCCGAGCGAACCCCAGGAGCGCCGCTGAGCGCATCGACTTCGAGTCCCGAGTCGTCCGCCAGCACCCAACCGTCAAAATGCGCCGAGGCCGCGAGGGCTTTCAGCGCGGCGTTTTCCTCAAAGGTCGTGCCGGTTTCCTCCACCTCGCCGAGCGCGGGGATGGACGACAGATCGAGCAACTCGAAGGATGGGCCGAGGATTTGGCGGATTTCCACGAGCTTGTGGGCGTTCCGCGTCGAGACGAGCACGGTGTATGGATTTGCAGGGTTGGCGGGTTCCAGCATAGGCTTCGCGCTTTTTACGATGTCTACGCAGCGCAAGCAATTTCCCTTCTCGGAGTTTGAACCCAAGTGGCAACAGCAATGGATTGAAGGCGGCGCCTTTCGCGCCAAAAACCCCGGCGACGCCGGCTTCGACGCCACCAAGCCGAAATTCTACATCCTCGACATGTTCCCCTACCCCAGCGGCGACGGCCTGCATGTCGGCCATGTCGAGGGCTACACCGCCACCGACATCCTTGCGCGTTTCCACCGCATGCGCGGATTCAATGTGCTCCACCCGATGGGCTGGGACGCGTTCGGCCTGCCCGCCGAACAATACGCGATCAAAACCGGCCAGCACCCGCGCGTCACCACCGCCCGCAACATCGAGAATTTCCGCCGCCAACTCCAAGCCGTCGGCTTCAGTTTCGATTGGGACCGCGAGGTCAGCACCACGGACCCCGAATACTTCCGATGGACGCAGTGGATTTTCCTCCAACTTTATAATTCCTGGTTCAATCCGGCCTCGAAAAAAGCCGAGCCGATTTCGAGCTACACCGGCGCGGACCCCGACTCGGTGCGGCTCGCGTATGTCGCCGAGATGCCGGTGAATTGGTGCCAGCAACTCGGCACTGTGCTCGCCAACGAGGAGGTTGTGGACGGCAAGAGCGAGGTGGGAGGATTTCCCGTCGAACGCCGCCCCCTGCGCCAATGGATGCTCCGCATCACGGCCTTTGCCGAGCGTTTGATCGAGGGACTCGACGGCCTCGATTGGCCGGAGGGAATCAAACTTCTCCAGAGAAATTGGATCGGCCGCAGCGAGGGGGCGTCGGTGAAATTCCAAGAGGAAAAAACCGGCACGGCAATCGAGGTTTTCACCACTCGGCCGGACACGCTTTTCGGCGCGACCTACATGATTCTCGCGCCCGAGCATTCGCTCGTCTCCGAGATCACCACGGCAGAGCAAAAAGAGGCCGTCGAAAAATACCGCCTCTCCGTGGCCTCGAAAAGCGACCTCGACCGCACCGAACTCAATAAAGAGAAATCCGGCGTCTTCACCGGAGCGCACGCCATCAATCCCGTCAACGGTGAGCGCATCCCCATCTGGATCGCCGACTATGTCCTCATGGGCTACGGCACCGGCGCAATCATGGCCGTCCCCGCCCACGACGAGCGTGACTTCGAGTTTGCCCAGAAATTCTCGCTCCCCGTCCGTGAGGTCGTTCGCCCAACAGAACCGTGTGCAGGCTGCTGCTCCGGCGAGGGCGTGGCGATAAATTCCTTGTTCCTCGATGGACTCCCGACTGCCGAGGCGAAGCGCCAGATCACTGCGTGGCTGGAGGAAAAATCCCTCGGTCGCGGCACCGTGAATTTCAAACTCCGCGACTGGCTTTTCTCCCGCCAACGCTACTGGGGCGAGCCATTCCCGATCGTTTGGGAGAATGGCAACCACCGCGCCATTTCCGGAGGCGAACTCCCGCTCATCCAGCCAGACATGGAGGATTTCAAGCCGACCGGAACGCCCGAGCCGCCCCTCTCGAAGGCCCGCGACTGGGTGCGTTACTCCGAAACCGCCGAGCGCGAGACGAACACCATGCCGCAATGGGCCGGCTCGTGCTGGTATTACCTGCGGTTCTGCGACGCGAGGAATTCAGAACGCTTCATCGGCCAGCCAGCGGATGATTATTGGATGGGCAAAAACGCGAAGCCCGGCGGTGTGGATCTCTACATCGGTGGCACCGAGCACGCCGTGCTGCACCTACTTTACGCGAGGTTTTGGCACAAGGTCCTCTTCGATCTCGGCCACCTCACCACGCCCGAGCCATTCCAGCGCCTCGTGAACCAAGGCATGATCCTTGGCCCAGATGGTCAGAAGATGTCGAAGAGCCGTGGCAATGTCGTCACGCCCGACAGCGTGATCGCCGAATACGGCGCCGACTCGCTGCGTCTCTACGAGATGTTCATGGGGCCGCTGGAGCAGATGAAACCCTGGAGCATGAAGGGCGTGGAGGGTGTCTACCGTTTCCTCGGCCGCGTGTGGCGTCTCGCGATGGAGGAGAACCAAGAGGGCGAGTGGGTTTTGTCGAAGGACCTCCAAGAAATTCCGCTCAACAATCAGCAACTCCGAGTCGCCCATGCGACGATCAAAAAAGTTACCTCCGACATCGGAGATCTCGCATTCAACACGGCGATCTCGCAGATGATGGTTTTCACGAACGAATTCGTAAACGCCACCCCGCGCCCGATCGAGGCTTTGCGCATCCTGCTTCCGCTTCTCAGCCCTTTCGCGCCGCACCTCGCCGAGGAACTCTGGAGTCGCCTCGGCTTCGCCGGCCTCGCCTCGCAGCAACCGTGGCCGGTCCACGACGAGGCGCTTTTGGTGGAAAACGAAATCGAGCTGGTCGTGCAGGTGAATGGCAAAGTCCGCGAGCGCCTGCGCGTGCCGAAGGATTCCACGAAAGAGCAAATCGAAAAGGCCGCGCTCGAGAGTCCCAAGGTCGTTGAAGCCACTGCTGGCCTCTCGATTGCGAAGGTCATCGTTGTCCCCGGCAAGCTCGTGAATATCGTGGCAAAGTAACACCCATGTCTCGCCTCCTCTCGATCGTCCTTGCATTGAGCTTTTCGTCCCTGCTGAAGGCCGCACCGATCGCTGAAAGCCTTGTTCGCATCGAGGCGACTTCGCAGGAGCCCGATTACAAATCGCCGTGGAGCCCAGGCACGGTCCTTTCCGGTGTGGGGGCGGGATTTGTGATTGATGGCGACCGGGTAATGACGAATGCCCATGTCGTCAGCAACGCGCGCTTCCTGACAGTCTCCAAAGAAGGCGACCCAAAGCCCTACACCGCGCGCGTGCTCCATATCGCGCACGATTGCGACCTCGCGTTGTTGAAGGTCGACAAGGCCGAGTTTTTTAATGGCACGACGCCGCTCGAATTCGGCGGCCTCCCCGAAATCGAGTCCGTCGTATCCGTTTACGGATACCCGATCGGAGGCAAGCGGCTGTCCGTCACTCGCGGCATCGTTTCGCGGATCGATTTCCAGACCTACTCGCATTCTGCGATGGACTCCCACCTCACGATCCAGATCGATGCTGCCATCAATCCCGGCAACAGCGGCGGCCCGGTGATGCAGGATGGCAAGGTCGTTGGAGTCGCCTTCCAAGGCTATTCGGGAGATGTCGCGCAGAATGTCGGTTACATGATTCCCGTGCCGGTGGTGGAGCGTTTTCTCAAGGATGTGGAGGATGGAAAATACGACCGCTACATCGATCTCGCCATCAGCTACCAAAACCTCTTCAACCCCGCCGCGCGACGGGCACTTGGTTTGGAAGACGACGACCGCGGCGTGATGTTGGGAGCGGTCTACGGCGGTGGTTCGTCGGATGGAATCCTCAAGCCGGGCGATGTGTTGCTCGAGATCGACGGCTACCCAATCGCCAGCGACGGCTCGATCCGTTTCAAAAACGGCGTCGTGCCACTCACCGAGGTGGTCGAAAGAAAATTCCGGGGCGATAAAGTCCATCTCGTCATTCTCCGCGACCGGAAAAAACAAACCGTCGCCGTGCCATTGGACGACCCCTGGCCCTTTACACTTCAAAGCAACGCCTACGACGAAAAGCCGCGCTTCGTCATTTACGGCGGACTTGTTTTTCAACCGGTGGACCGGAATTTCCTCGCTGAGCATGACCCCTCGAACCAACGCCTGAATTACTCGTATGACTTCTTTGTCGAGGACGGCATCTACCGCGACCGCAAGGAGCTCGTCGTTTTGAGCAACATCCTTCCCGATCCCGTGAATGCCCACACGGGAGATTTTCGCTACTCGCTCATCAATGAAATCAACGGACGCCGAATCCAAACTCTCCAAGATGTCGCCCAGGCTTTCGCGAAGCCTGAGGAATATTATGTGATCAAAACCGCCGATGTCGGACCCCCGATTGTCCTAGAGCGCAAAGCTGTCCTAGCCGCTACGGAAAACATCCTTAAGCGCTACGGCATCGCCTCGGAGCAAAATCTCGAAAAATGAACCCGCTCCTCCCCATCGTCATTCTTCTGTTTTTCATCCAAGCCTCGGTGCTCGGCGGAACCTTCCAGCCGCGATTCAAAAACCAGACGACTGCGCCAGAAGTTACCAGCAAGTCGATCCTCCGGGTTAATTCCACAAACCAAGTCTACGACCTCGGCTCTCCTTGGCAGAAAAAACCACCCACTGGCCGGCGAGGTCTCGGGGTGCTGGTCGGCGATGGCTCGATCCTCGTCACGGCCGACCTTGTGGCGAACTCGAACTTCATCGAACTCGAACTCCCGGCGAATGCCAAAAAATCCACGGCGACGATTCAGCACATCGATTACGAGAGCAATCTCGCGTTGCTCCGGGCAACCGATCCCGAATTTCTCGCCGGGATGATTCCCTTGAAGCTCGCGGAGAAAATATCCATCGGCGATTCCGCAACCGTTCTTCAGTTCGAACCAAACGGCGAGATTGCGCGCACGACGGGACGCATTTCTTCGATCTCGATCGCGCCCTACCCGCTGGAAAATGTCGGCCTGCTCGTTTTCAAGATCAGCATGCCACTCCAGCAGCGAGACGGAAGTTTCACTCTGCCCGCAGTGCATGGCGGGCGATTGGTCGGCCTCCTCATGCGCTACGATTCCAGAAACCAAACGGCCGACATCATTCCCATGCCGATCATTTCGCGGTTTCTGGCCTCGACGACGCAACCCGATTTCAAAGGCTTTCCGCGCCTCGGCGTTTCGTTCGCTCCGCTCCGCGACCCTCAACTCCGCCGCTTCATCGGGCTCACCGAACCCGGCGGGATTTATGTTACAAAGGTCACCCCGAAAAGCTCCGCCGCCTCGGCAGGACTCCGCGAGGGCGATGTGATTCTTGCAGTGAACGGCCTCCCGCTCGATCAGGACGGCAACTACGAGGATGCCGACTATGGCCGCATACTTTTCAGCCACATCACCGGCACGCTCACCCCGGCCGGTGGGAAGGTGGTTTTAAAAATTCTTCGCTCAGGAAAAATCGAGGAAGTCCCCGTGGCGATGAAGCCGCTCGATCGCTCCAGCGTGGTGAGCCCCTCGTTCCTTTCCGATGCCGCGCCGCCGTATTTCATTTTGGGAGGGATGGTTTTTGTGGAGTTGTCCCGACCCTACCTGCAGGAATGGGGCGCCGAGTGGACCAAGAATGCTCCCCAGCGCCTTGTGAATTACGACGCCTTTCAGGACGAACTCCCCGCCGATCGAGGCAAAATTGTCGTCCTCGCCCAAATCCTCCCCACGCCGGACACGATTGGCTACGAGAACATCGAGAATGTGGTGATCAAGGAACTCAACGGCCGACCGGTCAAAAGCATCGCCGATCTCGCCGAGGCCGCGAAACATCCGGTCGAGGGTTTCCAGAAAATCAAACTCGAGGAAGATCCCACGTGGCTTTTCCTCGATGCCGCTTCCATCGAAGCCAACCGCACGCAATTGATGGAACACTACGAGCTGCCGGCGACGGAGAGATTGAATCCGGCGACTTCCGGCCAGCCATGAAGCTCCTCGTCGCCGCCCTGCTCTGCGCCACGGCCCTCTTGCGGGCCGAAAAGCCGCTCGAGGAATTTCAAAAATGCGAATTGGTTCCCGCCGAGCGGGCTGATGGCGACAGCTTCCCGGTGCGCCTGCCTGATGGCCGCGAGATCACCGCCCGCCTCTACGGCGTCGATTGCATCGAACTCCATGTGAAAACCGAAAATGTTGCCCGGCGCCTCCGCGACCAGCAGCGCTACTTCGGCATCGGCGGGGAAGATGCCGCAAAGGCCTCCAGCCTCGCTCGCGACTATGGACGCCATGCCGCCGACTTCACCGTGAAGGCTCTCGCCAGGCCCTTCGCGATTCATACAGCCAACTCCGATGCCCGAGGGGGCGAATCCTCGAACCGAATTTATGTTTTTGTAAAAACCCACGACGGGCACGATCTCGCGGAGCTTCTTGTCGAGGCCGGCTTGGCCCGCGCTTTTGGCGTGACCCGTGAGACTCCCGCCAAAATTTCTGCAAATGACTACCGCGACCAATTGCGCGATGCCGAACTCGTCGCAGCGGCTGCCAGTAAGGGCATTTGGGCGTCCACCGACTGGCAGAAAATTTCTGCGGCCCGAGCCGAGGCGCGCCGCGAAGCCGCCGAACTTCTCAAGATTTTTCAACCCAAGGTTCCTCCGGAAGGCATCGACCTGAACACCGCAAGCTCCGAGCAACTCGAAGCCCTGAACGGAATCGGACCCGCTCTCGCACAAAGGATCATCGCGGCCCGACCTTTCAGCTCCGTGAAGGATCTTGAACGCGTCAATGGGCTCTGGCCCGGCTTGATTTCGAAAATTTCCGGCAGCGTTCATGTCAACGCCGCCAAGAAAAAATCTCCCTAGCGCTTCGCCGGCACGCCGAGCACGACGCGGAATCCGAAACTGGTGAAACGCGAGGTCGGGTAGCCGAGGTCGTTGCGGAATGAGGATTTCATTCGGTCGGAATAGCCATTGAACCACGAAGCGCCACGAAGAACGCGGCATTCATTCGCCCGGTCGTGGTAGTCCAGGCACCACTCCCAGACATTGCCGCCGAGGTCGAAAATCCCGAATGCATTCGCGGCGAAACTTCCGACCGGCGAGGTGAATTCAAAGCTGTCGATGCCGAGTTCCTGCGAGTAGTTGCCCGCATCTTTTGGCGGCGGCCACTGGGTTCCCCATGGGTAGCCATCGAGTTGTCCGCTGCGTTGGTCAGGACGGGCTCCCTCCTCGGCGGGAAGACCCACTGCGGCGCTCCACTCGAGATCGGAAGGCAGTCGGTAAACGAGGCCCTCGGGGAGTTTGCCCGCAGCGCGCTCGCGCTCTGTGAGCCACTCGCAAAAATCGCTCGCCTCTTTCCAGATGATATTCACCACAGGATGGTCGGAGCCGGAAGCCGGGGTCTGCGAAGGAACCTCCAAGCCTTTCTCCGGCGCGAAGGCGGTGTAGTCCTGAACCCGTGTCGGCCAGATGCAAAAGAGGGTTTCAAAATGCGGCACCGGAACAAACGGCATGCCGAGGCTGTTGACAAAGGGTGAGGTTTTCTTGGCTTCGCCGGGTGATTGGGCAGTCGGAGTGCTCATATAGAAGAAGGTGCGGTTTTTATCCGTTCCAAAAAACGCTGACCACCCTTTTGTTCTCGTCCCTGGGCGTCAAGGGAGGGGAAAACATCGCCATCTTTGATTTGCCATCCCAATTTGACGGGGGTAGTAGTCACTGCCCCTCGGCTAAATCAACACTTCCCGCCATGAAATTTCCCATGTCACTCCGCCTCGCTCTTGGTGCCTCCGTCCTGCTCCTCGCCGCCTGTTCCAGCGGCCCACAAGTGAATTCCGCCGTGCTCTCGGCCGCAACCTCACGGGGCGTGGCCCAAAGCACTGAGGAAAAAATGTCGAATGCCCGACCGCTGAATTTGGATGATTTGGAAAACCTCGTTTCCAAAGGCGTCCCTTCGCCAACGATCATTGCCTACCTCACCAGCATTCGCCAAACCTTCCGCTATTCGGCGGAGCAACTGGCCGACCTGCAATCCCACGGCGCCGACCAGCAACTCCTCGCCTTCCTGCGCGAAACCGGTGGCTTTTACAATTCCTCCTCACCAGCCCGCACAGCGGGTCACTCGCAGGAACCCGCCGGCCAATACACGAACTCGCGCGGTTATCAGAACGAGCAACCTTTTGCCTACAACGAACCGGCCGTCGATGGTTTCTACGATTCCGCCTACGAGGAGTCGCTCTACAGCCCGTTCTCCTTCAACTAAGCGCTCAACCCAGAGGGCCTCGGGGTGACGGATCGAGCATTCCCATGGCAACAGCGCCTGCCGTTCGCAGGCCTTCTATTTTCAGCCATCGGCGGCATCTTGCTGGGCGCCTTCCTTCCGCTCGACCCCCGGCCGTGGCTGGTGGGGCTTGGAGTTTTTCTAATCGTCTGGGTAAACCACCGGAGGCCTGTGTGGGTTTATTTCGCGGCCGGTTGCGCCTTTGCGGCTCTGCAGGTCTGGCAAACGCGGGACTCGCCCTCGGCCCGCTTGGCAGAATTGGTCGGTAACGAACCGGCCGTGGCTACCGTGCAAGGGCGGGTGGTGGGATACAGCGATGGAAAACCCGGAGCAAAAATCCGCTTCCTGATAGAGGTCGAGGAATTGGAACTCCGCGGCGAAACCCTCCGGCCAGCCTGCCGGATTTTGGTTTCCGCCGCTGTGAAACCACCGTTGTGGAATGACCGTGTCGTAGCCTCAGGCAACCTGCGACTCCTGCCCGGCCCGCGCAATCCCGGGCAATTCGACATACGCGCCTACTTGGCGAGGCAGGGCGTGACATGCGAGTTGATCGTCCCCTCACCCGCCGACATCCGCCTAGAACCAGCCACCGGATTTTCCATTCCCCGTTTCGCCTCGACCTGCCGCCGCTGGATGGAGGCGACCTTGCGCGAAGGAATTTCGGGAGACCCACTCGTTTGTGAACTCCTCGCCGGCCTCGTGCTGGGCGCGACCTCCGAGATTCCTGAGACCCTCCAAGACCAATTCCGC
>JAPLTG010000026.1 GCA_026398255.1 Verrucomicrobiota bacterium
TACTCGCGCCGAGATTTGTGCTGTAGCTGTCCTCTTGCGGGGGCTCTCCCTCGGCAGCTTGGGTGTCGGCGGTGTTGGAGTAGGTGACAGAGGCCGCCGCGCCGGTGCTGAATTCCTCGGTGATGATGTAGCGCAAGGAGAGCGACGAGGAGCCTGAGGTCTGCCAACTGTTGCTGCCGGAGGTGATGTCGTAGCCGCTGCCGGAGGAGGCGCTGCCGCTGAGGTTTACCGAGAGGCGGCTCGTATTGTAGCCGATGTCGATCCCTCCGGTGAGGGCGAGCGGATTGCGCTGAACGCCGGTTCCTGCCGCCGTGTAATCTTGGTTGAAATAATACCGGTAGCCGGCTCCGAACCGGGCGTTGACGGTCCAAACGCCGATCTCTCGCTCGTAGGTGATCCCGATCGTGGGGGCGGCGAAAAAGCTATTGTTGTCGGCAAAGTCATTCGAGCTGCCGGACGAGTTTTGCGAGGAGTATTCCCAGCCATTGGAGAGGCCGAGTTGAAAATCCAGCGGACCGAAGCGCAGGCCGCGTTTCACATTTTCCGCCATTTGGTCCATGCTTTCGACCAAGCTCGGCTCGGTAGGCTCCTCCGTGCTGGACGCCCCCTCGGCTTCCTCGTCCAACCCGCCGCCGGGGGCAAAGTATTGGGGAGTGACGATGCGGTCCTCCTGCTTGCCAGCCCAGCGCGAACGATATTCCGCGTCACGAACCGTCAAGACCGTCTGGGCCTGAAGGATTGGGGCGATGGCTAGAGCCAAAAAACCAAGCAACCAGGTTACAGAAGTGTAGGAAGCCTTCGGAATTTTATACGGAGACAAGTCGTCAGGAGGCCAACGAAGTCGCAGCGGATAGGGCTTGTTAAATTTGAAAAACATCTGGGGATCTGAGTGGTCAGATTTTGGTCAGGCCAATCAGAGTGCCTAATTTTTCCGGCATTTAGTCAAAAAGTCTTCTGAAAGTCTATTATACCTTGGTCAAACGGGCTAAGATTCTTGGCTGGTGATTCCCAACCGCTCCGCCACCACCACCAACTGAGCGAGGGATTCCGCGCGCATCTTGGTCATCACCCGGCTGCGGTGGACTTTGATGGTCTGTTCGACCAGGCCCAGTGAGGCTGCGATTTGTTTATTTGGAAGGCCTTGAGTGACAAATTTCAGCACTTCGCGCTCTCGATCCGTGAGGGTCTCGAAACGGCCCCGGAGCAAGTCGACCTCGTTTTTATTGAGTTCCAAATCGGCGGATTTTTTCAACCCCATGCGGATGGAGGAGATGAGGTCCTTGTCTTTGACTGGCTTGGTTAAAAAATCCACGGCACCCGCTTTCATGGCGCGGACGCTCATAGGAATGTCTCCGCGAGCGGTCAGAAAGACGATGGCCAAGGTTGATCCCTCGGCCACGAGTTCGCGCTGGAGATCCAACCCAGTCATGCCGGGCATCGATTCATCCAAAACAATACACCCCGGACTGGGTGGGCGGGCGGCGGCGAGGAATTCCGCGGCGCTGGTATGGCAAGCGACTTGGAAGCCCTCGGCTTTCAAGAGCCGTCGCAGCGCTTTGAGGAGGTCGGTTTCGTCATCGATAAGAATGACAGATTGGGATTCGTTCATGTGGTTTCAGGGCGGAGAGGTAAGTGGAAGTGAAAACTGGCGCCGCGGCCCTTGTTGACTTCTGCCCAAAGCCGACCGCCGTGCGCCTGAATGATGGTCTGGCTGATTTTGAGACCCAAGCCCAAGCCTGTGGGCTTCGTCGTGTGGAAGGCCTCAAAAATCCAATCTCCCGACTCTGGTAGGCCGCAACCATTGTCTCGGACTGAAAAACGAACCCCGGAGCCCTCGGCCGCGCAGGAAAGAATCAGGGATTTTCCACGCGTCCCATTCCCATGCATGGCCTCGAGGGCGTTTTTAATCAGATTGATGAGCACCTGCTCCACAGGAATCCGGTCGGCCAAGAAATTAGGAAGCCTTTTCGGGATTTTTTTAGAAACCAGGGCGCCGGAGTTATCGAGATCTGTCTTGAGGAGTCGGAGCACATTATTCAGCAGGCTCGAGGGGGCGACTGGTTTCAGCACCGGTTGGCCACGCTGGAGGATGGAACGAAGGCGACGGATGACATCGGCCGCACGGATGTCGGCGGCCACAATGTCCTTCAGGATGTCCCGAAGCTCGTTATGGTTCGGAACCGGCAATTCCAGTTGACGCTGGGCGGCCTCGGCGTTGCTGAGAATGATCGCCAGGGGCTGGTTGATCTCATGGGCCAGCGAGCTGGAGAGTTCACTCATCGAGGCGATTTGCGAGACCCGGGCGAGTTTTTCTTTTTGAAGAGCAAGCTCGAGGCCCAGGGCATGCTCGGCGCTGACATCGATGCCAATCCCGATCAGGTGGGGCTTTTCGCCGATTTCGATTTGAACCGTGCTGAAAAAATGCCTCGAGGCGGAGCCATCAGAATGAAGAAGATCGAGTTCGAAATTGGCGGATCCTTCGGAGAAGGTTTTTTCGAGTGACTCGCTTAAGGCAGGGTGGTCCTCCTTGCGAAAGAAGTCGTGAATTTTTGTTTCGATGACTTCGGAGGGGTTCGCCGGGCGCTTGTTCCAGCGACGAATGACGCCGTCTTGGGATTGAAGAAAAAGAAGGCCCGGAGCGCCTTGGAAAACCGCATCGGTGAGCTTTCGTTCGCGGCGGAGGTCCACCTCGCGCTGCTGAAGATTTTCCGCCAATCGGGTGGAGCGAAGCATATCCTCGCTCAACTCGAAGGCCATCACGCCCACGATTCCGAGGAAGAACAAGCTGGCCATAATCGGAGCCTCCACGACACCCCAGAGGACGAGCATGGTTTGAAGAGAAAGAGCCAATACGAAAAAAACGCTGCTCGACCCCACGCGCAGGGCGCGATTGTAGGCGCCGGCGGTGTAAGCCCGCCAAGTCGTGTCTACCAAATACGCGGCAAGAACAAGCATGCTCACTTGGCCAACGAGCATCAGGGGGTTTGGAATGCCTTCCACGACCGTAACCGCTTGGCCAAAAAAAATGATGCGGTTGAGGCCGTCGATCGAGGAATAGTAGGCGTTCGGGCTGACGAAGAGATTGAGCAGGAGGGCCAGCGTGCGGAGGCCGATGACGGTGAGTTCGAGCCATGGTCTTCCCGCCCCAAGATAGAAATGCATGAAACCAATCAGGGCGAGCGTCACGGCCCAGCGGGATAGGTTATACCATTGAAGAATCGCCCCGAGTTGATTGACATCGGTGACCCTCATCATCGCCAATTCGCAACCCGCCATCCCGGCCGTGCAGGCTGCCATGAGGCAGAACATGAGGCTGGCCCAGGCTTTGCGATTTCGGATCCAGACAAACAAGTGAATCGCCGCCAACATCAGCGAGGCAGAGGTCGCCCCTGTCCAGGCCACGATGACCCAATTCATGCGCGCGCCTCCTTCAAATAAATGCTCATGGGGAACTCAAAGGCGCTGGGCATCATGGAGTCATATCTCCCGCAGGGAAGTCCGATCAAGCTCCGGCATGTCCATGGCTTGCTAAAAGTTCGTCGAACCGGACCAAAAAATTCGCATACGCAGGGTAGCGCTCGTGGTTTTCCCGGGGCTTGTAGCGCCAGTGTTTGTAGGGCCAGAGCCAACATTCGGGGTGGGCATGAATGCCAGGCTCCAGCGCATCCCAACATTTTTGGGCCAGTTCCGCGGGGTCGGCCTCGGGCGGGCATTCGATCGGTGCGTGTTGAATCATGCGATAGCGACCGTCAGGCAAGGGGTGGCATTCGAAGGGAGCGATGACCGCGCCGGTGCGCTGGGCGAGGGCGACATGGGCAGGAGTCACACTGGCCATCAGTCCGCCAAAAGTGGTGATGGGAACGGCGCCTTGGCGTGGGTCGATATTCAAGTCGATCAGCATTCCAAATTTTCCGCCGGACTTCAGGTGCTTGAGCATTTTCAGCATGGCGCGTTCCTGGGGGATGACAGTGCTCCCGGTGCTGGCACGGAGTTGATTGAAAATCGGGCCGAGAAATTTGTTTTTGAAATTTTGGGCAATCACCGGGCCTCGCGTGATCGAGTAGGCGCCAATGAGTGAAATCCACTCGAAATTGGAAAAATGCATGCAGCAATTGATGACGGATTTCGTTGGACTCCCGGCGCAGGGATCCCGGTCCCAGCCTTCGAAGACGATGTGCTCGCGGACGAATTCCTCGGTGAGATTCGGAGCCCAAAAAAGCTCGAGCATCGTGCGGGCGAAGTTGCGGTAGGACCCACGGGCGATCCAGCGTTTGCGAGCGGGGGAGAATTTTCCGGGGAAGGCAGACTCGAGGTTTTGAAGCGCTGTGAGGCGTCCGCGTGGGTCACACCAGTAGACGACCGATCCGATCACATCGGCGAGGGTTCGGAGGGTGCGAAAGCTGAGTTGGCGGACGAGCCACGCGGCGGCGGTGAGGCCGGCGAATTCGAGCCAGTCGCGGAGGGGATGGTTCATGGGCGGCGCGGAAAAATGTAGCGCAGGCGTCCCGCCTGCGGATCGGATTGGCTGGCAGGCGGGACGCCTGCCCTACATGGCCGCCGCGAGATCACGCTGGAACTTCGATTCGTGGAAACAATGGAACCGGGTCGCCGAGTTGGTGGGCGTCGGGGAGCAGGCCCCAGGCGGTGTTGGCGAGGGTGGGTTCGCCGGACCAGTTAAGCTGGGCGCGCATGGCGTTCGATTCCTCGGGCAGGATCGGCAAAAGGAGGATCGAAACGATGCGGAGCGACTCGCTCAGGGAGTAGAGGACTTCGTCGAGCTTGTCGGCTTGGGCGGGGTCCTTGGCGAGTTTCCACGGAGCGGTTTCTTCGACATACGCGTTGCAGCGAATGACGATTTCCATGAGCGCTTCGATGGCGGTCTGGACATGGAAGGCTTCCATCGCCGAGTCCCAGGCCTTGGTTTTTTCCTGAACGAATTCGGCGAGCGGAGAGTCGGATTTTTTCAACACCCCCGAGCGGTAGCGTTTCGCCATGTTGAGGGTTCGATTCAGCAAGTTGCCGAGGCTGTTGGCGAGTTCGGTGTTGTAGCGCTGTTCCAGCCGCTCGTTCGAAAAATCCGCGTCGCGGCCGGTCGCGATGTCGCTCAGCAGATAGTAGCGCGTGGCGGCGCGGCCGTAGCGGTCCACGAGTTCGGAGGGATCGACAATGTTGCCAAGGCTCTTGCTCATTTTGGCGCCGGCGATGTTCCACCAGCCGTGAACGAGGAGCGTGGGCATTTCCTCGTCGGTGAAGCCGAGGGCATGGAGCATGATCAGCCAGTAAATACCGTGCGGCGGCGCGAGGATGTCTTTGCCGATGACATGCACGGCGGGCCAGCGGGATTTGAAGAGCGAGAGGTCCGCGCCGGGAGCGGCATCGTAGCCGGCGAAGCTGATGTAGTTCGAGAGGGCGTCGAACCAAACATAGGTCACAAAATCGCGGTCGAAGGGCAGTTCGATGCCCCAAGTTAGGCGGGATTTTGGACGGGAAATGCAAAGGTCTCCGGCGAGTTTTTCGACGGCGTTGCGGAGTTCAGCGACGCGAAAGTCCGGGACGACGAGGGGATTTCCGGCGGCGGAGCGTTGGTCGATCAGGTCGAGCAGCCATTGGCGGTGCTCGGCGAGTTTGAAGTAATAATTTTCCTCTTCGATCAAGACGACCTCACCCCACTCCGGGCCGAATTCACCATCAGGTCCGCGTTCTTTTTCGGTGAGGAATTGCTCCTGGCGCACGCTGTAGTGGCCGCTCTGGGTGGCTTTGTAGAATTTCCCCTCGTCCCAGAGGCGCTGGAGCATGCCTTGGACGCAGTGTTTGTGCAGGTCCTCGACCGTGGCGGCCCAAGCGTCGTAGCGGATGTCGAGTTTCTTCCAAAGTGCGACGAAAAGCTCGGTGATCCCAGCCACAAACTCGGCGGGTTCGATGCCTTGCTTGGCAGCGGATTGCTGGACCTTCTGGCCGTGCTGGTCCACTCCAGTCATGAAAAAAACCGGCTCGCCCCGGAGCCTGCGATGATGGGCGATGGCATCGGTTAGGACTTTTTCATAGGCGTGGCCGATGTGCGGTGCGCCGTTCGTGTAGTCGATGGCCGTGGTGATGAAGAAGGTTTTGCTCATGATGGGTCAGGTTCGACTTTGAGTTTTCCACCCCAAGAAAGAATGCGGGCCTTGGCGCCGGCGGCTTCGGCTTCCTTGATTTGGTGGTTGCGGACATAAAACAGCGAAAGGCTGGTCCAGGCGATTTGGTTCTGCGGATCGAGTTGCGTGGAGCGAAGGCCGGCCTCGATGGCTTCGGGGTATTGGCCGTTTTTCATGAGCGCCATGCCGAGGGCATGCCAGCCATCGAAAAAATCCGGATCGATCTCGACGCAGCGGCGGTATTTTTCGATCGCCTCTCCGAGTTCGCCCACCGCGATGTCTCCGGTGGCGTCGTCGAAGAGCGTGTCCTTTTCAGAATCCATCAACCCTGCTCGGCTCCGGGCATCGTGATGCGGGCCGCTTCGCGGGAGACGCGCAGCCACTCGGCGAACAGAAGGTCGCGCTTACCCTGGAGCATCGTTTCGCGCAGTTCCGAGCGGCGTTCCGTGTAGAGTTTTTCGTCCACCGGACCACGGCTTTTGAGCTGGATGGCAAAGCCTCCCCAAGGGGCTTGCTCGAGCTTGGAAATTTCCCCGTCTTTTAAAAGCAGCGTGGGGGCGGCGAGGTTTTGGTCCAAACGCAAGGTGGATTCAGCAGCCGGGATGACGGCTTTGAGTTCGGCGGTTTCGAGCTTTTGGGCTTCGGCTGCCTCCTTGAGGGATTTTCCGGAAGCGACGGCGGCGGCGAGCGCGTTGTAGGCGGAATTGGCTGA
>JAPLTG010000008.1 GCA_026398255.1 Verrucomicrobiota bacterium
CGCCGCACAGGGCCTGACCTTTCTTGTGACGACCCATTACATGGACGAGGCCGAACTCTGCGACCGCCTCGCCTACATCTCGCTTGGCAACCTCCTCGTCGATGGCACGCCCGCCGAAGTCATTCAAAAAGCCCGTCTCTCCACGTGGTCTGTCACGGGTCCAGCGTTGATCGAACTCGCTCAAAAACTCCGTGCCGAACCGGGAGTCGAACAAGCCGTGGCGTTTGGAAAATCCCTCCATGTCAGCGGGGGTGAGGCCGAACTTCTCGACCAAGCCATCATGCGGCATCGCGCTCCGGAGCACGAGTGGACCAAAGTTCCCGCGTGTCTCGAGGACGCCTTCATCCACCTCATGCAGGCCAAATGAGCTTCTCCGACCGTTTTTCCTTTGCCCGCCTGTGGGCCATGATCGTGAAGGAATTTATCCAGATGGCGCGCGACCGCCTGACTTTTGCGATGATCCTTGGCATCCCACTCTTCCAGCTCACGGTCTACGGATTCGTCATCAATACCGACCCGCGCCACATGCCCACCGCTGTGCTCCTCGCCGACACCGGCGCGCATGGACGCACCCTCCTCGAGGGACTGAAAAACAGCACCTACTTTGATTTTGTGAAGCAAGTCGACACCGAGGAGGAGGGCCAAAAAATGCTCCTCCGCGGCGAGATCCAATTCCTCGTGAATATCCCCGAGAACTTTTCGCGTGAGCTCCTACGGGGCGACCGCCCTGCGGTTCTCGTCGAGGCCGACGCCAGCGATCCCACGGCTATCAGCGGCGGCATCAACTCCCTCGATGGAGTTTTGAACACCGCGCTCCTCGCCGATTTCAAAGGCCCCCTCGCCTGGCTCGCCTCAAAACCTCCCTCCATCGATATGCGGGTCCACTCGCTCTACAACCCCGAGGCCATCACGCAATACAACATCGTTCCCGGACTCATCGGCGTGGTTTTGATGATGACGCTCGTCCTCATCACCGGCCTGGCCATTACCCGCGAGAGCGAGCGTGGCACCATGGAAAACCTCCTCTCCATGCCGCTCCGGCCCACCGAGGTTTTGATCGGAAAAATCACGCCCTACATTCTCGTGGGCTACATCCAAGTCGCGATGATCCTCGTGGCGGCGCGCTATATGTTCAATGTGCCGATCCAAGGGGATTTGGGGTTGCTGCTGATCGCGTCGTTTTTCTTCATCGCTGCCAATCTCGCGATGGGGATCACTTTCTCAACGATTGCAAAAAACCAGCTTCAAGCGATGCAGATGTCAGCCTTCATTTTCCTACCCTCGATCCTGCTCTCCGGGTTCCTTTTCCCGTTTCGAGGAATGCCCGGTTGGGCCCAGGTGATCGGCGAAATCCTCCCCATCACCCACCTGCCCTCGATCCTGCTCTCCGGGTTCCTTTTCCCGTTTCGCGGAATGCCCGGCTGGGCCCAGGTGATCGGCGAAATCCTCCCCATCACCCACTTCCTCCGCATCGCCCGCGGCGTGATGCTCAAAGGCATCGGCTTCGAGGAACTCGGCCGCGAACTCTGGCCCATCGCCCTTTTCTCCATCATCGTCCTCTTTATCGGAGTGAAACGCTACCGCCAGACTCTGGATTGAGAGGGGCGGTTGCACCTATCGTGAATATTCGGTAGGCAGCAGGAGAAACCTTCTCAGCGCCTCCGCAAAACCATCAAATATTCGCGCCCCTCGCGGCCGGGGTAGGTCGGAACGGGAGCGGTTTCTTCGATGACCTCGAAATCCCTCGCAAAAAACTCCTTCACGACCTCGGCTGGACTCTCAAATGGCGGCGAGTCGGGTTCTGGATTGTCGGGGTTTCCATAAAAAACTCCCACCAGCAGACCACCGGACCTCAGGGCCTCAGCGGCCTCGCGGGCATAGTCGGCCCGTCTTGTCGGATAGATCGCGCAAAAACAAGTATGCTCAACCAAGGCGTCAAATTTCCCAAGACCCCGGGCGTCACCGGTCAAAAAATCCCCCAGCACATAAATCTCGCGACCCACGGCGGGGTAGCTCCTCGCTCGCGTGATCGCGGAGTGAGCGATGTCCACCCCCACCGCCTCGCTGACGGGATGGCGGGAGATTTCTCGAACATCGTGGCCCGCCCCACAGCCGGGGACGAGCACACGGCCGGGGAGGGGATTTTGGCGGAGCCAGGCGACGACGGCTGGATGTGGCGCGCCTTTTTCCCAGGGCGTGTCGCCCGCTCGGTAGCGAGCCTCCCAATCAACGCCGACGCCAGCGCGATCCGAAGGAGATGCCGTATTGGAATTTTCGGGAGTGTTCACGAATCAAAAATGGGAGGTTGGTTGTGGTTTCAAGATCGAAGTCGGGTTTCAGAATTTTGCTGAGAACCTCGAAAGAAGAAGGCGAATCCCGGCGACCCCCGAGCCAATGGTCTCGCGGCGTGAATTCCTGGAGCCAGGAAAAGGGCGTGGCCAGCAGAAGTTGCCCGCCGGGTTTTACAAGAGTCGGTAGGCGCGCCAGAAATTTCCTTGGATCGGGTAATCGGCAAATCAAGTTTGCCGCCAGCACGACATCGAATGCCCCGAGATCCGGGAGGTCCATGGCATCTCCCACATGAAATTCCACACGCCCCCGATCGATCTCCGTGGGAACCCTCGCGAGGAATTCCTCCATCCGCTCGCCTTCCGCCAAAACCTCGCCCGACATCTCGCCGGCGGATTGGATGGTTTTACAGGCGTCAACAAAAGCCCGCGAATAATCCACGCCGACGACTCGTTTTGCCCGCCGTGCGAGTTCGAACGAGGAGCGCCCGACCGCGCAACCCACATCCAGAGCGGATTTCATCTCCCCCGCGTCACTCAGCAATTCTGTCACGGCCCGTTCTGCAAATCCCCATGCATCGCGCGGGACTGGAAGATTTCCGGCGGCCTCCTCGAACCCAGCGTAGTGAAAAAATAGATACTCTCCGACCAGGCGGCGGGTTTCGTAGGGATTCGACATATTGGTTTTTTAACACGCCCCGCTGCGAATCCGCCAGCACTCGCGGCTTGCAACCACACACCGGGTCTCTGCTAGTCCTTGCGAATGCTTACCCGCGTTTTCTCCGCCGCTGTTCAGGGGGTCGAAGCCACTGAGGTGGAGGTGGAGGTGAATACCGGTGCGGGAAATCCCGTTGTGATTGTGGTCGGGCTTCCCGATGCCGCCGTGCGTGAGAGCAAGGACCGGGTGACCACGGCGATTGTGAACAGCGGCCTGCGCTGGCCGCGCGAACGAACGACGATCAATCTCGCTCCAGCCGATATCAAAAAAGAGGGACCGAGTTTTGATCTCCCGATTGCTGTGGGGATGGTGGCCTCGGCCGAACGCGCGGAACTTTCCCGACTCGAGCGATGCTATGTCGTCGGCGAGTTGGCCCTCACCGGCGAAATCCGCCCCATCAAAGGAGCCCTGCCGATTGCCGTCGAGGCCCGCGCCCGTGGAAAAAAAGCCGTCATCCTCCCCGCCGCGAATGCCGCGGAGGCCTCGATTGTGGAGGGTATCGAGGTATACGGCGTGAAGAACCTGCGCGAAGCCTACGAATTCCTCGCTCGCAAAATCGATCTCCCGCCCGCCAGCGCTGATGCCTCCCAGCTCTTGGAATCTACTTCCTCCGCCGAGGTCGATTTTTCGGAGGTCAAGGGCCAACACCAAGTCAAACGCGCCATCGAGGTCGCCATCGCGGGCTCCCACAACCTTCTTCTCATCGGCCCGCCGGGTTCGGGGAAAAGCATGCTCGCCAAGCGCATTCCCACAATCATGCCGGCCATGACGCTCGACGAAGCGATCGAGACGACGAAAATCCACAGTGTCTGCGGCCTGCTCGACGAAAAGAATGCCTTCGTAGCCCGTCGCCCCTTTCGCGCCCCCCACCACACGATCAGCGACATCGGCCTGCTCGGTGGTTCCACCAACCCCACGCCCGGCGAAGTCAGCGTCGCCCACAACGGAGTGCTGTTCCTCGACGAGTTGCCGGAGTTCAAACGCTCCACGCTCGAGGTCATGCGCCAACCGCTGGAGGATGGAAAAGTCACAATCAGCCGCGCCGCCGGCACGATGACCTTCCCCGCCGGCTTTGTTCTCATCGCTGCGATGAATCCATGCCCGTGCGGATTTTTCGGAGACCCGCAGCGTGAGTGCCGATGCTCTCCGGCTCAGATTGAACGCTATCGCAACCGCATTTCCGGCCCGCTTCTCGACCGTATCGACATCCATGTCGAAGCCCCCGCCGTCGCCTTTAAGGAACTCTCCGGGGGCGGTTCGGGCGAAACCTCCGCCGCCATCCGCGAGAGAGTATTGCGCTGCCGGGAAATTCAAAAACGCCGTTTCTCAGACCACGGGAAAACCCCAGCAAATGCCCGCATGGGCCACAGCCAGATCAAAAAGTTCTGCGTGCTCGACGCGGCCTCCACCGAAATGCTGCGGCACGCCATGGAAGACCTCCACCTCAGCGCCCGCGCCTACGACCGCATCCTCAAAGTCTCCCGAACGATCGCCGACCTCGCCGAGTCCGAGGCCATCACGGCCGACCACATCGGCGAGGCGATTCAATATCGTTCGCTCGACCGCCGACTCTGGGTTTAGGAGGAGATAAATGGGCCCGCAAAGCAAGGCTGAATGGGGAACTGAGTGTTTTTTCTAAGAGAGAAAAAGAACCGGAGTCTACGGGGCTCGAACCCGCAACCTCCGCCGTGACAGGGCGGCGCTCTGACCAATTGAGCTAAGACTCCTAAAAAGGAGCCGAGAAACTAAGTTCCCGCATGCTTTGTGGCAACTCATTTGTTTGGCTCAAAGCAAAACCGCGCTTGCTGGCTCTTGAGGCTGGTCAATAGAGTCCGCCGATGAAAATTTTGGTTACTGGAGGGGCTGGGTTTATCGGATCGCATGTTGCAGCGAGGTTTCTCCGGGACGGGCATGAGGTCGGCATCGTTGATGACTTCAATGATTACTACGACCCCAGGATCAAGCGGGCGAATGTCGCCGCGTTGGGGGGGGCGGCTCGGTTGTTTGAGGGGGATATTCGGGATCGCGATTTTGTTGAGGGTGTCATCTCGGAGGGGGCGTTCGATGCGATCATCCATCTTGCGGCGCGGGCGGGGGTGCGGCCTTCGGTCAAAAATCCGCAACTCTATATCGACACCAACATCACGGGAACCCACAACCTCCTTGCTGCGGCCCATCGGAGCGGGATCGGCCGGTTTTTGTTCGCTTCCAGTTCTTCTGTTTATGGCTTGGCCAAAACAGTCCCATTCACCGAGGATTTGCCGCTGCCTCAAACACTGAGCCCCTATGCCGCGACCAAGCTTGCGGGCGAGCATCTTTGCGGCAACTACGCACACCTCTATGGCATGCGGGTCGTGTGTCTCCGGTTTTTCACAGTTTACGGTCCCGGTCAGCGGCCCGACTTGGCGATTCACAAATTCACCGACTCGATCAATCGCGGCCAACCCATCCCGCAATATGGCGATGGTTCGACGCGGCGTGACTACACCTACATCGATGACATCGTCCAAGGCGTAGCCGGTGCGCTCCGCTACGAGGGGCCGGCCTTTGATATTTTCAATCTTGGTGAAAATCAGACGACGACTTTGTCGGAGTTGATTCTCGAAATCGAAAAGGCTCTCGGAAAAAAAGCCATCATCGAACGGCATCCCGAGCAGCAGGGAGACATGCCGCTCACCGCCGCCGATATCACGAAGGCCCGCCAATTCCTCGGCTACAATCCTCAAACCAAAATCCGCGAGGGCATTCCCAAATTCGTGGAGTGGTATCTTTCCACGCGATGAGCACGGTCGAAGAGATCGCCTCGGAATTGGTTCGAATTCCCAGCGTGAATCCCGACGGGGGCGATCCTGGCACGGATCAAACGGGTGAGGCAGCCTGCGCGGAATGGGTTGGTCGGTTTCTTCGAGAGTGCGGAGCGGAGGTTTCCCTGCGCGAGGTTTTGCCCGGGAGGCCGAATGTCGTTGGGCGCTTTCCCTCCAAAAACTCCGGTGCCCCTCGAATCCTTTTTGCCCCGCATCTCGACACGGTCAGCGTGGCTGGAATGACGGTCGATCCCTTCGGTGGCGAGATTCGCGAGGGGAGGTTATGGGGCCGAGGCGCGAGTGATACCAAGGGGCCGATGGCTTCCATGCTTTGGGCACTGCGCGAGGCGAAGGGATTTTTGGCTGAGTTGCCCTACGAAATCTGGTTTGCGGGACTCGTCGGCGAAGAGGCCGGCCAACACGGGGCCAAGGCGCTCGCCGAAGAGGAGAGGTTCGATTTTGTGATGGCCGGGGAGCCGACTTCCCTCGATGCAGTCCATGCGCACAAGGGGTCCTGCTGGTTGCATCTCAAAGCTCGAGGCCGCGCTGTCCATGCATCCCGACCCGAGGAGGGCGTGAATGCCATTTATCAAATCACCGCTGCGATCGATTGCCTCCGCCGCGAGGTGGCGCCGATTCTTGCGGAAAAAACCGACCCGGTCCTTGGAAAATCCACGCTCAGCGTCGGCACCATCTCGGGCGGATCGAAGGTCAACATCGTTCCTGACTTCTGCGAGTGCTCGGTCGATATGCGATTGGTGCCCGGCGTGGACACGGCGTTTGTCTCGCAGATTCTTCAGTCGCGCGTCCCGAGTCTGGAGATTTCGCTGCACCGCTCCGAGCCCCTTTGGACCGATCCTTCGCATCCGATCATTCAAATCCTCGGCAGTCTCGGCTCGCGTCCTGTTGGCGCTCCTTGGTTTTGTGATGCGGCGGTGTTTGCCGCGAAGGGGTGTCCCTCGATTGCGATTGGACCGGGCTCGATCGACCAAGCCCACACGGCTGATGAATTCATCGAGATCGAGGAACTGCGTCGTGGCGGTAGATTTTTTCTCGAGTTCCTCCAAGCCCTTGGGCGCGCTTGACCCGATTTTACCGGAGTTGATTTTCAGGGATTGGGCCACTTTACTGACGCCTTCATGTCGATTCGTTTTTTCAACACGCTGACCCGCCAAGTCGAGGACTTCACCCCTCGCGAACCGGGTTTGGTGCGTCTCTACACTTGCGGACCCACGGTTTACAATTTCGCCCATATCGGAAATTTCCGGGCTTATGTTTTTGAGGATTTGCTCCAGCGGCATCTGGAATTCCGAGGCTACCGGGTCGATCGCGCGATGAACCTCACCGATGTGGACGACAAGACGATTCGGGGTTGCCATGCGGCCGGCTTGCCTCTGGCGGAATTCACCGCGCCCTTCAAGAAGGCCTTCTTCGACGATCTGGATACCCTTCGCATCAAGCGTGCGAATCATTTTCCGGAAGCCACGGAGGCAGTCCACATCGAGCGAATGATCTCGATGATTTCGACTCTTGTGGAAAAAGGCCATGCTTATCGAGCCGACGATGGGTCGGTGTATTTTCGAATCCGCTCGTTTCCGAATTACGGCCACTTGGCCCATTTTCATCTCGAGGATTTGCGCGACGGGGTTCGCGTGAGCAATGACGAATACGAGAAGGAAAATGTCGGCGATTTTGCGCTCTGGAAATCTTGGAGCGAAGCCGATGGCGATGTGGGTTGGGAGAGCCCGTGGGGTAGGGGACGCCCCGGTTGGCACATCGAATGCAGTGCGATGGCTACGGGAATTCTCGGACCGGAACTCGATATCCACTGCGGCGGTGAGGATAATATTTTTCCGCATCACGAGGCCGAGATCGCCCAAAGCGAATGCTGCACGGGAAAACCTTTTGTCCGCCTTTGGATGCACTGCCGGCATTTGCAGGTCGAGGGATCGAAAATGGCCAAAAGCGCGGGCAATTTTTTCACACTTCGCGACCTGATGGAAAAAGGGTGGAGCGGCCGTGAGGTCCGCTACGCCTTGATTTCGGTGAAATACCGCGAACCGCTGAATTTCACTTTCGAGGGTTTGGCCGGAGCTCGTAGCGCTCTCCAGCGCCTCGATGAATGGACAGCCCGCCTCCGCGAAACCGCAGGACCGGAAACCAGCGAGAGTCCTATCGAGGGTCTCGAAGCGTTCGGTGAGGCTTTGGACGACGACCTCAATATCTCCGCCGCGCTGGCTGCCGTCTTTGAAACCCTCCGCCTCACCAATCGTCGCATGGACGAAGGAGCCATCTCCCCGACCGAGGCGAGAACCCTTTTAAAATGGCTCGTCGGCGTGAATTCCGTCCTCGCTCTCGAGCTGGACTCCGAAAATATCTCCGAAGTTGTCGAGGATTTGCTCGTCCGCCGCGCGGAGGCCCGCACCTCGAAGGATTGGAAACTCAGTGACACCTTGCGCGATGAAATCCTCGCTATTGGCTGGATGGTGAAAGACACCAAGGACGGCCAGAAACTCTCACCCGCACGGGCTCCCGCCACGACCAATTAAAAAGCCATGTATTCCATCGACGAATTTTTCGACCTCAGCCACTGCGAGCACCGCGCGCTTTTTGAGAACGCCGAGCATGTTTGGGATGTCCTTCCCCAAATCGGAGCCTATCTAAAATTCCGCATGAAGCCTGGCATTCACGGCCGACTCATCGGCAAACCATTCGTGAGCGGAGCGGTCTTCGTTGGTAAAAATACCGTCATCGAACAAGGCGCGATGGTGAAAGGCCCGGCGTGGATCGGCGAGAATTGCGAGATTCGCAATGGCTGTTACATCCGCGAGAATGTGATCCTCGGGGCTGGCGTGGTGGCTGGGAATTCCTGTGAATTTAAAAACTGCCTCGTTTTCGACAAAGCGCAGATCCCGCATTTCAACTATGTCGGCGATTCAATTCTGGGCTACGAAGCCCATCTCGGCGCGGGTGTGATTTTATCCAATGTCCGTCTGGACAAGGCGCCGGTCACGGTTCACGGCCCGGATGGGCGAATTGCCACGGGCCTCCGAAAATTTGGCGCCATCATCGGCGATCAGGCGGAGATAGGCTGCAATGCCGTCCTCAGCCCAGGCTCGCTGATCGGCCGCCAGAGCGTGATCTATCCAGGCAGCAACTGGCGTGGTTACCTGCCGCCTCAACACATCGCAAAGCTGGTGCAGGAATTTTCTCTCGTGCCTCGCCAGATGCCGACCGAGTGAGTCCCGGCTGGACTCAGAGAGACATCGCGTAGTCGAAAATCTCGTCGGGTTTAAAAAACCGTTTCAGCTCGATCTCGGCGTTTTCGCGAGTGTCCGAAGCGTGGGCGATATTTTTCATCACCGTCTGGCCGAAATCTCCACGAATCGTTCCTTTCGCCGCCTTGGTGGAGTCGGTGGGGCCGAGAAGTTCGCGAATACGCTCGACGGCATTTTCGCCAGAAAGGGCGAGGGCAATAACGGGCGAGGCGGTCATGAAGGCCTCGACTTCGGGGAAGAAAGGTTTCGTAGCGATGTGGGCATAGTGCTCGCGCAACAGGCCCGCATCGGCGCGGAACATTTTACAGCCGCGAATCTGAAATCCGGCATCTTCGAAGCGTTTAAAAACCTCGCCAGCCTTGCGTCCGGTGATGCAGTCGGGTTTCAGAAGAATCAGTGTCGTTTCCATTGGGGCGGTTAATCTAGCGGCGGAAAATGGCAGGGGAAGGAGATTCTCGCTGGACGATGGAGTGGATTTTGCTTCGCGGCGGCGGCGGTTTTTCAGAATCTGACGCCGTGAAAATTCCTGCGCCCATCCGCATCGGCATGACTCCCGGCGACCCTGCGGGTATCGGCCCCGAGGTGATCGCCGCCGCTTTGCAGGATTTGAAATTGCCCGATGGCTGCGAGATCGAGGTGCTTGGATTTTCTCAAAACCACCTTCTCGGAAAACCAACACCCGAGTCGGCAAGGGAGGCGTTCGACGTGTTGGAAACCGCTGCCCAAAACCTCGCCTCGGGGCGCTGGCAGGGGGTTGTCACCGGCCCGGTCTGCAAACGCGCCATGCACGAGGTCGGCTTCGATTTTCCCGGCCAAACCGAATTCTTCGCCCAGCGTGCCGGAGTCGAGAATTTCGCAATGTGTCTCACGGGCGGCGCGCTGACTGTGGCTTTGGTTACGGCCCATGTTCCGCTTACGAGTGTGGCCAGCCTTCTTCGCACCTCAGAAATTTTCCGCGTCGGAAGACTCCTTGCCGACTTTCTTTGTGCCAGAGGAATCGCCAGTTCGCGCATCGCCGTGGCTGGTTTAAATCCTCACGCTGGTGAGAATGGCGACCTCGGCCGCGAGGAAATCGAGATCATCGCCCCTGCCGTTGAGGAACTAAAACGCCACGGCGACTTCCAAGGCCCCTTCGCGCCGGATACGGTTTTCCACCGTGCGGTGGAGGGGGAATTCGATGGCGTCCTTTGCATGTATCACGACCAAGGGCTGATCCCACTCAAGCTCCACGCCTTCCACGAAGGGGTGAATGTGACACTTGGTTTGCCGTTTATCCGCACCAGCCCCGACCACGGCACGGCCTTCGAGATCGCCGGTCGAGGCATCGCCCGCGCGGATAGCATGAAAGCCGCCATCTGCCTCGCCGCCGAACTCGCCCTCGCACGCCAATCGGCCTGATTTTTCCCCGCGAAAAAGATTGCTTGTCGGTATCGGGGGTCTATGTTGCCCGACTCGCGCGCGGCTGACGCAGCCGCAGGTCGCTTCCCTATTTTTCCTGCTGGGAGGCGGTTGCGACAATAAACAAGGAACAATCAACCATATGGCAGCATTGCAAGAATTGATCGAACGCTCGATCAAGAACTATCGTGAAGGAAGTATCGTCAAGGGACATATTCTTGAGATCAGACCCCGGGAATTCCTCGTGGACATCGGCTACAAGAGCGAGGGCGTGATTCCCGCCTCCGAATTTGATGAACCTGAATCCGTCGAGATCGGTGACGAAGTCGAGGTCCTCCTCGAGCGTCTCGAAAACGACGAGGGCATGGTCGTCCTCTCGAAAGAAAAAGCGGCCCAGCGTCAGAACTGGGAAAAAATCGTCGGCGTCTTCAAAGGCGACGGCCTCATCAAGGGCAAAGTCCGCTCCGTCGTCAAAGGCGGCCTCACAGTTAATGTCGGAGTCGAAGCATTCCTCCCCGCTTCGCAGATCGACATCATCCCGCCGAAAGACCTTCAGCAATTTGTCGGCAATATTTACGATTTCAAAATCGTCAAAATCAACGAGGACCGCAAAAATGTCGTCCTCAGCCGCCGTGAGATCATCGAAAAAGAGCGCTCCGAGAAGCGCCAGGCTTTCCTCGGCAAAGTCGACATCGGCTCGCAAATCACCGGCACGGTCAAAAACATCACCGACTTCGGTGCGTTCATCGACCTCGACGGCATCGACGGCCTTCTCCATGTCACCGACATGTCCTGGGCCCGCCTCAACCATCCTTCGGAACTCATCAAGGTCGGTCAACAACTCACCGTCCAAGTTCTCGATATCAACAAGGAAAAAGAGCGCGTTTCGCTTGGCCTCAAGCAAATGCAGTCCAATCCTTGGGACAAAATCGAAGAGCGCTTCCCAGTCGGCCAGAAGGTCGCTGGCAAGGTCACGAACCTCATGCCCTACGGCGCGTTCGTTCAGATCGAAGATGGCGTCGAAGGCCTCATCCATGTCTCCGAGCTTTCCTGGACCAAGCGTGTGGCGCGTCCTTCCGATGTGCTCACCCTCGGCCAGCAGATCGAAGCGATCGTTCTCGGAGTTAATAAAGACGAGCAGAAAATCTCGCTCGGCGTCCGCCAACTCGAACCAAATCCTTGGGACGAGATCGAGCTTCGCTACATGATCGGCAAGCAAGTCAAAGGCAAGGTCCGCAATATGACCGCCTACGGCGCGTTCGTGGAACTCGAGGAAGGCATCGACGGCATGATCCATGTCTCCGATCTCTCCTGGACCCGCAAGATCAACCACCCTTCCGAAATGCTCAAAAAGAGCGACGAGATTGAAGCCGTGGTTCTCGACATCGACAAGACCAACCAGCGAATCAGCCTCGGCGTCAAACAACTCGACGAGGATCCTTGGAAGGAAATCGAAGGCCGTTTCCGTATCGGCGATCTGGTCAAGGGAACGATCACGAAACTCACAAACTTCGGCGCGTTCGTCGCGCTGCAGGACGACATCGACGGCCTCGTGCACATTTCGCAAATCAGCGAAGACCGCATCGAGAAAGTCAAAGATGTCCTCAAAGCCGGCCAAGAGGTCGAAGCCCGCGTCATCAAGGTCGATAAGGCCGAGCGCCGCATCGGTCTCTCGATCAAAGCCGCGAACTACAGCGAGGAAATGCTCCGCAAGGAAGCCGAGACCCTCGACACGCTCCGTCCAGGCGAGGACATGGTTGGTCTCGACCAAGCCTTCCAGTTCGCTGAGGACGAATTCCGTCCCGGCCAAGGCAAAAAGTAATCCAAGGACAAGATGAACAAACCCGAAATCACAGCCTACCTGAAGACCCAATGCGGTTGGAGTCGCGGTGTTCGTGCGGTTTTTGAAAAATATGAACTTCCCTACAACGAGAAGGACATCATTCAAAACCCCGACTACCGCTTCGAAATGGAGCAACTGAGCGGCCAACCCCTCTCACCTTGCGTCATCATCAACGGCATCATGCTCGCCGACATTAGCGGCGAAGAAGTGGAGTCCTACATGCTGGCCAACGGTGTCGTGGGTGACGCATCGAAGTCCACCAGCGTTCCGCTGAATGCCCCGTGTTCCGACGCGGAGCACGCCGCGATGGTGAACATCCGGTAAAATCCTCGGACGCTGAAAAAATCCAGACCGCCGGAAGCGATTCCGGCGGTCTTTTCTTTTCGGCCAAGGAGGTTCTTTTAAACTCCCGAAGAGTGAAACCCCGTCGCAAGCCGCCGAGAGTTCCTGAAAAGCCGAGCGCCCGTTATTCCACGGAGCGCCGCATCGTGCTGATCGATCAGCAGCCGTTGCGCGAGGAGGCTGGTGGCGAGGCCAAGCGCATCATGAGCGAGGTCCACGAACACGCCGAGCAACTCGCGGAATTCGATCGCACAATCCGTCCGGCCTACGAACGCTGGGAAGCCGAAAACCTCGGGCCCCTGCTCGACGAGGAGCGCCGACTCCATGCCAAAATCGCCGACCTGGAGCACCGCATCAATTACGCGGATTTCGAGTCGCTTTTCACCGGGCGCGATCCCTTTGAAATTTTCGAAGAAAGCGGCCAAGAGTCGGAGGAGCAGGAATCCGAATCCGCCTCCGACAAGGAGGAGGACCCGCCCGAGCCGGACCCCGACGAGGGCTTCGATCCCGAAGAACGGGATTTCCGCTCCTATGTTCGTTTCATTTTCGGCGACGATCCTGATGCCCTCAGCAAGGCCAAATACCAACGGCTTTTTGAGGACTACCGCCGCTGGCGCGCCAAAATGGGGGGCACCAATAGCACCGCCAAGTCGAAGTCGAAGGACATTCCGGCGCGGGTGAAGGAGATTTACCGCATCCTCGTGCGTCGGCTCCACCCCGACACAGGCCGCGACCGATCGAATCCTCAGACGCGCAAACTCTGGGATGAATTGCAGGAGGCTTATTCGGCTCTGGATATCGAGCGAATGGAAGTCCTCCTCGCCATCACCGACCTGCACGAAAGCGGTTCGGCAGTTCGTTCCACTCTTTACCATCTTCGCCAAGTCGCCCGTCAACTTCGCAACCAACTCGATGGTCTGAAAGTCCGCCTCCGCCAAGCGAGGAAATCCCCGGCGTGGACTTTCTGGAACTCCAAGAATCGAACCCAAGCGGGAGAAAAAATCCGCGCCGCCGTCGTGGCCCGTGTTCGCTCCGCAAAAAGCCAACTCGCCACGCTCGAGGAGGAAGTCCAGCGCTGGAAGGAACAGGCCCATCGCAAAAAGGCGCGTCTGGCCAAAAGCTCCCCCAAGAAAACCTCGAAGAAAAAAAGCTTCGAGGATGGGCAGCAGCTTTTCGATATTTGAACCCACCATGAAAGCCGCCGCCATCCTCGTCGCCGCCGGATCTAGCACCCGCATGGGGTTCGACAAATTGACCGCTCCGCTCGCCGGCCAACCGCTTTTGTTTTGGAGTCTTCAGGCCGTCCAGGATTGCTCGGAAATTTCCACGGCGATTCTGGTGTGTGCTCCGCAGCGAACCGAGGAATTCGCCGCCCTCGCCAAATCCTTTCCCAAAATCTCGCGCGTTGTCGCCGGGGGAGCCGAGCGCTCCGCCTCGGTCCTGAACGGCCTCCTCGCCCTCGCGCCAAATCCTCCCGATCTTGTCGCGGTTCACGACGCCGCGCGCCCACTGGCAACGCCCGCCCTTTTCACCCAAATCCTCGCTGCGGCCGAAAAACACCGCGCCGCCTCGGCTGCCCATCCCGTCGCGGACTCGCTCCACCGGGCTAACGCCGCCGGCCTTCTCCAAGAAACCCTCTCCCGCCAAAACCTCTTCGCGATGGAAACACCTCAGGCCGCAGCCTTCCCGGATCTCCTCGCCGCCATCCGCGCAAATGGGGTCGGTGCCACCGATGAGGTCGGAGCCTTGATCGCCGCTGGCATCCATCCCGTGCCGGTTCTCCATGGCGCGCCCAATTTCAAGATCACGCATCCCTCAGATCTCCCCGTGGCCGAGGAAATCCTGAAAACCCGCCAAGCCAACTTGCCATATTAGCTAAAATGGCTAATTTAGACTCATGAGCATGACCTACCCCATTCCCCACGAATCCGCCCCGCGTTTGGCTGAAATGCCGACCATCTCGGCCACCGAGTTGAAAAACGCCACCGCCGATGTCTTCGAGCAGGTTGCCGCCCGCCGCGCTGTGGCCATCACCCGCCACGACAAACCGCGCGCCGTCCTCCTTTCCATCGATCAATACGAGGCGCTCACCGCGCAGCACAACCCCCCTTGGCTGGAAAAACTCCACGAGGAATACAGCGGCCTGCTGGACCGGATGCAGGGACCCGAACAACGCGCCGCAGCCGAAAAACTTTTTAAAGCCACGCCTGAAGAACTCGGTGAAGCCGCATTGTGGTCCGCTCAGCAAAGTAAAAGAAACAAGGCGTGAAAAACTCTCCCGTGATCGCCGTTTTGGCCGGGGTTAATGGCGCGGGTAAAAGCAGCGTGGCCGGCGGCTTCCTCCTTAAAGAGGGCGACACATTCTTCAACCCCGATACCGTCGCCCAACAAATCCGTAACCTGCATCCCGACATTCCGCTCGCGATGGCCAACGCCCACGCATGGCAAATCGGCAAGGCCCTCCTCGAGCAGGCCATCGCCGCTGGACGCGACTACCGTTTTGAAACCACCCTCGGCGGGCGCAGCATCGCGCAACTGCTCGAAAAGGCTGCCCGCGCCGGTCACCGCCTCCACATTTGGTTCTGCGGATTGGCCAGCCCAGATCTCCACATCCGCCGCGTGCGCAGCCGTGTGTCGCACGGGGGCCACGACATCCCCGAGGAGAAAATCCGCGAGCGCTGGAATCGCAGTCGCGAAAATCTCATTCGCCTCGTGCCCCTCATCGACCACCTGCGAGTCATTGATAATTCCGCAGAGTCCGACCCCGCCGAAGGCCACCGCCCGCGGCCTGTGCTGCTTCTGGAAATGCAGCGCGGAAAAATCACCGCCCCGGCCGACCTTTCCGGCGCCCCCGAGTGGGCTCAGCCCATCATCGCCGCCGCCATCCACCTCCACACCGCCGATCTCCCCGTGGTCGAGGAAATCCTGAAAACCCGCCAAGCCGGATGAGCCATCTCGTCAAGCGCCTGCTCTCGCTCGTCGGCGTTCTCTTTTGCGTCGTCTCGATAACCTTCCTTCTCATCCGCGTTTCGCCGGGCGGGCCGTTTGATGGGGAGCGAAAAATCCCCGAGGCAATCGAGAAGCAACTCCTCGCGAAATACAAACTCGATGGCTCCCTCTGGCAGCAATACACCGGCTACCTCGGCGACCTCCTGCGCGGCGACTTGCGCCTTTCGACGAAATACCGCAACCGCTCGGTGAACGAAATTCTCGCCCAAACTCTGCCCGTCACCCTCGCGCTCGGCGGGGCCGCCTTTCTCCTCGCGACCTTCGCGGGCGTTTGGCTCGGCACTCTCGCCGCCATGCACCGCGCGACTTGGCGCGACCACGCTGCGATGTTCGCCGCCCTCGCCGCCATTTCGCTTCCCTCCTACATCACCGGGCCTCTGATGATCCTCGTCTTCGCTCTTACGCTCGGGTGGCTGCCGGCCGGAGGGTGGGGGAGTTTCTCGCATCTGATCCTCCCGGCTCTCGTTCTTGCCGCGCCCGCCGCTGCCGTCATCGCCCGCCTCATGCGCGGAAGCATGGTCGAGACGCTCCAGCAGGATTTCATCCGAACCGCCCGCGCCAAGGGCCTCCGCGAATCCGCCGTCGTCTATCGCCACGCGCTGCGCATCGCCATTCTGCCGGTCGTTTCGTATCTTGGCCCTCTCGCCGCCCACCTCCTCACCGGTTCGATCGTCGTCGAAACCGTCTTCCACATCCCCGGTGCCGGCGGATTTTTTGTCCATTCTATCCTGAACCGTGACGGCTTCCTACTCGGTGGAATGGTGATCGTTTACTGCACGCTTCTCGTTTTCTTCAACCTCCTGGTCGATTTCGCCTATGGCCTTCTCGACCGCCGGATCAAATCCCATGCTTGATCCACGCGTCCTCCACCGGGTGAAAAAAAATCCCGCCGCTGTCGTCTCGGCGGCCTTCCTGGCCTTCATAGTCCTCGCCTGCGTGGTCGGCCCCGAATTTCTCTCTGCCTCCCTCGGCGAGCCTGGCCCGAACCAATACGCACCGCCCTCGTGGGAACACCCCTTCGGCACCGACCTCAATGGCCGCGATGTCCTTTACCGGGTTCTCACGGGCGGTCGCATCTCGCTCCTCGTCGGTCTTTGCGGCGCGGTCGTGAGCCTTTTCATCGGCACCGCTTGGGGGCTGATTGCCGGCTACGCGGGGGGACGCGTCGATGCCTTGATGATGCGCGTTGTCGATATTCTCTACTCGGTGCCGCGCCTGATTTTCATTCTGATCGCGATCAATGCCTTCAATGCCGGCCTTCAGGAATGGGCCTCGCAAGAGGGCCTGCAATGGCTCGTCCAATCCTCCCGCATTGCGATCCTGATTCTCACCCTCGGCTTCATCGAATGGCTCACCATGGCCCGCATCGTGCGTGGACAGGTCCTCTCGTTGAAGGAGCGCCAATTCGTCACCGCCGCCCGGGCCTTGGGCCAGTCCCACACGAAAATCCTCACCCGCCACCTGCTCCCGAACCTCGCCGGAATCATCCTCGTTTATCTCACTCTCACGATCCCTGCTGTAGTCATCGACGAGTCGTTCCTGAGTTTCCTCGGCCTCGGCATTCAGGCCCCACAGGCGAGTTGGGGTTCCCTCCTCGCTGACGGCGCGGGCGCGATCAATCCCCTTCGCAGCTTCTGGTGGCTCCTCGTCTTTCCCGCCGCCGCGATGTCCCTCACGCTGCTCGCGCTGAATTTCCTCGGCGACGCCCTCCGCGACGCCTTCGACACCCGCGGGCGCTGAGCGAGGAATTGGCTATTTCTGCATTTTTCTGGCAACTCAGGCTTGACCCGATTGCCATCTGTGGTATCAACACCCTCTGCGCTATTCCAATTGCGCCGTTGGTCCTGTGGTTTCCACCGATGTGGGCAACCGTCAGCGCACAGGGTAACCCGGCGAAATCCTATATATCACATGCCTGTTCGTCTCGGTCGGTTTGAAATGCCGAAAACTCTCGTCAAAGACGAGTCCACTGCCACTGAAACCTATGCCAGCTTCATTGCTGAGCCTTTCGAGGCCGGCTATGGCCATACGGTTGGAAACTCGCTCCGTCGCGTGCTTCTCAGCTCGCTTGAAGGTGCCGCAATCACTTCGGTGAAAATCGAGGGCGCGCTCCACGAGTTCAGCACCCTGCCCGGCGTCGTTGAAGATGCCGTGGACATCATTCTCAATCTTAAGAAAATCAAGTTCAAGGCTCACGACCACGAAGTCCGCACCCTCAAGCTTTCGGTTAATAAGGAAGGTGTCATCACCGCCGGTGACATCCAGAAAAGCTCGCAGTGCGAAGTTCTCAATCCCGAGCAGATCATTTGCACGCTCGACAAGAAGCAGAAGTTTGAAGCCGAGTTTGATGTCCGCGTTGGTCGCGGCTTCGCCACCGGTGACGAAAACAAGCGCTCGGACCAACCGATCGGCGTCATTGCCATCGATTCGATCTTTTCGCCTGTGACCCGCGTCAAGTATGCGGTGCAAAATACCCGCGTCGGCCAACGCACCGACTACGACAAGATCATTCTCGAAATCTGGACCGATGGTCGCATCACTCCTGATGACGCCCTTCTCCAAGCCTCCGCGATCCTCCGCCATCACCTCGATGTGTTTGTTGGATTCGAAGAAAATGTGGTCGAGTTCGATGAGACCCCGCAAGAGGTCAGCCAGGAAAACAACCGCATGAAGAAGCTCCTCGGAATGAGCGTCAACGAGATCGAACTCTCGGTTCGTGCGGCCAACTGCCTCAACAACGCCAACATCACCACCGTCGGCCAGCTCGCCATGAAGAGCGAGGCCGAAATGCTCAAATACCGCAACTTCGGCAAGAAGTCGCTCAACGAAATCAAGGACAAGCTCCAGCAACTCGGCTTAGGACTTGGTCAGAAATTCGACAGCGGAGTTGTCGAAATCACCGAAGAATCCGCCAACTAACACGCCATGCGTCACCAGAAAAAAACCGTCAAACTCGGCCGCACGGCCTCTCATAGAAAATCGTTGCTCGCTAATCAGGTTTGCAGCCTGATCGAACACAAACGCATCAAGACCACCCTCGCCAAGGCCAAGGCCGTCCGGCCTCTCGCCGAGAAAATGGTCACCCTCGGCAAGCGGGGCGATCTTCACGCCCGCCGCATCGCCGCTGGCTACCTCGGCCAGAAGGATGCGGTGAAAAAACTCTTTGCCGAAATCGCGCCTCGTGCTGCGGATCGCAAAGGTGGCTACACCCGCATCATCAAGCTCGGCCAACGCCTCAGCGATTCCGCTCCGATGGCCTACATCGAGTGGGTTGATTCCGAAGGAGCCGCTGTTGAGGCTGCACCCGTCGCTGAAAAATCGACTTCCAAAAAAGTCGAATAATCGGTAGGTAAAAAATTATTCCAACCCCGGGTGAAAAATTTCTCCCGAGAGTCCCCTCGCGGACCGGGCGGAACCCATAGCGGTTCCGCCCGTTTCACTTTAAGAATATGAGCGAACTTTCCGAAGCCTACGCGAGCCATGTCGTTCCCACATACGGTCGTTTCGATCTCGACATCGAGAGCGGAGCGGGTTGCCGCGTGCGGGATTTTGAAGGTCGCGAGTATTTGGATTTCGGCGCGGGCATCGCGGTGTGTTCGCTCGGCCACTCACACCCCGAGGTCACCGCGGCGGTGGCGGATCAGGCCTCGCGACTCGTTCATTGCTCGAATCTCTACCGCACCGCGCCGCAGGCCCAACTCGCCCAGCGCCTCGTAGAAATTACCGGTCCCGGAAAGGCATTTTTCTGCAACAGCGGGGCCGAGGCAAACGAGGGATTGATCAAGCTCGCGCGCCGTTTTGGAAGCGCCACGAGCCGCCATCGCATCCTCACCTTCACAAATTCCTTCCATGGCCGAACCCTGGCCTGCATCGCCGCAACCGGTCAGGAGAAGGTGAAGAAAGATTTCGGCCCGCTGCCCGAGGGCTTCGCCCATTTGCCATTCAACGACCTCGAGGCCGTGCGCGCCGCGGTGGATGAAAAAACCATTGCGATCCTCGTGGAGCCGATCCAAGGCGAGGGCGGCATCCATCCCGCGACGCCCGAATTTTTGCGCGGACTGCGCGAACTCTGCGACGACCGCGGCATGCTGCTGCTTTTCGATGAGGTCCAATGCGGGCTGGGTCGAACAGGCGATTGGTGCGGCTGGCGGAGCATTGGCGAGGGCGTGGAACCCGATGGCGTTTCCTGGGCGAAGGGTATCGCGAATGGATTTCCTCTCGGGTCGTTTTGGGTTTCCTCGAAAAAGTTCGATGAGCGCGGGCCGCTTTGCGACCTGCTCGGACCCGGCAGTCACGGCACGACCTATGGTGGGAATCCGGTTTGTTGCGCCGCCTCGCTCAAGGTTCTCGAGATCATCGAACGCGACGGCCTTTTGGCCAAATCCTCGGAACTCGGCAACGCTCTCGCCGCCGCGTTGAAATCCCTCGAATCCCCACTCATTCAAGAAATCCGCGACATCGGCTTGATGGTCGGCGTCGAGCTGTCTCCGGACTTTCCAAAAACCAAACGCACCCCTGCGCTGGAAGTCGTGAACCGCGCGATGGCGGCTGGGCTTTTGTTGATTCCCTCAGGCGAGAGGGTCATTCGTTTCCTGCCCCCACTGAATGTCGATTCCCGCGAGATCGACGAGGCGGTTCAAAAATTCGCCGCCGTTTTGAAAGGCGTTTCCACCGCCGCCTGAATCTTCCGTTCCACCTAACCGAACTATGAAAAATCTCCTTTCCATCGAATCTCTTTCCCGTGACGAGATTCTCGCCGTCCTCGCTGACACCGCCGCGATGAAATCCTCGCGCGGCCACCATGCCTCGCATCCGCTCCGCCACCAGTGCTGGGCTTTGATTTTTTCGAAATCCTCCACCCGCACCCGCGTTTCCTTCGAGGTCGGAATCCGCGAACTCGGCGGCGACCCGATGTTTCTTGCCGCCGCTGACATCCAGCTCGGGCGCGGCGAACCGATCAAAGACACCGCCCGGGTGATGGGCCTCATGCTCCACGGCGCGGTGATCCGGACCTTCGCGCAAAAAGATGTCGAGGATTTCGCCGAGTTCAGCGGCATTCCCACCATCAATGCGCTCACCGACGAGGAGCACCCCTGCCAAATCCTCGCCGATCTTTTTACGATCCGCGAATCGCGGGGCTCGCTCGATGGTCTTAAAGTCGCATTCATCGGCGACGGGGATTGCAATGTTTCCCGATCCTGGATCTGGGCTGCCGCGCGGCTGGGTTTCGAACTCGTGATCGCCGCTCCGAAAAAATACCAACCCTGTCCCGAACTCTTGGCCCGCGCGGGAGGTTCGATCCATGTCACTGACGACATTCATGAAGCTGCCAAAGGCTCGCATGTTCTCTACACCGATGTGTGGGTCAGCATGGGCAAGGAGGAGGAGGCCGCCTACCGTTTGGCGCAGTTGGCGGGCTACCAGATCAACGCCTTGCTCTGCGCGGCCTCGCCCGGCGCGCTCGTCATGCATTGCCTGCCAGCCTACCGGGGCAAGGAAATCGACGACGCGACTTTTGAAGCTCACGCCGACACGATTTTCCGTCAGGCTGAAAACCGCCTCCACACCCAAAAGGCACTGATGGCGCTGTTGCTGGATGCCCGCCGGGCGATGTGAAAAATTGACACATGCGCTGGGATTTGAGAGTTCTCATCGCACATCAGCCACCCGATCCCCTTTATGTCCGAGCCAAAAAAAGAAACCGTTCGCATCAGTCTCTCGCCTCAAGATGCCCCAAGTTCTCCCCCGGCTCCGGCACCAGCGCCCTCTCCTGGCCTTCAAAAAAGCACCGTCATCCCGCCAGCTCCTCCTAGCTTTAAGGCACCCGCGCCTCTGCCCAAACCGCCATCGGCTGTTCCTGCTGCTCCCTTACCGAAGCCGCCCATGATGGCTTCCATTCCGAAGCCTCCATCTGCCTCTGGCGCCATGCCCTCCATTCCGAAGCCTCCGAGCGCTCCAGGCATAGCTAAGCCTGTTTCGGCAGTGCCTGCTGCCCCAGGTCTTGCCAAACCTGTTTCCGTGGCTCCCACAGCGCCTGGGATTGCCAAACCTGTTTCAATCGCTCCCGCAGCACCTGGAGTTGCAAAGCCAGTTTCCACGGCGGCCATTCCGCCCGCTCCATCAGCCCCCGCAGTTCCTGCCGCTTCGATTTCCAAAACTCCCACCCCAATTGACCCTAAATTACAGACGGCAAAAATCAGTCTGCCTTCTGTCTCGAAGCCCGTCCCGCAGGCGACAGTGAATTTGAAAGCCGCTCCGTCTCCTGCGGCTTCGGTTTCTGTTAAGCCCGGCATTTCTGCCGCGCCAGCGACTCCCGGCTCCACCGCGACTCCAGCCAGTGTCAGTATTTCGGGTGTCAAACCCGGAGTCTCCACCGCGAAGCCTGGTGCTCCCGTATCGAAAGCCAGCGTTGTGGCTTCGAAGCCCGGCTCCGATACAGCGCCTATCGCTCCGGTGTCCGTCGCAAAATCTTCGCCGATGATGGC
>JAPLTG010000039.1 GCA_026398255.1 Verrucomicrobiota bacterium
AAGCCGGAATCAATCCCGTTAGGGTCGCCAAAAACGAAGTTTTTGGTGATTTTCGCGTTAGCGAAAAAATTCGAACGCCGTTCGCGTCGAGCGAAGCGAGACAGACTGCGAGGCAGGAGCAGCCCGGAGGGTGGAGGCGAAGCCAGATCAATCCCGTTAGGGTCGCCAAAAACGAAGTTTTTGGTGATTTTCGTGTCAGCAAGCTTATCGAGTTGCAGGAACTTTACTTTTACCAGCCCATCATTATTCGGCACCCCGGTTGTTTGCATAAAAAGGCCGGGGGCGCCCCGTTGCCGAAGCGCCCCCGATGAGTGATGGCTGTAAGCCGGATTCTGTCCAACCCGCGACTCGCGCCGCAGGTCTGGACGGTCATTTGTCTCGACGCCGGGGCTCACGCGCCGGCGGCGGTTCCTTGCGGAACTGCGACCAATACCCGGAGGGTTCACCGCTTGCGCGGAGATCGGGCAGGCGACCCGGTCCCTCCTGTTCTGTCTTGCACCGCATGGGGTTTTTCGTGCCCCCTCGCTTGCGCTCGGGGCGGTGGGCTCTTACCCCGCCTTTTCACCCTTACCCGCCGGCTTGCGCCAGTGGGCGGTCTGTTTTCTGTGACACTATCCGTCGACCGAGGCTTTCACGCCGGCCTCCCGCGCGTTCTACGCGGCATGCTGCCTTGTGGTGTCCGGACTTTCCTCTCAGCTCGCGCTTCGCAGCACAAACCGAGCGACCGTCCGCCATCGCCGCAAAAACTAAACCCGATCGTGGCGGGATCAAGGTGCGATTTAGACAACCCCCCGCGACGCTGATTCGTAGGGTTGATCATGGCCAACATTCTCATCACTGGCGCCTCGAGTGGAATCGGGGCGGAACTCGCTCAACGCCTCTCATCCCGCGGAGACTCGGTATTTCTCACCGGACGCTCGGAGGAAAAACTCGCCGCCCTTGCCTGTGGCGCGCATCTCGCCGCCGACCTCACCGCCCCCGGTTCCGCCGAAAAAATTGTCGCCGCCGCTGTCGAAAAATTCGGCTCGATCGATGTGGTCGTTCACTGCGCGGGCATTGGCTTGATCAAGCCCGCCGCCGACACGACCGATGCCGAATTCACCCAAGTGATGAATGTCAACACGCGGGCCACCTTTCTTCTGATGCGCGAAGCCTGCAAGGTGATGGGCGCCGCGAAAAAGGGCCTCTTCATTACGATCCCCGGCATCCTCGGCAAGGCCCCGATGCGCAACGCCTCGGCCTATGTCGCCAGCAAATACGCGGTCACGGGAATGGTGAAATGTTTCGCCCAGGAATATCAACGCTCCGGCCTGCGCTTCTGCCTTTTCCATCTTGGCGGGGTGGACACGCCCTTCTGGGACAAAATCCAAATGGCCGTCCAGCGCGACAAAATGATTCCGGTCTCAACCGCCGCCGACCTCATTCAGCAAGCCATCGACGCCCCGCCGCACCTGGTCTTGAGCGAAGTGGTGATGCAGCCCGAAAGCCATCAGTTGGTATAACGCAAACACAGGACGCCCAGGAGGGCTCTGCTTGTCAGAGCCGCCTTGGCTTGTTTTCGGGAATCGCCCCGGCGCTGACAAACAGCGCCCTCCTCGCAAGGCGTCGAATGAATCCCGATTGCTATGTGGCGTTTCGAATCGCCTCGGCGATTGGCTTGACGAATTCGATGATTTTTTCGGGGAGGTTTTGGGCGGAGCCGTGCTCGCCGATGCGGCGGACGATGGCGCTGCCGACGACCACGGCGTCGGACTCGCGGGCGACCTCGGCGGCTTGGTCGGGAGTGGAAATGCCGAAGCCAACTGCCACGGGAAGCGTGGTGTATTTTTTGATCTCCGCGACTTGCGATGCGATGCCGACCGAGAGGTTGGCTTGCTCGCCGGTGACGCCTTCGCGCGAGACATAGTAAATGAAGCCCTTGGCGGATTTCGCGATGAGTTCCATGCGTTCCGGCGGGGTTGTGGGCGCGATGAGGCGGATCGAGAGAAGGCCGTGGGATTTCATCAACTCCGCGTTGCGAGCGGCTTCGTCGGGCGGGAGGTCGAGGATGAGCAGGCCATCGGCTCCGGCGGCCGAGGCATCGCCGTGGAAGCGGTCGAATCCGTAAATATAGATCGGATTCAGGTAAGTGAAGAGAACGATGGGAATCTGCGAGGTTTTGCGGATTTCGCGAATGGCATCGAGCACTCCGGAAACGGTGGCGCCAGCGGCTATGGCGCGTCCGGAGGCGGCTTGGATGGTGGCGCCGTCGGCGAGGGGATCAGAAAACGGAATGCCGAGTTCCACGATATCCACGCCGGATTTTTCGAGGGCGGCGACGAGAGTGGGGGTGGATTGGAGGTTGGGGTCTCCAGCGGTGATGTAGGCGATGAAGCCGGTTTTTTTGGCGGTGCGGAGGGCTTGGAATTTTTCGTCGATGCGGTTCATGGTTTGGATGATTTTTCGAGGCCTCGAGTGATCCAGATGCCGAGTAGGGCGATGTCGGCGGGCGTGACTCCGCTGAGTCGCGCGGCCTGACCGAGCGTCTCGGGGCGGACATTGGAAAGCGTCTGGATCGCTTCGAAGCGGAGGCCGTTGATTTTGGAAAAGTCCACCCAGTCGGGGATCGGCTTGCTTTCGTGCCGGGCGGTGCGGGCGATCTGGTCTTCTTGGCGCTGGATGTAGCCCGCGTATTTCAGATCGGTCTCGAGTTGCTCCCAGACGGGATCGGGGAATTTCGAGCGGATGTCGGCGGGGAGAGTGGCGCAGGTATTTTCGGAGCGCTTGAGCCAGCGTTCGAGCGGCAGAGAGTCGATGCGAAATTCGCCAAGGCGGGCCCGCAACTCGGCGAGTTGGTTTTTTTTCGCTTCGAAGCGAGTGGCGCGTTCGCCCTCGACGAGGCCGAGTTCGATAGCCTTGCCGGTGAGGCGGAGGTCGGCGTTGTCCTGCCGGAGGAGGAGTCGGTATTCGGCCCGGCTTGTGAACATTCGGTAGGGCTCGGGCGTGCCGCGGGTCACGAGGTCGTCGAGCATGACGCCGATATAGGCTTCATGCCGGGCGATGGTGAGTGGTGGCTTGCCGAGGCGCTTCAATGCGGCATTAGCGCCGGCGACGAGGCCCTGCGCGGCGGCTTCCTCGTAGCCCGAGGTGCCATTGATTTGGCCGGCAAAATAGAGGCCCGGCAGGCGCTTTGTTTCGAGCGTTGTATGGAGCTGCGTCGGGGGGCAGTAGTCGTATTCCACCGCGTAGCCGGGACGGAGGATTTCGGCATTCTCGAGGCCGCGCACGCTACGGATGAAAGCATATTGAACCTCGAACGGCAGGCTCGTCGAAATGCCATTCACATAAATCTCGTCGGTGTGACGCCCCTCGGGTTCGAGGAAAAGTTGGTGTTGGGGCTTTTCGGCAAATTTGACGACTTTGTCCTCAATGCTCGGGCAGTAGCGCGGGCCGACGCCTTCGATTTTTCCGGAGTAGAGGGGGGATTTGTCGAGGTTCGAGCGGATGATTTTGTGGGTCGTTTCGTTGGTGTAGGTGATCCAACAATCGATCTGGCGGGCGTGGAATTCACCGTCACGCCATTCGTTGAGCGTGTGGACATCATCCTCACCGCGTCGGATTGTGTCGGCGAGGTAGCTGAAAAGCGGGGGAGGGGTGTCGCCTGGTTGACGCTCGCACTTCGAAAAATCGATGCTCTTGGCGAGAAGGCGGCAGGGGGTTCCGGTCTTGAAGCGCGCCACCTCGAAGCCCAGTTCGCGCAGGCAATCGCTGAAGGTCGAGACGGTATCGCCGAGCCGGCCGCCAGCTTGGTTTCGCAAGCCGACATGCAGTAGGCCGCGCATGAAGGTGCCGGTCGTCACGACCACCGAGGGAGCATTGAAACGCAGGCCCAGATTGGTTTCCACGCCCTCGACGCCGTTGTCGCCGACTGCGAGGCGGGTGACATTCGCCTGCTTGATATCGAGGCGGGGTTCGCGCTCGAGGATCGCCTTCATGCGAAATTGGTAGGCTTTTTTATCGCACTGGGCTCGGGGGGCTCTGACGCTCGGGCCTTTGGTGGCGTTGAGCATTCGGAATTGGATGCCTGTGGCGTCGGTGTTCAGGCCCATGGCACCGCCGAGGGCATCGATTTCACGGACCATGTGGCCTTTTGCCAAACCGCCGATTGCGGGGTTGCAGGACATCTGGCCGACGGTGTCGGCGTTTTGGGTTAGGAGAAGCGTCTCGCAACCCAAGCGCGAGGCCGCCATCGCCGCCTCGATGCCCGCGTGCCCGGCCCCGATGACGATGACATCGTAATTTTTGGGATAAATGAAATCGCTCAAATTACTCGGTCGAGATGCCGTGCTCGGAGAGCTTCTGCGCTAGGGCTTCAGGGGAGAGTTTGAAGCTGTTTTTCAGAACGATGTCGCCGACCACGAAGTTATCGAAGGTGCCGCGAATGGCGGCATTCTCGCCTCCGACGATGAAGGATTTTTGATCTGAGAGATTGCCCGCCCAGTCTCGGTGGTAAACGGTGGCTTTGTTTTGATCGTCCACGACATCGACCACTCCGGGAATGTCATCCTGATCGAAATAAGCCTTCACATCGGGCGTGGTCTGATTTTGGAGCTGCATGGTGACGGCCAGTGGATCGGCGTCATCGTCATCCGACTGCTCGACTTTTCCGATGCGGCCGTAAACGCAGATTCGCATGCCGTTGTATTTTTGGAGAGCATCATCGGGCTGGTTGGTGAAATCCTGCACGATTTGCTGGAGAGTTACGAACCCGTCGGGGGGTAGGGGAGTGAGCGTGGATTGCGAAAAAGCCGCCAAGGCGGATGCGATGAGAATGACCGATGCGATCGAGAGGGTTTTCATGACAATCCGAAACCATGGAGCATGCCCTTCCGATCCTCAACGCAAAAACCGGGCGAAATTATTCGCCACGCCTGTCGGGGATGAAGGAAACTCGACGAGGCGATGAAGTCCGACATCGAAGAATTCCTCATGCATCTGGCCACCGAGCGCGGCCTCTCCGAGCGTTACCAACTTCTCGTTCAATACTCGTTGGATATTTTTTTGGGTTGGGTGGAAAAAAACACGCCAGTGCGTGACTGGCAGTCCGTCGAGCAGACACAGATCACCGACTTTCTGATTTTCCGAAAACGCTCGGGATTGCAGGCCTCCTCCGTTCGACTCGATGCGGTTGCGATCCGAATTTTCTTTCGTTTTCTGACAGCCCGCCGCGCTTGGCCCTCGAATCCTGCGGCTACCCTTGTGCTGCCGCGTCCGGAAAAGCATCTTCCCGAAACCCTCCGCCCCGAGCAGGTGCAAAAACTCCTCGAGAGCATCGGGCCGAACGACCCGCTGGGCCTGCGCGACCGGGCGATGATGGAACTTCTCTACTCGAGCGGACTGCGTGTCTCGGAGTTATGCGATGTGCGGCTCGAAAATATCGATCTCGACTCGGGCTTCATTCGCGTCACCGGCAAAGGCAACAAGCCCCGCCTCGTCCCTGTAGGCAAGCCCGCCGCCGTCGCCATCCGCGCCTACCTCGATCGCGAGCGTCCGGAACTCGTCACCAAAAAAACCGGCGCCGAGATTTTCATCTCCGTCCGAGGAAAAAAACTCACCACTCCGCGCATCCGGCAACTCATCAAGCAATATGCAGCCCGCGCCGGCCTCGAGGTGAATGTCTATCCCCACCTCATGCGGCACAGTTTCGCCACGCACCTGCTCGGTGGCGGTGCCGACCTCCGTATCATCCAGGAACTCCTCGGCCACGCCGATATTTCGACCACGCAAATCTACACGCATGTCGAGAACAGCGGCCTCAAAGCCGTGATCAAAAAATTCCATCCCCGCGCCTGACGAACCCGCCGCTCGCCATGCGGCCCTGATTCCGCCAAGCTCCCACCATGCTTATCGATACCCACGCGCACCTCGATTATCCCGATTTCGCCAACGACCTCCCCGCCATCCTCGAAGCGGCTCGCATGGCAGGCGTCACCCGCATCATCACAATCGGAACCGGCGTGGAAAGCAGTCGCCGCGCCGTGGCGCTCGCCGAGAAATTCGAAAATATCCACGCCGTGGTGGGTCTTCACCCCACCAATGTGGACGACGAAAAAGGTGACTGGCTGACCGAGATTCGCGCCCTCGCTGCGCATCCCAAGGTCGCCGCGATTGGCGAGACGGGCCTCGACTACCACCGCCTGCCCTCCGAAAAACTCTCCTCCACTCCCGCCATCAGCGCTCTCCAGGCAGAAATGGCGCAGGATGCCGAGGCCGCGATCATTGATGGCGCCTACAAAGCCGCCCAGGCCGAGGCTTTCGCGGCCCAACTCGACCTCGCCGCCGAACTCGGGCTGAATGTTGTCATCCACCAACGCGACGCCTGGGACGACACGCTGGCGATTTTGAAAGATTTTACCGGCAAGCTGCGCGGCGTCTTTCACTGCTTCGGCAACACGCCCGACCAAGCCCGAGAAATCCTCGCCCTCGGCCATCTGGTTTCTTTCACCGGCATCGTCACCTTCAAAAACTCCGAACTCGTCCGCGAGGTCGTGGCGGTCATCCCCGCAAGTGCTTTCATGGTCGAAACCGATTGTCCCTACCTCGCGCCGGTGCCGCATCGCGGCAAGCGTTGCGAACCCGCCCACACCCGACTTGTTGCCGAAAAAATCGCCGAAGTCCGTGGAGTTTCCCTCGAAGAAATTGCTGCCACCACCACGCGCACGGCAGAGTCGTTTTTCCGCCTTAGTTGCTAAAGATGCCGCTCAAGCCGTGCAGCAGTTTGTTTTTTTCGAACCTTGGTTCCAGGGCATCTTTGCCAGCACGATGACCATCGGGCAAAAACCTGTTGCCCCCGCGACGATCAACCCGAGACCCACAAAGCCCGAGAGCAGCACCCACGCGGGATTCACGAGGAAGGCGAGAACCGCGCCGGCAAGAGCCATCGTGCCGGCAACGAGTTGCATTTGTTGGTTGAGAGGGAGGATTTGGCGGTCGGTTTGATTCACCGGCAAGCCCGCCGCCGCCCAAGCCGCTGTTCCGCCAGAGACCACCACGCAATCTTGGAAGCCCTTGCCTTCCATCTTGCGGGCGGCGCGTTCGGCCCGGGCTCCAGAATGGCAGAGGATGTAAATCGTCTTGTCCTTCGAAAAACCCTTCGTCTGGGCGAGAACCTCGGGGTCGAGGTCGTCCACGGGAACCAAATGCACACCAGGCACATGGATTTTTTCGTGCTCGGCGGGGGTTCGAACATCGAGAAGCGCGCAGGCGGTGCCGGTTTGACGAATGGCATTCAGATCGGATGGCGTGATGGTTTTCATGGCCGAAACATAAAAGGCAACAAGAGAGGTTCGTCAAAGGAATGCGGTGGGGAAAATCTCAGGCGACTCGATTTCATTTTTTATTGAAATAGATGAAGGGCCTTGTTTGGATATCGCTCACATGCCCTTAGGACTCAAAGAAACCGCCCTCGAAACCTCCGCCTTATCGGAGCTGGAGGTCGAGTCGATCGAGATGTTCATCGGGTTTTTCAAGCTGATCGGCCTGCAGAAGTCGGTGGGGGAGATTTATGGTCTGCTTTTTGTGTCGTCACGCGCCTTGGCGATGGATGACATCATGGAGCGGCTAGGAATCAGTCTGGGAGCGGCGAGTCAGGGGTTGAAGGTGCTGCGATCCGTGGGTGCGGTTAAATCGGTTTACATGCCTGGCGACCGGCGGGATCACTATGTGGCGGATTTGGAGTTGAGCAAATTTGCGACCGCATTCATCCAAGAGGAGCTCAAACCCAGGCTGGATCGGGCTCTGGAGAGGATCGGCACGATGGAATCCCTCGCCAGCGGGATGGAATCCAGCGACCGAGCGACCGCCAAGGAGCGTCTGGAGCGTCTGAAGCACTGGCTGGAGAGGACCGAGAGCATGCTGCCTTGGTTGTTGAAGTTTTTAGTCAAATAACCCGCGCCGCCCTGCGCGGCAAACCTGTGAAAAACGGGAAGACATTTTGGATCGGCTCTGGACCGGAGGAAAAATTTCCGCCGATGACCAAGGGCGGCAGCATGCCTGCATCCGACTGACATTTTCCTCTCCCTCGTTTGGAATTTTTTTATGACATCTTATCCGACAAAAATTGATGGTGCCTACCTCTTGCGGCCTCGTGTGTTTGGTGACGCGCGCGGTTTTTTTCTGGAGTCTTGGAACAAGGAAACCTTCGCCAAACTTGGAATTGATGCGGATTTTGTGCAGGACAATCACAGCCGCTCGGCAAAAAATGTGCTACGCGGCTTGCACTACCAGAGTGGCGATGCGGCGCAGGGGAAGCTCGTTTGGGTTACCTCGGGAACGGTCTTCGATGTGCTCGTCGATTTGCGGAAAAGCTCGCCCACCTTTGGAAAATGGGACGGCTACATGCTGACGAGTGATGCCCACGAGCGCTTGTGGGTGCCGGCCGGTTGCGCGCATGGATTTTTGGTCGTGAGCGAGATGGCGGACTTCCACTACAAGTGCACGAATGTCTACGCGCCGACGACGGAGCGTGCCCTGCGCTGGAACGATCCCGCCATCGGCATCGACTGGCCGCTGCCCATCGGTATCGATCCGATTGTTTCACCGAAAGATGCCGAGGCCGCTTCGTTCGCGGAGTGTGAGAAATACGAATGACCACAAAACCCCATGTCGCCGAGGCGGAACGCATCCAGCGCGAAATCATCCGCAAAATGACTCCTGCCCAAAAATTTGCTATCGCCGGGGAACTCTACAAAACGGCTTGGGAAATCAAGCGAGCGGCTTTGCGACAACAGCATCCCGATTGGTCCGAAGAGCAAGTTCTGGTGCGGGTTCGCCGGATTTTCACTACGGGGTATGCGGGAGATTAACGAAATATTGTCGCGGTTGGAGTTGTCGAAATTACCATATTGTCTTGTCGGCGGAATGGCGGCGATTGCCTACGGGCGGCCGAGGTTGACGCTCGATGCGGACTTGGTGCTGGCCTTGTCGCCGGGGCTCGTGGATCGGTTGACAAAGGCATTTCCCAGCGAGGAATTTTATTTGCCGCCAGAAGAGGTTTTGATCGGAGAAACACGGCACGAAGTCCGTGGTTATTTCAACATCATCCACCTTGCGACGGGCATGAAAGCGGATTGTTACCTGCCCGGGCGAAATCCTCTCGCGCATTGGGAACTGAAAAACCGCCGTCGCCTTGCAGTGGATTTTGGCGAGGCGTGGTTCGCCCCACCCGAATCGGTGATCGTGAACAAACTTTTGTTTTTCAAAGAGGGCGGATCCGAAAAGCATCTCGAGGATATTCGTGCGATGCTCGAATCGACCACCGACATCGATCGCAAAGTTCTTGCCGAATGGATTCAGGAACTCCGCGTTGAACCGGAGTGGAAGATGGTTTTGCCATTTTGAAAAAGCACGACCATCTCGTTATCGGCGGAGGGATCGTGGGATTGGCTGTCGCCCGCGAGTTGCTGCTCCGTAAGCCTGAGGCGTCGGTCTGCATTCTTGAAAAAGAAGACGGCCCGGGCCGCCACCAAAGCACGCACAACAGTGGCGTCCTTCATTGCGGGCTATACTACAAGCCCAGCTCGCTGAAGGCCCGACTCGCCGTTCGTGGGATTCGGCTAATGACCGAATTCTGCAGCGAGCAAGGAGTGGCTCATGAAATTTGCGGGAAGGTCGTCGTCGCCACCAACAACGCCGAAGTTACCCGCCTCCGCGAACTGGAAGCGCGCGGCCATCAAAACGGCCTTGAAGGTCTCCAATGGCTCGACGCCACGCAACTCCACGAGATCGAGCCACACGCTGTCGGCCTTGCCGCCCTGCACGTTCCGGAGGAAGGCATCGTCGATTACCAAGCCGTCTGCGACGCCCTTGTCCGCGAGATCGAAAGCCTCGGCGGCACCTTCAAAAAAAACGCCCGCGTCGTCGCTATTCACGACAACCTTGGCGGCTGGGTCCTCGAAACCAGTGCCGGGGAATTCGAAGCCCGCTATCTCATCAACTGCGCCGGGCTTTTCAGCGACCGCATCGCCGACCTAGCTGGAACCAAAAACGACATCCGCATCGTCCCCTTCCGCGGCGAGTATTTCCAACTCGCCCCCGAAGCGCGCTACCTCGTTCGCCACCTCATCTACCCCGTGCCTGACCCCGCATTTCCATTCCTCGGAGTCCACTTCACCCGCCTCATCCACGGCGGAATCGAAGCCGGCCCCAATGCCGTCCTCGCCCTCGCCCGCGAAGGTTACCGCAAAACCGACATCCATCTGCTCGAAGCCGCCGAAATCCTCGCCTTCCCCGGCCTTTGGAATTTCCTCCGCCGCTACCCCTCGATGGCGTGGGACGAAGGCCGCCGCTCGCTCAGCAAAACCCTCTTCGCCGAATCCCTACAAAAACTCGTCCCCAAAATCCGCGCCGAGCACCTCACCCCAGGTGGTTCAGGCGTCCGTGCCCAAGCCATGTCGCGCGACGGCACGCTTCTCCAAGATTTCTACTTGGTCCAAAAACCCCGCGCCCTGCATGTGATCAACGCCCCCAGTCCGGCCGCCACCGCCTCCCTAGCCATCGCGGAGGAAATCGTTATTTCGATTGCGTAATTTTTATTAAGGATTTTTTACACCCGACTATTTAAACATGAATCAAGACGCCTCTCTCGAAACTCCCCAGCGCTGGACCAAGGTCATTGAGCCCCAGCACAGCCTCCTCCAAATCAACTGGAAGGAAATCTGGCAATATCGCGATCTGATTTACCTTCTGGTAAAGCGCGATTTCACCGCCCAATACAAGCAGACGATTCTCGGACCACTCTGGTTTTTGATCCAACCGATCCTTTCCTCGTCGATCTTCACAATCATCTTCAGCTCGATCGCTGGACTATCCACGGATAAAGTCCCGCCATTCCTCTTTTACATGTGTGGCTTGGTCGCGTGGGGATACTTTTCGGACTGCCTTACGAAAAGCGCGGGCACTTTTTCATCAAACGCCTCGATTTTCAGCAAAGTCTATTTTCCACGACTGACCGTGCCTATCGCCAACGCGATCACTAACCTTCTCACCTTTGGAATCCAACTCGGTCTTTTCCTCGTGATCTGGGTTGCGGTGATTTTGAAAGGAGCACCTGTGCATCCCCAGTTTGCTATCGTCTTTGTTCCCTTACTGCTCTTGCAAATGGCCCTGTTGGGAATCGGGGTCGGTTGTTTCATTTCTTCCTTCACCACAAGGTATAAGGACTTCTCTCTGCTCGTCGGATTCGGCGTCCAGCTCTGGATGTATGCTAGTTGCGTCTTCTATCCTCTTTCCAGCGTTCAGGAAAAATGGCGTTGGATTTTGGTTCTGAACCCAATGGTGCCGATCATCGAAGGTTTCCGCTACGCTTTCCTCGGGGCCGGCATTGTGGAACGCTGGCAATTGGGTGTCGGCTTCGGAATGAGTTGCCTTATTTTCCTGGGTGGGGTTATGGTATTCCGTCATGTCGAGCGGACATTTAGTGATACAATCTGAAGTTAAGATTTCATGCTCCTAAAATGGTTGAACCATTGCATCCTATTCAAATTCAGCGCTTCCGCGAGATGAGCTTCGCAGAGAAGTGGGCTGTGGCCCAAGGGCTTTGGCTTATGGCACGGAATGCCCGCCTTTCCGCCACACGGCGAGCCCATCCCGATCTTTCCGAAGCGGAATGCCAAAAAATCGTTGCCCGTGAATTCGCCCGCGCCCGAACCTAATCTCATCGACCTTTTTGCGCGCCCTTTGCACCAAGCGGGCATCCGCTATTTGGTCGCTGGCTCTGTCGGATCGATGCACTACAGCGAGCCTCGCCTCACGCTAGATATTGACATTCCCTTGTTTGTTACTCCGAAAGATATCCCGACCATTATCCACTATTTTTCGGAACCTGACTATTACTGCCCTCCTGCCGATGTGATCGCATCGGAAATCGCCCGCGACTGCCGCGGTCATTTCAATATTATCCATATACCATCCGGACTCAAGGCAGATCTCTATCCCGGAAATCGTGACAAGACCTTTGCCTGGGCTTGGCAGCACCGCCTAACCGAAGAAACCCCTCATGGACCAATCCACATTGCGCCTGTTGAATACATCATTCTCTGGAAAATGATCTTCTACCAGGAAGGAAAAAGCGAGAAGCACCTGCGCGACATCCAACGAATCCTAGATATTCAACCTTGCCTCACGCACCAAGGTTTCTTGGAAGAAAATATAATGGTCCGCTCTCTCGGAGCCATATGGACTCAATTTACGAAGCTCATATCATGATGCGCCCGCGCTCCGTCACTCGTCACTCAAAAAATGGCCTTTGCAATTAAAGTCGAAAATGTCGGCAAGAAGTATCGTCTCGGCACGATCAACCGTGATATTCTTTTCAACTCTTGTATCGCCACACCGACGGCTATGACATAGGAAAATGCCCGATGGCCGTAGCCTTCTACGCTCACACCATAAGTCTTCCGCTCAATCCGGCCATGCGTGATGCCGATGCAGGGAAGGTGATAGAATACCCACAAGCTTTGGGAAAAAATTTGACAATCGATAGCATCGTTATCATGCTTCTCAAGCTATGACACAACTTCTTGTTAGAAATCTGGAACCCACGGTTATCAAGCGATTAAAAGAACGCGCTCGGCTTCATGGCGTTGCCGTGGAAGAAGAGCATCGCCGCATTCTTCGTGAGGTCTGCTTGGCCCCCGTTCAAAAAGTCTCGATGATCGATTTCCTGAGGAATCCGGAAAACGCCGCCTCACCCACTGTCGAGTTGAATCTTGAACGCAGTCGGGAAATCGAATCCCGCCCGCTGGACTTCTGATGTCATTTCTCCTCGATACGAATATCTTGAGCGAGTTGCGCAAAGGGGTTCGTTGCGACCTCAATGTCTCGCATTGGGCCGCGAAGGAAAGCACCCAAGCCCATTACATCAGCGTGCTTTCGCTCGGTGAAATCCGTAAAGGTATCGAACTTTTGAGAAAAAAATTGCCAGAGAAATGCGCACCCTTGGAAAACTGGCTCCAGAAATTGCACACAGATTACGCCAACTGCACCATCGCAATCACTCCTGAAATCTCCGAGCGCTGGGGAGAGTTGTCATCGATGCGTTCTCTTCCAGTCATAGACTCCCTTATTGCAGCCACAGCCCTGGAGTTCGGTCTCACGCTCGTCACCAGAAATGCAAAAGATTTCGACGGACTCGGAATCTCGATCGTCAACCCATTCCAATAAGGCCATTCACCTGAATCCTTTTTTCTTTTGTCATTCCTCAGCTATCCGCCATTAGCAATCAGTTATCGACAGCTCCCCGGTCTTCCTCAAAATGTCGTCTGTCGCCCGTCACTCGCCACTAAAAAATGCCCTTTGCAATTAAAGTCGAAAATGTCAGCAAGAAGTATCGTCTCGGCACGATCAACCGGCATATGATTAAAAAGGATATCCTTATAAATGAGCAAAGAGCGATTTATTGAGCGGCAAGCCAATGCCAAGGACAGCGTAGCGCGCTTGCTGGAAGCAGTGGTTTTGAAAAAAAGCGAGATTGTGCGCGATGCCGTCATTCAGAGATTTGAGTTTTCTTATGAGGCTGTCTGGAAAGCGTTGCAAATTTATTTGGAACACCAAGGGCATGAATGCCCAGGATCGAGGTCTCTGGTTAGGAAGGCCTTTGCGGAGCGTTTTATTTCGACGGCCGAGGAGGCGGATCTATGGTTTCAGATGATTGTGGATCGCAACCTGACCAGCCATGCCTACGATGAGGAACTCTTCGAGCGCATCTACGCCAACATTGTATCGAAATACGCTGCGTTGCTGGAATCGGCCGCGCAAAGACTTCAAAACTTGGAATGGGATTAAACATGGCTTTTGGCTTGAGAAATAAAGATTTGAAAACGATCCAAGGAATCTTGAGGGATAGGCCATTTGTTCGCGGGGCAAAGGTTTTCGGTTCGCGTGCCTTGGGGCGGGAACGCCGAGATTCCGATATGGATTTGGCGGTTTTGGCTCCTGAAGCCACGGCGGAAGAGTGGCAGGATTTGTGCGAGGCTCTGGAGCAGGCTCCCGTCGTGTTTGATGTGGACTTGCTTCGCTTCGGGGAATCGACTCCCCGAGGATTGGTAGAAAAAATTTCCCGCGAGGGGAGGGATTTCTTTTCTCGCTGAAACAATTCCCCTTCAATACCTTTTTATCCTGCTCGTCACTCCTCACTCCATTTCAGATTTGGACTTTCCACTCCTTTCCCTTCGGGGCAAGCACAGGTAGCTCTTTCGCGCACCTGTCCCTTGCGCTCGATTCTGGTTAAGAAAATGATTTGAGATCCCGAAACTTTGATTTATAGAAAACCTATGCCCGTTACACTCGATAAAAAACCTCAAAAAATATCTGCGAACGCCAAGGTGCGTGTTCAAAAGCGCGCTGGAAGGTCCTTTGCTGCCAAGTCTCCGAAGACGCTGCTATCTAAAAAACCATTTGCGTATTTGATTGGCTGCATTGAAGGGGCTCCCGACTTGTCCACGCGAAAAGGCTACACCACGGTTTGAAAGCGATTGCCGATACAGGTTTTCTCGTGGCCGTTGCAAACCAGCGTGATCAATATCACGATTGGGCGGTTGATCTACTGGCCAGTTCGCAAACGCCATTGCTCACATGCGAAGCTGTTCTCTCGGAAACCGCATTTCACTTGAAATCAAGTCGAACGACTCTGCTCATGGTGGCCAGCGGCTTGGTGAGGATAGCCATGAGCTCTGAGGAACAATAGACGGATTTGCTTCGTTTGGCTGAGAAATTTGATGACCAACAACCCGATTTGGCGGATTTGTGCGTGATACGGTTGAGCGAAATTTATCCATCACATAAGGTCTTGACGATTGACAGGTCCGATTTTCGAATTTATAGGCGCAATAATCGGGATTTAATCCCAGTCGAGTGTCCGGCTAACAACTGAATCGGTAGTGGGACAAAACTCAAAGTTTAGGTTGAATTGTAAAGCAAACGCAGCAATTTCTTCGATTTTTCTTTTTTCGTGTCTTTTGCGGCAAAATAGTTCCATAGCCACAAAAAAGCGCAAAATTCACAAAGTTTTCTTCCCGTTACCAGCAACCCGCCACCCGCTACGATTTCTTCTCCATTTTTCGTGACTTCTCGCGCCTCTTTGTTGCAAATCCTTCCTCGCCTCTGGTCTCTCGCTACTGCTTCTATAGCAACAAAAAAGGACAAAATTCACAAAAACTCTTATAATTTCAGCCTTTCAGAATTTGATTCGTTCGCTCCCGCTCATCTTACCCTGTGGGCTGCCTTTGGCAGTCCTCCCGGCCAGCGCCCGCTGACACGGGTTCAGCCTTTCAGTTTTTCGTTCCGCCCGCTACTCGTAACTTTCATCTTCACGCCGGGGCCGCGCAGCGCGCAGGCGGATTCCACTTCATCCTTCCAACTTCTAACTTCCTACTTCTCTTGTGCCACCCGTCATCCACGTAAAAAAACTCTCTAAAAAATACTGCCTGGGCGTGATCACCTGAGAAATCCTGATTCTCAAGTTTGTGGAAGCAACCAAGATTGCCTTGGCGGTCTGAAACACTATGAGGCTAAAAATTAACGGCTACATTTTGTTGTTCACTCGCGCCGATCATGAGGGGCGTCATATCCATGTTTTTAAGGACAATAGGGAATTGGGAGTTTATGATCGTATCGATGGGCCGATTCGCGGATTGGAAGACCACTTCGGAAAAAACTTGCGAGAAGCTTTGGACGAATTTATAGAATTATTGAATGAACGTGGTCTTTGAATCAAGCCCAGTGGTCGAGCAAGTCTCGTTCGATCCCCGTAGCAACGAAATTCACGCATTAATCGCGGGGATTGAGTTTGCTTTTCCTCTTTCCAAAATACCGGAAGAAGATTTCGAGTCTGCTTCACCAATTGTCGGGTTTGCCATCGGTTGTGAGGGAGCTGTCGTTGTCTGCAAGCACAGGGATGGCTCTGAAACCTGGCTCCCTGCAGATATGTGGCTGCCGTAAGAACGAGTTCTTCGACTCTTCTTGCGCCTGTTTGTGAGAAATACTTCCATAGCCGCAAAAAAGCACAAAATTCACAAAGAAAGAGTCGAGAGGCGAGCGTCCAGCGTCGAGGGTCGAGTAGCATCACCTCCGTTCTTCAACCCGTTACAAGTTACAAGTTACAAGTTACAAGTTACAAGTTACAAGTTACAAGTTACAAGTTACTCGCCACTCGCCACTCGCCACTCGCCACTCGCCACTCGCCACTCGCCACTCGCCACTCGCCACTCGCCACTCGCCACTCGCCACTCGCCACTCGCCACTCGCCACTCGCCACTCGCCACTCGCCGGATATGCTTTACAAGGATATTCAAAGCTGGTGGGCGAAGATGCGGGGAAAGCCGGATCCAAATGCAAAGATTTCGTTTATTCACCAAGATCGCTTGGAAAAAGGGGACGAATTTTGGGCATTGCGGAATATTAATCTGGAAATTGAGGAAGGGGAAATTGTCGGAATTATTGGGCGAAACGGGGCCGGCAAATCGACTCTTCTGAAAATCTTGAGTCAAATTACGGCCCCTACCGAAGGAAAAATCCATGTGAATGGGCGGATGGCGAGTCTTTTGGAGGTAGGCACGGGATTTCATCCGGAGTTAACGGGTCGGGAGAATGTTTATTTGAACGGGGCGATCCTTGGAATGAGCCGGAGAGAGGTATCGAAAAAGTTTGATGAGATTGTGGATTTTTCTGAAGTAGAGAATTTTATAGATACGCCTGTTAAAAGATACTCCAGTGGGATGTATGTGCGTTTAGCTTTTTCAGTTGCCGCACATCTGGAACCAGAAATTTTAATTGTGGACGAAGTTTTGGCAGTTGGAGATTTGCAGTTCCAAAAAAAATGTTTAGGAAAAATGCAAGATGTTAATTCTAATGGAAGAACAGTATTGTTTGTAAGTCACAATATGACTACGATTAATAGCCTGTGCGGTAAATGCGCTTTAATCAGTAATGGTTGTGTTGATGATTTTGGATTTGTAGATTCCATAACAAAAAAATATTTTAATTCTCTAAATGATGAGGCTAATTCATTAGTTGACTATGGTGATAACGGCCCTGGAGATGATTACGCAAAGCTATGCTCAATTCGATTAATTAATCCGAAGAATGAAGTAATAAATTTTGTTAGAATAGATGAAAGATTCGGAATTGAAATACTTTTAAAAGTATTTAAAGAAAATTCTAAAATTACTCCTAACTTCCATTTTTTCAAGGACAACCAATGCATTTTTATTAGTGCAGCAAATAATTTTCCCATAACTAATACTGGAATGCATCGTGCGGTTGTTTGGATTCCTCCCAATTTACTTAATGATGGATTATATTTCGTAAATGTTGCAGCCAGCACAATGTCACCAGTTAAAGTCCATTTCCGGAGTCGTAATAAATTTTGTTTTAATGTTATTGAAGATATTCACGCTCCATCTAGAGGAGGATATGCGAACTCAATACCTGGAATGGTTCGCCCTTGTCTTGAGTGGGATGTTCAGAAGCTTTGACATTAGTTTGGGAGAAATTTTAATATGAAAGCCGTCATTCTGGCTGGTGGGCTTGGAACCCGCATTTCCGAAGAGACCCAAAATCGCCCTAAGCCAATGGTCCAGATCGGTGGGCGTCCGATCCTTTGGCACATCTTGAAACTCTACTCCGCGCATGGAGTGAATGACTTTGTGATTTGCTGTGGCTACATGGGTTATTTGATTAAAGAATACTTTGCCAACTACTTCCTACACATGTCGGATGTGACTTTCGACATGTCCCGTAATCACATGGAGGTGCACCAGAGAAAAGCCGAGCCTTGGAAAATCACGCTGGTCGATACGGGAGAGAAGACACTCACTGGAGGGCGCTTGAAGCGGGTGGCCGAGTATATCAAAAACGAGGATGCCTTTTGCTTCACTTACGGAGATGGACTTGCAGATGTTGATATTTCCGAATCCATCAAATTCCACCAATCCCATGGGCGCTTGGCTACTGTTACGGCCGTTCGCCCGCCTGGACGCTATGGGGCGATCGAGTGCGATGATGCCGGCAAGGTCAGTGCCTTTACGGAAAAACCTCCCGGCGACGGAGGTCTCATCAATGGCGGTTTTTTTGTGCTTTCCCCAAAATGCCTGGATTTTATCGAGGGGGACATGACGAGTTGGGAGGGCAAGCCACTGGCCGACTTGGCGGCGCAAGATGAGATTATGGCCTTCGAACATCATGGATTTTGGCAACCGATGGATACGCTGCGCGAAAAAATGCACCTCGAGCAACTGTGGGAAAGTGGCAAGGCACCTTGGAAAATCTGGGAATGACGACGCGACTTCCCGATCCCGCATTTTGGCTTGGCAAGCGTGTCTTTGTAACCGGCCATAGTGGGTTCAAGGGGGCGTGGTTGAGTCTTCTTTTGGAGCGATTGGGGGCCGAAACCTCAGGCTTTTCGCTTCAACCAAATTCCCAGCCGAGCCTGTGCGAGTTGATTCGTATCAACGAATCGCAAGTTCACGACTGGGTGGACATCCGCGACTCCTCCGTGCTTATGGATCGGATCGCATCGTTCCGCCCTGACATCATTCTCCACTTGGCAGCGCAACCGCTGGTCCGTCGCAGCCACCGCGAACCGCTCGAAACATTCACCACGAATGTCAACGGCACGCTGCATGTGCTCGAAGTCGCCCGCGCCTGCGCATCCACTCAGGCTGTCATCGTGGTGACCACGGACAAAGTGTATCGCAACAGCGAGCAGGGGCATGCCTTTGTGGAAAATGACGCGCTCGGGGGCCTTGACCCCTACAGTGCGAGCAAGGCCGCTGCGGAAATGGTCGTTAATTCCTATCGACATTCTTTTTTTGCGCCCGAAGGCAAGGCGCTCGCCGCCGCCCGTGCGGGAAATGTGATCGGGGGAGGGGATTGGTCGGAGGATCGCATCTTGCCCGATGCCGTGAGGGCTTGGGGAAACGGGGGATCACTGGAGGTCCGAAATCCCGAGGCGACACGCCCCTGGCAGCATGTGCTTGAGCCACTTTGCGGCTACCTTTGTTTAGCCGAGACGATCTTTCAAAACCCGAGCGCCGCGACAGACTTCAATTTCGGTCCCGAGCCCCAGGACATCGCCACCGTGCGGGATGTGGTGGAAATCGCTCGGGAAGCCTTTGGTCGTGGCGAGGTGGCTTGGGGCGTGCGGCGCGATTCGCTCCACGAGGCCAAGACGCTTTCCCTCGACAATTCCAAAGCCAAAAAGGCCCTGGGCGTCACCTCTATTTGGAATCTTCGGACCGCTGTGGAGCGAACCATGCGCTGGTATCGCCGGCAGTTGGAAGGCGAAGACGCCCGCGCGCTCTGCGATGAAGACATCGATGCGTTTTTCTCCGCCTCATGAGCAACAGGTTTGAAATCCAGCCCACACGGCTTACGGGCCTTCGCGTGATCCAACGCGCGGCGATTGGCGATGACCGCGGATTTCTCTCACGCCTTTTTTGTTCGGAGGAGCTTGCCTCTGCGGGTTGGACTTGGCCCATTCGCCAGATCAACCACACAGCCACTGCCGCCCAAGGCACCGTGCGCGGGATGCATTTTCAACTTCCACCGAAAGCCGAAGCCAAGCTCGTCTCATGCATCCGTGGGGCGGTGTGGGATGTCGCTGTGGATCTCCGAAAAGGCTCACCCACATTTCTTCAGTGGCACGCCGAGGAATTGAGCACAGCCAATCGTCGTGCGATGCTAATCCCCCCGGGTTTCGCCCATGGATTCCAAACCCTCGAACCCGACAGCGAGTTGATTTATCTGCACTCGGAAGCCTACGACCCCGCTTTGGAGCGTGGGCTCAATCCCCGTGATCCAGTCCTTGCCATCCCATGGCCGCTGGACATTTCAAATGTCTCGCAACGGGATTTGGGACATCCCATGATTGATGCCGATTTTTCAAGAGTGCCTTTGTGAATTGCCGCCATTGTTCAACCCCGCTCGAGCACTTGTTCCTCGATCTCGGTTTCGCGCCGCCGTCGAACGCCTACGTTACCGCCGAGGACTTGGCGAAGCCGGAAAAATATTACCCGCTCCGCGTGCTGGTCTGCGACCGGTGCTGGCTCGTGCAAACCGAGGATTATGCCGATGCCGGAGAACTCTTCGACTCCAACTACGCCTACTTCTCCAGCACCTCAACCTCGTGGCTCGAGCACGCCAAGCGCTATTCTGAAATGATCACGGCTCGGCTCGGTCTCGGGCCCGCCAGCCAGGTGATCGAGGTCGCATCGAACGATGGCTATCTCTTGAAAAACTTCCTCGTCGCCGGCATCCCGTGCCTTGGCATCGAGCCAACCGCGAGCACCGCCGCTGCCGCCGAGGCGCTCGGAATCGCCGTGCTAAGCGAGTTTTTCGGCGAACGACTGGGCCACGAACTCGCCTCAAGCGGACGCCAAGCCGACCTGATCATCGGCAATAATGTCTTCGCCCATGTGCCGGACATCAACGACTTCACCCGAGGCCTGAAAGCCGCCCTCAAACCCGGCGGCACCATCACGCTGGAGTTTCCGCACCTCCTTCGCCTGATTGCCGAGAATCAATTCGATACCATTTATCACGAGCATTTCTCCTACCTCTCGCTCCAAGCCGTCACGCGGATTTTCGAGCACGCCGGGCTCAAGGTGTGCGATGTAGAGGAACTTCCCACCCATGGTGGCAGCCTTCGGATCTATGGTTGCCACGCTTCCGCCGCCCGCCAACCCGAGCCCGGAGTGGCCCGGATTCTCGCCGCGGAACAATCCGCCGGACTTCTCGCGCTCGAAACCTACCACTCCTTCCAAGCCCGCGCCGAAAAGGTGAAGGACGACTTCCTGACCTTCCTGCTCGAACAAAAGCGGGCCGGAAAAAAAGTCGCCGCCTATGGAGCCGCCGCCAAAGGCAACACACTCTTGAATTTCGCCGGCATCAAACCCGACCTGCTCCCATTCGTCTGTGACGCGGCACCCGCAAAGCAGGGAAAATTCCTCCCTGGCAGCCATATTCCGATCCGCTCACCCGAGGTTTTAGAAAACTCTTCCCTCGATTTTTTGGTCATCCTGCCGTGGAACATTGCCGCGGAGGTTCAAAAACAGAATGATCGCCTGCATGCCAGAGGAACGAAATTTGTCGTCGCAGTTCCAGAGCTTAAGGCGCAATGACCATTTTCAATATTTCCCGAATCAGGATGTGATCAAATAATTTGATCACCTAAAGAACCTAAAAAATCACAAAGTGAAACATAGCAACCAGCGCCGCATTCTCCTCACCGGCGCGACTGGATTTGTTGGCAGACAGATTCTAAAAGCACTTCTCGAAGAGGATTGTTTGATTCAATGCATTGTGCGTCCTGGTCAAGAAGTTGATCTTCCAAAGTCGCCAAAAATCAGGCCTCCTATTTTCACGGAGGATTTATTCCAAGAAAGTGTCTGCTGGTGGAAGAATGTTTTCCAAGGAATTGATACGATTGTTCATGTCGCATGGTATGCCGAGCCCGGCAAATACCAACTCTCCATGAAAAATTTGGATTGCCTTGCCGGGACTCTTCACTTGGCTCAGGCGGCGGCGGAGGTTAGCGTGCGTCGTTTTGTCGGTGTCGGAACTTGCTTCGAATATCAACACTCCAGCGCAACGCTTTCTGTGGAATCCCCTCTTGGTCCTACCTCGCCCTACGCGGCAGCCAAGGTCTCGACATATCTCACCCTGTCAAATTGCCTCCCCATGCACGGAGTCGAGTTCGCCTGGTGCAGATTGTTTTATCTTTATGGGGTGGGGGAAGATTCGAGACGCCTTGTGCCTTCCATTCGAAACGCGCTTTCGCATGGGCAGGAAGTCGCCCTGACCTCGGGCACGCAAGTGCGCGACTTTCTGGATGTTCAAGAGGCCGGCAAACGCATTGCAAAAGTGGTTATGGGAAGTCACGCTGGACCGGTGAATATCTGTTCCGGGGAGCCTGTTACAGTGCGAGAATTGGCCGAATCAATCGCAGATGTATATGGCAGGAGAGACTTGTTAAAATTTGGTGCCAGAGCAGAAAACCCGGTGGATCCTGCTTTTGTGGTTGGGATTCCATCAATTCTCTGATTTTTTAAAACTGATGACTGAACGCTACCTCCAACTTTATCAGCAAAAGAACCTGCCGGTTTTTCAGAACCGCATGTATGACACTCGTGAGGAAGCGTTAGCATGTCCCCGGGGAGATGTCACTTTGGTGCAGGACTTGCAATCGGGATTGATCTTTAATCAATCCTTTCGACCGGATTTGGTCGTTTACGATTCGGCCTATCAAAACGAGCAAGGATTGAGTGCTCATTTTAAAGCCCACCTTGGCAATGTCATGGAAATCATTGATCGGGGGATGGGACGCCAAGATTTGGTGGAAGTCGGATGCGGAAAGGGCTTGTTCTTGGAACTTCTCCTAGACAATGGATTTGAGATCACGGGATTCGACCCGACATATGAAGGATCCAATCCAAGGGTCCGAAGACATTTTTTTGAAAAAGGTGTTGGGGTTGAGGGACGGGGGATTATTTTAAGACATGTTCTTGAGCATATCCCCGACCCAGTGGCATTTTTGCAAAACCTTTCAGAGGCCAATCACGATAAGGGGCATGTCTATATCGAGGTGCCTTGCTTCGATTGGATTTGCAAGCACAAGACGTGGTTTGATATCTTCCATGAACATGTGAATTATTTTCGACTCGAAGACTTCCACCGGATGTTTGGAAGTGTCGTGGAAAGCGGTCGAGTTTTTGGCGGGCAATACATTTATGTGGTTGCTGAGCTCTCCAGTATTCGGCAACCCCGTTTGGAAACCGCAGGCAGATTTGTCTTCCCAAGCAATTTCACATCCGGCATATACAACAAAACTCCCCAGAAAATTGTAAAAGTTGTGATCTGGGGTGGAGCATCAAAAGGAGTTATATTTTCACTATTGAGATCAAGAGCCGGTTTCCCCGTCGATGCGGTCATCGATATCAATCCAGCAAAACAGGGAAAATTTCTACCGGTAACGGGTTTGAAAGTGGAATCACCGGAAGCTGTCCTGCCTACGATGGAACCAGGCACCCCGATCTTTGTCATGAATTCAAATTATCTCGAAGAAATAAAATCATTAACAAATAACCAGTTCACTTATATTCCAATCGACCATGAATGACTTCCTCAAACAAAGGGCAGAGCGTATTCACCGAAACGCCACCAACTCCAATCTTCTCCAGTCCGCCAAATCCTTCATGGCGGTATCCTTGCTACCTCAATACTCCTACAATTTTGAGTGGATGGGTCGCCCGATCATCCAATACCCGCAAGATATGGCCGCTATGCAGGAAATCATCTGGGAGGTGCGGCCGGATTTGATCATCGAAACCGGGATTGCCCATGGAGGGTCCCTGATTTTCAGCGCCTCTATGCTTGCGCTTCTGGATTTCACGGATGCTATTCACCAAAAATGCACTCTTAATCCAAGCCAATCGAAGAGGAAAGTCCTTGGACTCGATATCGACATCCGCCCTCACAACCGAGAAGCGATTGAGGTGCATCCGTTGGCTTCCTATATCCAGATGCTTCAAGGCTCCAGTATTGATCAAGGAGTCGTTGAGCAAGTCAAATCCATCGCTAAAGGATATTCAAAAATCTTGGTCTGTCTCGACAGCAATCATACTCACGAACATGTGTTGGAGGAACTCAAATCCTACGCCCCCCTTGTCTCAAAAGGCAGTTATTGCGTGGTCTTCGATACAATTGTTGAAGATTTGCCAAAAGAAATGTTCCCCGACCGGCCATGGGGCCCCGGAAACAATCCCAAAACCGCCGTCTTCGAATTCCTAAAAACAAATCCCGAATTCGAAATCGACAAATCCATCGACCACAAACTTTTAATTTCTGTAGCTCCAGATGGGTTTTTGAAAAGGGTTTAAATACTCATGAGGCCTCTTTCAATACTTTTGCCTTGTTACAATGAGCAGCAATATATTGAACAAACAATTTTATCATTAGTTGAGCAAGATTACCAAGACTTCGAAGTCATTATTTCAGATAACGCCTCTACGGATTCAACGGTCGAAAAAATTCAGCAGATTATTGAAGGAGACAAGCGTTTTAAATTAATAAAACAAAAGCAAAATATAGGAGCTGCACATAATTGGATGTTTCTTATTGAAAAGATTGAAACCGAATTTGCCATGTTTTTGGGCGGGCACGATTATCTTTCCCCTAATTTTGTTGGCGAATGTTTGGAGGCCATTCAAAAAAATCATAATATATCCATATCGTTTGGCATTCCATTAGCAATTAATGAAAAAGGAGATATTATTAATTTTCACAAATTTAAAATATATAATTTATCAGACCCGAGCCCATCAGCGCGTTACTTGAGTGCGGCTGAATATCTTAATGATGCAACCTGCGTGCAAGGAATCATGCGATCCTCATTACTTAAAAAATTTGAATTCGCACCTATTTCATCTATAGACTTGATTTTGATAAGCTACATGCTTTGGCATGGGAATCTTCATTACCACCCAGAGACTCGATATTACAGGCGCATTTTTGAAAAAAGGGAATCTAGCTATATGGAGAGAATTACGGGCCAAAAGAATAGTATCCGCGACCGATATCCGTTCTTTCAAGCTTACTTAAAAAATTTTAATTCATTGTTTAATGGTTCTGAAGAATTACGGTGCCAATCCTTGGATGAATTATTAAGAATTCTTACTCGTCGATTTGGAAAACAAGGATTAAAACCCTTGGGTGCGTTAAGTAGATTCAAAATGAGTTTCTGGCCATTTAAAAAATGAAAGTCTAAACTAAATCAAGGAATAAAATTTAGGTGACAAACCAATCCACATTTTTATCTAATCCAAATGATGGTATTCGATATAACAGATTTTCATTTATCGCGGTGGCTTTATGGAAAGCTTTTTTTCATAAAACAAGGCTTTCTCTTAAAGGGTATAATCGGGTATATCAATATCACATTAGAAAAACTGGTGGAACCTCAATTAATTTATCTTTCTTAGGACTTTTCTCTAATGACCCCTTATTTTTATACCGATTGATTGTAAAACAAAAAAAACACCAATTCCTGCCAGTTCCACTTTCACTGTGCGGATGGAATGTCAAAACCATTCAATCAAGCGAGTATTTCTATGGATTTAGTCATGAGCCCTTTCATAAAATTACATTAAAAAGCAGGACATTTACATTCACTTGTTTTAGGGATCCATGCTCTAGAATTTTATCCCACTATCGCATGTTACTGGAAATGAGGGATTCTAATTCTAACCACCCCTGTATGCGGTTAGAAGCTCCTTGGTTGGGAAATTCTTTTGATGATTTTCTTCGATTAATTCCGAGAGAACACCTTTTGAATCAACTCTGGATGTTTTCTCCTAATTACTCGGTTGCCGAAGCCTCTGATAGTATCCGCACGCTGGATTGTGTTTTATTTACTGAAAATCTTGTCGGTGGAATTAAGGAAATCTCTAATAAGACTGGACTACCATTGAAAGTCCGGCACGATCGTAAAACATCCTTTCCATTTCAACCAACTGACTCAGATTTAAATCATCTTCGAACTCTTCTTGAGCCAGAGTATGAGTTGCTCGAAATGATTAAGAGCAGTTTGTTGTGATGAATGTTGCAATAGCGATCTTTTGTTGTGACCGACCGCAACATCTTAGAAATCTTCTTAAGTCACTATATCCAATCCAAGGAATTGATCCTAAGTCTGTATATTTCCTTTGTGATTTTTATCGTTCTACTGACCGTAAAAATGATTGGGCTGAGACCAGGCAAATCATTGAAAAATCAATTTTATCCCATGGCGGAAGCCCCTTTTTTTCTCAATTCAACCAAGGTTTAGCAAACAGTATTTCTTCGGGAGTAACAAAAATTCTGGAAACACATGATGCAGTCATTGTTTTAGAGGACGACTTGATTCTGCATCCCGAATTTATCAATTTTCATTTAAGGGCACTCCAAGAATATCAAAAAAATATTGATGTTTTCCAAATCTCTGGATTTACTTTGAAAATCCAACCACCTGAAGAAAAAACCTGTTATTTTTTGCCATCAGTAGCAACATGGGGTTGGTCCACTTGGCGTAGGGCTTGGAAGGATTTTAAAATAGCGGAAGTTCGAAAGCAGATTCCGAAATTCAATTTTCAACAAAGAATGGCTTTTGATTACTGGGGTGCTTACTCCTACTCCCGAATGCTGGAGTCATCCCTTGCCGGAAGAAACAGCTCTTGGGGCGTTCTTTGGAATTGGTATGTATTTCAAAACAAGGGGGTAGTCTTATATCCCCCTCGGAGCCTTGTTTACAATGCGGGCTTCGATGGATCTGGCATTCACTGCGGGAAGAGATCTTCAGAGCACTGGCAGTTGTGTTTAGATGAGATGCAAGACGATTGTAATCCTTCTAATTTCCTTTTTCCCTCCTCTACTTCGTTTTTATCCACCCAATTGATTCGCCAAGCTGATGCCTTAATCAAAACCCGATCGCGCGCTTACAATGATTTGAAAAATCTTTTCAAGTATTTCTACCATAGGTTTCGTTTTCGTGCAGTCCGATTACTCATGTCCATTTTCTCTTTTAAGTCTCCATGAAGTGTGTAGTAACAGGCGCTCGAGGCAGGCTGGGGAGTAATCTTTGCACTCACCTTGTGGCCGATGGCAACGAGATACATCGATTTTCACGCAATGCTGATTCGATGCATTTGCCTCTTGCACAACTTTCAGAGCATCTGCAGCGAGGGGTTGATGTGCTTTTTCATTTGGCGTGGAGCAGTGTCCCCTCGACCTCTGAAATCACTCCAGGGATCGAATGGCGGGAGGATTTGCCATTGTTATCACAATTGCTTTTTGAACTCTTGAAAATCCAAAGGAGTAATAGGCAGCCACCGCTATTTGTTTTTTTCTCCTCATGCTCGGTTTACGGGGAAGGAGTCGCGGGTGATCGAGTTTTTTTTGAATCCAATCCCAAAATTCCGAAAGGATGGTATGCCAGAGGCAAAGCGGAAGCGGAAAATTTGATCGAAGGTTTTCAATCCCTTGGCTTGCCAGCGTTGATTCTCCGAATCACCAATCCTTATGGTTTCGTGCAAGGGCGTAGTGCCATGCAGGGTGTAATTCCCGCGATTTTTCATGCGATTAGGGACTCAAGACCGCTTCAGGTTTGGGGTGATGGCTCGGCAACCAAGGACTTTATTCATATGGAGGATTTGTTAAACGCTATCGATTTCCTTGTGGCCAACCGGGCAACTGGAATTTTCAATATCGCTTCGAGCCAGCCGACGAGTGTTAATGAGTTGGTTTCACTCATTGAATCCCAAACCGGCTGCCCGGTTGAGAAATGCTATCGTCCGCCGAGTGCTTGGGATGTGCAAAATGGGCGCTATTCCAATGCCCGATTAACCGCGCTTACGGGTTGGGTGCCGCAAGTCTCTCTTGAGGCTGGAATTCATAAGGGTCTTGTCCAGTTTAGAGGGGAAAATAGCGAGTTTGCGTTAGCAATATTGAGTAGATGTTAACACTTCGATGATTGAAACGCCACTCCGATTCTTTGAGGTGAATGAGGAATTTTTCCTTCCGGACTCCGCGAAGT
>JAPLTG010000041.1 GCA_026398255.1 Verrucomicrobiota bacterium
GCTGGGATATCTACGCAAAAACACTTCAAAATCTTTCGAAATTTGACCTCCGAAATGTGTGACTTTTTTATATACTTGTTTTTCAATGATGGTGAATATTTTAACCATATTCATTCTCTTTAAACTGGACAAGACCCAAACTAAAAACCATATAAAACCATCAAATGAAAAAAAACCTGCTAGCTATCGCCATCGCCATCATTGCCGCGACCTCCGTTCAAGCCGACCAAGTCATTTATAAGACAAAAGGCACCGCAACTATTATTGGTCGTGGCATTGAACAAAAAATGAAACCGGATTTTGGATACTGGGTCTATGATCCGGATGCAAAAAGGCTAACTGCTATTGTTGCATTAACAATGCACGGCAAGAAAATCATTCAAGTGGTTGAGTTAGATAAATTGAATGTGATTTCAGTGAGAGGAGCCAACGGCAAACACTATACATCAATTGCAAAAGCTGAGAGTCCAAGCACACAACTCCCTGCGGCAATGTGCGAGGGGGTGTATGCAATAGGTCAAGACGATGTGATTTCACTGGATGGTAATCATACAAAAATAGTGCCAACATCATTCAAGACCTTGGGATTTACCCACATCAACTTTGGGGGGGGACACTTTGTAACAAATCAGAGCCAAGGCTCCGCCAAGCTTGATTTAAAATCGACACAAGAGACAAATATCAATAAAATTGATCATGCATCAACTGTGAACATGTTAGTTAATAATCTAAAAGGAAAAGGCTACAGCGAAAATCCAAGGCTTTTAAAGTCGAAGTAAAAAATTAAAACATGTTGCGTCTTGCCAGTATACTATTTTTATTTTTTTCTACCATTGACTTGCACTCGCAACCAATGGATGCAGAACTTATAAAGACATTTAAGATTCAAGAAGAAGGAATTGCATATTTTACGAATGGAAATCCAGAAAAAGCTCTGCCTCTACTTTTAGAATCAAAAAAACGCTTAGAAAATAAACTAGGAAATAAGCATTTAGCGGTAGCTGCTGCATATTATATTCTAGGAGGAGCTTATTTTGATTTAGAGAAAGATAACGAGGCTCTGATTTATAATGAGAAAGCCTTGGCGATCTACGAAAAAACAGATCATCAGTATACTGAGAATTTACTCGCTTCAATTTCGTGCAGTTACCAAAGGCTAGGCGAGCATAAGAAAGCGATACCTGCCCTAGAAAAACTTGCTGCAATAAAGAAAGCCAAATTTGGATACACCAGCAATGACCACGGAATAGCATTAAACAGCATAGCCAATTCTTATCAATCATTAGGCGAGCATGGCAAGGCGGCAGCGATTCGTGAGGATGTATTAAAAATAGTATTAAAGATTTTTAATAAGGATAGCCCAAATGTTATTACAACTTATTTAAATTTATCTTTAGACTATATGCATGCTGGTGAGAATGAAAAAGCTCTACCATTTACCCATCAGGCTTTGGAGATCTTCGAAAAAAACAAAGGAAAAGAGCACCCCGACACGGCAGCAACTCTTAATGATTTAGCTTCTCTTTACCAAGCAACCGGAGACTACGAAACAGCACTACCGCTCTTTGATCGTGCCATCGCGATCAATGAAAAAGTTCTTGGCCCAAAACATCCCAATACGGCTGCAAGCCTGAATAATCTCGCTTTTCTTTACTGCGCAATAGGAGACTATACAAAGGCCGTGCGAACCTACGAAAGCGCCTTGGCTATTCTGGAAGAAGTTCTTGGGGCGGAACATCCCAATACGGCTGCGATCCTAAACAATCTGGCCTTTGCTTACAAATCAATGGGAAACTATACGAAGGCCCTGCCGATCTATCAAAGCGCCTTGGCGATCCGAGAAAAATCTCCAGGGCCGGATAATCTCGAGACAGCGCAGAGTCTTAACAATTTGGCTTCCATTTACCAAGACATTGGAGACTACGCGAAGGCCCTGTCTCTCTACGAACGCGGTCTTACGATCTATGAAAAAGCTCTTGGGCCTGAACATCCTGACACGGGCGCAAGCCTTAACAATCTGGCTTCTCTCTATATATCAATGGGAGAACTTGCAAGGGCACAACTCCTCCATGAACGCGCCTTGGCAATACGGGAAAAAACTCTTGGGCCAGATCATCCTGATACGGCCGCCAGCCTCAACAATATGGCTTTTCTTTACTCAACTATAGGGGGTTACGCAAAAGCTCTGCCGCTTTATGAACGCGCCTTGGCAATTACGGAAAAAGCTTTTGGGCCAGATCATCCCACTACAGCTATGAGCCTGAATAATCTGGCCTCTGTCTATAACTCAATCCGAGACTACACCAAGGCCCGGCCCCTTCTCGAACGCACCTTGGCGATCAATGAAAAATCTCTCGGACCAGAACATCCCAATACGGCCGCGAGCTTAAACAATCTGGCTTTTCTTTTTAGCTCCATGGCAGAATATGAGAAAAGCCTTCCGCTTTACGAACGCGCCTTGGCAATCCGAGAAAAAAACCTCGGGCCAGAACATCCTGATACGGCCGCGAGCTTAAACAATCTGGCTTTTCTTTTTAGCTCCATGGCAGAATATGAGAAGAGCCTTCCGCTCTACGAACGCGCCCTGGCTATCCGAGAAAAAAACCTCGGGCCAGAACATCCTGATACGGCCGAGAGCCTCAGTGATTTAGCTATTCTCAAATACCGAAAGGGCGAAATCTCCAAAGCGCGTGCTTATGCTGAACGGCACATCACAGCCAAGCAGAGTGAATTACAAACCATCCTCACCCAAGATGAGGGCACTCGACTTTCGTGGCAGCATGTGAATCAATCGTTTTGGTTAGCTTGTTTATTGGAGCCGGGTGCGATCGCGGATTTGGTGCTTCGCATGAAAGGGGTTGTTTTGGATTCCTTGGTGGAAGATCGCTCGATCGCGCTGGCGGCCCAGAGTAGCGGTGAAGGCGTGGAGAGATTGAAAAAAATCGCCCAACTTCAAGCCCGCCTTTCCAAGTTGGCATTTGAACCCGGTCAGGATGAAGAAGTCACCCGCTTGAAAGGGGAAATCAGCCAACTCCAAAGAGACATGGCGGCAAAATATCTGGGCCGCAACCTCCAACGCGCAAGCGCCACGATCGCCCAAGCGGATATCACCGCCAAGTTAAGCGAGTGCAGCGCACTCATCGATCTTTTTCAATTCCCAGATCCCAAGCTCAAGGGGGGCGAAGCCGAGTGCCTCGGTGCGATCCTCATGGCACCGAACAACAAGCTCGAATTTGTTCGTATCGACGGGGCCAAAGCCATTCGCCAAGCCATCGAATCCCTGCGCCAAGGCATCGCCAATGGCGATGCCGCTTGTGTCAAAGAAGAAACAGAGTTTCTCTCGGATAAACTCTGGCGACCCATCGCTCATAAGATTCCTGAAGGCACCAACCAATTGGTTATCAGCCCCGATGGTGACCTGAACTTCCTATCCTTTGCGGCTCTTCTCGGCGAGGACGGTAATTTTTTAGCCGAAAGCTACGACATTTCCTATGTCGGGAATGCCCGGGATTTGTTGCGGGAAAGCAATCCAAACCCTCCAAATCGGATTCGCATTTTCGGCAACCCGATTTTCGACCAAACCACTGAGCCTGTTGAGGAAAATCGCTTCTCATTCCGGAGTATGGAGGTAGATGTGTTCGGTCAGATTCAACTCCCTTCCTTGCCCGGAACGGAAAAGGAGTGCGCCGAAATCCAAAAAATTGCCGCCAACAGCGGGTGGGATCTGGAAACCTTCACCCGTGATCGGGCCAACGAAAAAAACATTCGCGGAACATCCAAGCCCGGCATCCTGCATCTGGCCACCCATGGATTTTATCTCAACTCCTACACGCCGCCCGGAGACAACACTAGGGGGATGTCCGTAATCGGAATCAAAGCCCCGCAAATCAACAAAAAAGGCGTGGACCCCATGCGCGCGAGCGGTATTGCTCTTACTGGCGCTCAATCCACACTGCGTTCATGGGCTGAGCGCAAGGCTCCCGATCCCGAGAACGATGGCATCCTTACGGCTGAGGAGGTAGCGGCCCTTGATCTGCAAGGCACATGGCTTGTGTCGCTCTCCGCCTGTGAAACCGGCGTGGGCGAAGCGCGATCCGGCGAGGGAGTGCTGGGGCTACGCCGATCTTTCATGATGGCCGGGGCCGAAAACCTCCTGATGACCCTCTGGCCGGTCGCAGACCAAACCACATCCGAAATCATGGCCGACTTTTACCGAGAGGCACTCAAGACCGGCAATGCCCCCGGTTCTCTCGCCAAAGTCCAACGCGAATGGCTCGTCAAACTGCGGAAAGAAAAGGGCCTGCTGGAAGCCGTGCGCGATGCCGGCCCCTTCGTGATGGCCACCATTGGCAAGCCGTTGCCACCTCTCCCCCGCGAACCTGCTATACAAGAATCCCTGCTGGATAAAGTCGGCAGGAAAATTGAAGCGCTCATCCAATCCAACAACGCCGACATCAAGAACAACTGAACCATGACGAAAATTACGAATCTAACACTCTTATTACTCCTAGCTGCGAGCCTTACGGCCTGCAACACCACAACCCATGTGCTAATCGGAAAAAAACGACCACCAATCATGCCCGAAGAGGTTAAACTCTACACAAATCCTCCCAAAAAATACGAGCAAGTTGCTGTTGTCGATGCAAATAGTGTAAATACTTTCCGTCTCACCCAGCAAGGTGCTATGGATGCGACCATAGCGCGACTCAGGCACGCAGCGGCAGCATTGGGAGCAAATGGAATCCTCCTGAACAATGTCGGCAATGCCCCATTTGCCACTGTCACCCAAGGCTCGGCCTACGGAACTGCAAACGCCGTGGCTTATGGGAATAGTGCCTACGCCAATTTCTCGGGCAACTCCATGGCCATGACCTCAACGCTCATGATGAAAACCGCAGGCGGAATGGCGATTTATGTTTTGGAGGAATAATGGCAGGTGAGTTGCCTGAACCTCATAAGATGTATTCAAAATCCACTTCTGGAAAATTTATTATAAAACCTGCGCTGGCTGGTTTTGTTTTACTCGGTCTTTTGGCGGCTTGCGAAAATAGGTCAACCGAAAATGATCTCAAAGAATCGGAAAAAGCAAAATCAGTAGCTCAAGTTGTCGATTTTCAAAAGCGGACTCGCGCCAGCGCAGAATGGTTCAGCGATGTTGATCCAGAGGTGAAATATACCTTTGAAATTCAAGAAGCCTTACTATCCGATGACGCTCCCCGCCTGTTGATCGCAGAACTTTTAGATATTTCCAAAAGCGGCGGTAAAATCATCGCCTCTTTCAGTGAATATTCTTTTCTATTTGAAGTCATCTTCCGCATTGAACTTGCCCAAGCACAAGCCGATGAGATTATTAAAAAAGTTCCCGGCGAGGATCGTGGGATAGCAACATTTGTGCTGGCATTTCGCCCGGAATCTGTGACTCGCCCGCTCCTTATGATTGATGCCAAAGGTAATGACGAATATGCCGAGGTCGAAATTGAGAACTCCCAAGCGACGATAATCACTGGCACTTGCATTGCATGGGAATATCTCGGAACAAGCGCGATCAGCATGCCGGATTTCATCGAAAATCAGTCTAAATAAACATGAAAAATCTCATTCTCCACATCTGCCTCCTCGGTGTCCTCTGTGGTCAAATCCAAGCCGCCACTGTCGAGGCCGAGGGCCGTGCGCCCGGCGACATGAAAACCGCCCGCGAGCAGGCACTCGCCGATGCCTTGCGCGAAGCCGTGCGCGTTGGCACCGGCGTTGATGTCCTTAGCTCGACGGGTGTCTCGGATTTTACCTTGGACTATGACCGCATCCTTAGCTCCGCCTTTGGCCATGTGAAGAGCTACAAGGTGATCAGTTCCGGGTTGGGCAAAGACCAAATTTACACGGTGAAAGTGAAAGCCGAGGTGGAGAAAGGCGCGCCTGATGCCAAGAACCCCCTCGCCCTTCGCCAGATCGTGCTTCTCAAGGGGTCGCCGCGTGTTTCGATTGCTGTGCAGGAGCAGATCGACGGAGCGCCCGCGCCGACCAAATACGCCCAAGGCATCATGGAGCAAACGGCGAGAGATTTGCAGTTCAACCTTGTCGATGTCGGCACGGCCAGCGGTCAAGAGAGCCGCATGGCCGCTCGCGATGCCATTCTCGGCAATGATAAGAACTCCAAGCTTCGTAACGCAGGCATTTCGCAGAAGAGTGACTTCTTGATCGAGGGCAACATTGTGGCCCGCTATGTCGGCCGACAAACTTTTTACGGAAGCCTGCCCCAGCATGTGTTCTCGGTCGGCGGAGAACTCCGCGCCATCCGCCCCGAAACCGGCGAAGTTGTCGCCGTCGCCGCGTTGCCCGGCACCGAGAATGTGGAAAGCGACCTCGACTCCAAGGAAATGGCCGCGCGGGATGTGATTCAAAAAGTCCTTAGCAGTGCCGGAGGCCAGAAAGGCGGAACTCCGCCCCTCTTCAACAAAATCCTCGCCCGCTGGGTCACCGAAACCGACCTCGGCGCCATGAAGCGCCTGGAGTTCACCGGAATCAGCTCCGATGATTTCCAGAAAATCCAAACCGACTTCACCGACACGGAAAAAATCAGCGCCGTGTGGCCCCGCGAGTTCGACTCGCAAGGCATCAGCGTCCTCGATGTGGAAACGCGCCTCGATAACATGGGCCTCGGTCAGGAAATCACCAAAGCCACAGGCGGCCGCATGAAGCTCGACCGCTCCACCGAAAACCTCCTCGCCTTCAATGCCGATGGGTCGAAATCCGTTCCGGATTCCGCTACTGGAAACGCCCAAGGCGATGCCAAACCCGAGGAAAAGAAAAGCAGTTGGTGGAAGGTTTGGTAGAAAGATTTTTAAGCTTCTGCGACAAGTCGTCGCAGAAATTGCCTTCGCGCAACCCCCGTTCAATTATGGCGAATTCGCCATAATTCAAAACCCAAGCCGGGTTGGCAACCTATCCGTGACAAACTGTCACGGGTTGGAAAAAGTTGAGGACAACGCAAGCGTCTTCAAAAAAAAGTTGCACGAAATTCGGTATTGCCGATGATACCTTGCGTGTTTGCAATCCTCGACACATCTGTTCTGGTGTCTGGCCTTCGCTCAAAGCGTGGTGCTAGCTTCCAGATCATCCAGGCAATTCGCGCCGGGCATCTCAAGATTTCGGTGTCTGTGGCACTTGTTATGGAATATGAGTCTGTTTTGCTCCGTCCGGGCCTGATTCCAAGTTTCACAAAGAATGAGATTCATCAGATTTTGGATGCTGTCTGCCTCATGGCCCAGCATCAAAAGGTGTTTTTTGCATGGCGACCTTTCCTCAAAGACCCCAACGATGACCTGGTTCTGGAACTCGCGGTTGCAGCATCGGCCCCCTACATCATTACACACAACATTTCGGATTTTGCTGGCTCGGACACAGTAGGCGTTCGAGCAATTACACCATCCGCAGCCATTGAAGCAATAAAGCTATGACTACATTATCATTACGCGTTCCAGACTCCCTCCATCGTGCAATCAAAGAACTCGCATCGCAAGATGGTTACTCGATGAATCAATTTTTGATCACAGCGGCCGCCGAGAAGCTTTCCGCTTTGGAGACCGTTGACTATCTGAGAGCACGCGCCAAGCGGGCCAATCTCGATGATTTCGACAAGTTGCTTGCACGCGTTCCTGACACAGAACCTGATAAGGGCGAAGAACTTCAAAGATAATTGGCGGGGAGTGCGAGCGCATTGTGGCGCCGTCTGGCCCCGCGAGTTAGACTCGCAAGGCATCAGCGTCCTCGATGTCGAAACCCGCCTCGACAACATCGGCCTCGGATAGGAAATCACCAAAGCCACCGGCGGCCGCATGAAGCTCGACCGCTCCAGCGAAAACCTCCTCGCCTTTAATGCCGGCGGATCGAAATCCGTTCCGGATTCCGCTACGGGAGCCGCGCAAGGCGATGCCAAGCCCGAGGAAAAGAAAAGCAGTTGGTGGCCTTTTTGAATTAGGGAATTGCAAAATCTCACAAGACCTCACATATTCTCACATTATATTTTGGAGAATATGGATGACTGGAAAGAATCGCGGTTGAGTCGGCGCTTGGCGCTGGATTCGGTGGTCGCCGAAAAGGTTTACGCCATGATTGCCGAGATCGATGGCGTGAAGACCGGATGGCAACTCACCTCGCGCTTACAACCTCGAACGATTGATCGTCTGTCCCGTTCGGTCATCGTTACTTCGACCGGTGCTTCCAACCGTATCGAGGGCAACAAGCTTTCGGATGAAGAGGTGGAAGCGTTGTATCGCCAACTGCGGATCAAGAAATTCCGGACACGCGACCAGCAAGAGGTCGCCGGTTACTTGGAGGTGCTGGAATCGATCTTTCAAAATTATCGGGAAATGAAACTCGGGGAATCCCTCGTTCTCCAGTTGCACCGGGACATGCTTCGCCACTGCGAGAAAGATGTGCGCCACGCGGGAACCTACAAATTCGGCCCCAACCGGGTGGAGGCCAAAAATGCTGCAGGCGAAGTGGTGGGCATTGTCTTCGATCCCACGCCACCGCACCTCGTGCAAAAGGAGATGCAGGAGTTGATTGGTTGGTATGGCCAAGCCACGGGTGAGAACTTTCGGCATCCACTCATCCTCGCCGCCAATTTTCTATTTGAGTATCTGGCCATCCACCCTTTCCAGGATGGAAATGGAAGAACGAGTCGCCTTCTCACAAACCTGATCTTGCTCCGTGGCGGCTATGAGTTCGCTGAAGTGGTCTCGCATGAAAAGCTCGTGGAAAATCGCAAAGCCGACTACTACCTCGCGCTCAATCGCACCCAGCGGACTTGGAAAAATGAGCAGGAGGACATCTCGGCTTGGCTCGTGTTTTTTCTGGAGGTCGTTCGTCAACAGTCCCGCGAGGCACTCGAAATTCTTTCAGGCGATCAGATCGAAAATTTGCTCTCAGAGAAACAAATCGTCCTTTGGCAATGGGCGAACAGCACCGGAGAATTTAGCCGCAAATCGGCCGTGGAAGCGCTCGCAATGCCTCCCCGAACGGTGGAATCAATTATCAAAAAACTTCTCGATTTGAAAAAACTCGATCGCTTGGGCGAGGGGCGCGCCACGCGATATCGCGTCTCTCCGCCGAAGTCCAAGGCGCCTTGAGATTCCACGATTGCCATGCAATACAAGCCCACGAAAAATCAAATGAACGCAGCAGGTGACTGCTCGACTGGCGCGGCGGTGCAATTGTTCAATGCAGACGAAGGGACATTTCTTGAAATCCTGCGCGACGATGCCACAGGGCATATTTCATTGGACTTTCCTCCTCTTGAAGATGGCCTCCAGATTCCTGATATTGTTTGTCATCAAATGAACAAATGGAAACCTTGAGCATGCGTCTTCTTCTGCGCTCCGCGAAAATCTTCAGCCTCGTCGGAGGGGCGGCTTTGGTTTGTGCCTGCACACCGCAACGCGAGTTCGTTCAGTTTGGCAACCCGGGCACTTTCCACCCTGGCCCACGGCACTCGGGGGGTGGATCCAGCGGCCATAATGATGAATACGATTCCTATGAATTGGTTGATCACGGCGGCGTGCCGAATCAAGGCATCCCGCCGATGTATTCTGGGCAGCAAGCAGGAGTTTTACAGGCAGGCCCTCAATACTACACAAGCCCTGAGCCATATTACGGCCAAGATGTCAGAAACTACACTGACGCACCCGTGATCATGCGAGATGCGAGGTATCCAAACGCCCCGAACAGAATCATCCCAAGATCGTGGTGAGGCTTTTGGTAGAGGAGCAAATTCACTGATTTGCCGAGCGGTCGATTTTAAAGGGTGAGTGGCAAAAAGCCCACCTTAAGCGGCGAAAAATATATTTTAAAACATTGGTTTTCAACGCTTCCAATTTGACGCCGCTTCTCGCGATCCATACATTTGCCTCGAACCTTCAACCACCAACCAACTCTATGAAAAAACTCCTTATCCTCGCCACACTCACCACGGCATTCGCCGCATCCGCTTACGCCAATTCCTGGGGCTTCACCCTCGGCAACGGCTCCGGCTTTTACTACAACCAAGGCAGGCAAGCTTGCGCGCCGGTTTACTCCGTTCCCGCGTATGTGACCCCAGCCCCGGTCTACTACTCGCGCCCCACAGTTGTTTATTCCCGGCCGCAGACCGTCTACATGCAACCCTACCAGCAAATGCGCCCGACCTACTACCCACAGACCGTCATTTACCGCTCGGAGCCAGTCGTGATCCGCGAGCACAACCACCGCTGCCGCTCGCGTTGGTAAACGATACGAAACGACAAAAACCATCTGATTAAAAAAACAAACCCAACCATCCAAAAAATGAAAACCATGGAAGCCCTTGTGAAAAAATCCCTGATCCTAACAACCATCATTGCAGCCGCCATGCTCACGGGTTGCGCCACCGGTCCTGACGCCCAAGCAGGAACGGTTGTTGGAGGAATCCTGGGAGCAGCGACCGGCGGAATCGTCGGGCACCAGAGTGGACGAGGTCTGGAAGGAGCCGCCATCGGAGGCGGTCTAGGCGCCATTGCAGGAAATATGTTCGGCAATGCCCAAGACACCCGGCGAAATAGCTATCCGCCCGCATACCGCCGCGAACCCGACTATGTCGTCTACCCGGCCCCTCAGAGAGCCGTTGTCTACCAAGCCGAACCGCGCCATTATCATACCACCACTGTCGTCACTCGGCGCAGTTACGAGTCATGCGACGGTGGATATTGGATTGATTAACAACACTCACCGAACTCCAGCATTCCATGTTCACCCATCCCACCCATCTCAGTTTTGGCGTTCGCCAAAAGGCTTTTTACAAATCAAAGGGGTCGGGCTTTAATTATTGACATTTGGTTGTCTGGAGACGAGGGAATAAATCATGCGGATGGTATGGGAGCGCCAAGGTCGTATTTGGCTCCTTTAAAATTTTCTGCTTTCGGCAAAATGAAAACAAAGGGTTCTTTGAATTGATGGGGCGGGTTGCGCCTGCGGAAGTGGGACGGCATGGAGGCCATCCCTCCAAAGAATCCAGCTATCGTTGAGGGCATTTTTTGCCAATTGCAGTCCATCCTTCGACTCTGTGTCTTAGCGTGCTCCGTGAGAGGACTTGCTGGGGCTTTTGACGGCGCGTGCCGCGCCTGAATCTTGGACAGTCGAGGGCACGGGGGGGCAAGCTGCATTTTCTTTCAAATTTTGAAAAAAACATTGACGACAAGTTTATTGTGGATAAAATTTAAGGTTATTAAACCACGAATTACACAAGTTTTCACGAATAGGCATCGGCTTCGCCGGAGAATTTCTTTGTCGGCTTTATTCGTGTTTATTTGCGAAATGACTCAGTCGCTCCCGATCTTTCGCCCTTCGGGCCAACAATAGGTTGCTCCACCTCATGCTCGCCCAGGCATTCGGTTGTGGTTCAAATGTGCAGCGCTTGGCCAGAGTCGAGAGCCGAGGAGGACCTCAGCGTTCCCGGGGAAGGAAAATCCCGGCAGTCACAGTGAGCCGCGGTGTCAGCGGTCACTTCAAAATGCACCATCTGTGGTCACTTCAAAGTGCAACGCTTTTAACGGGTGGATTTTTAGGTTTTTTGGGGTTGTTTTGGCAAGGGGTTTTTCTGTTCCCCTGAGAGGAGGGGTGCGGGGAACCGTGGTTCCCTGCTTGCGGTAAAACTCGGCCTTCAGGCCGGACTTTTTGGAGGGTTTTGAGGGGTTGTTGCGTTGGCGGCGAGGTGGTGTGTCCAGCGACAATTAAAAATGGTTTCCAGCAACAATTAGAAATGACCCCCGGCGACAATTACAAAACACGATCCATTTCGGGGTAAGAAATCGCTGATTTTCGCGTAGGGAATCCCGTAGGGTGGCCGTAGCCGACCGGAGGGTGACCGGAGCGAAAATCAGCGACGGCGGCAGGCCTCCCCCGTGTTTCCCGACCGCAGCCATGCGTGCAAAACAAAAGGCATCTCCGCCAGCACTGCCAAAATCCGATGATGACTTTTGCGACCCGATCGCCTCGGATTATATCCCTTCGCAGTCCCCTCCTGCCTTCCCGCGCGAAACGACTTTCTTTAAGCGCCGTTTTCAGGTTGAACCGGCCGAGCAAAGAAACCTGCAAGCAATCTGGATCGATTTTGCTTTGGTATTAGCAATGCTTTGCTGGACTGACGGAAATAGGAACAGCGCCTGATTGAGCACAAACAGCGGATGCCGTCTCACAGGCTTTTTGGAGAACATGATCCAGACTTTCCTTCCGGAGAAAACCGATGATAAATGCTGCTGTGAAAGAATCTCCGGCTCCGACCGTGTCTTTCACTATGGTCGGAATGCCCGGTTGGCTGATGACCTGCGTGGACGAGACGAGCAACGCCCCTTCCGCGCCACGGGTCATAACCACAATTTCCAATTCAAATTTAACAAGCAGACCACGCAAAGTGTCTTCTGGATTTTCTTTAAGGGCGATACCACAAGCGGTAGCTACTTCGGGAAGTTCATCATCACTGAGCTTGAGAATCGAAGCGCGGGCGATAGATTCAGCTATCAATATTTTATCGTAAAATGGCTTGCGCAAATTTACATCCAACACACGCGCGATGCCGCGGGCTTTGGCCACCTCGAGTCCTCGCAGGATCGTTGCCTTGGATACTTCTCCGCGCTGGCTGAGGCTGCCGAAATAAACGGCATCCACCTCCCCGATGCGCGCCGCAACCGCATCCGTCCAAGCTATCATATCCCACGCAGCATTCGCATGGATTTCAAAGCTGGGCTTGCCGACGGCATCCAATTTTACACCGACACTTCCTGTTCGAACTCCGCTGAGGCGTTGCACAAGAGTGGTATCGATGCCAAAGCTCTCAAGGATCGATAGAGCCTCGTCGCCGCGTGCGTCTTGGCCCACCGCGCTGAGAAGAGTCAGGTGCGCCCCTTGCAGGGCTGCATGACAGGCGAAGTTGGCGGAGGCACCGCCAAACCGGGCACCCTCGGGAAATAAATCCCACAAGACTTCACCACAGGAAAGAATCTTGGGTTGTCTCATAAATCAGGAGATTTTGAGGTCTTTTTGGATTTCCTCCAGTGTGCGGCCCTTGGTTTCTGGAACCATCACTTTCACCCACACGAGTTGCAGGACCATCATGAAACAGAAAAACAAGAAGACCGAACCGGCGGGGAAGGCCGTAACCATGAGCGGGAAAAATGTCGTGAGCAAGGCGGCGAAGACCCAGTGTGTGGAACTGCCCAGCGACTGCCCCATTGCGCGGAACTTGTCAGGGAAGATTTCCGAGATAAGCACCCAGATCACAGCCCCTTGGCCAATAGCGTGGGCAGCAATGAACGCAAAAATACAAGCCGGGACAATCGCAAAGTGTTCGGTAAAAAATGCCCAGGAGCAAAGTCCCAGCGAGGCGATGTAGCCAAAAGAACCAATATAGAGTAGCGTGCGGCGACCCAGACGGTCGATAAGCCACAAACCAACAAAGGTGAAGACGAGGTTTGTCACACCGATCCCTATCGATTGGAGAAGCGCTGCCTTTTGACCAAGACCCGTCAACTCAAATATACGCGGTGCAAAATAGAGAATCGCATTGATACCAGAAAGTTGGTTGAAAAATGCCACCAAGACAGCAATGAGGATCGGAGTTTTCATACCCATGCGCCAGAAACCTTTTGCTGAACCCGCTTCTTCGCTGGCCGCAGTCATCGCATCCGCGCTGGCCTCCAATTCCGACTGCGAGGCATTGGGAGTAATCAATTTGAGCACAGCAATCCCGGCGGCGCGGTCCCCTTTGCGCGAGAGGAGCCAGCGTGGGCTTTCCGGAATAATCAAGCACGCCAGCGTGTAAACCACCGATGGCAAAGCCATCACGCCCAGCATCCATCGCCAGGAATTTTCGCCAAGGTTGGAGAGTAAATAGTTTGATCCAAAGGCCACGAGAATGCCGAAGACGATGTTGAATTGGAACATGCCAGCCAAGCGACCACGGCTTTCCGGCGGCGAGATTTCCGAGATGTAAAGAGGTGCTGCTACAGTCGAGATACCGATCGCAACACCGCCAATAAAACGGGCTGCCATGAAGCCATAGACTTCCGTAGCCAACGCTGACCACAAGGATCCGACAAGAAACAAAATGCCGATACTCAGCAAAGTTTTTTTGCGTCCAAAGTTGTCCGTGGGCCAACTGCCAATGAGGGAGCCAAGCACCGTGCCCCACAAGGCCGCGCCCATGGCCCAACCATGAATCGAAGGACTCAAATTCCAGAGGGTCTGAATCGTCTTCTCGGCACCGGATATGACAACGGTGTCAAAACCAAACAAAAAACCCGCAAGCGCGGATACTACAGACCAAAGGAAGAGGCGTGAGTTCATATTTCTTTAGTAAGAAAGTAAAGATTTACAAAACTGGAATGGCGTGTCAACCGGCTTTTTTAAAGGGTGCATCGCGTCCCGCTGCGAATGCCGACGAAAACTTGCCATCAAAAATGAAAATCTGAAAAAAGACGTCAGTCCCACACATTCACATATTTTCGGAAAATTGCCCCTTTGTATACCCGATCGGATTTATTATTGCAAAAATAAAATTTGCAGAACCCTTTCGGGTATAGTAAAAGGCATTTGTGTTAAAAATATACTCGATCGGGTATTCTAATGAATGATCCATTGATCCAATTTGTGAAGGCCAAGCGCCAAGCGGCAAGACTGACCCAGCATGATCTTGCGGATCGGGCCGGAGTGGGGCTGCGGTTTATCCGCGATCTGGAGCAGGGCAAGGCATCACTGCGGTTGGACAAGGTCAACCAGGTTCTGGGTCTCTTTGGCCATCGAATGGCTCCGGCACCTTTCCGAGAGGCGGTGGACGATGAGAAAAGCTGAAATCCTTCTCCACGACAAGCCGGTGGGGTTGCTCGAGGAGCTTGATCACGGGTATCGTTTCACCTACTCGGCGGCTTATCTCAATGACCCGGGGGCCGTTTCCGCGAGCCTCACGCTTCCCTTGAGGGCCGAGCCTTTCGAGGACAAGCGGCTTTTTCCCTTTTTTGACGGACTTATTCCCGAGGGATGGTTGCTGGAGATTGCCGAAAAAACATGGAAGATCGACTCTCGTGACCGCATGGGCCTTTTGCTGGCCTGCTGTCGGGATTGTATCGGTGCTGCTGGAGTGGTGCCGATTGAGGAGGAGGCAGCACATGAATAAACCGCGCTGCAAGATTTGCTTGGGTGTCCTCGACGGTGAAGAAATGGATTACCATGCCGCGTGCTGCCGCAGGCTTTTTGGCAGCGCGCAGCCTCCGCAGCTTCCCTACTCGTGGGCTGCACTGAATGCAATGGCCGAACAGATCGTCCGCAGCCATGTCGCGGTTCCCGGCGTCCAGCCCAAACTTTCCCTGCACTTGGAATCCGGGCGAACGCGTGGCGGCGGCCGATTCACCCTCGTCGGGCTCGAAGGTGGCTTTATTCTCAAACCCCCTGTGGAACGGTTTCCACAAATGCCCGAACTGGAGCATCTCACCATGCGCATGGCGGCTTGCTTTGGCATGGAAACGGCCGATTGCGGACTGATAGCGATGATGGACGGCCAGGTAGCTCTGGTCGTTAGGCGCATGGATAGGGTGGAAGGGCGCAAGTTGGGCATGGAGGACATGTGCCAGTTGACTGATCGGATGACCGAGGAAAAATACCGGGGTTCCCTGGAGGCGGTTGGCAGGAAGATTCGACAGCACTGCAGCCATCCGGGCCTGGATGCGCTGCGATTTTTCGAGGTGAACCTGTTCAGTTTTTTAACAGGAAATTCCGACATGCACCTCAAGAACTTTTCCCTGATTCGTTCCCAAGCCGGAGAGATTCGCCTCTCGCCGGCTTACGACCTGCTGCCAACCGTGCTCTTGTTGCCTGAGGATGCGGAGGAAAGCGCCCTGACCATCCAGGGCCGAAAAAACCGCATCACGCGGGGGGATTTCCTCGCTTTGGGGAGCGCGTTGGGATTGACCGGGCGCCAAGTCTCCAATGCGCTGGGCCGATTCGAAAAGGGGTTGAGCGCGGCAATCGCTCTCGTCAGCGCCGGCTTCTGTTCGGAGGAAATGAAGGCGCGCTATCAGGCGTTGATGAAGCAGCGCTGGGAGCGGCTACAAGACAAAAACTAACGCACGCGATTGAAACCAAAGAATAAACACCTCGGCTGAAACCGCAAAAAAGTTTCCTGCTCGGCTCCGGATCTTGTGATCAAGAGGGTGAGCGGCATGGAAATTCGTTTTCTTGCCACAAAGCTCCACAAGCGGATAAGAAGCTCCATTCTTCCATGAAAAAAATCCTCCTCTCCATTCTCTGCGCCGTCTCCGCAGCCCTTCTGACCTCCTGCACCACCATCACGGTGGATGCCCCGCAACCTGCGGAACTCAGCCTCGGGCGCGGCTCGCGGGTTTCCATCGTTCCGGAAGCCGGCTCGGACTGCGGCGAACTCGCCCATTCGCTCTTCCAACTCTTCGCCGGGCAGGGCTACTACCAACTCGTCGATCGAGCCAACTTGGGAGATTCCATCAATGAGCGCCAATTCCAGCGCATGAGCTTTGTGGAAAACCGCACCAGCGGCCGTATCAAGGGCGTCGATGCCTTTATTTATCTGCAAGCGGAGGGAATGTCCGGCGCTCAGAGCGACTCCAGCTCCTACACCAACAAAGAAGGCGAAACCATCCGCTCCTACACCACCAAAACGATCGCCAATTACATCGCGAACTACCGCGCGGTCATGACCTCCACTTCGCAGATCGCTGGCGGGCGCCGCATCGAGTTTTCGGACACGGATACAAACTACTCCTCGGAGGGCTATCCCTCGGCTCCCGATCCCTACCCGATGATTGCCGGCATGCGGAACAAAGCGGCTCACCAGATTTTTCAAAGCCTCCACCCGAGCGTTCTCAAAATCCGCCGCATGATCGGAGGCACCAAGAGTGTTTCCGCCAAGCAGGCCATCCGCCTCGCCAATGCCGGCCTGTGGGCCGAAGCAACCGCAGCAGCAGAGCAAGGCGTCCAAGAACTCCCAACCGATCCGGAAGCCCGCTACATCCTTGCAATCGTCTATCAAGGCACCGGCCGCTACGCCGATGCCGACAAGGTTCTCCGCCAACTCGTCGGCATGTCACCAAATTCGAAATACGCCAATGCCATCCGCGAGAACCAATCCGTCTGGCATAACGCGAAGCGGTTCCAGCAGCAGATGTGATGAGCTGCAAAGCCGCACTACCATTCCTGCTAGCGACCCTCCTCGTCGCATACCCGCTCCACGCCAAAGACCCCTCGCTCGCGGTCATCACCGAGGATTTGAGCGGAGAGGTCGGCGATGGCGGCATTGAAATGGTCGAGTCCCTTGCCGAGGCCGGTGTCTCACGGGCGCCGGGCGTTTCGTTGATCAGCCGACGCCACCTCGAAAAAATCCTTGGGGAGCAAGGTCTAGCCTACAACAACATCGTCAATGACCGCGCGCGCCTTGGCCGTTTGGCCGGAGCCGACATCCTTCTCGTGGTGAGTATCACGAAAAATCGAATCACCCAAACGCGCGAGAGCAACACCGCCTACGGGATCACCGAAAACATCGTCCGCAGCCAAAGCGATGCCGCGATTGCCGTAAAAGCACTGGAAGTGGAAAGCGGCCGCATCCTCGCCCAGCGGCAGTTTGCGAAGCGCAACAACGGCAACCGCCGCGCCCTCGACGAATGCGCCGCGCAAATGGAATCCGCCCTGCCCAACATCTCCTTCGGCGAACTCGCCAAGGACGACGAAGTTCCCCGCCACAAAGTCGTGATCAAGCCCACGGCGGGCGGGAACGACATGAACGGCCTCGACCTTTTCATCGACGGCAACTTCATCGGCAACACCCCGATCACCACCGATGTCGAAGAGGGCGTCCGCGAAGTCGCACTCCGCAAAGGCACAAACACCCTCTGGAGCAACCGCGTCCAAATCCTCAAGGAAGTCTGGCTCACTCCCGAATTGGGACATTAGCTCTTACAAGCCGAAGCGAAGTGAAAACCTTGCCGATCGCAGAAACGCACGACATGGATTTGTGGAATGAAAAACAGGATTGGCTCGTGGAGCGCGGCACGGCGCTGCTGGCGAGTTTTCATCGATGGACGGGGCGGTATTTGATCGAGCGGACTGGCGATGTCGTCCTCGATGCGCGCCTCCTTTTCGAGGCTCCGTTTGTCGTGGTCTCGGGGGGAGCAGAAGCGGACCAAATGCTGAACTACGCGAATCTCACCGCGCTCGGATTGTGGGAAATGGATTGGGAGACTTTGGTGAAAACCCCCTCGCGCCACACGGCGGAGCCGATGCACCGCGACGAGCGGGCGGAGTTTCTGCGGCGTGTGCGAGAGAATGGTTTCATCGACGACTACTCGGGCATTCGAATTTCGCGGACGGGACGGAGATTTCGCATCCGGCAGGCGATCGTGTGGAATGTGCTAGATGCCACCGGCGCCTACGCGGGGCAGGCCGCGACCTTTTCCTCTTGGGAATTTCTCGAGTCCGATAAAAGCTGACGCCTTATGGGTGGAATTGTTGTTCGTCCGCGTTCGCGGATTTTGCATGGTCACGATTGGGTTTACTCCAGCGAGGTTTTAAAAACCTTCGGCGCGCCTGCGGATGGGGATGTCGTTTCGATCAAGGATGGGCGCGACCAACTCCTTGGCGTGGGTATTTTCAATTCCCGCTCCCAGATTGTCGCCCGCAGGTTCTCGCGGCACCGGCAGGACTTGGATGCGGATTTTTTCCAGCGCCGGATTTCGCAAGCGATCGAATATCGACGCCATGCTGGGTGCCGTCTGGATTTATGCCGTCTGGTGTGGAGTGAGAGTGATGGCCTGCCGGGCGTGATCGCCGACCGCTACGGCCCTGTGGTGGTGCTACAAACCAACACGGCGGCGATGGATCGCCACCGCCAAATCCTCGCGCAGGTCTTGGCGGAAACCACCGGGGCGGCCTGCGTGATCGAGCGCAACGACGCGCCGGTGCGGGCCTCCGAGGTTTTGGAAATGAGAACGGGCGTTCTTGTGGGAGAAAATCCTGGCGCGATCGAGGTCGAGGCGGCGGGTGTGAAATTCCTTGTCGATCCACTCGGCGGACACAAAACGGGTCTTTATCTCGACCAGCTCGAATCCTACGGGATCGTGGCGGCGATGGCATCTGGCCGTTCGGTGCTGGATTGTTTTTCGAATCAAGGCGGCTTCGCGCTCGCCTGCGCGAAGGCCGGTGCGGCTTCGGTTACAGCGGTCGAGTCGGGAACCGAAAGCATCGGTGCGCTCCGTGCGAATGTTCAACGCAACGGCGTCGCGGTGGAGTCTCGGCAGGATGATGTGTTTGATTTTCTGAAGCGCCCCGACCGCCCCGAATATGACCTGATTATTTTAGATCCTCCGTCCTTCACGAAGGCGAGGGGACGCATCGCCGAGGCATTGCGCGGCTACCGCGACCTCCACGCGCGGGCGGCGAAGCTGCTTTCCAAAAACGGCGTGCTGGTGAGCTTTTCCTGCTCGCACCATGTGCGCGCCCACGAGTTTGAGGATTCGATCGCCGAGGGGTTGAATGACGCCCGGCGCAACATGCGGTTGATCCGCCGCATCGGCCAACCATTGGACCATCCGGTGGTCATGGGCCAGCCCGAGACGGAATATCTCAAAGGCGTGGTGCTCGAGGCGATGCCCGGGCGCTGAGCGTAACGGGAATCCCCGCTTGGCGCAGGCGCGAGGGGTTGACGCTCCACCTAAGACGACCTAAGGGAGAGGCATGAAGAAACCCGGCGAGAAAACAAAGCGCACGCTCCCGTCGGGCCGTCGTAGTGCGTGTGCGGATGCTTCGCTTCGCGGCGAGATCGATCGTGTTTCGCGGATGACCGTGGAGGAACGGATTACCGAAGCACTCACCATGGGTAGCCGCTTTGCTGCTCTGAAGCCGACTTCGGCCAAGGATTAGGTGGAAAATTGTAAAACCATTTTTGATGCTGCTGAGGATGTCCTGGAAATCCTCGGGAGTCAGCGAATCGAGGCCGTGGTGATTGGCGCAGTGGCTCTAGCGGCATACCGCTAGGGCCGCCAAACCCAAGACCTCGATCTGGGAGTTAATGCGAACATTGCCCAGCTCCGCTCTCTGGCCGACCTTCTGAAAGCCAAGGGATATTCCGTCGAGTTGCGCGAACCCGACGGGGATGATCCGCTCGGTGGAGTGATCGATGTGCGCGGCCCTTTCGGGCTCGTTCAAATCGTTAGCTTTGCTGATCGATTTCCCGCCGTGATTGATGAAGCGGTGAGGGCATCGACCTTGTCCGTGCGAGCGGGAAGCCGCCTTAAGCTCGTTCCGTTGCCGCATCTGATCGCGCTGAAACTTTATGCCGGGGGACATAAGGCAAAATCCGACATCGTCGAGTTGCTGGCGCGCAATCCCGATCTGGATGTGGAGTGTGTTCGAAAACTTTGTCGAAGCTATCGATTGAAAGGTCTCGATAAACTCGTGGCCGAAGCGGGTCGCTGATTTCGTATTTTAAGGCCTAGTCGCCGTAGCCGTTCGGATTTTTTACATGCCACGCCCAGGCGCTTTCCACGATGGCGCGGATGTTTTGGTATTGGGGTTGCCAGCCGAGGGCGGTGCGAATTTTTTCGGACGCGGCGATGAGGCGGGGGGGGTCGCCGGCGCGGCGGGGTTTTTCGATGGCTTTGATGTCGCGGCCGGTGACTTGTTTGCAGGTCTCGATGACTTCGCGAACGGAGGTGCCGCCGCCGGTGCCGAGGTTGTAGAAATCGCTCTGCGGCGAGCTGAGCGCGAGGATGTGGGCCTGCGCGAGGTCGAGGATGTGGATGTAGTCGCGGATGCAGGTGCCGTCGGGCGTTTCGTAATCGGTGCCGTAGATTTCGACATGGTCCTTCTGGCCGAGCGCGACTTTGAGGATGTTGGGAATCAAGTGGGTCTCGATGCGGTGGTCTTCGCCGAATTTCTCCGAGGCGCCGGCGGCGTTGAAGTAGCGGAGGGCTACGAATGACAGGCCGTGGATTTTTTCATACCAGCGGAGAATCGATTCAAACATCAGCTTCGACTCGCCGTAGGGATTGATTGGCCGCTGAGGGAGGCTTTCGTCGAGCGGCATTCGGTCGGGAATGCCGAAGGTCGCGCAGGTGGAGGAGAAGACGAATTTTTTCACGCCCGACTCGACGGCCATGTCGAGGAGGTTGATGCCGGAGGCGACATTGTTGCGGAAATATTTCGAGGGGTTGGTCATCGACTCGCCGACGAGGGCGTTGGCGGCAAAGTGCATGACGGCTTCGGGTTTCGCCTGCTCGAAGGCGTGGCGTAGCACGGAGCGGTCGGCGAGATCGCCTTGATAGAAATCCGCTCGGGGGTCGATCGCTTTGCCATGGCCCTCGCTGAGGTTATCGAAAACGGCGACTTGGTAGCCGCGGTTGAGAAGTTCCTCGACGCAAATACTGCCGATGTAGCCGGCGCCGCCGGTGACCAGGATTTTTTTCATATCGGGGCGAAGCCTAGACCAAGTCGGCGGCTGGGGGCAATTTCAACCCTCGCGACTCAGCGCAGGGTGCGACGGTAGATCCATATGCTTTGCAGAAGCGCGAAACTCAGCATCGTGATCATCACAAACGACCCGCCGTAGCTCACGAGCGGGAGAGGCAGGCCGGTGATGGGCGTTAACGAAATCGTCATGCCGAGATTCATGAAGGTGTGGGTGAAAAGCAGCATGGTGATGCCGGTGGCGAGCAAGCGGCCGAGGTCGTCCTCCGCCTGCATCGCAATGCCGAACATCAGTAAAAATAAAATCGCAAACGCGCAGATCAGAATCAGCCCGCCGAGAAAGCCGTGCTGTTCCCCCATCACCGAAAAAATGAAGTCGTTGTGGACAATCGTGTGCGGGAGGAAGCCGAGGGCGTTTTGCGAATCCGGTGCCTTGTAGCCCTTGCCCACCCAGCCTCCTGAGCCGATGGCGATGAGGGATTGCGTGATATTCCACCCGTCTCCGAGCGGGTCGGCCTCCGGGTTGAGGAAAGTGGTGATGCGCGCGTATTGGTAGGGTTTGAGCCCGAAATGAACGACGAGCGGGATGAAAATCAAACCGACGACCAACATCAAAATCAGCCAGCGCTTGGGAATTCGGCCGATGAACAGCATCGAAAGAAAAACAGGAATCCAGACGATGCAGGAACCAAGGTCCGGCTGGATTAGGATCATCACCCACGGAGCGCCGACGATGGCCGCGCAACAGAGGATACGGAAGACCGCAGGCATCGCCCGGGTATTCGAAAGAAAAAGGGCCAGCGTCATGATGCCGGCGATGATCGCGAGTTGGGAGGGCTGGAAACTCATCGGCCCGAGGTCGAGCCAGCTCCGGGCGCCGTAGCGTTTTTCTCCGATGAACATCGTCGCCGCAAGAGCAGCAAGGCTGAGAAGATAAAGGGGGATCGAGCCGAAGCGCACCCAGCGGTAATCCAGCAGAGAGACGAGGAAAAACATCGGTGTGCAAACGAGGATCCAAGTGAGTTGGGATTTTGCAAAGCCTGAGTCGCGCATCCAAGTGGCGCTGTGGATGGCGTAGATGCCAAAGGCCAACAAGCCGACCATCAGGCCGAAGAGCGGCCAGTTGATTCTTAGGAAATTTCGTAGGAGCGGATGCATTCAGCCAATCGACGGCACGGCGGCGAGAAGGGTTTTCGTGTAGTCGTTTTTCGGGTCGTGGTAAATCTCCTCCGCGCTGGCGGACTCCACAATTTTCCCATGATGCATCACCAGCACATGATCGCTGATGTGCTCCACCACGGCGAGATCGTGCGCGATGAAAAGATAGGCGATGCCGAATTGCTCTTGGATGTCTTGAAGGAGGTTCACGATCTGAGCCTGGACGCTCACATCCAGTGCGCTAACGGGTTCGTCGCAGACGATGAAGCGCGGCTCGACCGCGAGGGCGCGCGCGATGCCGATGCGCTGACGTTGACCTCCGCTGAATTCGTGCGGGTAGCGCCGCATCATGTCGGCTTGCAGACCGACGAGCTTCAGCAATTCAGCCACTCGTGCGGTGCGATCGGAGCGCGACATTTTTGGGAAATGAATTTCCAGCGCCTCACTGACAATCTCGCCGATGGTGAACCGGGGGTTCAGCGAGCCGAAAGGATCCTGAAAAATCATCTGCATCTCGCGACGCAGGGGGCGGAACTCGCGTTCGGAAAGAGGGAGGATTTCGCGGCCGTCGAATTTCACACGGCCGGAGGTGGGTGGGATCAACTTCAGGATCGTGCGGCCGACCGTGGTCTTGCCGCTCCCGCTTTCTCCGACGAGGCCGACGGTTTTTCCGGCTTCGATGGTGAACGAGACACTGTCCACCGCGCGGATGTCCCCGACCTTGCGGCGCATCACGCCGCCCAGCACGGGAAACCAAGTGCAAAGATTCTCAACCTCCAGCAAAGGCATGGCGGATCATGGCACGGAGGCTGCGGAGTGTCACCTGCGATCCCAGCGGCGCGAATCCGCGCCGGGGGGGGGCTTACTTGACGAGGCCGGCGGCGGCGAGCGTCTTGTAGGCTCCGTTTTTTGAGATGGTTTTGAAGGCTCGGGCCGTGGCTTTGACGGTGACGAATTTTTTCAACTCGGGCACCCAGACACGCTTGGTCTGGAGGTTCGGTTGGAAATAGCGAGGGGTGACGGCAGTGACATGCATGCCGATACCGCCTTTCTTCTTGGCGAGACCGCGACGGTGGATTTTCGATCCGCGAACGGGCTTAGCCCCGGTGATGCTGCACTTTCTAGACATAAGATGGACCGGAGAGATTAGGGAAATCCGATCGGGCGTCAACCCTTTCGGCGGAAAAATCTCAGAGTCGCCGCGTGGCGTGCCCGAAACATTCCGGCGAAAAACACCGGCATCGCCCACCGCGACACCAATCCGCCGACCCAGCCACCTTTCAGCAAGAACTCAACCCGATCGGTCATTTCGCACCCGCCGTGTGAGGGATTGAAAATATGGCTGTGCCGCCAAATCGCGAACGGCGAGTCCAGCGCGATGTCGAGAAGAAGGCCGGGCGACTCGACCGATTCCCACTGTCCCGTCCAGTGGATCGGCAGGCCGAATTGCGAGGCGTGGATTTTAAAAATCCCGCCCGTGCGCGCAGTTTCCTCGCACTCGACCAAGGAGACCCGCAGCGAAGCGGGGGCGATTTTCGAGATGTTGCGCGGGTTTTCGTGGAAGCGGAACAACTCCTCTGCGGATGCGGGAATTTCCACCGAACGCTGGTAGATGATGTGTTTCACAGGGAAGTTTGCGCTTGACCTCTGGGATGCTTCGGCAAATTTACCGCCCGCCTCACGGGTTTTTCCCGAGAAATTCCTGGTTGCAAATCGGTGAGGCGATCGTTAGTCACAAAACCAACCCTAAATCTCATGTCTGAAAAATCCATCGAAGAAAAAGTCAAAGATATCATTGTCGAGCAACTTGGCGTGAACGCCGAACAAGTCACCACCACCGCCTCGTTCATCGAGGACCTCGGTGCCGATTCGTTGGACACCGTCGAGCTCGTCATGGCATTCGAGGAGGAGTTCGGAGTCGAGGTTCCCGACGAAGACGCCGAGAAGCTCCAGAGCGTGGGTGATGTCATCAAATACATCGAGGAGAAGGCCGGCAAATAAGCCGCTTCCCGCGACAAATTTTTTCACGAAAACCCCGCTTCGGCGGGGTTTTTCTTTTGGTTCGACTCCCCGGCGCCGCGCTGTTCATGATCCGCCCATGAAAATTCTGATCGCCGCGAGCGAATTCGCCCCCTTCGCGCAGACCGGGGATTTCGCCGGATATGTCGAGCGTTTGGCCGCCGCGACCGCCGCCGCCGGGAATGAAACCACGGTCGTTCTTCCACTCTACCGCTGCATTCGTGAAGGCCGCATCGTCGGCCTCAAACGAGGAAAACTCCGCTTGAGCATCGAACTCGGCGCGAACCGCGTTTCAGCCGAAGTCTGGGAGGCGTCTGGCCCCGGCGGGGTGAGGTTGATCTTCCTCGAGCGCGACGAGCTTTTCGATCGCACCGGGCTCTACGGCATGGACGGTCGCGATTACCAAGACAACGCCGCCCGATTCATTTTTTTCTCCAAGGCCGTTGTGGAACTCGCCCGCCGCGAGTCGCCGGATGTCGTCCACGCCCTGGGCTGGCAGAGCGCCCTAGTATCGGTCTTTGCGCGCGACCAACGCCTCGAGATTCCGACCGTCCTCTCGCCTGTGAGCCTCGAATACCAGGGGCATTTCTGGAGCCACGATTTCGCGCTCACGAACCTGCCCGGCGAGTGGTTCCCGAATGTGCTCGAGTTCTACGGCAGCATGAATTTCCTGAAAGCCGGCATCGCCTGCGCGAACTCTGTCGTTCTGCCCGGCGCGCTGAATCTCGCCGCCATGCAAACGCCTGAGCACGGTTGCGGACTCGAAAATCTCCTGCGCCAAAACGCCGCGAAACTCGAAGGCATCGCGCCAGGCGTGGATTTGCCCGCGCCCGCCGCGCTTTCGGCGAAGGAAAAAAACGCCGCGTGCGAGGCGCTGTTCAAGTCCGCAGGTAAAACCGCGCGCGCCGTTTTTGTGGCCCACGCGGGCTCGACCGGTGAGGGCGGCCTGGGTCAATTGTGCGAGGCGTTATCGCGTTTGCCGATGGGCGAGGTTTTGGTCGCGCTCATTGGCGCCGCCCCCGAGTCGCAGAGGCAAAGGATCCAAATCGCCCTCCGCCGCCGCGCGGGGGGGATGGTGCATTTTCCCGAGCCGACCCCCGCCGAGCAGGAACGCCTTCTTCAAGCCGCGGACTTCATCGTGGTGCCGGGAGCGCTCGAGCCCGGCTGTGCCTTCTTCCGTTTGGCGCTGCGCGCGGGGATCGTGCCCGTCGTCGAACAAGGCGCGGGACTCCATGAACTCGTGCGGGATTTCGATCCCGTGACGGGCCAGGGGAATGGACTCGTTTACTATCGTCATTCGGTGGAGGCGTTGATCGACGCGATTCTCCGCGCCGTCGAGCTTCCGCCCGCCACAAAGAGCCTGCTGGTGGAGCGCAACCGCGCGCGGGATTTTTCATGGGCGTCCACCGCCAAAGCCCTCGACCGCCTTTACTCGCGCTTGCCCGGCCGTGCCGGCCGCCTTGCTGCCTGAGCCCATGCGCCGACGCTGGATTTTTCCCTCGGAGGCGAATCCCGGAGCGGTCTCGAAAATCCGCTCCGAGCTGGGCGTGCCACGCTTCATTGCGGACATGCTCGTGCGGCGGGGATTTGGAGATCCCATCAACGCCGAAGCCCAGCTCCACCCGCGCCTGCGCTCGCTCTCCGCGCCCGAGGATTTGCCGGAAATGGGTGCCGCGACGGAGAGGATTCTCGCCGCCCTGCGCGCGAAAGAGCGTATCGCGCTTTATGGCGATTATGATGTCGATGGCATCACCTCGCTCGCGATCCTTGCGCGGGTTTTGAAAGCCTACGGAGCCGAGGCGCCGTGCTTCCTGCCCCTGCGCGCGGAGGAGGGCTACGGTCTCAGTGAGGCGGGGGTGGATCGTTGCCTCGAACTCCACAATCCCAGCCTTCTCATCGCGGTGGATTGCGGCACGACTTCGGTCAAAGAAATCGCGCGCCTGCGCTCACGCGGCGTCGATGTCGTCGTGCTCGACCACCACGAGCCCGCCGAGGAACGTCCCGATTGCGTGGCGCTGGTAAATCCCAAGCTCGGCGCCGATTTTCACTACCTCTGCAGTGCTGGCGTGGTCTTCAAACTCGCTCATGCTCTGCTAAAATCCTCGCGCGTGGAGGGGGTGGACCTCCGCGAATACCTCGACCTCGTTGCGCTGGCGACGATCGCCGACCTCGTTCCGCTGGTGGATGAGAATCGGATTTTTGTGAGCCACGGCCTGCGGCAGATGGAAAACACACGCTGGCCCGGCCTCGCCGCGCTCAAGCAGGTCTCGGGCGTGGGAGCGCCGATCCGCGTGGGCGATGTCGGGTTCCGCATGGGCCCGCGCATCAATGCCGCCGGGCGGCTCGGACCCGCCTCCGAGGCTTTGGCGTTGTTGCTCACCGAGGATTTCCATGAGGCGGACCGACTCGCCGCTGGACTCGATGCCCACAACCGCGAACGCCAAGGCGTCGAGCGCCATGTCGTGAAGGAGGCCGAGGAGTGGGTGGATAAAAATTTCCAAGCCGGCAGCGATGTTTCGATCGTCGCAGGCAGTCGCGATTGGCACATCGGAGTTCTCGGCGTCGTCGCCTCCCGCCTCATGCGCCGCCACCATCGGCCGACTTTCGTTGTGGGCTTCGATGAAAACGGAGCGGGCAAGGGAAGCGGACGCGGCATCGAGGGATTGTCGCTTGTCGGCCTGCTGCGCGATTGCTCCGAGCATTTGGAAAAATTCGGCGGTCACGAAATGGCGGCGGGAATTTCCATCCACGAAAAATCCTTCCCCGCCTTTCGCGAGGCTTTCGAGTCCGCCGCACGCGGAGCGGCGACCGAGGAAATGCTCGTTCCACGCCTGAACCTCGACTGCGAGGTGCCGCTGCGAGAGATCGATTACGCCTTGATGGAGACGCAGGATTTGCTCGAGCCGTTCGGCAACTCGAACCCCCAGCCGGTGTTTTATTCCCGCGCCGTCACGCCCGCCGCTGCGCCGCGCGTGATGAAGGAAAAACACCTGCGCGTGGAGTTTTCCGTGGGACGTGAGCGGATGGCCGCCGTGTTTTTCAACGCGCCCGTCGAGGACCTTCCGCGCCCGCCGTGGGACATCGCCTACACGCTCGAGTGGAACCACTGGAACGGCCGCTCGGAGCCGCAACTCCGCTTGCTGGAGGTCCGCCACGCCGAATGATCCAGCTCTCGCCGGAGACGCCGCTGGATTCCCTCGAATGGATTCCGCGTCCGCGCCAGACCGCGTTGCGCCGCCTCGGGCTCCTCACGCTGGAAGATTTGCTTCGTCACTTTCCACGGCGTTACGAGGACCGCACGCGGTTTGACCGGTTTCCCGACCAAGCCTCCGACACGCCGGTGTGCCTGTGTGGCGTGGTGGAAAAAAACAGTTACCGCCGTTTCGGTGGACGCGCGATTTTCGAAGTGCGTCTTGTGGAAGAAGGCGGCGGGCTGCTCAGCGGGCCGTTGATGTGCCGCTGGTTCAATATGCCTTGGGTAAAAAACATGGTCGGCCAGGGCGACCGGCTCGTGGTTTTTGGAAAACCCCGCGTGCGCTCGAAGCAAATCGCCATGGAGCATCCGGAGTTCGAGGTCATCGAGGAAGGCACCTCGATCCACTTCGAGCGCATCGTTCCAATCCACGCCGCGGGCGATGGGATTCCCGCGCGGGTGCTGCGGGAGTTCATCCACCGCGCGCTCGAATCCACCGATCTCTCCGCGATCCCGGCGCTGTGGCGCGGAGAGGGAAAAATTCTGCCCGATGTGTGGCGAGCGGTGCATTTTCCCGAGACTTTCGCCGAGTGTGAGGAGGCGCGGCGGCAACTCGTGCGCGATGTGTTTCTCGGCATCCAGATCGTCCTCTGCTCGCGCCACACGCTGGCGAAAAACTCGGGCGGCGTGTCGCGTCCCGGCACGGGGTGGATTTGGGAAAAAATCGAAGCCGCGTTGCCGTTTCAGCTTACGCCCTCGCAGCGCGAGGTGATCGCCGAGATCGCCGCCGACATGGCCTCGCCGCATCGCATGAACCGCCTCCTGCAGGGCGATGTCGGCTCGGGCAAAACCCTCGTCGCCCTCCGTGCGATGATCCAGGCCCACGAAAGTGGTTGGCAGGCGGCGCTGATGGCGCCCACCCAAATCCTCGCCGAGCAGCATTATCTCAACTTCCGTCGCCTCCTCGACCCGCTTGGAATTCCCGTGGTTTTACGAACCTCCGCCCGCAAGGAGGGCTCTGGCGAGTCCGACCTTTTCAACCCCGCCAAATCCACGGTGCCGCCGCTCGTCGTCGGCACCCACGCCCTACTCTTCGAAGGAGCGGAATTCGAAAAACTCGGCCTCGTCGTGATCGATGAGCAGCACAAATTCGGCGTGCTCCAGCGCTCGCGCCTGATCGGACGGGCCGACGCGCCCGATGTGCTCGTGATGACCGCCACGCCGATCCCCCGCACGATCACGCAAACTCTCTACGGCGACCTCGATGTTTCCATCATCCGCGAGCGCCCCGCCGGCCGCGGCGCAATCGTCACCGCCCTGCGCGATGAATCCAAACTCCCGGCGATCATCGAATTCCTGCGCGGTGAGATCGCCGCAGGACGCCAAGCCTACATCGACTATCCGCTCGTCGAGGAATCCGAGAAATTGGAACTCAAAGCCGCCACGGCGGAGTTTGAAAAATGGAGGCAACTCCTCGCCCCCTCCACCGTGGGCCTCGTCCATGGTCGACTCGACGCCGAAGCGAAGGAGTCCGGTCCGTGATGCGAGAATTCCGGGAGGGCAGGACCAGCGTGCTGGTTTCCACCACCGTCATCGAGGTCGGCGTCGATGTTCCGAACGCCACGATTATGCTCATCGAGGAAGCCGGGCGTTTCGGCCTCTCGCAAATCCACCAACTGCGCGGCCGCATCGGGCGGGGATCGCAAAAATCGTGGTGCGTTCTTTTGCAAAACGACGCCACCGGCGCGGCACTGGAGAAATTGCAGGTCCTCGAAAAAACGAACGACGGCTTCGAGATCGCCGAGGCCGACCTGCGGCTCCGGGGCCCCGGCGACATCCTTGGCACCGCGCAAACCGGCCTGCCCCCGCTCGGCTTGGGCGACCTCGTGCGCGACGCCGACATCATGACTGAGGCCCGCCGCGCCGCGCGCGAAATCCTCGCCGCTGACCCCGAGCTGAAAAACCCGGAGAACGCCCGCCTGCGCGCCCATGTCGAGCGCCACGCCACCGCACAAGAATTGGCGGAAGGCTGAGAGAAGTCTGAGCGAGACTCCGTGCGTTGGCGCCATCGTGAGGAACGGGCTTTTACCCGCGGACCTGACGGAGCAGGTCCCTCCAGGAGGGACGACCGCCGTGTCGTCCGTGGCATTATAGCCTCTTCGAGAGCCCTCTGCCCCGTAGCGGAAGCCGGAACGGCTTTTGATGACAGGGGATGCCTCCCCGCCCAACGCCCCGAATTTTTTTCAAAATTCCGCCACACCCCCACAAATGATTTTGCCAACCCTCCCGTGACGCCAATGCGCCGATGTCCCCACGCGACCTTTGGAGGGCGACGCTCCGTCGGCGCCTCCCTGAGAGAAAATCCCTTCGCACGGCATACCACAATCCCAAAACCCAAAAGCAACCGACCGTCGGGAAAATATATGAATATGTGGGATTGATCCCCAATGACCATGCCTCCAATATATTTGAAAGCAGTTTATTGCAAACAATTTATAAGTGCTGGAATGCGCCATGCCAGATAGTGTGGGAGGTTGAGGAGTTGGTATTCCACGGGATCGCCGAGCGTGGTTTTAATCTCCATTTTCTGCAGACTCGGGGGATTTCGATCCATGCGCACGGCGAGCGGCAGGGATTTGTCGTGCATGAATTGATGCAGGCTCTTCATGGCTCCGGCTGCGCCGCTCTTGGTTTCCACCGGCACGATCCGGCCTTGGCATTCCACTACGAGGTCGATCTCGCCGGCACGGCCGTTTTCCCGCCTCCAGTGGAAGAGTTGGCCTTGCCGCGTGGGTTCGCCCATGGCCGCCCGGAGTTGTTGGGCGACGCCCTGCTCGGCCAGTCCGCCACGCAGCGCAGGGGCCACATCCGTCCATCGCGGAAAGGAATTTCCAGCTGGCGTGTTCCAAAGCGCGTGGGCCAATCCGACATCCAGCAGGGCTATTTTTCGCAGACGGTCATTGATTTTCCCAGCCAGCGGCACGCCGTTGCACTCTGCGTGGGGGATCGAATCGCAGAGTTGGGCCATGCACAACAAATCGAGCGCGTGCTTGGCCTGCTGATGTTTCACTCCGGCGTCCACAAGGCTGTAGACAAATTTATTGCCCAATTGATCGACAACACCGCGCAGGACATCGTCCAAGATTCGCGGCTCCATGCGGCCGGAGTATTTGGCAAAGTCGTTTCGATAAGTCTGGATGAGATCGCTTTGCAGCCGCCGACACTCGCTGGCCTGCGCGCCTGCGGCATCTGCCGCCACCACCTCGGGCATTCCACCGGTCATCAGATACCGGTCGTAAAATTCCATCGCCATCGCATGCGCGGCATCGCCCAGCGGAAGTCCGGGCGTCCACTCCGCCAAGCGCTGCAAGAGTCTTTCTTGACGATGGGCTTCGAGAAACTCCGGAAAAGACATCGGCTCCACAAAAGCGAAGGAAACCCTGCCCACCGGCATGCTGTATTCAAAATCCCGAAGCGCGAATTCCAACAACGACCCCGCCGCGATCACCGGCAACTCCGGCATCTCCTCGGCAAACCACCGCAGCTTGGCCAACACCTCCGGCGCCGTTTGGAGCTCATCCAAAAACAAAATCAACCCCTCGGCCGGAGCCTCCACGCCAGTTCTGAGACCGAGATCATCGAGCCATCGCCGAGGACCGCTTCCCTCCTCCCGAAAAATTCGCGCATACTCCGGGTTCCGATCAAAGTTCACCTCCAAAAGCACCCGCCCACTCGCGCGAGCCAACTCCCTTACCAACCATGTCTTCCCAACCTGACGCGCACCCCTCACGATCAAAGGCTTCCGCCGCTCGGATGTAAGCCAAGATAGGAGAAAATCAAAAAATATGCGTTTCATATAAATTTATCTTACGCAAAACAACGCGTTGTTTCAATTGGAAATAAAGTGTTCCCCAAACCTGCACGGTCGAGATAACCATGCTCCCCCTCGAGCGCCACGCCGTCGCACAAGAATTGGCGGAAGGCTGAGCGAGACTCCGTGCTTTGGCGCCTTCGTGAGGAACGGGCTTTTTCAACGGACCTGACGGAGCAGGTCCCTCCAGGAGGGACGACCGTCGTGTCGTCCGTGGCATTCGCCTCTCCGAGAGCCCTAGAATGATTTTGCCGCCTATGATTTTCGCGCGATGCCCGCGCACCATTTGCCGCGTGTGACGACCTTGGGCTTGGCGAGGCCGAGGTTTTGAAGGGCGGCGCAGACTTCGGCGATTTGGGTTTTCAGAACGCCGGAGAAGATGAACCAGCCGTCGGGGCGGAGTTTTTTGAGCAGGCCCGGGGCGGAGGCGATGAGGAGTTCGCTGTAGAGGTTGGCCAGCACGACATCGGCCTTCTGAAATTTCCCGACGCGTTGGGCTTCGGCCACCGAGAGATCGATTTTTTTGCAGCGGTTCGCGCGGACATTTTCCTTCGAAACGCGGATGCAGACGGGATCGAAATCGAACGCCTCGACGGCGTCGGCTCCGAGTTTTTCGGCCGCGATGGCGAGGATTCCGGTGCCCGTTCCCGCGTCGAGGGCGCTCCACTTCACTGGCAGGGTGGGGGAAATATCGCAGAGCAAACGGAGGCAACTCGCGGTCGTGGCATGATCGCCCGTGCCGAAAGCCATTCCCGCCGGGAGAAGAATCGCGCGGTCGGGCTCCGGGTCGTTTTGGAAAGATTGCGCGTCCGAATGAATCCTCAAGCGCCCCCGGATGGAAATCGCGGCGCGAGGTTGTTGGGCATTGCCGGTCCAGATTGCGTTGGAAAGCCGCGTGACTTTTCCGCCGAAATCCTTTTTCAGCGATTCGGTGTTTTTTTTGTCCCCGAAAACATGGATCGTGAGGCCCTTCGAGCCCGGCTTGGTGAGCATGACGACGCATTCGGGATCGATCGTGGCGAGTCGGAGGTGCCAAATCTCCTCCATGGCCTCAGTGCTTTGGCGGGTCCAGCGGAACATGTTCATGCCTTATTGAATCATCCCTTCGAGTTGCCACGCAAATCTCAAAAAACTTCACAACCAGAAATTTTAGTCGATAAAAGAAACTTCCTACCCGCACACTCCAGATTCATGGAAGCGGAGCTCCATTATATTTTATAAATTCAAACTATCTTTTGATTGCATCCAGAACCAGTGGTTATCTACGTTTCTTGTGCGCTTTTGCGATTTTGATGGCGGCAACGGCACTGGCCCAAGCCGGTCTCTCGATTACGACAAAGAGTCCACTGAGTCCGATTGCAGCGGGTTCTCCCGCGAGTATTGCATTTGAGGCGCAGGGAGGCAATGGTTCGCTGACATGGAGCGCGGCCTCCGGGACTGTTTTGCCCGAGGGAATGAGTCTCTCACCGTCCGGAGTTTTAACCGGAACGCCCATCAAGTCGAACTATGTCAGCTTTCGACTGAAGGTCAGCGATTCTTCCACCCCCGTTCAGTCTGGGCTGAAGACTTTCGTTCTGCAAATCACACCCGATGCGCCGACGATATCTTCGCCGAAATTTAATCCGCCGGCTCAAGTCGACAAATTCTACACCTATACATTCAATGCCACTGGAGGGAAGCCGCCCTACACATTTTCAGCGAATTCGACGCTGCCTACGGGGCTGACACTCAGTTCCAGCGGGGTGTTGTCCGGCACGCCATTACTATCTGCTGCACCGAATTCTACCAATGAATACAAGATAGCGGTAAAAGTCACCGGCTCCAATGCCGTTCCGCAGTCCTTGATCCGCACATATAAGTTTCCGGTAATGCCTGCCGCGCTGAATTTAATAACAACCAAAACTCTTCCCAATGCGGAAATGGGACAGGAATATTTTTTCGATGGTTTGCAGATAACTGGAGGGAAACCACCCTACACATTCAGCGCCGGGGCGGCTTTTCCGGGTAATCTTGTGATAGCGCAGGACGGCACGATTTCCGGAACCCCGAATACAGCGGGAGATTTCAAGTTGCGGATCAATGTGAAGGACGCGAACAACCGCACGGGGACCGGGTATGTGGCTTTGAAAGTGATTGATGCGCCGACGCCCAAGATCACGACGGCCTCACCATTGTATTGGACGCTGAATCAGACCATCGAGACGACGCTGGTGGCAAGCGCAGAACAAGCACCTTACACATGGGCTAAGATCGGCACGAGCTCAGATCCTCTGCGGAATTTGCCGGCGGGAGTGAGCTTGAATACGAATGGCACTTTTGAAGGCAAGCCTACGGCTGCAGGAACCTTCAAGGTAGCGATTCGGGTTACGGATAGCCTCGGGAAAGGCAGCACAAAAACATTTACGATTGTGGTATCCGCTGGGTCACTGGAAATCACGAGCCCATCAGTGCTTCCGGCGGCGTATGCAGGCGTATCGGTGAATTCGATACTGACAGTGTCTGGAGGATTTGCACCCTACAAGTGGAGTTTGAAAAATCGGGGCACGCTACCTGCCACCGTTTTATTAGGCAACAGCACGGGTAGCCTGACAGGAACGATAAACGCCGCAGGAAACTACACCTTTACCGCGCTGGTTGCAGACACGCGAAGCGGCACACCGGCCACGGCGGAAAAGCAACTTACGCTACCAGTATTGGGGTATGATTTGGCGATTACCACAAGCAGCCTGCCCGATGGCACGGCGGGAGCGAACTACACATCGCCGCTCACTGCCACGGGAGGCAAAACTCCCTACTCTTGGTCATTCACCCCGCCCATTATCGGCCTCGCCGCGACGAATGGAAATCTTGCCGGCAAGCCGACGACAGCAGGCAACTACACGATCGCGCTGAAAGTGACCGATGCCAACGCGAAGTTTGCAACCCGGAACCTGACGCTCCGTATTAATGACGCCCCGCCGCTGGCTTTCAATCCGCTGTCACTGCCGAACGGGAGGGTTGGGATTTCCTACAATGGCACCCTGGGAGCGACAGGAGGATTTTCCCCCTACACATTTGCGCTGAAAACCGGCAGCACGCTACCCCCCGGCCTCATCCTTGCTTCAACAACAGGAGCCATCACGGGGAAGCCCACCACAGCCGGAACCTATAAGTTCGCGATTATTCTAAAAGACTCCAAGGGCACCACCAAAGAGCATGAGTTCACGATCATTATCGATCCCTATGGAATGTCGATCAGTGGACCCGCGACCATTTCCGGCGCACAATTCAGCGCCATCACGCCGGCACAGTTTACTGTGACTGGAGGCACGGCGAACTACACTTGGAGCGTCACGCCCGCCCTTCCGAGCACCCTGCTCCTGAATTCAAAGACCGGTGTTGTTTCCGGCAACCTCACGGCTGCCATTGGCAATTACACCGTGGCCGTGAAAGTCACCGACGGCAATCTGCAGTCGGCTACCCAAAACTGCATCGTGCGGATTGAGAAGCCTCTGCCACTTGAATGGGTAATCCCCGAGCCCATCCTTCCCGAGGGGCAGGTAGGAGAGGCTATCTCCGTGGATTTGCGCGTCACCGGCGGTAAGCCTCCCTACACCTTTGCGCTGAAAATCGGCAGCACCTTACCAAGCGGTCTCACGCTTGCAGCAGGAAAAATCTCCGGCACGCCCAGAGCAGAGGGCACCTTCAAGTTCACAATCGTAGCGAGTGACTCCCAATCACCGAAAGCCACCGCCGAGCGCGAGTTCACACTGGTCATCAAGCCTGCCGAACCTCTGGGG
>JAPLTG010000011.1 GCA_026398255.1 Verrucomicrobiota bacterium
CACGATCGCCTTCGAAGCCGACGGCCTCCTCGCCCGCGCCATCCAGCACGAACTCGACCACACGAAAGGCATTCTCTTCATCGACCGCGCCACCCCCGAAACCCGCGCCGAACTCGACCCCTCCATCCGCCACCTCGCCCGCTCCTTAGCTTGAGCCGGATTTCCGATGCCGTTCTACGTGATATTGCCAATGACGGCTAATTTTCGGCGGTTGCTTGCCTTGGCATAGGGTTGGAGTATTGGTTGTTCATGGTTGCCGATCTGGACATGAAAAAAATGTCGAAAGTCGAAAAGCTTCAGCTGCTAGAGGCGCTTTGGATGGATTTATCCGTCGAGGAGCACGAAATTGTTTCGCCCGATTGGCATCAAGAAGCGCTTCTTGAAGCCGAACGCCTCCACGCTGAAGGCAAATCAAAATTCTCCGATTGGAACGATGCCAAGGAGAGGGTTCGAGCAGCCGTGTCTGCCCGGTGAAAATCAGAATCCTCGATCTCGCTGAGCGGGATTTGCAAGCGGGCTTTAGTTTTTATGAAGCCCAACAAATTGGCATCGGAGATTTTTTTCTCGACTCCATCTATTCGGAAATCGACTCGCTCCTGCTCTACGCGGGAATTCATAGAAAGATTTTTGGCTACCATCGCCAGCTGTGCAGGAGGTTTCCGTTTGCCATCTACTACAAACTAGATGGGGGAGAGGTTTTCGTCTGGCGGGTCTTGGATTTGCGCCGCGATCCCATCTGGATTCAAAAACAAATTCGGTCCTCAGGATAAGCCCGCCGTTGGCTTTTTCTAATCTGAGTTACGAAAGTCTCCCCGCGGCGAGTTGATAAACCTTTTCGATGGGGTGACCTTCCGCCCAATTCAGAAAAGTTGTCGTAATGATCGTTTGAGCGCCGGCAGGCAGATTGGCGAGAAGGCGATTCCGGCGGGCGGCGTCGAGTTCGCCGAAGATGTCGTCCAGCAACAGCACCGGTGGCTTTTCATGCAAGGCCTCGAGGTAGCGGGCCTGGGCGATTTTGAGGGCCAAGACGATGCTGCGCTGCTGACCCTCCGAGGCGAAGGCGGAGGCTTTGAGACAGTTCAGGGAGATTTCCAAATCGTCGCGGTGAGGTCCGCGCACCGTCTGGCGCAAACGCTCCTCATCCCCGCGCGAGGCGGCGAGGCTTTCAGCGAAAGGCTCCGCGCAGCCGGGCACATAAACGAGCGACAACGCATCCACCGCCCCGCTGATTCCGGTGCAGGCTGTTTGCGCCAATGGTGTGATCGCCTCGAGCAGCGCGCGTCGGGCGTTAACCAAAACCTCCCCGGCTTCGATCAGCGGCGAGTCGAATGCCAAAACCTCGCGTCGCGGACGGCCTTCTTTCAGCAGGGCGTTTCGGGAGCGAAGCGTGCGCTCGTAGTCGCGCAGTGCCTTGCGGTAGCCGGGAACCGATTGGACACCCAAAAAATCCAAGAACCTCCGCCGGACCGAACCGCTACCCTTCACAAGTTCGAGGTCCGAGTTGGCGAACCAAGTGATGCGCGCCACGGAAAGGTAGTCGTCCGACCTCGACTGCGGCTTCGAATCGAGCGTCAACTCGCGCGATCCCGGCGCGAAGCGGCACGCGAGGTGAGAGTCGCCCACCCGGCCCTCGATCGCGCAGGCCGACTCGCCGGCTTGGATCATTTCCACCGGCGCGGAAGTGCGAGGCGATTGAAGCCGGAGCAGGACGCAGACGGCTTCGAGGATCGAAGTTTTCCCCTGCGCGTTTTGGCCAACGATACATGTCCGCCCCGGCCCAGGCTGGAAATCCAGCGCGTCGAAACAGCGGAAATGTCGCAGGCGAACCTCGGTGATCACGCGAGGGATTCTGCCCGTCTCGCGCGGGGCGTCAAATGCGTTGCCGGGATTTCGGTTTGCCATGGAAAACCATCCCGCGCATTCTTCGCGCCATTGTGGCCCTACCCGAAGGCATTTCCGTCCGCTCCTACGAAGCCCGCGACCGCGAGGCGATTCGCCGCTTGTGCTGCGAAACCGGGTTTTTGGGCAACCCGATCGACCCGGTTTTCCAGGACCGCGATCTCTTCGCCGACTACCTCACCGCCTACTACACCGATGTGGAGCCCGAGGCGTCTTTCGTCCTCGAGCAAAACGGCGTCGTCAAAGGCTACCTCCTCGGCTCCCGGCGTCCGCTGCGCCAGCAGTGGTTTGGTTTTTTCCAAAACCTAAGCCTCTTTGCGATCGGCATGTGGCGCTACCGTGGCTACAACCGCGCCACCCGCGAATTCATCCATTGGATTCTCAAAAACTCCTGGCGTGAAGTCCCCGCCGCACCGCGCCGCACCGCCCATTTCCACATCAACATCCTCCCCGAGGCCAAGGGTCTCGCCGGGTCGCATGAAATGATGACGCGTTATTGCGACTTCCTCCGCTCGAAGGGCGAGACGCAGGTCTTCGGCCAGATGGTGACCTTTGAATCCCGCCGGGGCGCGAAGGTTTTCGAGCGCTTCGGATTCCGCGTGGTCGAGAAGCGCGAAATCACCAAATACCGAGGCAAACACCCAGAACCGGTCTACCTCACAACCGTCATCAAACAACTCACCAACCCCGTTCCCGCCCGCTGAATTTCCCATGAGCAACAAACGATTCGAAAACCAAGTCGCCGTCGTGACCGGAGCCGGTCGCGGAATCGGCGAAGCCATCGCCAAACGCCTCGCCGCCGAGGGAGCCAAAATCGCCGTCGTCAGCCGCACAGAGGCGAACTCCGCCAAAGTCGCCGAAGCCATCAACGCCCTCGCTCCCGACACCGCCAAACCCTACGCGGTCGATGTCGCTGATTTCGACGCCGTCCAAAAAGCGGGCGACCAAATCCTCGCAGACTTCGGCCGTTGCGACATCCTCGTGAACAACGCCGGCATTACCCGTGACACCCTCGCGATGCGCATGTCGAGCGAGGACTGGGATCTCGTCCTCCAAACCAACCTCAAGGGTGCCTTCAATTTCACCCGCGCCGTCCTCCGCGCGATGGTCAAACAACGCTCGGGCCGCATCATCAATATTAGCTCCGTGAGCGGCCTCATGGGCCTCGCCGGTCAAGCGAACTACGCCGCCAGCAAGGCCGGCCTCATTGGCATGACCAAAAGCATCGCCCGCGAGATCGCCAGCCGCGGCATCACCGTGAATGTCGTCGCGCCGGGTTTCATCGAAACCGACATGACCTCCGTGCTGAACGAGGAAGTCCGCAAGGGCGCGCTTGCGCAGATTCCCGTCTCGCGCTTCGGTGCGGTGGATGACATTGCCTCCGCCGTGGCTTTCCTCTCGAGCGCCGAGGCAGGCTACATCAGCGGCCAAGTCCTCGCGGTGGATGGCGGGATGAGCATGTAAAAATCCTGCCCCCGGATGATCATCTACTTTCTTCGCCACGCGGACGCCGAGGATTTCTCGGGAAACGATTTCGAGCGCAAACTCACTCCCAAAGGCCACGACCAAGCCGAGCGCGTTGGAAATTTCTGCGATAAATACAGCATCACGCCCGAGGTTTTCCTGACCAGCCCGCTCGTCCGCGCCCGCCAAACCGCCGAGATCGTCGGCAAAAAAACCGGCGTCACCCCCGTCATCGCCGACTGGCTGGCCTGCGGAATGACCCCCGCGACCTTGATCGAAAAACTCCAACCGCTCGCCACCAAATCCTCGGTTCTGCTCGTCGGCCATGAACCCGATCTCAGCACCGCCGTGAGCCATCTCCTCGGCTTGCCCGAGCCCGGCAATTTCCCGATCCGCAAAGCCTCCCTCACCGCCATCGACGCGCCTTGGCTCGAGAAAGGCTCCGGCGCGCTGGAATTCAGCATCCCTCCCAAACTTCTTTGATCCCATGAAAGCCCTGTTCCTCACCAACGAGTATCCACCCCACATCTACGGCGGCGCCGGCGTTCATGTGGAATACCTCTGCCGCGAACTCGCGAAACTCATGCCTGTCGAGGTGCGCTGCTTCGGCGACCAGAACAGCCCCGCTTCCAACCCCGCCGCGCGAGGTTTTGGTCTCGACGCCTCCGACTGGACCGCGCCGAAAAAACTCCAATCCGCCTTCGGCGCGCTCCAGCGCTGCCTCGACTTCAACACCACCGCCGTCGATGCCCAAGTCGTCCACTGCCACACCTGGTATTCCCACTTCGGCGGCATCCTCGCGAAGCTCAACTACGGCATCCCCCTCGTCATCACCGTCCACTCGCTCGAACCCCTCCGCCCCTGGAAACGGGAGCAACTCGGCGGTGGCTACGATTTCACCTGCTGGCTCGAAAAAACCGCCCTTGAAATGGCTGACGCCGTGATTTGCGTCTCGGAGGGAACCCGCCGCGATGTCGAAGCGCTTTTCCAGATCGAACCTTCGCGCCTCCACATCATCCACAACGGCATCGACCCCGACGAATACCAACCAGCCAAAACCCACGCCGTCCTCGATCGCTTCGGCATCGACCGCTCGAAGCCCTATGTCCTCTTCGTCGGCCGCATCACGCGCCAGAAGGGCATCATCCATCTCGTTAATGCCATCCAGCATTTCGACCCCGGTTTCCAAGTCGTCCTCTGCGCCGGCGCACCTGACACACCCGAGATCGCCGAGGAAATGAAAACCGCCGTCGCCGCCGCCCAAGCCAAGCGTGACGGCATCATCTGGATCGGCGAAATGATCGACAACCCCTCGAAAATCGAACTCTACAGCCACGCTGCCGTTTTCGTCTGTCCCTCGATCTACGAACCCTTCGGCATCATCAATCTCGAAGCCATGGCCTGCGGCCGCCCCGTCGTCGCCGCCGCCGTGGGCGGAATTCCCGAGGTCGTGGTCGATGGCGAAACCGGCTACCTCGTGCCCGTTCAGCAAATGAACGAAAGCCCGTTCGAACCCGTCGAACCCGCCAAATTCTCCCGCGACCTCGCCGCGCGCATCAACGAACTCATGGCCAACCCCGCAAAGCGCGAAGCCTTCGGCCAAGCCGGCCGCCGCCGCGCTGCCGAGGTCTTCTCGTGGTCCGCCATCGCCCAGAAGACCAAGTCTCTCTACGATTCGCTGGTGAAGTAGCCACACGGCCCCTCGCATTTTTTGAAACTGCGGGTAACTTTCGCGCGCATCCCGTGTTCCATTCCGCATGAATCTAAAATTCCTCGCCACCCTTTTTGTTGCCCTCGCCGCTGCGGCTTGGTGGATGGATTGGATTCCCTTCCTGCCCCGAAATGCCAAGGCAGAAACACCGCCACCCAGCGCGAAGGTCGTCCGCGCCAGCGTCAAACCCGTCCTCCCGCTCGCCGGTCAAATCACTCCCGCCTTCCAAGTCGAGGTGAAACCCGAGATCGGCGGCAAGGTGGCCACCATCCATGTCCAGGCCGGCCAGGAGGTCAAAAAAGGCGAACCGCTCGTGACGATCGACGACAAGGATCTCGTCAACGAACGCGCCGGGGTCGATGCCGAGATCGAGGGCGCGCGCCTCGCCGTGGACCGGATTCGAGGGAACTACCAACGCGCTGAAAAACTCTTCTCCGGCAAACTTCTCAGCAAAGAGGAATTCGTGAATCTCGAAGCCGACTGGCGCATCGCCGAGAACGACCTTGAGCGCTCCCGCCGCCGCCGCCAACTCGTGGACGACCGCATTTCGAAAACCCGGATTCTCGCACCTTTCGATGGCACTGTTTTGCAAATCCCCATCATCCAAGGCCAAGTCGTGGTCGGAGCTGCGAGCATCAATTCCGGAACCACCCTCATGACACTCGCCGACCTTTCCCGCCTGCTCATTAACGCCCATGTGAACCAACTCGACGCCGGCAAACTCTCCACCGGCCAGCGAATGAGCGTCACCCCGCCCGATGGGCAGCCGAACCCCGCCGATGACGGCCAAGGTGCCGAAGCCGTCGTGAGCTTCATTGCTCCGCTGGCCACCGTGAAAAACAACATCAAGGGCTTCGAAGTCACCGGCACGCTCGAAGGCACGCGGGACGGCTTGAAACCCGGCGTCTCCGTGAGCATGAGCATCCCTCTCGGCACCGCCGAAAATGTCCTCACCGTGCCGATCACCGCCGTTTTCGAGGAGAAGGGAACCAAGGTCGTTTATGTGCCAAAGGAATCCGGACCCGAACGCCGCGAGGTTGCCGTTGGCCTTTCGGACCTCTCCTTGGTGGAAATCCAATCCGGCCTCACGGAGGGCGAGGAGGTTCTTCTCGCCAAGCCGGAGATGCCTGAAAAAACCGTGACCCGGTGAGCATTATCGAGTTCGAGGGAGTTCGGAAAACCTACCGCGTCGGCGAGCAGGAAATCCACGCCCTTGCGGGGATCGACCTCCGAATCGAGGAGGGAGAATTTGTCGCGATCATCGGCCCGAGTGGCAGTGGCAAATCCACGCTCATGCACCTGCTCAGTTGTCTCGATACACCCACGGAGGGCCGCATGGTGGTTTGCGGCACCGACCTGAGCCGATCCACACCAGACACCCTCGCTCGGATGCGAAACCGCGAGATCGGCTTCGTCTTTCAATCCTTCAACCTCCTCCCCCAACTCGATGTGGTCGCCAACATCGCACTTCCTCTCGTCTACTCGGGAGTTCCGCGCCGCGAGCAGCGCGCCCGCGCCGAGGAGGCCGCCCGTCGTGTGGGACTCGGCGACCGGTTGGCGAACCGCCCACCCCAACTCAGCGGCGGCCAGTGCCAGCGCGTCGCCATCGCCCGCGCCCTCGTCAACAACCCCCGCATCGTCTTCGGCGACGAACCCACCGGAAACCTCGACTCCACGACGGGGCGAAACATCCTTTCGATCTTCAAGGAACTCCACGCCGCCGGGAAAACCATCATCCTCGTCACCCATGATCCCGCCATCGCCGCCGAGGCGCCGCGCGTGATCGAGCTTTGCGACGGCCGCATCGTCAAGGAGGTGCGGGCATGAGTTTTCTCGCCGCAGTTGCCATCGGGTTCCGTGAAATTTTTTCACACAAATTCCGGAGCTTCTTGTCGATGCTCGGCGTGGTGCTGGGCGTCAGCAGCCTCATCGCCACGATGTCACTCACTCGCGGCATCGAGGAGGGAATGCGTGTGTTCATGCAACAACTCGGCGGACTCGAACTCGTCAGCGTCGTGCCGAGTGAACCCTCGAGCCTCATGCTCGAATTCGCCAACCTCTCGCCAGGACTGACCTTGCGCGACGCTCGCTCACTCCGAAATTCCGCGACGCTCGTTTCCCACATCTCGCCCGAAATCACGCACACCGTTTCGGTCGCCTGCGGGGATGCCGGGAATTCCGAGCGCCGCAATACCAGAGGCATCCTGCCCGACCATTTTGTGATCGGCATGCACGGACTCGCCGCAGGTCGCTGGCTCGTGGACCTCGATATCGAACGCGGCACCCGCTGCGCGGTCATCGGCCACACCGTCGCCAACCAACTCTGGCCGGGAACTCCTGCCGCCGACATCGTGGGCCGCACGATCCTCCTCGACCAAACCCCGTTCGAGGTGGTCGGCGTGTTGCCCCTCTACGAGCGGGAGGAGGACGCCCGTGCGCGCCAACTCGGGAAAAAGCCCCGCCCGCGCCGCTGGGATCCCTTCCGCCAAAAAAACGAAGCGGTGCTGATTCCCTTCAGCACGATGTTCCACGAATTCCGCTCCGGGGCATTTCCACAGGATTCGATGGACTCGCTCAAACTCAACGCGCTGAGTGTGCGCATCGGAAATCTCGACCACTTTCGCGCCGCCCTCGGCCAGGTCCGCTCGGTGCTCGACATCTCCCACCGGGGAGTGGACGACTATGATCTAGAAACCCGCGAGGATTGGTTCGACCGCGTGGAATCAAGCGTCCGCGCCACCCGGCTCAGCGGCGGGTTGATTTCTGCCATCAGCCTGATCGTCGGCGGAATCGGGATCATGAACATCATGCTCGCCAGTATCTCCGAGCGCATCCGCGAATTCGGCATCCGCCTCGCTGTCGGCGCCCGGCCTCGCGATATTTTCCGCCAAATCCTCGTCGAGAGCATGCTCATATCCCTCCTCGGCGGCCTGCTCGGCGTCGGAGCCTCTCTGGGCCTCATCGAAATTCTCAAAATGATCTCCCCCACCGAGAATGTCCCGGTGCTCACCACCGGAAGCATCGTTTTCAGCGTCGCCTTCGCCCTGGTCTCCGGCCTGATCTCAGGCCTCTACCCCGCCTCCAAAGCCGCCCACCTCGACCCCATCACCGCGCTGAGATACGAGTAAGCCAATGGCTCACACGATGGCACGAAGCCACGAATTGAAAAACCAAAGCTAGGGGCGGCTCGCCGAGCGGACCCAAACTTCAGGCGCGAACACGCCGCTCCCCCACAACCCAAATCCTCCCGCAGAGGCGCCGGGACGCGGAGGAGGGAATTTTGGAAACACCGGGGATTCTGCCACGCTGCACTGCCGAGCCTTATGAAGCTAACCCGCAAATATTTTAATGGGTGAGACTAACGCCTTTTCTTGAGTTCATATTTAAGATTCTCATTCCATCAGTCAAAACGGCAGAGGGATGCCGTTGCTACAATGCACCCCCCTGTGTCCCCGTGCCTCTGTGAGAAACCCCTGTTTTTCTACACGACGGCTGCTTCTTCCTTTTCGTGGCTTCGTGCCTTCGTGTGAGCCCAAGAGGGCATCGGGGACTCGAAGCGCATGAGGTCGTTTTCGAGTGGGTGGCGGAAGGCGAGGCGGTGGGCGTGGAGGCACATTGGGGGGGCGGACAGGGGGAGGGTCTGGCTCGTCCCGAGGCTGGCGTTTTCTAAATAGACAGGATCGCCGACGATGGGATGGCCGAGGTGCCAGAGGTGCGCTCGGATTTGGTTGGTGCGGCCGGTGAGCGGGCGGGCTTCGACCAAGGTGGTGCCGTCGGGGTCACGGCGCAGGAGGCGGAATTCGGTTTTCGCGGGGAGGCCGGCGGGGTCGATGTCGCGGGCGCCGGCTTTGGTGGGCGCGGAGGCGATCGGGGCGTCGCACGAAAATTCCTCCGCCGTCGGATGGCCGTGGATGCGGGCGAGGTAGATTTTTTCGACTTCGCCGCGCTCGAATTGGGGCTGCACGAGTTTGGCGAAATGCCGCGTGCGGGTGAAAACGATGAGACCGCTGGTGTTGGCGTCGAGCCGGTGCGCGGGGCGGGGTTTCAGCGGATGGCAGGCCGTGTGCAGGATGGAGAGCAGCGTGTTGCGGTTGAATCGCCCGCTTGGGTGGACCGGCAACGGCGCGGGCTTGTCGATTACGATTAAGGCTTCGTCCTCGTGGAGGATGCGGATGTCGGCATTCACATCCGGCTCGATGTCGGCGGGAGTTTTTCGGAGGTAGCGTTCTGCGGCGCGGACGCGATGGCCCGGAGAAACAGGCACGCGCGCGGCGGAGAGGATTTGGTTTTTCTCGAAAATTCCGAGCCATTCGGCGGGTTCGGTGTGGGGAAAAATCGTGCTGAGGGTTTCCAAAATCTCCCTCCCGTCGCACTCCGCGGGAATCGCGATGGGGCGGAAATTGTCGGTGGGGACGCTGCCGGGCAGCGGCGTGGCGGCGGCGTGGATCGCGGCCTCCAGCGCGGCGATGCGATCCGCCATTTTCTCGGCACCGGTCTTGAAACAAAATGGACAACTTTCGCCGGCGACAAATCGCTCGTCGGACTGATCCTCGGCGGTGAGCGGGGCGAGGCAGCGGTAGCATTGTGAGGAGCCGGTCTCGCGCAGCGCGGGATCGACGCCCACCCGCTGGTCGAAGACGAAACACTCGCCGTCGTAATGCGCGCCGCCGACTTCCTCGAAGTATTTCAGGATGCCGCCGTCGAGTTGGTAAATTTCGCGGAAGCCCTGCGACTCCATGTAGGGGCCGGCTTTTTCGCAACGAATGCCGCCGGTGCAAAACATCACCACCGGCTGGCTTTTCATTGACTCGGGAAGCTTTTGCACGGCTCCGGGAAAATCCCGGAAGTGGTCGATCCCCGCTGGAATTGCACCCCGGAAGGTGCCGAGCTTCACCTCATAATCGTTGCGCGTGTCGAGCAGCGCGATGTTGCGGCCTTCGTCGAGCCATTGCTTGAGCGTGGCGGCGTCGAGCTTGGGCGAGGTGCGCACGCCCGGACGGATGCCTTCGACTCCAAAGGCGATGATCTCTTTTTTGATCCGCACCAACATTCGGGTGAAGGGTTGGTCGGCGCTCTCGCTGAATTTTGGAGCCAAGCCGCCGAGGCCCGGAACGGCGCGGAGTTCGGCAACCAATTCCTCGACCTCCGCCGCGACCCCGGCGACGAACAAATTCACGCCCTCGGTGCTCAGCAGGATCGTGCCTTTCAGTCCCCTCGCCTTGCAAAAATCCATCAGGCGCGTGCGAAGGGGCTTAAGATCCGACAACTCGGCGAAGCGGTAGGCAGCAATGTTGGTGACGGGAGCGGTGGATGTTTTCAAAGGTGGTGCGTCGTGGATTCGGGAAATACCCGGCTTGACCGTCCGAGACGGCACATGACAGGATTCACCTCGTTCAAAAAACCCTTACCTACCGTGGACATCAAAGAAATTCGCACACTCATCGACCTCATGAAGAAGAACGGCGTCGCCGTCTTCAAAATGGAACGGGAGGGATTTAAAATCACCCTCAAAACCTCGGAGGCCACGGTCTCCCACTCGGTCGTTACCTCCCAGCCGATGCTTGCCTACAACGGACCAGCAGCCCAGCCCGCCTCCGCGCCGGCACCGACTGCATCGGCTCCAGCACCTGCTGCGGCCCCAGCGGCCTCGGGCGGCATCGAAATCAAATCCCCCATGGTGGGCACCTTCTATTCCTCCCCCTCACCGGACTCTCCGGCCTTCGTCTCAGTCGGCCAAGAAATCACTCCCGACACGGTCATTTGCATCATCGAAGCCATGAAGGTGATGAACGAAGTCAAGGCCGAGGTCGCCGGAACGGTCACCGAAATTTGCGCCGATAACGGCAAGCCCGTTCAATTCGGCCAAGTGATGTTCCGTTTGAAATAATCCCCTTCGGCCTCCCGCCATGTTCAAAAAAATCCTGATCGCCAACCGGGGCGAGATCGCACTGCGCATCATCCGGGCCTGCAAGGAACTCGGTGTTCAATCGGTCGCCATCTACTCCGAGCCCGACATTCACAGCCTGCATGTGCAACTCGCCGACGAGGCGATTTGCATCGGGCCCGCCCCCAGCAACGAGAGCTATCTCAAAATCGACCGCATCATCAGCGCGGCCGAGATCGCCGATGTGGATGCGATCCATCCCGGCTATGGATTCCTCGCCGAGAACGCCCACTTCGCCGAGGTCTGCGCCAGCTGCAATATCAAGTTCATCGGTCCCACCTCGAATGCGATTCGTTTGATGGGCGATAAAAATTCCGCCCGCGACAGCGCGCGCAAGGCCGGCGTCCCCATTTCCCCCGGCAGCGATGGCACAGTGGATACCGAAGACGAGGCGCTCAAGATCGCCCGCAAGATTGGCTTCCCTGTCATGATCAAAGCGGTAGCCGGCGGCGGCGGTCGCGGCATGCGCATCGCGCACAACGACTCGAGCCTCGTGCAGGGCTACCACGCCGCCCGTATGGAAGCCGACAAGGCTTTTGGCAACGGCGCCGTCTACATCGAGAAGTTCATCGTCAATCCCCACCACATCGAATTCCAGGTCTTCGGCGACGAACACGGCCGGGTCGTCCACCTCGGGGAGCGCGACTGCTCACTCCAACGCCGCAACCAGAAGATCGTTGAGGAATGCCCCTCGCCGCTCATGACCGAGGAACTCCGCAAGCGCATGGGCGACGCCTCGATCAAACTTTGCGAAAGCGTCGGCTATACGAACGCCGGCACGATCGAATACCTCGTGGATGACGACGGGAATTTCTACTTCATGGAAATGAACACCCGCATCCAGGTGGAGCACCCGATCACCGAGGAGGTCTATGGATGCGATCTCGTGAAGCAGCAAATCCAAGTCGCCGCCGGCGAACATCTCGGCAAGCATGTGCTGGAAGCCCGCCCGCGCGGACATGCCATGGAGTGCCGCATCAACGCCGAGGATCCCGAGAAAAATTTCATGCCCTGCCCCGGCAATATCGAACTCTACTACGCGCCAGGCGGCCGCGGCGTTCGCATCGATTCCCACGCTTACGCCGGCTACCCGATCCCGCCGAATTACGATTCGATGATCGCCAAGGTCATCGCCACCGCCTCCAGCCGCTCCGCCTGCATCAGCCGCATGTCTCGAGCTCTGAGCGAATACATGATTACCGGTATCAAGACGACGATCCCGTTCCAGCAGGCGATCATGCAAAATTCGTCCTTCCGTGAGGGCAAATACCACACCGGCTTCGTCGAGCAGCTCCTGCGCGACGGTGTGCCAGTGATCCGCTAAGAGAGCCAAGCAGGGAAAACCTCCCATCGGCTTTGCGTTGCGGCGCCGGCCTGTCAGGCTGGGCCAATGCGAGATGGCGTTCAGACGAGTTTTTTAATCCCGGCCTACAACGAGCAGGCGTTGGTGGGCCGCGCGATTTCCTCGATTCACGAATCCGCCTCGCTCTGTGGACTCGATCGTTACGAGATTGTCGTCTGTGACAATGATTCGACCGATCGCACGGCAGAGATCGCCGAGACTTTGGGAGCGCGTGTCATCCACGAACCCCACCGCCAGATCGCCCGGGCACGCAACGCGGCGGCGGAAGCCTCGATGGGATCGCGCCTTGTTTGGCTTGATGCGGATGCGACCCTGCCGCCGGAAGTCCTCCGTGGAACGATCGAGGCGTTCGATACGGGGAAATTTTGCGGCGGAGGTGCCCAAGTGGAGTTGGAGGGCGAGGATTTGGATTGGGGGCCGCGCTGCGCCATCGCGACATGGAACTGGGTGGCGCGGACTTTCCACCTCGCCGCCGGGTCCTATTTTTTCTCCACGCGGGAGGCGTGGTCGGAAACCGGCGGCTTCGACGAACGCGTTTACGCCGCCGAGGAAATCGGATTTGCGCGCGCCCTGAAACGCTGGGGCAAAAAACACAGTCTCGAATTCTGCGTTATCAAATCCCCCGTCCCCTCCTCCGCCCGGAAAATCCAGCAGTTCACTGTGCGCCAAACCCTCTGGCAAATGGCCGTCTGCGCCTGGCCCGGCAATCTCAGTCGGCGCGACCGCTGCGCCTATTGGTATGAAAGGCCGGAAACCAGCGGAGACTGATCAAGGCGCGGGGTTCAATTCCCCAAGAGGGAGGATTTCAGGTCGCTGGCCACGGGATCCGAGCCGAACCACAGGCTGAGAAAGGCCTTTTGAAAATCCCGCCCGGCGATCGTTCCTTTCAGCGTGCCTTGGTCATAGACGAGCGTGTCGGTTCCGACGAATTGCACCATTTGCACGCCGCCTTGCTGGAGTGAACCAAACATTCCCACGAAGGCATCGCGATCCTTGGCGTAGCCGGGATAGGTGTAGGTGACACTGTTCGCGAACTGGCTGGACCATGCCTTGGCCACATCGGAGGCCCCAACCGCACGCAGGAAGGTGAAACTGAATTGCATCGGCCCGGGCGAGGCCAGCACGGCGGCCTCCGAGCGGAGGGGCGCCGGGGTGTAGAAAGCCGCGACATAGATTTTGATCGGGACCAGGAGCAGGGAGAAAGTCCGGAGACCTGCGCCATTGAGCGCGAGGTTTTGGCCGGAGACCTGGGCGGTGGGAGGGACGACCACCCCTTGAATCTCAAGAGCCCGAGCGAATGGCAACGCCAAAAAAAGCGCGAGGAGTGCGGCGGTTTTTTTCATCGGAAAAACTCAGCGGCGGGAGCCGATGAAAAGGCGGAGCACATACCAGAACATCAACGCCACGCCGGCGAAGAGTTGGATCGCCGCCGCGAGGTCGGCGTTCTCCGGGTAGTCACGCATCACAGCCGAGGTCGTGTGAAGAATCGACCCCCCAGCCAGCAAAACCATCGCGACCGAAAACCAAGTGCCGAGATCGAATTTGAAGAGCACCGCACAAATGATCGCCCCGATTGCGAAAAGCCCGCCCCAGACGAGAAAGGTGCGGAGGAACGAGAAGTCCTTGCGCGTCACCACCACCACGCCGGTGAGGAGAAAGAACCCGCCGAGCGTGGCCTGAGCCGCGCTGGCAATCGTGCCGGGCGCGGTTTGGTTCGCCACATCCAGAAGCGGCACGGTGATCACGGCCTGGAGCCCGACATACAAAACCAAGCCGAGATATTGAAGGGGGCGAGAAACGCTTGGCTGCGCCAGAAAAGTGGCCAACCACGAAAGGAGCATGAAGCCACCAAGGACCAGCAGCCAGTTCACGCTCGAGAAGGCGCCAACGAGAGAATCCGCGATGCCGCTTTGGAAAAGCGCCACCTCGATCCCCACGAAAAGTAAAATTGCCAAAGCGAGGTGCGAATAGGTGCGAACAATAAACGAGCCACGGGCTTCGGCTGGCAACTCGGCGACCGGCATGGAGTAGGGAGAATTCATATCGACGGAATCTGCTCGGATCGGCCATGGCTCTCAACACAAATCTCTGTCGTTTTACAGGCAGAAACTCGGGGAGATATTTTCCTTTGGCTTGCCAGCGACCGGGGCTGTAATGGCGCCGTAATGACCGATGCCGAAGCCTACATCGCCCTGAACATGGTTCCGAAAATCGGCCCGATCCGCGTGCGGCGTTTGCTGGAGGCGATTGGCTCTCCGGTTGGTGTTCTCAGCGCCTCCAAGGACCGCCTTTTGTCCGTTCAAGGCATCGGCCCCGATACCGCCGAATCGATCCGCTCGTGGGAATCTCATGTGGATCTCTCGGGCGAACTGACTCTCATCCGGGATTTCGGCGCCAAGGCACTCACGCCCGCGTCGCCTGATTATCCCGCCCTTCTCCGCGAAATCCACGACCCGCCGACCGTGCTCTACATCCTCGGAGACATTCTGGAGCGCGACCGCCATGCGATCGGAGTGATCGGCACGCGCAAGCCGAGCCACTACGCGAGCGATTGCGCCAAGAAACTTTCCTACCAACTCGCCTACGCCGGAGTGAGCGTCGTGAGCGGCCTCGCGCGGGGCATCGACACCGCCGCGCACCAAGCCGCCCTCGCGGCGAAAGGCCGGACGATCGCTGTGCTCGGAAGTGGATTGCTTGAGATTTACCCTCCGGAAAACAAAACCCTCGCCGAAAAAATCGCCACCAGTGGCGCCGTCATCACCGAGTTTTCGATGCGGGTGAAAGCGGATCGCCAAACTTTCCCCATGCGGAATCGCATTATTTCCGGCTGTTCCTTCGGCGTTCTCGTGATCGAGGCTGGCGCGACCAGCGGCGCACTCATTAGCGCCAATCAGGCTGGCGAGCAGGGGCGATCGATCTACGCCGTGCCGGGACGAATCGACAACCCGAATGCCATCGGCTCGAACCGCCTCATCCAACAAGGCGCGAAACTGGTGACCGGCGCCGAAGACATCCTCGACGACATGGGGATTCTTTTTGCCGAGAAACCCCAACTCGTTCCGGCTCGCGCGCCGGAACTTTCAGGAAACGAGCTACAGGTTCACGCTGCTCTGGGAGACGATGAAGCGCACATCGATACAATCATCGAGCGCTCAGGATTACCCAGCCAGACGGTTTCCTCGACGCTGTTTGCCTTGGAGTTGAAGAAACTCGTGCGCCAACGGCCCGGCAGCCATTTCGTGAAAATTTCCTGACCTGCGCGATAGCAGCGAGGATTTGGAAAAACTTAGGGCGTGCCCTGCATGGCAGCACCCATGGCTCCAGCGCCTTCCCAGGATTGGGGGCGATTCCATGGCAGAGTGCCTTCCGCGTGAGCGGCGCTTTTTTCATCGAGTGCACATCCTCCAAGCAAGAGAGCGGCGGCTAAAATCAGGAGGCTAGTTCGCAACATATTCGGTCACCACATAGTCGCCGGGTTGGATGCTGAGGCCGTTGACAAGGCTTCCAGGGATAATGTCCGCGATGGACGAGGCAGGTTCGACCGAGGTGATGCGAACCCGACCGATCCGCGTGTTGCCACGCTTGACGAGAAGTTCGGTATTGCTCGTGACTCCGCTTTTGTCGCCAACATTGAGCACCACGAAATTCCAGGCTTCGTTCACTGCAAGGATTCGGCCGGAGAGGTCGTTGGCTTTTTGGATGCGCTTTTTCTCGACGAGTTGGGACTCGAGATCATTCGCTCGATTTTTGGTCGACTCGAGATTTGCGGTGAGTTGCTCGTTGAGAGTTTCTAGCTCCTTCACCTTGATTTTACTTTGCTCCAAATCCTCTCGGACTGGCTCATCTTTCAGAGTCGTGAGCTCCTGATTAAGCTTCTCCCCCTCCGTCTTCAACTCGGCGACTTGGCCCTTCAGCATTTCATTCTCGGTGTTGATCGTGTTTTGCTGGGTCTTCGCTAATTCAATATCGGATTGCTTGGACTCGACTTCCGCCTTGAGCTTGGCGACTTCGGCTTGGGAGGCTTCGTTTTTTGAAGTCCATTCGGCAACCGACTTTTGCGAATCCGCTAATTTAGCATTCGTATCTTCCAGTGACTTTTTAGTGGCAGCGACCTCGCCTTGAGAAGTGGCAAGGTCGGTCTTTGTTTGAACGAGCGTATTCCTATTAAGAAGCCCGAGTAACGCTGTGATTGTTGCAAGTGCAATCGTCGCGATGGTGAGGATTTTTGCCATTAAAGTGGAGGAGCAGGTGGGGCAGGTTTCTAAAGATCAGATGCCACCGGGACAAGAAGGATTTTGAATTTTATTTGGATAGCTCCGGCCAATTAGCGCCAAGATTATTCCTCCGAATCCTCGTCATTGGTTGAAGCGCCTTTTTTGTAGGTCAGGCCGCGAAGTTTGCCCTCGATGAAAGCATCGATCTCCCCGTCCATCACCGCTTGGATGTCGCTGCTCTGCACACCGGTGCGGAGATCCTTCACCATCTGATAGGGCTGAAAGACATAACTGCGGATCTGGTTTCCCCAGGCCACATCACCCTTCTCGCCGTATTGGCGGTCGATCTCGGCGCGCTTTTTGTCGTTTTCGATTTGGAAAAGTTTCGCCTTGAGCATCTGGAGGGCCAGTTCGCGGTTGCGGCCTTGGCTGCGCTCGGCCTGGCAGGCCACGACAATGCCGGAAGGCGTGTGCGTGAGGCGCACGGCGGTCTCGACCTTGTTCACATTCTGCCCGCCCTTGCCGCCAGCTCGGAAGGTATCGAGCTTGATATCGGCTTCGTTGACCTCGATCGGGACATCCTCGATCTCGGGAACCACATCGAGGCCAGCGAAGGAAGTGTGGCGGCGTTTATTCGAGTCGAATGGCGAGATCCGGACGAGACGGTGAACTCCGCGCTCGGTCTGCAGGTAGCCATAGGCATTCTCGCCGGTGACATGCAGCGTGGCGGATTTGATGCCGGCCTCGTCGCCGAGTTGGATGTCGGTAATGGCAAATTTCAGCCCGTGGCGCTCCATCCAGCGCTGATACATGCGCAAGAGCATATCAGCCCAATCGCAAGATTCCGTGCCGCCCGCGCCGGCGTTGATCGAGAGAAACGCCGAGCAGCCGTCATACTCCCCGGAAAGCAGCGCCGTGATTTCAAATTTGTCGAGGTCCTTGGAAATGGAATCGAACTCCGAACAGACCTCCTTCTCGGCCGTCGCGCGGTTTTCCGGAGCCTCCTCGGCGGCCAGTTCACGAAGAACCTCCAAGTCGGCCGCACGGGACTCGAGCACCTGCATGGGCTGGATTTTCCCGCGAAGCGAGGAAACCTCGGCCACATCGCGCTGTGCACGCTCGCGGTTATCCCAAAAATCCGGCTCGGACATTCTTGCCTCGATTTCAGCGAGGCGCTGGGTCAGGGCCGGTAAGTCAAAGAAACCTCCGCAACGAGGCCAAACGGCCTTGAAGAGCGGAGGTATCCAAAGTTTGAAGATCGAAACTCATGAGAAGGGTGGCACGCTATCAGCCCATGCCAATGCGGCAAAGGAAATCAAGGTGCGTCTGGAACGGCGCGCACCGAAGACTCGGAAGCAACTGGCGCGTCCAAGCGGAAAACCTGCTCGTCGGGTTTCATCACTCCGATTTTGTCTCTCGCGATGATCTCGACATATTCAGGGTCGGTTTGGAGCAAATGGACCTCGCGCTCCCGCTGGTCGCGATCGAGTTCCTGCGCTTGAAGGATGGCACGCTTTTCATCGAGTTCGGAAGCGAGCGAATTGTAGCGCACCCACTCGGGATAAAAGGCCGCTAGAATGACCAACAGCACACCCAAAAGAATGAATCCAGAAATCATGCGATTGGCCTTATGCCAAACTTCAGGATTACGGCGTCGTCTGGTGCGGAGTTCTTGCACAAATCAACCCCTTAGCCCAGGAGCGCGTGGATTCCAATAAGGAGTTTTTGGATACCATCCGAACATCGCCACATTTTCTCGTGTGCGCGGCCGACTCATCTGCTAAATGCCCACACCACTGCTGTGAAAGTCTCCGACCTGCGCGAAATCCTCCAATATGTCCCGCTCTTCCGCGAGCGCATCTTCGTGGTCGCGATCGACGGCGAGGTCGCGGCCTCTGAGAATTTTCCAAACCTTCTACTCGACCTCGCGGTGCTGCGCTCTCTCAGCATCAAAGTCGTCCTCGTCCACGGCGCGAGCCACCAAATCCAAAACCTCGCCAAACAACGCGGCCTCGCGATCACGAACTCCGATGGCATTGGCATTACCGACGAGCCGACACTCCAAGTCAGCATCGACGCCGCGATTCGGCTCACCAACGAGATCATGGAAGGCCTCAGCTCGGTCGACCTCCGCGCCGCCTACATCAACGCCATCATTGCCCATCCCACCGGCATCCTAGCCGGGGTGGACCAACAATTCACCGGCAGGGTCGAGCGCGTGGATGTGAAGGCCCTCAAGCTCCTGCTCGACGAAGGCATCATCCCCGTCGTTCCGCCGCTCGGCTTCGACGGCGAAGGCCGCACCTATCGCGTGAATTCCGACAGCACCGCGCTCGAAGTCGCCGTGGAACTCAACGCCGCGAAAATCCTCTACCTCGCCCCCGGGCATGCCTTCGAGACCCCCGCTACCTTGCCTAGACAGCTGGCGATCTCCGAGGCCGAGGAACTCGTGAAAAAACGGAAATCCGATTTCACCCCGGGCATCATTTCCAAGCTGGAAAACAGCGCCGGCGCCTGCCGCCAAGGCGTGGCCCGCGCCCATGTGCTCGACGGTGGAATCAACGAAGCCCTGCTCAGTGAGATTTTCAGCCACGAAGGCATCGGCACGATGGTTTATTCGAACGAGTATCAGCAAATCCGCCGCATCTTCAAAAAGGATGTCCGCGCTGTCATTTCTCTCATCCGCCAGTCGGTGCAGAACGAGGAACTCGTCCGGCGCTCCCGCACCGAAATCCTCGAATCTCTCAGCGACTACTGGCTTCTCGAAATCGACCGCACTCCGGTCGCCTGCGTCGCCCTGCACATCTACCCCGAGCACGGATCGGCCGAACTCGCCTGCCTGCATGTCGGCAAGTCCCATGAGAACCAAGGCTACGGACGCAAGCTCATGGCCTTCGTCGAAAATCTCGCCCGCGAAAAAAGCGTGAAGACCCTCTTCGCGCTCTCCACCCAGGCCTTCAACTACCTTCAGCAAAAAGGCGGCTTCTCCGCTGCCGAGCCTTCCGAGCTACCCCCCGCGCGCCTGAAAAAATACGAGGCCAGCGGGCGCAACTCCGTCGTTCTGGTTAAGACCCTCCGGGCCTGATGAACAGCTTCTCCCTGGCGATCGACGCCGCAGTGATCCTCGCCTACTTCGTCATCATCGTCGGCATCGGCCTCTACGCCGGACGCAAAAACGACACACTCCAAGAGTTCGCGCTTGGCGGGCACAAAATCCCCTGGTGGGCCGTGCTCGCCTCGATCATCGCGGCCGAGACCAGCGCCGCGACATTTCTCGGCACTCCCGCCGAAGGCTTCAAAACCCTCGGCTTCGCCTACGCCCAACTCGCCATCGGCACCATCCTTGCCCGCATCATCATCGCCTACCTCTTCATCGCCCCCTATTTCCAATTCAAGGTCCAAAGCATCTACGAATACCTCACACTCCGCTTCGGCCCCCGCACGAAAAACATGGCGAGCGGGATCTTCCTCCTCGGCCGCGTGCTCGGCATCGGGGTCCGCCTCTACCTCGGCGGCGTGATACTCGTCGTCATCTGGCGCTACCTTTTCCCCGGAGCCGAGATCACGCTCTGGACCTACTTCTGGGGCATCGTCTTCGTCACCGCCATCACCACGCTCTACACCGCCATCGGCGGCATCAAGGCCGTCATCTGGACCGACCTCATCCAAGCCTGCCTCATGTGCGGCGCTGTGGTTTTCGCCATCTTTGCCATCCTTGGAAAAATCCCTGGCGGCTTTGCCACTGTGGACTCCATGCTCGACGACCGGAAAGTCGCGATGTTCCAAACCGGCTGGGAGGCGACCAAACCCTTCGGCGAGGCCCTCAAAGCCATGCTGGAAAATCCCTACACGATTCTCGCGGCGCTGCTCGGCTCGACATTCCTCACCATGGCCACCCACGGCACCGACCAGGACATGGTCCAACGCATGCTCACCGCCGAGAACATCAAGAAAAGCCGATTCAGCCTGATCCTCAGCGGATTTGCGGACATCCCAATCGTCCTCGCGTTCCTTGCTGTCGGCATCCTCCTATGGGTCCACTACCAATGCTCGCCCGACCCCTCACTGCCCGCCGCGCACAACGAAATCTTCGCTCACTACATCGTCCATGAAATGCCCGTCGGCATCCGCGGCCTCATCGTCGCTGGCGTCTTCGCCACCATGATGGGCTCCACCTCCGCCGCCCTGAACGCCCTCGCCACCTCATTCATCCGCGATTTTTACCAACCCTACTTCAACAAAACCTCGACCGACTCCGAGTCCATCCGCGCCGCCCGCACCGCCACCGCCGTCTTCGGCGGGCTCATGATTCTCGTGGCCACCGCCTCCGCCTACGCCGTGCTCGAGACGAATATCACCATCATCCCTCTCGCTCTCGGAGTGCTCGGCTACGGCTACGGATCCCTGCTCGGCATCTTCCTCCTCGGCGTCCTCACCAAATCGCGCGGCAACGACGCCACCAATGTCATCGCCATGCTTTTCGGCATCGCCGCCGTCCTCATCCTCGGCAAAGTCAAAATCCCCGCCATCGACCCCACCGCCCTTCTGCGCTTCGAACTCGTCCCCGCCGAGTGGAATTTCGGCATCCTCATGCCCGAGTGGTGGCCAGCCATCGCGTGGCCCTACTATGTTTTCATCGGCAGCACCGTGACTCTCGCTCTCGGCGTCCTCTTCAAATCCAACCGCACCGCCGAATAAAAAACTGGCGCACCCGGCTGGGATCGAACCAGCGACCATCGGTTTAGAAGACCGGTGCTCTATCCACTGAGCTACGGGTGCTTAGCAAAAGGCGCTGCGAGTTCTTAAAAAAACCGAGGCCCATGCATCAACGCGTAACACGGCCAGACCGACGCCTCAAGTTCGGCGTGCTGGTATGTCCCCATTCCACTCCCTGGCTTCCCGCTCCACGCTCTCGGCCAGCAAGATGATCAACCACCACACGATCTGGCCCGGCAAGCCCTCACCCCTCGGCGCGACCTGGGATGGCAAGGGCGTGAATTTTGCGCTGTTCTCTGAAAATGCCACGCAGGTCGAACTCTGCTTGTTCGACTCCCCCGACTCATCCACCGAGGCGCGCTGCATTTCCCTGCCGGAAAAAACCAACCAAGTCTGGCATGGCTACCTCCACGGCGCACGACCCGGCCTCATCTACGGCTACCGCGTTCATGGCCCACATGCTTCAGCCGACGGCCAGTATTTCAACCCGAACAAAATCCTCCTCGATCCCTATGCAAAATCCATCGCGCGAGATTTTCGATGGGACCCTCGACTTCTCGATCCAGCGGCGAACACCGCACCGTGCGCTCCCCTAGCCCGCGTGCACGATCCCACTTTCCACTGGAATGGCACCCCGCCGCCAAACACTCCTTGGCACGAAACCATCCTCTACGAACTTCATGTGAAGGGCTTCACCAAGTGTCACCCCGAGGTTCCTGAAAAACTCCGAGGCACCTACGCGGGGCTCGCCTGCGAGGCTCCCATCGCCCATCTCCAAAGCCTCGGAGTCACCGCCGTCGAGTTGATGCCGGTTCATTTCCGCGCCGATGAAAAGCATGTCGTCGATCGCGGCCTCACGAATTATTGGGGCTACAACACCCTTGGCTACTTCGCGCCGGACCCGCGCTTTTGCTCCAGTGGACCCGAAAATGCCGTCGCCGAATTCAAGGAAATGGTTCGCTCCCTCCACGCAGCGGGCATCGAGGTGATTCTGGATGTCGTTTACAACCACACCGCCGAGGGCGACCACACCGGCCCAGTCCTCTCCATGCGCGGAATCGATAACGCCAGCTACTACCGGCTCGATGCCGCCGACCGCTCGCGCTACATCGACTTCACCGGCTGCGGAAATTCGCTCAATGTCGCTCATCCCCGCGTTCTCCAACTCATCATGGACTCGCTTCGATATTGGGTTCAGGAAATGCATGTGGACGGCTTCCGCTTCGATCTCGCCAGCGCCCTCGCCCGCGAACTTTGGGAGGTGGACCGCCTTGGATCGTTCTTCGACATCATCCACCAAGACCCCGTCCTCTCGAATGTGAAACTCATCGCGGAACCCTGGGACCTTGGCCCAAATGGCTACCAAGTCGGCAATTTTCCGGTGCTCTGGACTGAGTGGAACGGTCGCTACCGCGATTGCATTCGCCGTTTCTGGAAAGGCACCGGCACCAGTGTCGGCGAACTAGCCACCCGACTCGCCGGCAGCAGCGACCTCTACCTCCACAATGGGCGCCGCCCCCACGCGAGCCTGAATTTCATCACCTGCCATGATGGGTTCACCCTTACCGACCTCGTCACCTACGACCAAAAGCACAATGAAGCCAACAGTGAACAAAATCGGGACGGCAGCGACTTGAACGACAGTTGGAATTGCGGCACCGAAGGCCCCACCACCGACCCCGGAATTCTTGCTCTCCGCGCCCGCCAGCGTCGGAATTTCCTCACGCTTCTTTTCCTTTCCCAAGGTGTTCCCATGCTTCTCGCCGGCGACGAATTCGGCCGCACCCAGTCCGGAAACAACAATGCCTACTGCCAGGACAACACCCTCTCGTGGGTCGATTGGTCACTTGATGCCGAACGCCTCGACCTCCTCGAATTCGTTCGCTCGCTCATCAAGCTCCGCCGCGCCCAACCCGTCTTCCGTCGCCGCCACTTCTTCCAAGGCCGCGCCATCCACGGCACCGACATCAAGGATATCTACTGGCTCCGGCCCGATGGCGCCGAGATGTCGGATGTCGATTGGGCCTGCACCCACGCCTGCAGCCTCGGCATGGGCCTAGTTGGTGACCAGATCACCGAAAGCGACGATCACGGCCAAGCGATACGCGGCGACTCCTTCCTTATTCTTATGAACGCCCGCGATGCCGTCATACCCTACCGCCTCGGCGCACGCCGCCGCGAAGTGAATTGGTCTCTCCTCATCGACACCACATATTCCCACGGCAAAAACCCACCGCTTGTCTTCCAGCACATGAGCATCTACCGGCTCCAACCCCGCTCCATCGTCATACTAGAAGGTCACTACGCCCCGCTGCCGTGAGGGGGCAATGCTTTTACGCGTCTCCTAAAAGTGGATTCCAAACTTTCTCGAAACCCAAATTCTGAAAATCCCTGACATTCGAGGTGGCGAAATGAGTGACGCCGGAATGCAGCAATGTCATCGCCAATCGCAGATCGATGATCCGCCTAAATGCAAAGTTCTCCTGTCCTGTCGACTTCCAGACATTTTCCATGACTGGAGCCGCCTCCACGATTTTCCATAGTCTGTTTTGCCGATAGGATTGGCACACCGCTGTGGCTTGCGATGCCGACAAGGGCCTCGGAAAAATCCGCTCGTTTCTTAGCTTGAGATATAGCTCCACCAGCACGAGTTCACACACGACCACATCCTTTCTTTTCGCCAAGGAGGTCATAAATCCAAGCGCGGAGCTGTGAAATTCAGAGGCCGTATTCATCGCATAAACGGCCAGATTGGTGTCAAAACTCACCATCATTCTTCCCCATGGCAAAGCGCATCCCACTGCTCCTCCGGCACCCGAGGCGCTCCCATGTCCACAGGCCCAGGCGGACGCCACTCATCAGGAGACAGGCGAGCGGCAGGAAATTGACGAACCACTCCCTCCAACCCCATTCGCACCACTTGGGCAAAACTCATCTCACACTCCCCTGCAATCCGCTTGGCCTCCCTAAAAAGGTGGTCGGGAATCTGTATCTGTGTTTTTACCATGATGGCAATTTGCCAGCCGTCATAAGGTCGTCAATTTTTATTTCAAATTCAGAAATGGCACAACCTGAACATGATTAGATTTTAGTAACTGAATGCAAAAAATATTCCGTGCATCAATCCCGAAAATCCACCTTGGGATAAGTCTCGAGATAGGCGGCGATTTCGCGGGTAAAAACTTCTCCGAACTCGGCGAGTTTTCTTTCACCGATGCCGCCGACGCCCTGCAGATCGGAAACTCGAAGGGGATACTCACGGGCCATTTGGCGGAGGGCGTTGTCGCCGAGGATGACATAGGCCGGCACGCCGCGCTCGTCGGCCAGGCGTTTGCGGAGCTTGCGCAGGCGGTCGAAGAGGGTTTCGTCGCACTCGATCTCGCCGGCACGGGGGGCGGTGGTTTTTTTCGAGGCCATGGGCTTCGTGAGGCTGATCACGCGGCGGGATTTCAGAGCTTCAAGTCCGGCGTCCGTGAGGGCGATAACGGGAAATTGACCCGCCTCCTGCTCGAGTAGGCCGGAGCGCATGAGTTCGCGACCGATCGCGCCCCATTCAGAGCGGGCGAGTTCCTTGCCGATGCCATAGGTGCTGAGTTGGTCGTGGCCCCAGCGGCGGATTTTTTCGGTGTCGGCGCCAGTGAGGATTTCGATGAGGTGGTTCATGCCCACGCCGAAGCGGCCGCCTTGGCGAACCCGATAAACACAAGAGAGAAGCTTCTGGGCTTGGGTGGTGGCGTTGTAGCTCTCGCGGGGCTGGAGGCAGTTGTCGCAGGAGTTGCAGTTCGGCTCGGTGTAGCTTTCCGCGAAATACTCCAAAAGCTCGCGGCGGCGGCAGCTCGGACACTCGGCGTAGTGGAGCATCAACCGCAATTGCTCGCGGGCCACGCGCTGCTCGTGGTCGTTCGTGATTTCGTCAATGAAATGGGTCTGCTTGGCGGCGTCCCCCGCACTGAAGAGCAGGAGACAATCAGCGGGGAGACCATCGCGACCGCCGCGGCCGGTTTCCTGATAGTAGCCTTCGATATTTTTGGGGAGGTCATGGTGAATGACCCAGCGGACATTGGGTTTATTGATGCCCATGCCGAAAGCGATCGTGGCACAAACGATGCGGGTCTCGTCGCGAATGAAGAGTTCCTGGTTCTGCGCGCGCTCGGAGTTGGTTAGCCCGGCGTGGTAGGGCACCGCAGGAAAGCCTCGCTCGGAGAGACTCTCGGCGACGCGGTCTGCGGTCGCTCGGGTAGCGCAATAGACGATGCCGCCATCCATCGGGCGCTTGCGGACGAACTCGACGATCTGGCGGATCGGCTGGTCCTTTGCGATCACGCGGTAGGAGAGGTTCGGCCGGTTGAAGCTGGCCACAAAAACAGCAGGGTCTTTGAGCTGGAGGTGGTGGATGATGTCCTTGCGCACGCGCTCAGTGGCGGTGGCGGTGAGCGCCATCACGGGAATATCGGGCAACAACCCGCGCAGACTCGCGATCCGGCGGTATTCGGGCCGGAAATCATGCCCCCACTCGGAGATGCAATGCGCCTCGTCGATCGCGATGCGGGTGACATTCCACGCGAGAAGGTTTTCCTTCCAATGGTCTAGCATGAGCCGCTCGGGCGCGGCATAGAGCAGGCGGTAGCGGCCTTGGTGCAAATCCGCCAATCGGGCCTTCGTCTCCTTCACGCCGAGCGAGGAATTCAGAAAAGTCGCCTCCACACCGGCCGCCTCGAGTTGGCTCACTTGGTCCTTCATGAGCGCAATCAGCGGCGAGACGACGAGCGTCAACCCCTCGCCCATCAGCGCGGGGAGTTGGAAGCAAAGGGACTTTCCACCACCCGTAGGCAGGAGCGCGAAGGTGTCGCGGCCGCCCAGCGTGGTTTCGATGATCTCGCGCTGCATAGGACGGAACGCATCGTAGCCGAATACGGATTTGAGTTTTTGAGCAAGTGGGTCAGCAGTCGGCACGCGGGGAAATTCGGGGATTGCCTCCCGCGAATCGAGTGGAAAACTCGTCTCCATGGAAAACACACCACACAGCGCCGCCAAAGCCCCCGCGAAAGTCACCCTCGAGGAAGGCAAGGACTACTGGTATTGCACCTGCGGACTCTCCGCAAACCAGCCCTTCTGCGACGGCTCCCACAAAGGCAGCGGCTTCGCCCCACAAAAATTCACCGCAGAAAAATCCGGCGACGCCTGGCTCTGCCAGTGCAAGCAAACGAAAAACGCCCCCTACTGCGACGGTTCGCACAAGGGGCTGTGAGCGAGGTCAGCGCAGCACTTACGCCAGCGTGTCGTCGAGGGCGGCGAGGAGTTCGGTGATCGTCTCCTTCGTTTCGTCGCCCATGTTCGAGAGGCGGAAGGTTTTCCCCTTGAGCTTGCCGTAGCCACCGTCGATCGCGATGCGGTGTTTCTCGCGGAGGCGCTTCACCCACTCGGCGAGGTCGATTTCGCGGTTGTTGGCGACGCAGGTGAGCGAGACGGAGCGGTAGCCCTCGGGGGCGAAAAACTCGAAGCCGCGAGCTTTCACCCAGTCGTGAACCATGGCGTTCAGCGCGGCGTGGCGGGCATGGCGGGCTTCGACGCCCTCGGTGAAGATGTCCTCGAGCTTCGACTCGAGCGCGTAGATGAGCGAGATGCACGGCGTGCTGGGCGTCATGTCCTGCTCTTGGTTTTTGGCGAATTCCACGAAGTCGAAATAGTAGCCGCGGTCGCCCATCGTCTTGGCGCGTTCCATGGCGCGCTCGGAGACGGCAAAAAGCGCGAGGCCCGGAGGCAGCGCGAGGGCCTTCTGGCTGCCGGTGAGGAGGACATCGATTCCGAGTTCATCCATCGAGATCGGCATGGTGGAAAAGGATGAGACGCTATCCACGATGAACATTACCTCGGGGAATTCGCGCACGACGGCGGCGATTTCCTTGAGCGGGTTGAGCACGCCGCAGGAGGTTTCGTTGTGAATGAGCGTGATGGCATCGAACCCGCCTTGGGCGAGCTTTTCGCGAACGAGCTCCGGTGTGATCGGACTGCCCCACTCGACCTGCAAGGCCTCGGCCTGCTTGCCGCAGCGCTTCGAAACATCAAGCCACTTGTCGGAAAAAGCGCCGCACATGCAGTTCAGGACTTTTTTCGAAACAAGATTGCGGATCGCGCCCTCCATCACGCCCCAGGCGGAGGAGGTGGAGAGAAAGACGGGGCGGGTGGTGCCGAAAAGCGTCTGCAGGCGGGGTTGGATGCCGCCGTAGAGTTTTTTAAAGTCGCCGCTGCGGTGGCCGATCATCGGACGGCACATCGCACGGTAGGTTTTTTCGGAGACCTCGATCGGGCCGGGAATGAAAAGCTTGGTGTGGTTGCGTTGTGACATGGTTGAGCAGACTACAAAAACCCTCGCCCGCGCCACGAAGAAATTTTGCAATCGTCCGGCGGGCGGGGCATGGTTCGCCCCGAATTCCAACCGCCGTGCCCGCCAAAAAAACCACATCGCCCATCCATTTCGTCAGCGGATCGGACGAGGCGGCCGTCAAAAAAACAGCCTCCGAACTCGCTGCTAAGCTCGCGCCCGGAGCCGATGCGTTTGGTTTGGAAACGATCGATGGCGCGGTGGAAACGGTCGATCCCTCGATCTCCCGCATCCGCGAAACAACGCAGGCCCTCTCCACACTCCCCTTCCTCGGCGGCACAAAACTTGTGTGGTTGAAAAGCGCCTCATTCCTCGCCGACACCGTTGCGGGGCGTTCCGAAGCTGTCATAGAAGAACTCGAACACCTCTGCGACCTCGTGGAGGGCGGATTGCCGGACGGCGTGACTTTTTTGATGAGCGCCCCGGCAGCCGACAAACGCCGCAGCGCCTACAAACGACTCACGAAGGCCGGCAACACCTTGATGTGCGATAAGCCCTCGCTCGGCTTCGGCGCCGGCGAGGAGGAAGTGGTTACTTGGACCGCCCAGCAACTCCGCTCGCGAGGGATCAAAATTTCTCACGACGCCGTGGAAATGCTCGCCGCCCGGATCGGTCTGGAGACCGTCCAACTCCACTCCGAACTCGACAAGCTGGAGGTCTCCCTTGGCACCGGTCACGAGATCACAGCCGAGGACATCCGCGAGTTGGTTCCCGCCACGCGAGAGAGCGGTATTTTCGATCTCGGCAATGCCATCTCCGCCCGAAACCTCCCGCTGGCCCTGGAAACGCTCGAGCATCTTTTCCACCAAGGCGAAAAAGGCGTCGGCATACTGCTCGCCTCGATCGTCCCCACGACGCGAAATCTGCTCTTGGCTAAAAGCCTTCTCGTGCGCCACAAACTCCACCCACCAGCAGAGGCTCAATTTTTCGCCCGTGACTTGAATCGCCTTCCAGCCCACGAGACCAATCACCTGCCCCGCAAAAAAGACGGCACGCTCAATACCTACGGGCTCGGCCTCGCCGCCAAACACTCGGTCCACTACACGCTCGAGGAACTCCTACACGGCTTCCAAGGCTGCGCCGAGGCGAACCAAAAACTCGTTACCAGCCAAGGCTCCGAAAGCGTGGTGCTCACCCGCCTCCTCGTAGGCCTCATGCAGCGGGTTGCGTAGGCGCGCTTACCGGTTTCGCGCCGCAAGTCGGGCGCGAGTCATGCGTTCGCGCAAGCCTCCTTCTTTCAAAAAATCCTGTTCGAGCCGGCGGAGTTGCTGGTCGAGCAGATAGTTGGTGAGCTTGATCAAGCCGATCATCACATTGGCAGCGATCGCCGGATCGGAATGCTCGATGCCCTTTTGGAAGGTCTCGTAGGAGGGGTTGGGTTGGCGGTTGAGTTCGCGGAGGCGGCGCGTGTGGGGATGCTCCTTGGGCCATTCGGCGATTCCGCGCACACGCAGGAAATCGCGATAGTCCTCCAGCAATTCCTCGAGACTGGCCCGGGCGACATTGGTGAGTTTGATTTCGGTTTCCTTGGAAGTGCCGCTCGCCTGGCTGCCCTCGAGTATGTTCTGCTTGCCCGAGCGGGCGGCCTGCACCATTTGGTCGTGGGTGCGTGACCTTTTGTCGATAAACCGGTCGCAAAATTTCACAGTGCCATCGTAGACAATTCGGGCTTTCTGAAAGGAGTGGAGTTGCTCATAGCCCCCGTGTGGCGGGATGAAGCCTTTGGGCGAGGACGAAAGGGACTCAGGGGACGAAAGTTGTTTTTCGTCCCTGAAAGTCCCTTCTGTCCCTTGAGGCTTACGCTCAGCCATAACCCCTCCCCTAACTCGAGGGAGTCGGGCTCGGTGTCGGAGTCGGGCCGGGGATGCCGCGATCGGAGAGGTATTTTTCGAGAAAATCGACCGCCCCGGAGGCGTCGAGGGATTGGTTGTTCACTTCCTTGGTAAGTCCTTTGTTGAATTCCGCCTTCGCCTTACTGAAGCCTGCATAGCCATACTCAAAACCGGTTGTCGTGCCGTTGGTCGTTGTGGCTTCAACTTCTGGGCCGGAGGCGAGCAAATAGCCGCGCATTTTATCGGAATACTCGGAGCGAAAGCCGCCGCCCACTTTGCTACTGTTATCGATGGGTCCGATAACCTGCAGGGCCGCATTATCGGTGGTGGCAGTGGTCCCAGATGTGGTTCCAAAAAGGACTACATTCCGACGGTCGGCGTAATCCAAAATCTCGCTGTAGCTGCCAGAAACAAAATCTGCTGCCTGATAAAAATTGAAGGTGTTCGGGTCGGTGAGCACGACGATCAAGGAAAAGGTGGCTGTCTCGGGATCGACGACGAGGAAACCATCCTTGAAAAAGGTATAGTTCACGCTGCGCCCGGTTTTCTCCAATTCGAGGTCGTAAATCAAAACGGGCGACGGCGTGGGGCTCGGGGTTGGCGTGGCGGTCTGGGAAAAAGCGACGAGAGGGAGGAGGAAAACGAGGGCTGCGAAAAGTGGAAATGGCGAGCGGGGTTTCATATGAAAATTTTTAATCCGCTAAAATGCAGCGGTCAATCAGCGGAAACCCTGCCTCAAAAAAGCTCCCCTTGGACTCGGGCAGGCTCTGAGTCTTTTTTGGAAACGCCGGCTTCGTCCTCGATTTCCTTAAGCAGGGATTTGAATTCGCAGTCGCGAATGGCGGCGATCAATTCGGGATAGCGGGGGTGTATTTCGAGCGAGGGCCACGGCGCGGGGAGGTCCAAGTGGTCGTCGAGGCGGACCATCTCTCGGTTGGCGAGGATGAGGTCGCGGTGGGTGGTGATTTTCTCGCGGAGCTTGGGATTCGGGATGGCGTCGGGGTTGGCGAGGATTTGGGTTATTCCTCCATGGGCATTGATGAGTCCTGCGGCGGTTTTTTCTCCGATGCCGGGAACTCCTGGGATGTTGTCCGAACTGTCGCCAGTGAGTGCCAAAACATCGGCGATGTGCGTGGGATCGACGCCCCACTTTCCACGCACGGCTTCGATCCCGAGGAGCGCGAACCCACCTTCCTTGATGTCATTTTTTACCGTTGAATAGATCGAAATCCCCTCGCCTACGATTTGCAGGATGTCCTTGTCGTTCGTCGCGATCACGACCTCGGCGCCCTCGCGGCGGGCTTGAACGGCATAGGCGGCAATGAGGTCATCAGCCTCGGTGTTTTGGATTTCCAGGCAGGTCACGCCGAGAAGCGGGGTGTTTTTCTGGAGCCAATCCTCCTGCGGGCGGAGGTCGTTGGGCATTTCGGTGCGGTTTTGTTTGTAGGCGGGCTGGAGTTCCGTGCGGCGCGCCGGAAGACCGCAGTCCCAGATGACAGCGGCGCGGTCGGGCTTCACATCGGCGAGCATTTTCCGGAGGGCTTTGAGGAATCCGTAGATGGCGTTCGTTGGTTCGCCTCGAGAGTTTTTTAGGCCTCGGATCGCGAAGAAGGACCGGTAGAGATAATAGTGACCGTCGACGAGGAGGAGTCTCATGGGGCTTTGGATTTTTGAATGACCAAGGCGCAATCGGCTTGGGCGGCGATCGCTTGAATACGGGCGAGGAATTCGCGATCGGCTTCGGCAAGGAGACCCTCCTCGAGAATGAGCTTTCGAGCAGCGAGTCGGAGTTGGCGAAGGACGCGGGCCTGGGTGCGATCTGGAAGGTTTTCCCAAGAAGTCTTGGAGGAATCCACGATGGGCGAGCCGATCAATTGGAGGTCGAGAATTTTGTTGGCCGGGATTCGGGCATCCACTTGGCGACCACCACGGCGAACATTCATCTCGAGGGTTTCCCGCCCGGCGATTCCGGCTCCGGCTCGAAATTCAGCGCTCACGATTGGCTGACTCCCATCTTCGAGTGGCATATCGATAGGCAATTGGATGGCGGTTTTTCGGCGGGCCGTGACCAGATTTTCCACACGGGAGGTTTGGGAAAACAGCACGCCGGCATTCGCGGAAATTCTCGGCGTGATTTCAAATTGCTCGGAAAAAATCTGCTGGAGCCGGTTGGCGGTTTTGACGGCCTCGTCCATCGGGCGGATGAAAAAAAACCAAGCACCCCAGCAAATCATTGCTGTCACCAGCGCCGCTCCACCAAAGACCGCCAAGAAAATCGCTCGTTGCATAGAAGGCTAGTTCTCGCGACCGAGAAGCTGGTCGGCGATGGCGTGAAGGAAGTCGGCTTTTTTACCAAACGGCTCAAGGGCCTTGCGGGCCGCCTTGGTGAGTCGAGCAGCCTCTCGGCGGGATTTCTCGATTCCAAAAACAGCCGGGTAGGTCGCCTTGCCGGCGGCGGCATCTTTGCCAGCACTTTTACCGAGCTGCTCGCTGGTTTGGGTGATGTCGAGAATGTCGTCAACGATCTGGAAGGCGAGGCCGAGGGATTCCCCGAATTTGCCGATCGCCTCGACCTTGGCCGTTTTGGCGTTGGCAGTCATCGCCCCGAGTCGCAGGCTTGCAGCGACCATGGCGGCGGTTTTTCCTCGGTGGATAAAAACCAATTCCTCGGGCTTCGTCAGGCGGTTCTCGGCCTCCATGTCGGCGACTTGTCCACCCACCAGAAACAAACTCCCCGCCGCCCGGGCGAGTTCGGCAACAAGATCTCCAGCGTCGTAGCGCTTGGTTTTATGAGTGCGGGCGAGAATTTCAAAGGCCACCGTCAACAACGCATCTCCGGCGAGAACAGCCACCGCTTCTCCAAAAACCTTGTGCGTCGTCAGACGCCCCCGGCGGAGGTCGTCGTCGTCCATGCAGGGCAGATCGTCGTGGATGAGCGAGTAGGTATGGACACACTCCACCGCGCAGGCCGCGGCCATTGCCTCCGAAATTTTCCCACCACAAGCCTCCGCAGCGGCCAGGCAAAGAACCGGACGCAGCCGCTTGCCGCCGCCAAAAACCGCGTAGCGCATGGCGCGGTGCAAACTGGCCGGCTTGGTTTTTTCGGAAGGCAGCCAGCGGTCGAGCGCACGGTCCACTTGCTTGTGGAGCGAGGCGAGGCGGGTTTTCACAGTCATTGGCAAGACCGGCACAAATAATCGCGACCCCGCGACTGAACAATCCTCAACTCGGCACGCTTGATTGAAAACTTTTCGAACCGCCGCCGACAATTATAGTGCCGCGCCATGCAGCCACTGAAGATCGCCGTCCTCGGATCCGGAAAGGGATCAAATTTCCGAGCCATTCTGAATGCCGCGATGGCGGGCCAATTAAAAATCCAGCCCGTCCTCGCCATCTCCGACCACCCGGAGGCCGGTCTCCTCTCGCTCGCTGAAAATCTCGGCGTCGCCACGCAAGTCGTCTCCGAACCGAAATTTCGCACTCGACTCTCCGAGGAAGTCGAGACGGGACTCGTCGAAGACATCCGCGCGAGCGGGGCCGAACTCATCGTCCTCGCTGGCTGGATGCGGTTGGTGAAATCCCCGATGCTCGAGGCATTCCCCCGCCGGATTATCAACATCCACCCCTCCCTGCTGCCGGCATTCCCCGGTCTGGAGGCTTGGAAACAAGCGCTCGCAGCGGGTGTCGAAAAAACCGGCTGCACCGTGCATTTCGTGGATGGCGGCATGGACACGGGTGAAATCATTTCTCAGTGCGAAGTCTCGATTCTGCCCGGCGACACGGCGGAAACCCTCCACGCCCGGATCCAGGATGCCGAGCACCGCCTTTTTCCAGAGGTCATCTCCCGCTTCGCCCGCCGCGAGATTTTGTAGTCTCACAGGGGTCATCACCCCTCTTTCCTCGGCCCAGCGCCCCATCATTTTGGGGTCATGGAAAATGAACTGAAAGCCATCCTGGAAGCCGAGCACCTCGAGCACCTCACTCCGAAATTCGAGGAACAGGGCGTCACTGATGCCATCCTCGACCAACTCGAAGACAGCGATCTCCGCGAACTCGGCGTCGAAAAACTCGGCGAGCGCAAGCGCCTGCTCAGCGCCTTCTCGCAAAACCGCGACATTCCGCTCGCGGGAACCGTGATGATTTCCGTGGGGGACGGAGTGATGCCGGCCGATTCGGAGCTCAGCGGCTTGCGCGTTGAGGATTTCGAGATCGGCAAATATCCAGTCATGCAGGAGGAGTGGGAGTGGGTGAGGATTTGGGCGCTGGCGAAAGGCTATGAACTCGAGACCGGCTACGGCACCGGAAGTTCCCATCCAGTCACGCATGTGAGCTGGTATGACGCCGTGAAGTGGTGCAACGCCAAGAGCGAGCACGAACTCCTCGAGCCCGTCTATTACATGGAGGGGAAAATATTTCGCAACGGCGAGTTCGGCGCCGACGGCTCGCGCCTCATCTCGTGGCACAAAAAGGCGAGAGGTTACCGACTGCCCACCGAGGCCGAATGGGAGTGGGCCGCGCGCGGCGGTCCGCTCAGCAACGGCCACAACTTCAGCGGCAGCGACAAGCCGGAGGAGGTCGGCTGGTATGAAAAAAACTCCAACGGCGGCGTGAAGCCAGTCGGTCTGAAAAACGCCAACGAGCTCGGTCTCCACGACATGAGCGGCAATGTGTGGGAATGGTGCTGGGACATGGATCAAAGTGGCTCCGCGCACCGCATCCGCGGCGGAAGTTGGAACCACCACGCCAACCACGGCACCGTGCGCTACCGCATCAGCCGCAGCCCGGAGACCCGCTACGGCGTCATCGGTTTCCGCCTCGCACGCAACCAGTGATTTTTTTACGACGATGAACATCCGACTCAAAACCGCGCTGGAAACAACCCATCTCGAGCATCTCCTCCAATCCTTCACGGACGAGGGCGTGACGGACGACATCCTCGCCGAACTCACCGATGCCGACCTTGAAAAACTTGGCGCTCGCAAGCTGGGTGACCGCAAACGGATTCTTTTGGCCTTTCATAAGACTCCGAAAATAGAAGGCGGCGGCACCATTCTGATCGAGGTGAAAGGCGGAACGCTGCCGGAGTTTTCGGAATTGAAGGGAACGGTAGTGAAAACCTTCGAGATCGGAAGATATCCCGTGATGCACGAGGAGTGGGAATGGGTGCGCGTGTGGGGAGTTTCCAACGGCTACGACCTCGGTGAAGGGCAGCGCAATGGCGACTTCCGCCCGATCACCAAAGTGAGTTGGTATGATGCTGTGAAATGGTGCAACGCCAAAAGCGAGCACGAGGCCATAGAGCCGGTCTACCACATCGAGGATTCGGTTTTCCGCAAGGGAGACTATGGCGCCAGCGGCTCGAAATGGATCAAGCGAAACGAAAAGGCGAACGGCTACCGGTTGCCGCTCGAGGCCGAATGGGAATGGGCTGCCAACGGCGGTGTGCTCGCCATCAAATCGGTCACAAGCCCGCCCCAGAACGACCAAACCGCCGAGCCGAAAATCGAGCTCGGGGACTACCGGCCCTTCGGCGCGTATTTCAATGAACTGGGAATCTACGAGATCACTTCGAATATGTGGGAATGGTGCTGGGACCGGGATGAAACCGGCACCGCCCATCGAATTCGCAGCGAGAACAACTGGAACAAGCAAGCCCAACAAGACAAGTGCCAGCGCCGCGTGAGCCGCAGCCCAGATACCCGATACAGCGTCATCGGATTCCGCCTCGCGAGGAATTATTGAGACGGCGACAGCGAAATCTTGAGCGGGTCCGCCGGAGCGGAGACATTCCCTCACCATGTCCCGCTTCCGACTCTATGACCTCAACCCTGAGCAGCAACGCGCCGCCACCCATGAGAGCGGCCCCCTGCTGATCCTCGCCGGTGCGGGAACGGGAAAAACCCGCACGATCGTTGCGCGCATCACTTGGCTCGTCTCCACCGGCACCCCGGCCTCGAAAATCCTCGCCGTCACTTTTACCAACAAGGCCGCCCGCGAGATGAAGGAGCGAATTGCCGGAATGCTCACCGAGGAGCAGGCGGCCGATATCACGGCCTCAACTTTCCACGCCCTCTGCATGCGCATTCTCAGGGCCGATGCCGATAAGCTTGGATACAAAAATAATTTCACGATTTTCGACGAGGGCGACCAACTCGGGCTCATCAAAAAGGTCATCAACCGCGTGACGGCGAAGGACGAAAAGCTCGACCCAGGCCTCGCCAAAAATCTCATCAGCAAAGCCAAGAATAATGGCTGGGCCCCGCCGCAGGATGACGAGACCGTGATCGGCGCCGTCTATTCCCGCTACAACCGCGAACTCCACGCTCTGAATGCCATGGATTTCGACGACCTCCTCGTGCAGGCGGTGAAACTCCTGAACGACCACCCATCCGTCCGCGAAAAATGGCGCGGAAGGTTTTCCCAAATGCTCGTGGATGAGTTCCAGGACACGAACCGCCTCCAACTCGATTTGGTGAGCCTTCTCGCCTCGGGCGAACCTCCCAATGTTTGCGTGGTGGGAGATGACGACCAAAGCATCTACGGGTGGCGCGGCGCGGAGGTCTCGAACATCCTCGAGTTCGAAAAACATTTCCCCAATCCCGAGATCGTCCGGCTCGAGCAAAATTACCGGAGCACCAACCAAATCCTCACCGCCGCGAACCGGCTCATCAAAAACAACCCCCGCCGCCGCGCGAAAAACCTCTGGAGCCCGAACCAAGGCGGCGATCCGGTCCATGTTGTCTCTGTGCCCGATGACAAAACCGAGGCGGAGTTTGTGGTCGCTGAGGCCGGCGCGATCCGTAATGCGAGCGGCCTGCCGTGGGAGCATTTCGCAGTGATCTACCGGATGAACGCCCAATCTCGCCTACTGGAAGAAAATCTCCGCCGCATGAAAATCCCCTATCGGCTCGTTGGCGGGAAAAGTTTTTTCGACCGCCGCGAGGTGAAGGACATCCTCGCCACGATCACTTGCCTCGTGAACCCGCAGGACGACATTTCGCTCCTGCGAATCATCAACACCCCCCCGCGCGGCATCGGTGCAACCTCGGTCGAGATCGCCCTCGAGCAAAGCGCCAAAGCCCATCGCAGCCTGTTCGACACACTCACCGATCCGGCGTTTGAACCCGAGGTTTCGCGCAAGACCGCTGCGGCCATCCGTTCCTTTGCGGAGGATCTCGCTGCCACTCGCATCCACCTCCTCACACCCGGCGCGGACGCCTGCGCGATCGTCTCGGGTTACCTCGAGGAGTCTGGTTATTTCGACGACCTCAAACGCAGTTGCAAAACGCCCGAGGAGGCGCTGAACCGCGAGGCCGGAGCGAAAGAAATCCTGAATGCCCTGGCAAATCACCAGTCCAAGCGGCGCGGAACCGTGCAGGATTTCCTTGATGAACTCTCACTGAACCGCGAACGCGAAGAGGACAAAAAGGACGACGGCAAGGGCGTCACACTCATCACGCTCCACGCCGCGAAAGGCCTGGAGTTTCCCCATGTGTTTCTAGTCGGCGCCGAGGACGGGCTCCTGCCCCACGAGCGTTCCAAGAGCGAGGGCACGGTGGACGAGGAGCGCCGCCTATTCTATGTCGGCATCACCCGTGCGATGAAATCCCTCACGATCACGCATTGCCGCAACCGCATGAAATTCGGCTCCGCCATGCACTGCCGCCCCAGCCCGTTTCTCAAGGAAATCGAAGGCGAAGGGGTCCACGCCGAGTCCTACGAGGACATCATGTCGAAGCCCGTGGCCGAGGAAGATGTCGCCATGTCCTTCGCGAATCTCCGCGCGATGCTCTCGGGCGATTAAGTAGCGCGGGTGTCCCTCCCGCGTTCAGAAACTATCGATGACAGGCGGGACGCCTGCCCTACTTTGTGAAGGTCCGACCCAGCCTGATCAAAAAACAACACGCCTCTCGCGGATGTTGTTTTTTTCGCAGTCGAAATCTCCTTTCCCCTACGCACGACTGGCTGGCACGGCGTTTGCTTAAAGACCGCCCGAACCGCAAAGAGCGGTGCAAAACACAGCATCAATGAAAAAAACAACACTCATCAAATCAGGGATCGCCGCGCTGGCTATTGCAGCAAGCGGTCTATTCACAATAAACCCCGCCTTCGCGCAGGAAGCCGTCGCCGTCGTCACCGAAACGGTCGTCGTCGAAACCACCGAGGCTGCTCCGGCCGAGCCGACGATGGAACAACGCATCGCGGACCTCGAGGCCTATGTGAACAACGGGGCTAGAACGCCGGATGTCGCCTCCAAGGTCGCCGGCCCCGGCCCCGGTCACAGTGCGTGGCAAATGACCAGCACGGCACTCGTGCTTTTCATGACGCTTCCCGGCTTGGCGCTTTTCTACGGTGGCCTCGTCCGTTCCAAGAATGTCCTCTCGATCCTCGCGATGACGATGGGCATCGCCGGTTTGGTAACAATTCTTTGGTTCCTCTGCGGCTACAGCCTCACTTTCTCGGGCGGGAACGCCTTCTTGGGTGACCTCGCCCAAGCCTGCTTCAACGGAATGAAGCCCGGCAATGTCGGCGCGGGCTACTACTGGATCTCGGATTACATCTGGGCCATGTTCCAACTGACCTTCGCGATCATCACCCCGGCGCTCATTTTCGGCGCCACGGCAGAGCGCATGAAATTCTCGGCGGTTCTCCTCTTCACCGCGATCTGGATGTTTGTTGTCTACTTCCCGCTCGCCCACATGGTCTGGGCCGTCAACGGCTTCATGTGCGGCCCGCTCAACCCTGATGCCGGCATCAAGGCGATCGACTTCGCCGGCGGCACGGTGGTTCACATGAGCTCCGGCTGGTCCGCGCTCGTCCTCTGCATCATCCTCGGGCCACGCCTCGGCTTCGGAAAACAACAGATGGCCCCTCACTCGATGGTGCTTTGCATGATCGGCACCGGAATGCTCTTCGTCGGCTGGTTCGGCTTCAACGCGGGCTCCGCGCTCGGCGCCGACGCCATCGCCGCGAACGCCTTCACCACCACCTTCCTCTGCGCCGCCACCGCCGGATTCGTCTGGGCCGCGGTCGAATGGATCACCCGGGGCAAACCCAGCGTGCTGGGCTTCTGCTCGGGCATCGTCTCCGGCCTCGTGGTCATCACACCTGCCGCTGGATTCGTTACCCCGTCGAGCGCCATGATCATGGCGGTCGCCGCTGGTATCATTCCATTCTTCGCAGTGGTCTACCTGAAGAAAATGCTCGGCTACGATGATGCGCTCGACACCTTCGGCGTCCACGGCGTGGGCGGCACGCTGGGCGCCATCCTCACCGGCGTCTTCGCCTCCTCCGAGGCCAATGCTGTGGTCGAGGGCCTCAAAGACGGCCTCCTCATGAACCAAATCAAGGCCAGCATTCTGACGATCGTTCTCTCGGTTGTCGCCACAGCGATCATCGCCTACATCGTGAAATTCACCATCGGACTCCGAGCTTCGGATGAAGTGCAGTCCGAAGGCCTCGACACCGCCGAACACGGCGAAGAAGGCTACCTGTTCGACAAATAACCCATCTCATCCCGGCCGTGCGGTCGCAGGACGCAGCCGCCGGTCGGGACGAACCCAAACCACTTATCAATTATTCCAATGAAAAAAATCGAAGCCATTATCAAACCCTTCAAACTCGAAGAGGTGAAAGAAGCGCTCGCCGATCTCGGGATCGAGGGCATGACCGTTAGCGAAGTCAAAGGATTCGGCCGCCAAAAAGGCCACACCGAAATCTACCGCGGCAGTGAATACACCGTGGACTTCCTGCCGAAGATCAAAATCGAAGTCGTCGTGGCAGACTCCACGCTCGACGGCGCCCTCTCAGCCATCGTGAAATCCGCCAAAACCGGAAAAATCGGAGACGGAAAAGTTTTCGTCTCTCCTGTGGACGAAGCGATCCGCATCCGCACCGATGAGACCGGAGACAAGGCCATCTAAAGATTAGCGGAAACTAAGATCAGGCGGCGGAGGTTCTGTGAGTCCTCCGCCGCCTTTTTTTGCCCCAAGAACAGAGCGTCTTGAGTCTAAAACGGCACGACCAACCCCTCGGCCTCAGCGAGTTTTTTCTGCCTCGCGTCAAAAGTTAGGAAATGCTTTGTTTTCAAATGCAAACCGGCAGCGACGTGAAGGATATCAAATGCCCGATTTCCCGACCGTAGTGTATGAGTTGCCGAAAGTCGGCGTGCCTCGGAAATGAGTGCCGCCAGATTGCAGATTTCGATACGAACTCTTCCAGCTTCACGATCGGCTTCATATTGGGCCCAAAAGACCGCTGCATCCCCAACCCTCAGGCGCTTCGAGAATTCCGCGAAGCGCAAGGCATTGGAAAGCTCGTAATCCGCTAGATCCGAGATCACAATCATGGCTTCTTTTTTACGAAGCCACTCCAAGGCTCGCGGGGTGTGAATATCGTTTCCGTAAACGGAAAATAGAAAACTCGTATCTGCCGCCGCTACCATTGTCCCCCCGCCTCGTTTCGGATCTTGTTGGATTCTTCAGCACTCAGGGTGATTTCTTGGGATCGGTCACGACGCATGGTCGCACTTTCTCCCCAACTGACTCGCGGGGAGGAGGCTGCCGTTGGCTCAGGACACAACCTTGCTACCGGACGACCGCGCTGGGTGATCACAATTTCCTCGCCTGCACCAATCCAGGAAAAAAGCTGCGTGTAGTGGTTTCGAAGATCACGGACGGAGGCTGTTTTCATTGTGCTACAAATATGGAGCATATTTTAGCTTGTCAAACAATGCTTCGAATTCTTAGGCAAAAACTCCCCCTCACTCCGGTATTGGCGCGACCGCTCATCGGTGGTTTGATTCGCGATCAATGATCGAACGCTATTCCCTGCCGAAAATGCGGTCCATTTGGACCGAGCAACGAAAACTCGAAATCTGGCTCGAGATCGAGACCCTCGCCTGTGAGGCGATGGCCGAACTCGGCACGATCCCGAAATCCGACGCCGCCGAAATCCGCGCCAAGGGAGCTTTCGACATCGAAAAAATCCGCGAGATCGAGAAACGCACGAACCATGATGTCATCGCGTTTCTCGAGAATGTCGCCGAGTATGTCGGCCCCGCCTCGCGCTGGATTCACCAAGGCCTCACCTCGTCCGACCTGCTCGACACCACCATCGCGGTGCAGATGCTCGAGTCCTGCAATTTGCTCGAAGCCGATCTCCTCGCCCTGCGCGAGGCCGTCGCCATCCGCGCGAAGGAGCACAAATTCACCCCGATGATCGGCCGCAGCCACGGCATCCATGCCGAACCGATCAGTTTCGGCCTGAAGATGGCGTTGATGTATGACGAATTCTCCCGCTCGCTCGAGCGCCTCCGCGAAATGCGCGAGCGCGTCCGTGTTGGCAAAATCAGCGGCGCCGTCGGCACCCACGCCCACCTCGACCCCCGCGTGGAAAAATCCGTTTGCGAAAAGCTCGGCCTCAAAGCCGCCGCCCTCTCCACTCAAATCATACAGCGCGACCGCCACGCCGAGTTCATGACCACGCTCGCAATCATCGCCTCGAGCATCGACCGCTGGGCCACCGAATTCCGCCACCTGCAGCGCACCGAGGTTTTGGAGGTCGAGGAGTATTTCAGCGAAGGGCAAAAAGGCAGCAGCGCCATGCCCCACAAGCGCAACCCGATCACCGGCGAACGCCTCAGCGGCCTCGCCCGCGTGATCAGAGGAAACGCCATGGCCGCCCTCGAAAATGTCGCCCTCTGGCACGAGCGCGACATCAGCCACAGCTCGGTCGAACGCATCATCCTGCCCGACAGCTGCACCCTACTCGACTACATGCTCTCCCTTTTGACGAAGCTCGTCTCGAAGCTGATCGTTTATCCCGAAAACATGCGGCGGAACATGGAACTCACCGGCGGCCTCTACGCGAGCCAGGCCGCGCTGCTCATGCTCACCGAGAAGGGCATGGAGCGCAAAGCCGCCTACGAAGCCGTCCAGCGCGCCGCCATGAAAACCTGGCGAGAAGGCGGCGGCCTCGCCAAAAACCTCTCCGAGGAACCCACCGTCTCCGCCCACCTCTCGGCCGAGGAAATCCAACACGCCTGCTCGCCCGACCGGCACTTCCGCCATGTGGAAGACAAACTCCGCGCCGTTGGCATCAACTAATCTCGCATGAAAACCGTCGTGCTCCTGAGCGGCGGGATGGATTCCGTCGTCGCGCTTCACCACGCCCAGCGGGAGCACGAGGTCGTGGCGGCGTTGAGCTTCCACTACGGCGCGAAGCATAACGACCGCGAGATTCCCTTCGCCAAATGGCAGGCCGAATCCTGCGGCGTTCCGCACATCACGGTGCCGCTGGATTTCATCGGGCGCGAATTCGAGTCCGACCTTCTCCAAAAAGGCGGCGAAATTCCGAAAGGCCACTACGAGGAGGAGACGATGAAAAAAACCGTCGTTCCCTTTCGCAATGGCATCATGCTCTCAATCGCTGCCGGCTTCGCTGAAAGCAAAAACGCCTCAGGCCTCGTGATCGCGGCGCATGCCGGCGACCACGCAATCTACCCCGATTGCCGCGAGGAATTCATGCGCGCCATGTCCGACGCCATCCGACTCGGCACCTATGCCGAAGTCTCGGTGCTTCGCCCGTTCATCGCGATGGACAAAGCCGGAATCGCAGGCCGCGGAGCCGAACTCGGCGTGGATTTTTCCAAAACCTGGTCGTGTTATGTCGGCGGTGAAACGCACTGCGGCGAGTGCGGCACTTGTGTCGAACGCCGCGAGGCGTTCCAACTCGCGGGCTTACCCGATTCCACCCAATACCTCGCCACCGGCCCGCTTCCCTCGAAGCCATGCTGATCTCCGAGATTTTTTATTCGGTGCAGGGCGAGGGCGAACTCACCGGCGTGCCGTCGGTGTTCATCCGAACCTCCGGCTGCAACCTGCGCTGCCGCTGGTGCGATACTCCTTACGCCTCGTGGAGTCCCGAGGGCACCGAGATGTCGGTCGCCCAAATCCTCGCCGAGGTGGAAAAACATCCCGCCGCCCATGTCGTTCTCACCGGCGGCGAGCCGATGGTCGCCCGCGGCATTCACGAACTCGCTGCCCGACTCCGCGCCGCCGGCAAACACATCACGATCGAAACCGCCGGCACCGTCGCCCCCGCTCGCATCGCGTGCGACCTCGCCTCAATCAGCCCGAAGCTCTCCGACTCCACCCCACAGCCCGGCTCGATCGAACCCGCCTGGATCGAGCGCCACGAAAAATCCCGCCAACGCCCCGAAATTCTCCGCGAGTGGCTGACCTCTTATCCGTTCCAGCTCAAGTTCGTCGTTTCGAGCGAAGCCGACCTCCCCGAAATCCACGCCATCCTCGCCGCGACCGGGCTCTCAGTTTCTTCCTCGAAAATCCTCCTCATGCCCGAGGGCACCGACCCCGCCACGATCGATTCCCGCCGCGAAATGCTCGTCGGCCTGTGCCTCCGCCACGGCCACCGCCTCTGCGACCGCCTGCACATCCGCCTTTTCGGCAACACGCGGGGCACTTGAATTGGCGCCAAATTGCTCCTTGAGTTCGCGGGGGATGTGTGGGAGTTTGCACGAGCCTTAGGCGTTTTCGTTTATGCAATTCAGTTCCGGCGACCCAGTTTTTATTGGTCATTGGTCAGAGTTCATCGCGTCATTCATGTTCCTTGCGGCGTGTGTTCAGCACGCATTTTCAAGGGGATACGCATCGCCTGAGGCCCAACATGCGGTCGTGCCGTTTTTACGGGGAGGACTCCCCGTCCGCACCGACCGCCAACGCAACGCAATACACACAACCATGTCATCAGAATACTCACCGAGCGGTTCACGCCGCTCGCCGCGACGCGGCGGAGGGCGCCGTCAAGATCGCCCGAACCGCACGCCCCGCTCCACACAGCAACACGAAAAACCTGCTAAAAAAGAGACCTCCTTGATCTCGAAGATCATCGGCTTCTTCACCGGCAAAAAAGACGAACCCGAGCGTCTCGCCCGCACGGAACGCACCGAACGCGAACGCCGTCCCCGCTCCTCCGAAAACGACTCCAACGAGCGCGCCCCGCGCGAGCGGAGCAGCCGTTCTGAGCGCCCGACCGGCATGCGCTCACCCGAAGTCGTCGAGGTCACCTCGCCGCGCCTCTATGTGGGCAACTTGTCGTTCGACGCCGCCGAGAGCGATCTCTTCGAACTCTTCAACGGAGTGGGCAGCGTCCAGAATGTCGAGATCGTCGTGAACCGTCACACGATGCGCTCAAAGGGATTCGCCTTCATCCAAATGCAATCCATCGATGAGGCCAAGCGCGCCGTCACCGAACTCCACGACAAGGAGTTCATGGGCCGCAAGCTCGTCGTCAGCGGAGCCAAAGCCGTCGAGGAGCGTCGCTCCGAGCGCCAGCAGGAATCGGCCGCTCCCGCCGAGCCCGCCGCCGCCACTGAATAAGAAAAACTCAAACGCCGAAAGGCCCCGTCCGGTCATCGTGACGGGGCCGACCGGTGTCGGCAAATCCTCCCTCGCCCTGGCACTCGCCGAGCGCCTCGATGGCGAAATCCTCGGAGCTGACGCCTTCCAGATTTACGCCGGGCTACCTGTTCTCACCGCCCAGCCTACCCCCGAACAACTCGACGCCGTTCCCCACCACCTCGTGGGTTTTTTGGATTTGAGCGAAAATTTCGACGCCGCACGCTACGCCAAGGCCGCACGCGAAACCCTCGCCGCCATTTCCTCGCGCGGCAAACTTCCTATCCTCGTCGGCGGCACCGGCCTTTACCTGAAAGCCCTCACCCACGGCCTCGCCGAAATGCCCCCCGTCGATCCCGACCTCCGCGCGAGGATTTCCGCCATGCCGCTCGCCCAAGCGGTCGAGGAATTGGGAAAAGCCGACCCCGCCTGTCTGGCAACACTCGACCTGAAAAATCCCGTCCGCGTCCACCGCGCCCTCGAGATCGTGCTTCAAACCTCACGCCCGCTCGCGGAATTGCGGGGCACCTGGAAAAATCCCTCCAACGATTTTCGCGGCCTCGTGCTCACTCGCGAACGCGAGGATTTGCGGGACCGCATCGAGGCGAATGTCGCCCAAATGCTCGCCGGCGGAGCGATCGAGGAAGTCCGCCATGCCGCCAACCGCGCTGGAGACGGCGCCCGCCGGGCGATCGGGTTTCGCGACATCGAGGAATTCCTCGCTGGCAAAACCTCCCTCGACGCCTGCCGCGAGGCGATAGCCACTGCGACGAAACGCTACGCCAAGCGCCAATTGACCTGGTGCCGCACGCAATTTCATTTTCCCTCACTCGATTTGAGCACCCTCCCCCAACCCGAATCCGCCCTGTCGCGAGCCCTCGAAATCCTCGCGGCCCAAGCCCCATGATCCCCGCCACCGAGCGCGTCATTCTGGTCGGACTCGAGCACGAGGGCGTCTCGCGCTGGGATTTGCAGGACTCGCTGGAGGAACTCCGCCTGCTCGCCGATACCGCCGGGGCGAAGGTCGTGGATACGGTCATCCAGCGGTTAGACAAACCCACTGCACCTTTCTACATCGGCAAAGGCAAGGCCGAGGAAATCGCCAAATCCTCCAAAGAAAAACAGGCGACCTCCGTGATTTTCGACGATGAGCTATCGCCCGCGCAGAGCCGAAATCTCGAAGAAATCATCCACCGGAAGGTCATCGACCGCAGCCAGCTGATCCTCGACATTTTCGCCGCCCGGGCGCGCACCCGCGAGGGCCGCCTGCGCCACAACTGGCCGTTCATCTCGCTCGTGGGCTACACGAATGCCGGCAAATCCTCCCTCCTCAACCGGCTCACCGGCGCGACCGTCGAGGCCCGCGATCGGCTTTTCGAAACGCTCGATCCCACCACCCGCCAGCTGACGCTGCCAAACCATCAGAAGGTGTTGCTCACCGACACCGTGGGTTTCATCCGCAAGCTCCCGCACACGCTCATCGAATCCTTCAAGGCGACTCTCGAGGAGGTCCAGTTGGCGAACCTCCTCCTGCATGTGGTGGACCTCTCCCATCCACGCCACGCCGACCAGATCGAAGCGGTGGATGCCGTGCTCGGCGAACTCGATGCCAAGGGCAAGCAGACGATCATGGTTTTCAACAAATGCGATCTCGTCACCGACCCCGAGATCGTTCAGGCCAACCTCGCGCGCCATCCCGGCAGTGTGGCGGTCTCGGCCCGCACCGGCGATGGCATGCCACAACTCATACAGGAACTCGAAATCCGGCTGGCTGCTTGGCGGATGCAGGGGCGTTTCGAGATTCCGCTCACCGAGCAGGCGCTGCTCGCGGAGATTCACCGTGTCGGCCATGTTCTGGATTTGAAATACGGCGAAGCCAGCGCCATGATCACGGCACACATCCCACCCGAGTTGATCGGCCGGTTGTCGAAATACGACGCCGGTTTGCCCCAAAAATGACCCGAGTCTTTTTCCAAATCACCGCCGCGCTCGCCCTCCTGGCCTTCCTCTCCGGCTGCCAATCGGTGAAGGAAACCTTCGAGCGCATTCCCGGCAAGGAATCCCATGTCTATGTGGACGCCCCCATCAAGCCCGAGACCGGAATTGCCTCCTGGTATGGCGGACGCTGGATCGGCCGCCTCACCGCGAATGGCGAGACCTACCGCCAAGGCGATGTCACCGCCGCGCACAAAAAACTCCCCTTCCACACGCCGGTGCGGGTGACGGATTTGAAAACCGGTAAATCGGTCGTCGTCCGTATCAACAACCGCGGGCCGTTCGTGCGGGGGCGCATCATCGACTTGAGCGTCGTCGCCGCCAAGCAACTCGGCACCTACGATCGCGGCATCGCCAAAGTGCAAATCCAAGCCCTCCGCGAAATTCCCGTCATGCGCTACCCGAACATGCGAGCGATCCCCCGCAAACCGGCCGCGAAGCCGGCTCCAACGCCGACCCAAGAGCCGTAAAGACAACCGTGCGCCCTTCTGGCTTCAGCGGGCGGCGAGCGGGTGGCTGATTTTGGGGAGGACGCGGGAGGTTTCGACTTCGACTTCGCGCTCCATGCCGAGGATTTCGAGGAGGACTTTCACGCGCTCTTGGGCGGGGAGGACTTGGGTAACCAGGGCGCGGAGTCCGGTGAAGGGGCCTTCGAGCAACTGCACCTCTTCGCCGACTTGAATGATGGTCGGGATTTCGATGGTTTCCTGGTCGACCACGGAGGCGCGCAGGCCGGCGACGATCTCGTCAGGAACGACGGAGGGGATTCCGCCGAAGCGGACGATGGTGCTCACGCCAAGCGTGCCTTGGACACGGCGGTGCTGGGCGCGGTAGTTGAAGTGGGCGAAAACATAGCCGGGGAACATGGCCTCGGTGACCTTCACCTTGCCGCTGCTCCGGGCCCTCTCGAACCGGATCATCGGGCAGAAGACCTCAATGCCGACATCGCGCATGAGCATCCGACGGGCGGCGGATTCGCTGCGGGGCTTGGTTTTCACGCAGAACCACCGGAGTTCCTCGTCTTCGAAATGCGTCATGGCCCTAATTTCAGAAATGGGTTGGCGGCTGGCAAGTGCGGGCTATTCCGTGGGCAAAAGAAAACGCATCCCACCGGAGCGGGATGCGTTTTGCATTTGGCGGGAAAGCCAAAAGCGCGGGATTAACGCGCGTAAAGTTCGACGACGAGTTGTTCGTTGACGATGGGATTGATCTCCTCGCGGGAGGGGATGCGGACCATGGTGCCGCTGAGGTTTTCCTTATCCACGAGCAGCCAATCGGGAACGGTGACGATCTGCGTGAGTTCGACACCGCGCTTGCCGAGGCGCTTGGATTTTTCGCTCTCCTTAACGGCGACGACATCGCCGGCCTTGAGGTTCATCGAGGAAATGTTGGTCTTGCGGCCGTTGACGGTCACATGGCCGTGGCCGACCATCTGGCGAGCTCCACGAAGGGTTTTCGAGAAGCCCATTTTTTGAACGACATTGTCGAGGCGGGTCTCGAGGAGTTGGAGCAGGATCACGCCGGTGACGCCACGACGGCGGCTGGCGATCTCGAAGTAGCGGCGGAACTGGCGCTCGAGGACTCCATACTGGTGGCGGAGTTTTTGCTTTTCAGCGAGGGCGATCGAGTAATCGGTCTGCTTGCGGCGTGAGCCCTTCGGGCCGTGTTGGCCTGGAGGATAGCTTTTATTTTCGAAGGCCTTCGGCGATCCGCCGAGGAACACGCCATAGCGGCGGCTGATTTTGGTTTTGGGTCCGGTGTAACGAGCCATTTTTAATTTTTCAGTTGGAAGTTTTCAGTTGGAAGTTTTCAGGAACGTCAGACGCGGCGCTGTTTTGGCGGGCGGCAACCGTTGTGCGGGATCGGGGTGACATCACGGATGGTGGTGACATCGAGACCGATCGCTTGCATGGCGCGGACGGCGGACTCGCGTCCGGAGCCCGGGCCTTTGACGCGGACTTCGACTTCCTTGAGGCCGTGGCCCATGGCTTGGCGGCAGGCGTCCTGCGCGACCATCTGTGCGGCGTAGGCGGTGCTTTTGCGGGAGCCCTTAAAGCCGCATTTGCCGGCGCTGGACCATCCGATCACACCACCACGGAGGTCGGTGATGCTGACGATGGTGTTGTTGAAGCTGGCTTGCACATGGGCAATGCCCTGGGTGACGCCTTTGCTGCCCTTGGCCTTGACGACCTTGATCGGCTCGATGGTGTCATCGAGGGAGATGCTGGCGGCGGAAGGGGCTCCGGATGTGGGTGCGGCGGTTTCTGCGGCGGCTTTTTTGGCTTTGGGCGCGGCTTTTTTGGCAGGCGCTTTTTTGGCAGGCGCGGCTTCCGCTGTTGCGGCGGGCGCAGGGGCCTCCGTAGCGGCTGGGGCGGCTGGCTCGGCGGCGGGTGTTTGGTTTTCTTCGCTCATGATGATTTAAAATGCGGGATTAGACTTTGCCGGCCTTGGCATCCTTGTTGCGCTGGACGCCGACGGTTTTGCGAGGGCCTTTGCGGGTGCGGGCGTTGGTGCCGGTGCGCTGACCGCGAACGGGCAGGCCGCGGCGGTGGCGGATGCCACGGTAGCAATTGATCGCCTGAAGGCGCTTGAGATTGCCTTGAACCTCGCGGCGGAGGTCACCTTCGATCGGAATTTTATTGGCGTTGATCGCGACGATGATGGCGTTCAGTTGTTCGGGCGAAAGATCCTTGGCACGGATGTTGGGATCAATGTTGGCCTGTTCGAGAATTTTTTTCGAGTTGCTGGGGCCCAAGCCGTAAATATACGGCAGGGAGGCTTCGATGCGTTTGTCGCCGGGAATGTCTACTCCAAGTAAGCGGGGCATTTTTGATTTTTTTCTGGTTGCGGGCTTAGCCCTGTTTCTGTTTGTGGCGCGGATTTTTGCAAACCACGCGGATGACATTGTTGCGGCGAACGATTTTGCACGCTTCGCACAATCTTTTTACTGAGGCTCGGACTTTCATTTTCTTCTTTTTGGTTGATGTGACGACGAATCCTTGTGGCGGTAGGTGATGCGGCCCTTGGTCAAATCGTAGGGCGACATTTCCAACATGACACGGTCTCCAGGGAGAATGCGAATGAAGTGCAGACGCATTTTCCCGGAGATATGAGCAAGCACGCGATGACCGTTTTCCAGTTCAATCCTGAACATAGTGTTCGGCAGCAACTCGACAACCTTGCCATCTACTTCGATAGCGTCTTTGGTGGCCATGTCAATACTTCGGGTTGATGGTCTGTGACCAGAACGGTGTGCTCGAAATGCGCGGAGGGCTGCCCGTCGGCGGTGACGGCGGTCCACTTGTCAGGAAGGATGCGGACTTTTTCGGTTCCCAAATTGATCATGGGCTCGATGGCGAGGGTCATGCCGGCTTTGAGTTTTGGGCCGACGCCGCGTTTTCCAAAATTGGGAATCTGGGGATCTTCGTGAAGGCGGCGACCGACGCCATGTCCAACAAATTCGCGAACGACGCTGAAGCCATTTTTTACGGCCTCGGTTTCGACGAAATTGGAAATGTCACCGACGCGATGTCCGGGCCGGGCAAGTTCCACAGCGCCGCGCAAAATCCGCTCGGTGACTGCGAGGAGTCGCTCGGTTTCGGGGGCGATAATTCCGACGGCGACGGAGGTGGCATTGTCGCCAATCCATCCATCACGAATGATGCCGACATCCATTTTGACGATGTCACCATAGGAGATGGGCCGGGAACCGCCGATGCCATGAACGACCTCTTCGTTTAGGCCGATGCAAATGTGGCCGGGGAATTTTTTATAGCCGAGAAACGCGCTCTTGACTCCAGCCTCCGACATCAATTGGGAGGCGCGGTGGTCGACCTCTCCGGTGGTCACGCCAGGAGCGATCATCTCGACGAGATTTTGCAAAATCCAAGCGGCGGTCTCTCCTGCTTGGCGCATTTTTTCTATTTCGTGAGGCCGCTTGATCGGAATCATTGGCGGGAAATGAGAGGCTTCAGAGAAATTTCGCCGGGGGACGAAGGGACGGTCAAGTCAGCGAAGTTTTTCAAGGCCGGAAAAAGCGAGGCTAGAAACGCGACGCGAAATAAATAGTCACGCCGGCGATGACCAGGATGCCCAAGGCGGCATACATCCACACGAGGGTCTGGTCGTTGAGAGCCTGCCCGCCGCTGAGACGGCTACGGGATTCCTGCGCGCTGCGGATTCTGCCCTTGCGGAGAAATCCATCATAATGGCGCTGGAGCAGGTGGGTTTCCACCTGACGCATCGTATCAAGCACGACACCGACAATGATCAGAAGGCCTGTGCCGCCGAAAAATTGGGATGTCATGTAGGGGACTTGCATGCTTTGGCTGAGCAACTGCGGAAGAACAGCAATACCGGTGAGGAAGATGGCGCCGGCAAAAGTGAGGCGCGTCATCGTGTAATCGAGGAAATCCGCGGTCGGCTTGCCGGGACGAACGCCGGGTATGAAACCGCCGTATTTTTTAAGGTCGTCAGCGATTTGAACGGGCTGGAACTGGGTTGCCACCCAGAAGTAGCTGAAAAAGAAAATCATCAGCGCGTAGAAGAGGTAATGGAGCCAACCGTAAGTGAGCAAGTTGGACAAATCCTGAGCCCACCCGACACCTGGGAATGCCATGTTCAGGATCGTCGAAGGGAAAAGCAGGATGGCTTGAGCGAAAATGATCGGCATGACGCCGGCGTAGTTGACTTTCAGCGGCATGTATTGGGTCTGGCCGCCATAGACCTTCCGGCCGACCACACGCTTCGCGTATTGGACGCTGATTTTCCTCTGGGCTTGCGTCACGGCAATGACCGCTGCAATCACAAAGATCAAGAAGGCAATCATCAACACAAGAACAACCGGACTTACGGCGCTTTGGACCTCGGGACCGGAAGGAACAAATGTCCGCCACGCTTGGATCAAGCCCGCCGGCAGCTGGGCGAGAATACCCACGGTGATAATGATGGACATGCCGTTGCCAATGCCGCGCTCCGTGATCTGATCACCAAGCCACATCAACAGCATGGTGCCCGATGTCATGGTGATGATCGTAATGATGTGAAAACCGATTCCAGGCGTCGAAACCAAGGGCAGACCAATCGCATTGATCGTGTCCATGATACCTGGCAGGAATGGGTTTGCTTGGGGGTTCTCAAAGGAACGCGCCAAGAGGTAGGCTTGGAAAATGCAAAGCCCGATCGTGGTATATCGGGTGTATTGCATGATTTTTTGACGCCCACCATCCTCGCGGGAAAGTTTTCCAAGCTGAGGAATCACAGCAGTTAGCAGCTGCAACATGATCGATGCGCTGATAAACGGCATGACGCCGAGCGAGAAAATCGCGCAATTGGAAAGAGCGCCGCCGCTGAAGAGGTTGAACAGGGCCGCGACACCGCCAGCCGTGGCGGCATCCGCTTGATCGATGAACCATCGGTGGAGAACCTCGGCATTCACGCCGGGGGTCGTGATGCACGAGCCAGCGCGAATGATAACGATCGCGGCCAAGGTGAACAGCACACGGGTGCGCAGTTCGGGAATTTTAAAAATATTGGCAAACGCGCTGATCATGCCTTGGAAGTCTTACCCAGCCAGAGGATCAGGATGTTCACAGATCGTTGGATCAAGGAATCGAACCGCTCAGGCGGCTTCGGCTTTCGGAAGGACAACCTTGCCTCCGGCTTTCTCGATTTTCGCGCGGGCGGAATCGCTCACCTCGTCAACTTGAACAGTGAGAGCCTTGGTGATCTCGCCACGACCGAGGATTTTCACCCCGTCGAAACGGCCATTCACCAGTCCGAGTTTGCGAAGCGTTTCCTCGTTAACCACATCTCCAGCGGAGAATCTTTTCTCCAGCGTGTCGAGATTGACCACACCGTAAACGGTCTTGAACGCAGCGTTGTTGAAACCGCGCTTGGGCAAGCGGCGGTAGAGTGGCATCTGACCACCTTCGAATCCGAGGCGGATCGAACCACCCGAACGGGCTTTTTGACCTTTGTGGCCTTTGCCCGAGGTTTTGCCTTTGCCGGAGCTTTCGCCAATACCGAGGCGCTTGCGGCGGTGCTTGGCACCAGGATTGGGTTTAAGAGTATGAAGTCTCATCGGATTCAGGCAGCAACGGGTTCAGCGGGAGCCGCAGGGACGGCTTTGCGGAGAGTTTTTCCGCGGAGTTTGAAAATTTCCTCTTTTTGACGGAGTTGAACAAGCGCGGCGATCGTGGCATTGACCACATTCGCGTGATTGCTCGAGCCCAGGGATTTCGCGAGCACATCGCGGATTCCAACGGCTTCCAGGACGGCACGGACACCGCCACCTGCGATGACGCCAGTTCCTGGCGATGCAGGACGAAGCAGAACACGACCACCACCGGATTCGCCGGTCACTTCGTGCGGGATGGTATTATCCTTCACGGCGACTTTCACCATGCGCTTCTTGGAAGCATCGGTGGCCTTGCGGATGGCTTCGCTGACCTCATTGGCCTTGCCGAAACCGACGCCGACTTTGGCATTTTTGACGTCTCCAGCCACGATCAAAGCGCTGAAACTGAAACGGCGACCGCCTTTCACGACCTTGGCGCAACGATTAATGAAAACCACTTTTTCGGTGATTTCCTTGGGCTCCCTAGGTGTCTCGGGGCGGGAATTTCTTTTTTCTCTGTTGGGTTTCGGAGGCATGGTGTCGTTCTTAGAATTGGAATCCGCCATCGCGGGCGGCGTCGGCCAAGGCTTTGACTTTGCCGTGGTATTTAAATCCGCCACGGTCGAAAACGACCTGGGAAATTTTTTGTGCAGAGCCGCGCTGGGCGATCAACTTGCCGACTTCGGTAGCGATGGCCACATTCGCGCGGGCATTGGCCTTGGCGCGGATTTCGGGTTCCGTCGTGTGAACCGAGACGAGGGTCTTGCCGATGGAGTCATCGATGACCTGCGCGGTGATGTGACGGCCGGAAAAATGAACGGCGAGACGAGGACGGGCTGGTGTGCCTGTGAGCTTCTTGCGAAGGCGTGTGTGGCGGAGTTTGCGTTTGTCGATTGCAGACATGGCTTATTGGACGGTTTTGCCTTCTTTGCGGCGGAGTTGCTCTCCGGCGAATCGCACGCCCTTGCCTTTGTAGGGCTCGGGCGGGTAATAGGCACGGATATTGGCGGCGCACTGACCAACCACTTGGTTGTCAATGCCCTCGATGGAGAGTTTGGTGTTATCGGTGACGGTGATTTTCACACCTTCAGGGATATTGAAATGGATGGGATGGGATTTCCCGAGGCTCAGATTCAGGAGTTTGCCTTGGACAGCGGCCTTGAAACCGACGCCATGGATTTCCATGTCGCGCTTGAATCCATCGGTGACTCCCGTGATCATGTTTGAAAGCAGGGAGCGGGAGAGTCCGTGGAGTGCCTTGTCTTCGCGTTGCTCACTGGAGCGCTCGACGGCGAGGATTTCGCCATCGACTTTCGCCGAGATGCTTGCAGGGAGTTTCCACTCGAGTTTTCCCTTAGGGCCTTCGACGAGCACAGAGCTATCGCCGTTGACGGCTACTTTGACCTTTGGTGGGATCGTGATGGGTTTTTTACCGATTCGTGACATGGCTTACCAGATGTAGGCGAGCAATTCGCCGCCGACTTTTTGTTTGCGCGCCTCGTGGCCGGTGAGAATTCCACGCGAGGTGGAAAGGACCGCGATGCCCATGCCGCCGAGGACGCGGGGAATCTCCCCGGCACCTACATAACGACGCAGACCCGGACGGCTCACACGCTTGAGACCGGAGATGGCGCTGGTTTTATTGACGAATTTCGTTTGGATTTTGATGGCTTGATGGCCATCGTCGGTCACGAGTTCGGTTTCGTTGATATAGCCTTCCTTTTTCAGGATTTTGGCGATGTCGCTCTTGAGCTTCGAGTAGGGAAGGGTGAGCGAGGACTGACCGGCCGCAGTGGCATTGCGAAGGCGGGTGAGCATGTCGGCGATGGGATCGTTCATAACAGGATAATCAGGCGGCGGGTTCCGTGGCTTTGACTGGGGCCTTCTTGGCTTTGTCCACAAATGGCATTCCCATCTCGGTCAGGAGCGATTTGGCCTCGGCATTGGTTCGGGCGGTGGTAACGATCGTGACATCGAAGCCGATGTTCTTTTTGATTCGGTCGAGCTCGATCTCGGGGAAAATGGACTGATCGGTAACACCGAGTGTGTAATTTCCATTGCCATCAAAAGCGCGAGTGGAAACGCCACGGAAATCGCGAATGCGGGGAAGAGCGGTCTTGATGAGGCGCTCGAGGAATTCATACATGATGCGGCCGCGGAGCGTGACTTTCGCGCCGATGGCTTGCTCTTCGCGGAGCTTGAAGTTCGAGATCGCCTTCTTGGAGATGGTCGTCACCGGGCGTTGGCCACTGATCGTGGTCAACTCGGATTTGGCGATTTCCAAAGCCTCTTTGGTGTCCTGCGCGGAGCCGATACAGGTATTGATGACAACCTTCGAGATTTTAGGAATCTGATGGATATTCTTGTAGCCGTGCTTTTCGCGCATCGCGCCAAGGATGCGGGTCTTGTATTCGGTCAGGAGTTCGGGTTCTTGCGTCATGGCTTTACTCAGGCGGCTTTCTTGGCCTTCTTGTCAGTGGTGGCTTTCTCCAAGACTTTCACATTGGAAATATGGATAGGACCCTCGCGCTCGATGATCGCGCCGTTCGGGTGAAGTTGCGATTTGCGCTGATGTTTTTTGATCATGCGAACACCTTCGACGATGACTTGGGCTTTATCGGCCTTGATCTCGAGGATTTTCCCGGTGGAACCTTTGTGGTTTCCGGAAATCACTTGGATCGTGTCTCCGCGACGGACATGGAACTTGGGCTTGCTCATAGGACCTCCGGTGCGAGGGAGATGATTTTCATGAAATTTTTCTCGCGAAGTTCGCGGGCGACTGGGCCGAAAATGCGGGTTCCGCGTGGGTTCGAGTCCTTATCGATGATGACAATGGCGTTGCTATCGAAGCGGAGCGCGGAGCCATCTTCGCGGCGGACGGGTTGCTTGGTGCGGACGACCACGGCGCGGACGACATCGCCTTTTTTGACGGTGCCACCAGTGGAGGCCTCCTTCACGTTGGCGGTGATGATATCACCGATCTCAGCAGTGGAAGTGGCCTTGCCGATGACACCAATCATGGTGGCCATGCGGGCGCCGGTATTGTCGGCGACATCGATGCGGGAGCGAATCTGAATCATGGCTTGATATTAGTGTTTAAGGACTTCAACGAGGCGCCAGCGCTTGGTTTTGCTGAGCGGGCGGGTTTCCATGATGCTGACACGGTCGCCAATCTGAGCTTCGTTCTTTTCATCATGAGCATGAAACTTCGTAACATGCTTCATGATTTTGCCGAACTTCGGATGCGGAACGCGAGTCACGGAACGAACGACGATGGTTTTATCCATTTTATTGGACACGACCTCGCCGAGACGAACCTTGCGGAGCGAACGGTTTTCGACTTTTTCGGGAGCGGTGGTTTCTGCCATGGCTGGTTATTTCTTGGATGCCTCGGCGGCCTTGCGGCTGAGGACGGTTTCGACGCGGGCGATATTTCGACGGGCCACGCGGATGAGGTGGGGCTTCTCGAGTTGGCTGCTCTGCTGTTGCATGCGCAGATTGAAAATTTCTTCCTTCAACTCGCGCTTGCGGGTGAGAAGTTCTTTTGGAGTGAGTTCCTGGATTTCCTGAATCTTCATGGCGTAATCAGCTGGCGTGGTGGCGGGTGATGAAGCGGGTGCGGACCGGTAGCTTGTTGGCTGCCAGGCGAAGGGACTCGCGGGCTATGGTCTCGGAGACACCATCCAATTCAAAAAGGATATTGCCGGGTTTAATGACAGCGACCCAATATTCGGGCTGACCTTTACCTTTACCCATTCGGGTTTCCGGTGGACGGGCGGTGACGGATTTGTCTGGAAAAATACGAATCCAGAGCTTGCCTTTGCGCTTCATGTTACGGGTGAGGGCAACACGGGCGGCCTCGATTTGCGTGTTGGTGATCCACCCACGCTCGAGGGTCTGAAGTCCGAATTCACCGAAGTCGATCTTAAGATTGCGAGAAGCGATCCCCTTGCGGCTACCCCGCTGGGTTTTGCGATACTTCACGCGTTTTGGCATCAATGGCATAACTTTGTCCTTTTACTTGAATTCTTTATGATCTCAGACTGCCGCTGGTGCCTCGACCTCAGGGGTCGGGTTGGAACGAACGGTTTCCTTAGGTTTATCCAGCACTTCTTCTTCAACTTTCTTGCAAATCCAGCACTTAACTCCGATTTTTCCGGCAACGGTCTCGGCTTCCGCAAACCCATAGTCGATCGGGATACGGAGGGTGTGGAGAGGGACTTTGCCTTCGTGATAACGCTCGGTGCGGGCAATTTCAGCGCCACCCAAACGACCGGCGCAACGGATTTTGATACCAAGAGCACCTTGGTCCATCGTGAGTTGCACAGCGCGCTTCATGGCGCGGCGGAAGGAAATACGGCGCTCAAGCTGGGAGGCGACATTCTCGGCCACGAGTTGGGCGTCGAGGTCGGGATTCTTGATTTCGACGATGTCGATCTTCACCTGCTTGCCGCCGGCGAGATCACTGACTTCCTTGGTGAGGTTCTCGATTTCCTGGCCACGGCGACCGATCACCACACCTGGACGGGCGGTGTGGATTGTGACTCGGACGCTATTCCAAGCGCGCTCGATCACGATACGGGCCACGGCGGCTTGTTTAAGCTTTTTCTTGAGAGTGGTGCGAATTTTGTCGTCGGCGATCAGGTAGTCGGCGAAGTCTTTGCGCGAGGCATACCAGCGGGAACCCCAGTCACGAGTGATGGGTAGACGGAATCCGATCGGGTTTACTTTTTGTCCCATGATTACTCCTTGGTTTCCGCGGCGGGTGCGGCGGATTCGGTTTCAGTCGCCGGGGCGGGCTCGGCGGCTGGAGCCTTCGACTTAGCGGAGGCTTTTTTAGTTGTTTTTTGTTTCTTCTTCTTGAGTTTGTCCTCGCGCCGGACGATTTCAATCTCGTCGGTTAGGACGACACGAATATGGCTGGAGCGTTTGCGGATCGGACCGGCACTTCCGCGAGCTTTGGGTTGGGAACGATTCAATGTCGGCCCCTCGCCTACAACGGCTTCTTTCACGACGAGATCGGAAACATTCAGGCTATTGTTGTTCTCGGCGTTGGCGATCGCGCTACGCAGTGTCTTAAGAATCAAGCCAGCGGCTTTTTTCGGAGTGAAACGCAAAAGATCAAGGGCGTCCGTGGCGGGAAGACCTTGAATGGCGCGTGTGACCTCGCGAGCCTTGAAGGCTGAGATCTTGGCGAACCTGTGTGTCGATTTTACCTGCATGTCTTTTGTTGTTTATTTTTTGGCGTCCACTTTAAGGGTGTCGCCTTTTTCCACTCGCGTGTTATCCGAACTAAGATTTTGAATCACAGCACCGCTGATGCGTTCTCGCACATCGATGACTTTGGCATTTCCTATGATTTGACCATCCCGAAGGATGATAAAGGGCAATCCTACTTTGACGCCGTTGGTCGAGCCGACATTGGCGACAATGAGGGAAAGGTCTTCTTTGAAATCCACCACCCGCGCCTGCTGAAGACTAGTGCTTGCATCGCTACTTATGTTTTCGGTCACTCCGAGGATTTGGGCTGTTTCCCGCAATTCTGCTTCCACAGCTACTCTTGCCTCGGTTTTGATTTCACCGGAGGTTTTTACAAGTATTGTAATGGACTCGCTGAGTTTTACCAACTGCTCGATGGCTGCTTGATGTTTTTCCTTGAGAACACGAAGTTCTCGAATGGCTTGGAGCAATCTGGCTTCCAGTAGGGAAGGATCGTTGTCTATATTGGACAATCCGATCGCTTCCAATCGGAGTTGGGCCTCTAAAAGTTGACGCTTAAAGATTTCTGCCTCGGTATTTGCGGCCGCGATGCCCTCTGTGAGGTTTTTCATCTGCGATCGCGCCATGAGGAGTTGCTCTTTCAGCGCGGCAACATCATTGGTGTCTGGGTCGGGAAGTGTGTATCCCTGATCCGGACTGCCTGATTCAAAATCTGTCAAAGATCGGTCGTCCCTTGCCGATGCCCCAGAGAGCGACAGCAGGAACGCGAGAGATGCCGCCGTGGCGACAACCCTCATTATTTATTTTGTCACTTTTGCGGTGTGAGAACCGTGTTTCTTGAAAATTCGTGTTGGCGAAAATTCGCCCAATTTGTGTCCGACCATATTTTCGGTCACGAAGACGGGGATGAAAGTCTTGCCGTTGTGCACATTGAAGGTGTGGCCAACGAAGTCCGGCGTAATCGTGCTGCGGCGGGACCATGTTTTGATGGGTTTTTTTGTTCCGGAGTCGTTGATCCGGTCGATCTTGTCGAGGAGCTTCCACTCCACAAATGGGCCTTTTTTCAGTGAGCGTGCCATGGATTAGTTCTTCGATTTGGCCTTGCGGCGCTGGATAATAAAGGTGTCGCTGGGTTTGTGCTTCGCGCGGGTCTTGAAGCCCTTGGCGAGCTGACCCCAAGGGGACATCGGATGGTGACGACCGCCACCGCCCTTGCTCTTGCCTTGACCTCCACCCATCGGGTGATCGACCGGGTTCATGACCATGCCGCGGACATGGGGGCGAACCCCGAGCCAACGGCTGCGACCTGCCTTGCCGGACGAGACATTCATGTGGTCGGTGTTACCGACTTGGCCGATCGTGGCGTAGCAATTTTCATTGATGCGGCGGATTTCGCCGGAGGCGAGTTTCAAAAGACCGTATCCGCCCTCGCGGTTGGCGAGTGTGGCGTAGGATCCCGCGCTGCGGATCATCTGGCCGCCACGGCCTGGAACGAGTTCCACATTGTGGACTTGAGTTCCCAGCGGGATAAATTTCAAAGGAAGGGCATTGCCGACACTGGGTTCGGCTTTTTCGCCGGCGCTCACCTTCATGCCAACAGTCAAACCGACTGGAGCAAGAATATAAGCACGCTCCCCATCAGGAAATTGGATCAATGCGATACGCGAAGTGCGGTTCGGATCATACTCGATGGCCACCACGCTGGCGACCACATCCCTGTGGAGGCGCTTGAAATCAATGATACGATAGCGGCGTTTGTGGCCACCGCCGACATGACGCATCGTGATGCGACCTTGGTTGTTGCGGCCACCGGTGCGCTTGATGGACTCGGTGAGTTTTTTCTCCGGCTTGGTTTTGGTGATCTCCGCGAAATCCGGAAGGATTTTGAAGCGGGCAGCCGGGGTGAGTGGACGGAATGTTTTGAGTGCCATGGCTAGTTTCCCTTAGACGATATCGAGTTTCTCACCCTCCTTGAGGGTGACGATGGCTTTTTTCCAGTTTGGGCGGCGGCCAAAGTCGGCGCGGCGTTCGCGCTTTTTTTTGCCCGCGTAGTTTGCGGTATTCACATCGGCGACCTTCTTTTTAAAGATCACTTCGATGGCTCGCTTGATCTGGAGCTTGTTTGCCGAAGGAGGGACTCGGAAGACATACTTGTTGAGCTTTTCGGAAAGCAGGGTCGCTTTCTCGGTCAGCAGGACGGATTGGATATGGTCGTAAACATCGCTCATTTTGCCAGCCTTTCGGAAATTTTATCCAACGCGCCACGGGTGACGATGATCTTATCGAACTTGAGGAGGTCCTCGGTGTTGACATCCGCTGCGCGGGTGAGTTGGGCCTTCGCCACATTGCGGGCGGCCTTGAAAGTATTTTCATCAAAACCCTCGGAAACGACGAGGGTGGTTTTGGAATCCGGGGAAGCAGACTTGAGAAGAGTGACAAATCGCTTTGTCTTGGGTTCGGCGACGGCGAAGGCATCGACGAGGAGAACATCGCCAAGAGCGATTCGGGCGCTGAGAGCTTTGCGAAATGCGAGTTTCTTAACAGCCTTTGGAGTATTCTTCGTATAATCGCGTGGCACGGGGCCGTGAGCGACACCACCACCAACCCAAACGGGGCTGGAAAAATATCCCGCACGGGCGCGGCCGGTGCCTTTTTGGCGCCACGGCTTGCGACCCGAGAGATTCACATCGCCCTTGGTCTTGGCGCAGGCTGTTCCACTGCGGCGGGCGGCTTGGATCGCCACGACGACATCGTGCACGGCTTGGTTGCCCTTGGCCTCGTCGGTGATGAGTTCAATCTTTGCCTTCTCGGCGTCCTTGGCGGTGAAAACTGTCGCGCTCATGAGTTGGAAACGGAAACGGCACAAGCCTTCAATCCCGCTTTGTAAGCGGTTTCGGAGATGATGTGCGGTTGGAAATTCATTGTTGTTGACCGTTGTTTTCGCCCTTCATCGGGGGACAAAAAAACCACGCTTGCGTGGTCATTAAGCTACCCCCAAGGACTAACGGGAAGTGGGAAACTACAGGCCGCTGAAAATGAGGCAAGATAAAAAACGAAAAAAACTCGACTAGTGATTCCATGAGGTTTTTCCCGAGTTTTTATCCGACCGATTCGCACATGCGACCAGCCGCTAGAACTACGCGGCAGAGCCTCGTGGATGGCTCGACAATTTCTCCCGGCCACACCACCACATCCTCGAGAATCGCCCCTTTCCCAACACGAGCTCCTTCCCCCACAGCGGTGCCTCCAGTCAGGGTCGCCGAGGGATCGAGCACCGCGCCAGGCGCCACAACTTGCCTCCAATCTTCGGGCAGATAAGAGAAGCGATGAGGGTCTTCGGCGAGGATTTGGTGGACCTCGAGATAAGCCCCGATATTTCCAATATCAAACCACACGCCTTCATCCACGACGACTCCCCCCACCCGCGCGCCGCGTCTCATGAGATCAATCAGCACGGGGATGATCGAAATGATTTGGCCGTCGCCGATGTGCCTGTGGATTTCTGGAGAAATGATGCTCACTCCGGTGAAAAGAAAAGCCGGCTCGGGGCGTCCACCAATCAAGCCGCGCATGTCCGTGACGAGCCCCGAGTCCGCATCAAATTGGATGCGGCGTTCAGCTCCCGAGGAGCGCAGCGCGAGCGTGGCGATATTGCCGGATCCGCTGTGCGCGCGGATCAGCGGGCCCAGTGGAAAGTCCGCGAGCACATCGCCATTATAAACAAGGAACGGTTCATCGCCGAGAAGGTCGGCCGCATTTTTGATGCCGCCTCCGGTTTCGAGGAGAACGGGTTCGTGGCGGAAAAAAACTTCACGCCCCCGGTAGTCGCCGCGCCCCTGCGAAGTGCCCAGCAAGCTTCCGTAGGCCTCGGGGCGATGGTGTGTATTGACGACGAATTTTTGCACTCCGGCCTCTATCAGGTGATCGAATGCAAAAGTGATGAGCGGCTTGTTAAAGACCGGCACGAGCGGCTTCGGCCGCGAATCCGTAAGCGGCCTCAGTCGTGTTCCCAGGCCCGCTCCCAGCACGAACGCCGTGGAGATCGAGCCCGCCGCGTGATCGACTGGCTTGTCACTCATCAGCGCTCAACAAGTAGCGCATCGGATGCAGCGTGCTATCCACAAAACCATGGCGCCGGTAGAACCCCGCGCTCTTCTCTCCCGGATCGGTCAGGAGCGTGATGCGAAGAAATTTTTTCTCCCGCGCAAAGGCGATCGCATGCTCGAGGAGCTTCACTCCCAGCCGATGCCCTCGGTGATCCTGGTGAATCACCAAATCCTCCAGCATCAGAACAAATCCTCCCTCGGCGGTGCTGATCGTGATCAGGAGATTGATCATGCCGACGATCATCCGGTCATTGCGCATCACAAAAATCCTGCCGCGCGAGGGCTGCTCGAGGATCAGGCGCAAGCCGCGGATTTGCTTCTCACGGTCAGGCGTAAAGTCGGCCTCCTGCGAGAAAAGGTCGGCGAGCAAGTCCGCAAGCTCGGAAAGATCATCGACTGTCGCAGGCTCTATCCTCAAGTCAGGCATGGCCCTCCTATCCCACATCCCGCGCCGGGAGGCAATCCGCCGCCGCCAGTTTTTTTCAGCGGCCGAACTTCCGCTCGAGTTCGGAAAACGACCACTGGATCATGGTCGGCCGCCCCTGCGGACACGCGTAGGGGAGCTCGCAACCGAGCAATTCGCTGACGAGCAGTCGCGCGCGCGATTCCTCGTAAGGAAACGCATCGAGCGCCGCAAACCGCGAAACCGAGCGGATCAGCGCATCGAGCACGGGTTGACCACCGCCGAGCAGACCAGTCGCTTTCAGAGTTTCGCAAACATCGACCAGCGTCTCGCGCGGATCGCGGTCCCCGACACACGCAGGCATGGCCTCGATTTTGAAAGATCCGCCGCCGAAGGGTTCCAACAAAAAACCCGCTCGCGAGAGAGCGTCCAAATTTTCCGAGATCCACACCGCATCCTTCGGCGTCATTTCGAGCACGATGGGCAGAAGGAGTCTTTGGGAATGCGTCCCGCCCGCCGCCGCCTCGCGTCGCATGGTTTCAAAAATGATCCGTTCTGAAGCCGCGCGGATATCGAGGAGCACCAAGCCATCCGCTCCCTCCATGAGAATCCACCGTCCACCAAGTCCTCCCATGAGCCGAAACTCCGCCCCGGGCTTCGCCGGTTCCGGCGCGCGCACGGCGGGCAAATCCAGTTGGGGAGCCTCCTTGAACGGTTTCGCCGCAGCCTGAGGCACAGGCTCCTCACGCCTTGGCGTCGGCGGGGAACTCGGCGGCGCAGGCTTGCGGAGTTTTTCGAGAGTTTTTCCCGCCGCCAGATACACGGCCTGACGGAGCTGGTCCGGACGATGAAGCCGCACCTCGCGCTTGGCGGGATGCACATTGCAATCGAAGGCCAAGGGGTCCATCGAAATCCTCAACACCGCCAGCGGATGCCGACCTTTCGGCAAAGCCTCGACATAAGCCTCGCGCAGCGATTGGAACACGGCCGGGCACTGAACGACTCGCTTGTTTAGAACAACGAATTGCAATTCGCGGTCTGGCCTCCCCTCGCCCGGCTTCGAAATGAACCCCTCGATTCGAATTCCATTTTCCTCCACCGGTTCGACCGGCAGCAGCCTCGCCATGAAGTCCGCGCCGAACAAATCTCGCAACCTCACGCCCAAATCCTCGGTCGGCGCCGCCTGCCAAAGTCGACGCCCCTCGCGCACGAGCGTCATGCCGACCCCGGGATGCGCGACGGCGAGTGATTGCATCTGGTGAATGATATGAGCCGACTCGGTCTCCTCGCCTCGCAGAAATTTTTTTCGAGCCGGGAGATTATAGAAAAGAGATTCGACCTCGATCGTGGTTCCCGGGGCGCCGCCACTATCCGAGACGGACTCGATTTTCCCACCCCCCACGCGGATTTCGGTTCCGGCGTCGGAATCGTGCGGACGGGTCGCAAGGCGAAACCTCGAAACGCTCGCGATGCTTGGCAAGGCCTCGCCACGAAAGCCCATCGTCGCCACCGAGGCTAGATCAGTGGCGGTTCGGATCTTGCTCGTGGCGTGGCGCTCGAGGCTCAGCAGCGCGTCCTCGCGGTCCATGCCGCATCCATCGTCGCCCACGCGAAGCAGGCGCGACCCGCCGCCGACAAATTCCACGGTGACCCGCCGGGCTCCGGAATCGATGCTGTTTTCCACCAATTCCTTCACCACGGAGGCTGGACGCTCGACGACTTCGCCTGCCGCGACTTGGCTGGCGACTTCATCGGCGAGCAATCGAATCCTTCCCATGCCGTTTGACTTTGCACGGATTCGTTTTTAAGAAAAGGGCCGTGATCACGATTACCGACCAAGCCGCGCGCGCGTTATTGGATTTGATCGCCGCGAAGGGAACCGGCGATGGCTTGCGCTTGGGAGTCGAAAAAGGCGGCTGCGCTGGCCTCCAATATATCATGGAGACCGGCTCCCCACGCGGCGGAGACATCACGATCGAGCATGCTGGCGCCAAGGTTTTCATTGATGCCGAGAGCACGGCGCACTTGAGCGGAAGCGTGCTGGATTATGAGGACGGCCTCTCCGGCGCGGGCTTTCGCATTAGAAATCCCCAAGCCTCCCGATCCTGCGGCTGCGGCACTTCCTTCGAACCCGCCGCGATCGACACCTGACCCCCCAGATGCCACACGACGAGGAAACGAAAAACAGCCGCGCTTGGTTTAAGGACCCCGACACCGATCCCTCCAAGCCCCGTGGCCGCCAGGACGGCGGGCTTTTTGGTTGGACGGTTCTGATCCTCCTTCTCATCGGCGTCGCGATTTTTTGCTGGATCGGAAGTTTCTATGTCTTCGGTCACCCCGAAAAGCCCCTCAGCTACGAAATCCTCAGCAAGCTCAAGAAAATCGAGTCTCCCAAACGCTTCGAACTCACCGCCGCGCCACGGGGAGAATTCCTCCGCGCGCCTGAAATCATGGAACGCTACGCGGCGATGCGACCCCGCCAACTCGAGCGCACGAACGAAGTCCTCCTGCGGAACTACCTACGCAATTTCAAACCCTGCGACGGCCTCGTGCCCTATGTCCTCGGGACTTTCAATATTCTCGATTCCTTTGAGCTCACCGGCGACGACTTCTTCCCCTCCGGCGTCGTGGCGCTCGCACAGTCGAAGGAAAATCCAAATCTTCTGATCGAGCAAGTCTTCTGCGCCGACAAACGCATGGTCCCCACCCTTCATCGCACACTGTTGACCGGGCTGGATATGGACCTGAAGCGCGAGAACGAGCTGGCCGCCGTCATCAATATCGAGCGACTCAACGACGGTCGCATCAAACTCACCACCGTCTCGATACTTTACCCGAGCTACGAAGCCGCCACCGCCGACGGCACCTTCAACCTCGACCCTCCTGAAGAACTCAATGTCCAAGCCGGCCTACCCATCGTCGATACCCCGCGCCAGCGCGAGGCGGATTCAAAATACGACCACTTCCGCCGCAAGGCCCGCCTCGCCGGCAACGAGGAAAAACCAACCCAACTCGCCGACACAAAATCCCGTCTCATGCGGGTTGAAAAACCCCTCGCTCCCGAAGAAACCCAGCCCACCCCGGCGCCAACTCCGATCGCCACTCCTGAGCCGCGCGTTGCGGTCGCCCTGCCGGTGGAAAAGCCCGTCGAAGTTCGCGCCGGCCTGCCTGTCTCCGAAGCCACCCCGCCAGTCCCCGTCTCGCCTATCACAGCTCTTCCTGCGACGCCCGTGAATCCCCTCCCCGCCGCGACTCCCACACCTGTGGCGACTCCCGCCAAAGTCGCCGAGGCAAAACCAACCCCATCTCCTTCCCCATCGCCGAAAGCCATCGTCGCCGGCAACTCGAGGAATTGGCAGACCTACGAAGCCGGTCGCATGCCACGCGGCCGACTCCTTGGCGTCACCGATATTTCCTCGATCGCCAAGCGCGGCACCGGCGGAGATCGGGTCTATTTGCAGGGCAACTTCGAGGTCACCGCTGCCGGACCCGATCGCGCCGTGCTTCGTTCACCGAAACGCGCCGGCAATATCCGCGTGATCGTGCAATACCCAGAAGGCATGCCACCGCCCGCCAACGGCACGAGTGTGGCCCGTGACGAGCGGCGTCCCTTCCAAGTTCTCGATGTGCGCGAGAGCAGCGGTGGACAAATCAATGTGTATGTCCGCGAGGTCACCCGGCCTTAGAGACCGCCTCGCCGCTGAAATCGGCCTCCACGGCCCGATGCGCTTCTCGCGCTTAATGGAGTTGGCCCTCTACGATCCCGCCGAAGGTTACTACGCCAGCGGGAAGGCGGGCGTGGGACGCGACGGGGATTTTTTCACGAACATCAGCCTCGGCCCGGTCTTTGGCGAAATCCTCGCCGCCCAATTCCTCGAGCTCTGGGAATTCCTCGGCCGACCTGTTGATTTCACGCTCGTCGAGCAAGGCGCGAACGACGGTCGACTCTCCGAGGATATTCTCAACGGCCTGGCCTCAACTCCGCTTGCGGATTGCCGCCTGATCCTCATCGAGCCCTTTGCCCCGCTCCGCGAAAAACAACAAGCCCGCCTCGCGGGTCGCCGCGTCGAGTGGGTCGAAGCGCCCGAAGCTTTGCCGCATTTCACCGGCGTCCATTTTTCCAACGAACTCTTCGACGCCCTGCCGTTCGACATCATCAAATCCCGCGCTGGTCGCTGGGAGCTCCAGCGCGTCCAATTCCTCGACGCCGCCTTCCGCCTGGAGCCCGCCGAGGTTTTGGATCTGGCTTGGCCCGCGCCCTCCGAGGATTTCGTTTCGGAGCTTCGCACCGGCCAACGCGAACTTCTCGCCGCCATTTCCTCCCGCCTCCAACGCGGCTTCCTCCTCGCGATCGATTACGGCATGACGCGTGAGGAACTCCTCGCGCCGCATCGTTCCAACGGCACGCTTGCCTGCTACGCCGCGCACCGGCGCGACGACGACCCCTTCGAGTCCATCGGCGAAAAAGACATCACGGCCCATGTCGACTTCACCTCCCTCGCAGAGGACTTGCGAGCCTGCGGCCTCGAGCCGACCGGCTACACCGACCAGCACCACTTTCTCGTCGGCGCGGCGGAGCGGCTTCTGCTCTCGCTCGACGGCCAGCCCCCGACTGCCGACACCCTGAAAAAACTCCGCTCGCTCCGCACCCTCCTCCACCCCGAAACGATGGGCGTTCAATTCAAAGTCCTGCTTGCCTCCAAGGGGGTCTCCAAGCCAACGATCTCGGGATTCCGCCACGCGCGGGAACTTCCGTTTTAACCACCATGCCCACACCATCCTTCCTCACCGACCACCTCGCTGCAGGGATCATCTCCTCCGAGGATTTTCAACTCGCCGAAGCCCTCCTCGCCGAGGACCAAGGCCAACTTTTCGCCGATTGGGACTCCCCCGGCACGCGGGACGACGAGAAGCGAGCGTTTCTCCAAACCCTCCAAAATTGCAACCGCTCCTACCCCGGTGGCCTCGTGGCCTACATCCGCAACGCCCGCCGTCTTCTCGCCGAATCCGCCACCGGCGGAAATCCCTTCGCAGACTACACGCCGGCAGAGCCCGATCTCGTCGATCTCTCGAACTTCGGTCCCGCCTACGAGGAAGCCGAAGGCGTCGGCCTGAAATCTCTCGCCGCAACGGCCATCGTTCTCGTCGCGGGAGGACTTGGCGAGCGCCTTGGCTACCACGGCATCAAACTCGACATCCCCGTCGAGGTCACCGAAACGACTTCCTACCTCGCCCACTACACTGCCGTTATCCGCGCCGCCTCGAAGCGCCTCGGCCGCGAGATTCCTCTCGTGATCATGACGAGTCGCGAGACGAACGCCGGCACGATCGCCACGCTAGAGGCCAACAAAAATTTCGGCCTCGCGCCCGGCCAGATCACGATTCTCAACCAAGAACTCGTCCCCGCCCTCTCCGACATCGATGCCCATCTTTCGATCGAGAAAAAATACAACCTGAACCTGAAGCCCCACGGCCACGGCGACATCCACACGCTCCTCCACACGAGCGGCACGGCCAAAAAATTCGCAGCCTCGGGCATTCGCCATCTTCTTTTCATCCAGGACACGAACGGCCAGGTCTTCAACGCCGCGCTCGCCGCGCTCGGCGTTTCCGAAATTCGCGGCTATGACTTCAACTCGATCGCCGTGAACCGCATTCCCGGCGAGGCGGTCGGCGGCATCGCGCGTCTCTCCAAGCCCGGCGCGCCCGACCTCACGCTCAATGTCGAATACAACTACCTCGACCCTCTCCTGCGCGAGACGGTGAACCCCGCCGGTGATGTCGCCGAGCCGAACGGCTTCTCGCGCTTCCCTGGCAACATCAACCTCCTCGTCGTGCGCCTCGAGCCCTACCTCCGCGTGCTGGAATCCTCTGGCGGCGTGATTGCCGAGTTCGTAAATCCGAAATTCTCCGACGCCTCGCGCACCAAGTTCAAAAAACCCGCACGCCTCGAGACCTTGATGCAGGATTTGCCAAAATCCTTCGTCTCCGGTGAAAAGGTCGGTGTCACCATCTTCGATCGCGTGTGGTGTTTCAGCGCGTGCAAAAACAACCTCGTCGATGCCGCCGCGAAAGTCGCCACGAACGGCCCGGCCGAAAGCGCCTCGAGTGCCGAGAATGATTTCTACCTCGCTGGACGCATGAAGCTCCGCGCCGCCGGAATGGAAGTGATCGAGGCTCCGCAAAAAACCCTCTCCGGCATCCCGCTCGTTCCCGGCCCGCGCGTGATTTTGCGTCCCTCCTTCGCCCTCACGCTCGCCGATGTGCGCGCCAGAATCAGCGGAGGATCGATTTCCGGCGAGTCGACCCTTGTGCTCGATGGCGATGTGACTCTGGAAAATGTCACCATCGCCGACGGCGCCTCGCTCGTAGCCAAAGCCCCGGAGGGCGGAACGCTCGAGATCAAAGACCGCACCGTCACGCGCCGCGGCGCCGTTCACGATCTTGTGCCGCTCACCGATGCCGAGATGGCCTCGTCGGATGTTCCGGAATACCTCCGCATCCGCGGCTACCACATCGTCGCCCGCGAGGCTTAAGCTCCGCTAAAAAAAACAAGCGCCGTCTTTTAGAACGGCGCTGTTTGGTGGGGGGGGTGAATCAGAGATTCTTACTTCTGCACGCCGTAGTAGGCGGCTTGCGGATACTGTGGGGCCGGTGCGCCCTGCTGGGCGGCTTGATAACGGAACCACTCGGCTTCGACGAGGTCCTCGAACAATTGCGAAACAGAACGGCGGCGTTTGAAGGCGAGCTGCTCTGCGAAATCGCGGATTTCGGGGTGGATCGTCAGGTTAAGCTTTCCACGAAGCTTGCGGTTTGGGTCTGCTATTCTTGGCATAGTTGTTTGTTTTAGTTGTTTTGGATCGCGCTCGGGGACGCGCTAACCACACGCACCTTTGCTTTCTTCTGAAGTTCCGTCAATAGGGTGCGCACCTTATTTTGTGAATCCGCAGTTTTTTGTGTGAATCCGCATAAGCGGGTCTTAATAAGCCGACTACCGGCGGGCAGCAACTCAGGCGAGAACCTCGCGGAGCCGTTCATTCGCCGTGCGTCCGATCTCGATCTTGCCGTTGTTATTCAAAATCAAACACGCCCCGGCGCCCCTTGGCTCTACCTGCTCGATGTGATCCAGTCGCAAAAGCGTGGAGCGGTCCAGTCGCTCCACCGCAAAATCGGCGAGCAGTTTTTCCCATTCCCGCAGTCGACGGTGGTCGGGGTATTCCATCGATCCGCACAGCACCCGCGAGTAATTCCCCTCGGCGATGACGGCGGAGATGGTTTCGAGGACGAGGAATCTCCGAGCGGACCCGCTACGGTGCACCGGCACACGCGTGAGCGGCGCCGTGGGGCGACCGAACGACATCGCCGCCCGAGTCAGCGCGCGGAGAAGACGGTCCTCGGTAACGGGCTTCACAAGATAATCCACCGCATCGGAGTCGAACGCCTGCCCGCCGTAGCCATTATGAACCGTGGTGAAAATCACCCGCCGATCGCGGCCGACAGATTCGAGAAGCGAGAAGCCATTTTCGCGCCCGATCTCGATGTCGAGGAAAACCAGGTCGACAGCATCTCCGGTAAGAACTCCCCTGGCCTGATCGAGACATTCCGCCTCATTGATTCCGGTGACGGCCGAGACTCGCTCGAGCATTCCGCGAAGCGCGGAGCGGTCGGTCTTGCTGTCATCGACAATCAGAGTTCGCATGGTTTCAAGGCACTGGCTATTTGTGCAACTCGGGCACGGTGATTTCAAAACAAATCCCGCTCGGCTCCACGGGGCGAGTCGAGATTCCACCTCCGAGGAGCGAGACATTCTGCCGCACCACCGCGAGTCCTAGGCCGACGCCACGATCCATAAGGTTTGTGTTGGTGTCACTCTGTCCAAATTCCTTGAAAAGCTCGTCGAGCTTCCCTGGCGGAATTCCCGGCCCTTCGTCGGCAATGCTCAACTCCAAGGACGAGCCCTTTTTGGAAATTGAAATCCAAATCCTTGCGTTCGGCTTCACGCTAAATTTCACCGAGTTTTGGGCCAAATTCAGGAGGATTTGGGAAAGCCTCACCGCATCCGTGCTGAATTTCTCGTTCTCATCCTCGGGCAGGCGCCAGATGATCTCGGTGGAGCGTCCCCGCGCAATCGCTTCGATGAGCGCTCCGATGTCCTCCACCCAATCCCGAAGGTAAAAATTCTGAGGCCGCACGGGCGTGTGCCCAGACCCTGCGGCGGAGAGATCGAGCAAGTTGGTCAGGATCAGATTCAGGTATTGGCCACCAGCGCGGACTTTTTCCAGGTGCTCTAGGAATTCCTCAGGGAGGGCATGCTTCTCGCTTTCCATCAGCAAGGATTGGGAAAGATTCACCAATGCACTGATCGGCGTGCGGATTTCGTGGCTCACGCCCGCGAGAAACCGACTTCGTGCCAGGGCAATCCGCTCGGCTTCGCTCCGGAGTGTGGACTCCACGCGGTAGGCAGCCTCCAGCTCGGCAGCGGCTTTTTTTTGCTCTGTCACATCCTGCATCGCGATAACGATCAATCCCCCAACGAGGGTGGTGTGAAATAGGATGTCCCGCGTTACGCCATCCTTGCCCATGACAAAAAACTCCACGTTCTCGATCGGTATGTTTATATTAGCCGCATTGGCAAGCGCATCGCGCCACCAATCCACAACCATCTTTCGATATTCCTCCTCCGGATAGGCCTTGGCCGCCCACGCCATGGCCGACGGCATATCCTCGAGCGTGTAGCCGAGGAGACGGGTGAATTCCTTGTTGATGAGGGTGATTTCGCCGTCGCCGGTTGTCCGACTCGTGATGACTGGGATCGGGAAGTTGTCGAGGATCATGCGGAGCGAGGCCTCGTTGCGCTCTTGGGTCTCCCTAGCCTGGGCGAGTTCGTTCTCGGTCTCCTTGTGCCGGGTGATATTCAGGATTTGAAGCATCATCGAGCCGGGGACTTCCTCGAATTTTGTGAGGAACACATCGGTGAATAAACGCCCGCCGTCCCTCGCAGGAAATTCCAAATCCATGCAGCGCGAGGGGAGCGCGCCGGAGACCACATCCTCCCAGGCCTTCCGGAAAACCTCGCGGCTGGCGGGCTCGAGGATATCGTCGAAATGCTTTCCGAGGAATTCCCCAGCGGGGCGCTGAAAAATGTTGAGAAGCGCGGGATTCAGGCAAAGCCACGCACCATTCTCATCCAGCAATCCGTGTCCGAGGTAGGACTTCCGGCACCACTCGGGCATTCTGGTCATAGGCTTTACTCCTTCAAGCGAAGCAAAAGATCGCCGGTGTCCACGGCATCGCCGGCCTTGACGAAAAGCTCGCCGATCACGCCATTCGCAGGCGCGTAGAGCGTGGTCTGCATTTTCATCGCCTCGAGCGTGAGAATCTTGTCGCCCTTCGCCACGCGCGCGCCCACCCCGACATCCATCGAGCTGACCATGCCCGGGATCGGCGCGCCGACTTCGTTGGCTTTCGACGCATCGGCTTTCGGCCTCGCGGCAGCTTTGGTTTTGAGCGAGCGGTCGACCGCCGTGGCCTCGCGCGGCATGCCATTGAACTCGAAGGAAACGATGCGGCGGCCGTCCTTTCCAGGCTCGCCGACATTGATGAGCTTCACGAAGAGAGTTTTGCCCTGCTCGATATCGATGGCGATTTCCTCGCCGGATTTCAGGCCGTAGAAAAACGCGGGCGTCGGGAGTTTCGAGACATCCCCGAACTCGCGCGTGATTTTCCAGAAGTCGGCAAAAACTCCGGGATACATGAGGTGGCTGTAGAGATCGTCTTCGGTCGGCTCGCGCTTGAGCTTCGTGGCGAGTTCGGCACGGACCTCATCGAGATCGACCTTCGGCGCTCGCGCCTTGGCGGGCTTGGATTTTCCGAGCACGACTTCGACGAGTTTTTTCGGCCAGCCGCCCATTGGCTCCCCAAGTCCTCCCGCGAGCATGTCCTTCACCGACTCGGGGAATGCGGTGCCGGGCTCGAGATTCAGCACATCGGCAGGCTTGATGCCGCGCGTGAAAAGGAAGAGCGCCATGTCACCGACGACCTTGCTGGAGGGCGTCACTTTCACGATGTCTCCGAAGAGTTGGTTCACCTCCGCGTAGCAACGCGCGATCTCGGGCCAGCGGTGCGAGAGGCCCATGCTGGAGGCTTGTTCCTTGAGGTTTGTGAACTGCCCACCCGGCATCTCGTGCACATAGACCTCCGCACTGCCGGTGCGCGGCGAGGTATCGAACGGCGCGTAGAAATTGCGCACCTGCTCCCAGTAAACAGCGAATTCCTCGAGCGCGTCGAGATCGAGGCCCGAGTCGCGAGGGGTGTTTTGGAGTGCGGCGACGAGGCTGTTGAGGTTCGGCTGCGAGGTCGAGCCGGACATCGAGGAAATCGAGGCGTCCACCACATCCACCCCGGCCTCGGCGGCCATGAGGAGCGAGGCGGAATTCACACCGCTCGTGTCGTGGGTGTGGAAATGCACCGGCAACGAAACCTCCTCGCGGAGGGCCTTGATCAAAGCGCGGGCGGCGAAGGGACGGCACAGGCCGGCCATATCTTTCACCGCGAGGATGTGCGCGCCCATTTTCTCCAACTCCTTCGCGAGGCCGATGTAGTATTTCAGCGAATACTTGGTGCGCTTGGGGTCGAGGATGTCGCCGGTGTAGCAGACCGTTCCCTCGCAAATGCCGCGCGTGTGTTTTCGCACCGCCTCCATCGCGGCGCGCATATTCGGGAGGTCGTTCAGTGAATCGAAAATCCGGAAGATATCCATGCCGCACTCGGCCGAGTGTTTGATGAAACCGGCGACGACATTTGGCGGGTAGTTCGAGTAGCCGACGGCGTTCGAGCCGCGCAGGAGCATCTGGAAACAGATGTTCGGAACCCGCTCGCGGATTTCGCGGAGTCGATCCCATGGGTCCTCGTAAAGAAACCTCATCGAGGCGTCGAAGGTCGCCCCGCCCCACATCTCGAGGCTGAAAAGCTCGGACGAGCGCCGCGCCACGGCATCGGCTACGGCGAGCATGTCGTAGGTGCGAACGCGCGTAGCGAGGAGCGATTGGTGCGCATCGCGGAAGGTGGTGTCAGTGAAAAGCAGGCGCTTTTGTTTGCGCGTCCACTCGGCGAATTTCTCGGGTCCAAGCTCGAGCAAAAGCTGGCGCGTTCCCGGCGGCGGAGCCTGCTTGCCGTCGTAGCCTGGCCGCCGCGCGGGCTCGAGCGGCGCGGAGATGCGGTGACCCTTGGCCTGCGGGTTGCCATTCACAATCACATCGGCGAGGAAGGAAAGCAGGCGCGAGGCGCGGTCGCGGCGGGGCTTGAACTCGAACAGCGACGGCGTGGTGTCGATGAGCGTGGTCGTCGCCTTGCCCGAGGCGAATTCGGGATTGAGGATGACATTTTCGAGGAACGGAATGTTCGTCTTCACGCCGCGAATACGGAATTCCCGGAGCGCGCGGAGCATCCGCTGGAGCGCCATCGGAAAGGTCTGCCCGCTCGTGGTGACCTTCGTCAAAAGCGAGTCGTAGAACGGCGTGATCACACTGCCGGTCGTTCCCATGCCGCTGTCGAGGCGAACGCCGAATCCCGCCGCGCTGCGGTAGGTGACGATCTTGCCGTAGTTCGGCATGAATTTATTCGCCGGATCCTCGGTGGTGATACGGGCCTGGACGGCGTAGCCATTGCAGGGCACTGCGTCTTGCTGCGGCAGCGCGAGCTCGGGGCCGTGCAAGGACGCGCCGGCGGCGACGAGGATTTGGGAGCGCACGAGGTCAATGCCCGTGACCTGCTCGGTGACGGTGTGCTCGACCTGAATGCGGGGGTTCATCTCAATGAAGAACCACTCTTTTTTATCCACATCGTAGAGGAACTCGATCGTTCCGGCGTTGTTGTAGCCGATGCCGGCGGCGAGACGCACGGAAGCCTCGCAGAGGTCGCGGCGCACGCCGGGGTCGAGGTCCACGGACGGCGCGATCTCGACCACCTTCTGGTGGCGGCGCTGGACGGAGCAGTCGCGCTCGTGGAGGTGGAGGACATTGCCGTGACGGTCGCCGAGGATTTGCACCTCGATGTGCTTCGCGCGCGGAATGTATTTTTCGAGGAACACGGCGGAGTTGCCGAACGCCCGGCCCGCCTCGCCCTGCGCCTCGTCGAGTAGCGGCGCCAAATCCTCGGGTTTTTTGACCACGCGCATGCCGCGCCCGCCTCCGCCGAAGGCCGCCTTGATGATCAGTGGGAACCCGATTTTTTTTGCGATCCGCAACGCCTCAGCTCGCTCGGTCACCGCATCCTCAGTGCCGGGAAGCACGGGGACATTGAGCTTTTGGGCGAGGGTGCGGGCGGCGGTTTTGTCGCCCATGGAATCGAGGAGATTCGCATCCGGCCCCACGAAAGTAATCCCCGCCTGCTCACAAGCCCGTGCAAACCCGGCGTTCTCGGAGAGGAATCCATAGCCGGGATGGATCATGTCCACATCGCGTTCGCGCGCGAGGGCAATGATCCCTTCGATGTCGAGATACGCTCCCACCGGTCCCTTGCCCTCGCCCACCACATAAGCCTCGTCGGCTTTGAACCGATGCATCGTGTAGCGGTCCTCCTGCGCGTAAATCGCGACCGTTCGCATGCCGAGCTCGGTGGCTGCGCGAAAGACGCGGATGGCGATTTCGCTGCGGTTGGCGACGAGGAGGGTTTTTCCGGCGACAGAAACGGCCGGGGAGGTGGTCTTGGGTTTCATACGGGAGAAAAGGGTCGCCGTTTATAGAATCCAACCCCTCGGAAGGCAATCCTTCCACCCGATAGGGCGTTTCCCCTATCCTAGGCCCCATGGCTTCCGAGGAGATTTTGCTGGCCGTGGATCCGTCGCTTCGCGGCACCGGATTCGCCATTCTGTGGCGCGACGCCGGCAAGGTGCGCTGCCTCCATTTCGATGTGGTCAAAAACCCACCCAAACTCTCGCACGCCGGTTGCCTCCTCGAAATCCACACCCGCTTGGGTGATGCCATCAAGCAATTCCACCCGAGCGCCATGGCGGTGGAGAGCGTGATTTATGTGCAGAGTTTTGCTACCGCCATCACGCTCGGATCCGCTCGTGGAGCTGTTTTACTGGCTGCAGCCCATCACGGCCTCACCATCCACGAATACGCCCCTCGCCGCGTGAAGCAGGCGGTGGTCGGACGCGGCGGCGCGCAGAAAACCCAAGTTTCTTTTATGATCCGCTCGATCCTCGGCCTGACGGTCACGCCCCCGCCCGACGCCGCCGACGCCATCGCCGTGGGACTCACCCATTTTCAAACCGCGAAACTCTCCGCGCTTCGATGAAAATTCTCACTCCGGGCCGGATCTCGTTCGAAGCCGCCCTCGCGCTCCAGGAAAATCTCGTCGCCGAACTCCAAGCCGGTCGTGGCGAGGAAACTCTCGTCCTCCTCGAGCACGAACCCGTCTACACCATCGGCCGCACGCGCGACCGCTCCAGCCTCCGCCAAAACCTCCCCCACCCCGTTTTTGAAACCAACCGCGGAGGCCAGGCTACTTTCCACGGCCCCGGCCAACTCGTGGGCTACCCGGTCCTCGACCTCTCGCGGCGCGGACGCGACCTTCACCGCTACCTGAGATTTCTCGAGGATTTGCTGATCGAACTTTCCGCCAGCTACGGCGTCACCGCCCAAAACCGCGAGGGACTCACCGGCGTGTGGGTCGGCCCGCGCAAACTCGCCTCGCTCGGGGTCGGCGTCCGCAAATGGATTTCGATGCACGGCTTCGCCATCAACATCACCCGCGAGTCCACCGAGTCCTTCGCTCACATCACACCCTGCGGCCTCACCGGCGTGGAAATGACCAGTCTCGCTCATGAAAGCGGAGCGGATATTTCGATCGAAGACGCCCTCGCACGAACGGTGGATTTGTTTATGCAACGAATCAATCATATGACCGATTCACGAACCCTATAAAAGTTGCAGGCCGCCGCAACGAAAGTTACGACGGCCTGCTGTTCCCCCCAGAACGGATTTAAATTCTCACACCCTCTTCCGGGGCGCAATACTTTTTTTAAAATATTTTTTGGCCCTGCTTCGATAACGCGCGGTCACGGGGAAATCGGTGGCTTTTCAAAAATCACCATGTGCTGCCACGGGAGAAAGTCGTGCGTGGCCACCCACCGAAATCCAACGGACTCCAGCTCGAGGCGAATCTGGCGCTCCGTCATTTTGTGGAGGGGCTTGATGGGAACGGCCGGATCCTCGGCGCGGTATTCCAAAAGGACGACCCTCCCGCCGGGACGCAGAGCGGACATCAGGGATTCCAGCATTTCCTGGGGATGCGAAAACTCGTGGTAGGCATCGACCATGAGGGCGAGGTCGATCGAGTCGGGCGGGAGCTTGGTGCCATCCACCGCACCGAGGTGGGGCTCCACATTTTTGACGCCGAGTTCCTCGGCCCGCGATTGAAGAAAGGTCAGCATCTCGGGCTGAATATCGACCGCCACGACGCGGCCCTGCGGGACCAGCGGCGCGATGCGGAACGCGTGGTAACCCGAGCCCGCCCCGATATCGGCCACCACATCAGTGGGCTTCAGGGCCAAGGCCGCCACCGCCCGACTCGGTGCCTCCTCGGACTCGCGGTTGTCGCGTTCGAGCCAATCGATCCCCTCATGCCCCATGACCAGCGAAATCTCCCGCCCCATGAAAAATTTCCCGGTTCCGTCAGACGACGCCGCGCCGTGGTTGTAACAAGCGCGGACGGGCACGGATGAAAGAAGGAAGGCCAGCGACAAAACAAGCCCGAGCAGATTCGAGCGGTTGAAAAGAGAGGGCGTCGTGCTCATTGGGGCAGGGAGCCGATGACGAGACTCGAACTCGTGACCTATCGATTACGAATCGATTGCACTACCACTGTGCTACATCGGCGAGAGGCTGGAATTTGCCACACTCGCGATGGGGCTGCCAATGTGTTTTTACCGGATGATGCCGCGCTGGCTGGCCTCGATGAATTCGAGGAGGCGGGCGATCGACTCGGGGCCGGAGTGCTCGGCGGCGATTTTTTCGCAAGCCTGCTTCACATTCATGTTCGAGCGGTAGAGGAGGCGGTAGGCTTCGCGGAGGGCGCGGGTGTCCTCGGGGGAAAAACCACGGCGCTCCAAGCCGACTTGGTTCACGCCACGGACTTCGGCGGGGTTGCCGTCGGCGATCATGTAGGGCGGGACATCCTGGACGATCTTCGTGCAACCGCCGACGATGGCGTGGCGGCCGATGCGGCAGAATTGATGGATGCCAGAGAGCCCGCCGATGATGGCATGCTCCTCGACCACGACATGGCCGGCGAGCGTGCCGTTGTTCGAGAAAATGACATGGTCGCCGACCACGCAATCATGCGCGATGTGCGAGTAGGCGAGGAAATTGCCGTGACTCCCGACAATCGTCTTGGTGCCGGGCAGGGTGCCTCGGTTGACGGTGCAGAATTCGCGGAAGGTATTTTGGTTTCCGATTTCGAGGTAGGTCGGCTCGGCAGTGTATTTCAAATCCTGCGAGCGCTGGCCGATCGAGCCGTAGGAATAAAACAAATTCCCCTCCCCGATTTTGGTCGGGCCGGCGATCGAGACATGGCTGATGAGGCGCGTGCCGGAGCCGATTTCGACTTGCGGGCCGATGTGACAAAAGGGGCCAACCTCGACGCCGTCGTGGAGCACCGCCGAGGGATCGACGACCGAACTCGGGTGGATGAGCGTCATTTGTCGACGAGGCCGAAAAGCAGGGTTCCCTCGGAAACCACCTCACCATTGACGAGGCAGCGGCAGGAGGCCTTGCCGAGGCGTTTCTTGGCGCTGGTGAGTTCGCACTCGATGAAGAGCGTGTCGCCGGGCATGACGGGTTTGCGGAATTTCACCTCGTCCGCGCTCATGAAGTAGCCGATTTTCCCGTCGTTCTCGGTGCGGCGCATCATGACGATGCTGGAAACTTGGGCCATGGCTTCGAGTTGAAGCACGCCGGGCATGACGGGGTGCCCGGGGAAGTGGCCTTGGAAATAGGGCTCATTGATCGTGACGGCTTTGACGCCGGTGGCTTTGAGGCCGCCGTCGAATTCCACGATCCGATCGACCATGAGGAACGGATAGCGGTGAGGAAGAATGTTCATCACGGCATTGATGTCGAGTGCGCCCACGGGTGCAGCGACGGGGCGCGGCGCCACGGAGGCGGCGGCTCCGACGATTTCGGCGAGTTTTTTGGCGGCCTCGGTGTTGATGCCGTGGCCGGGCTTGATCGCGATGACATGGGCGCGGAGGAAGCGACCGCAAAGCGCGAGGTCGCCGACGATATCGAGGATCTTGTGGCGGACGAATTCATCTGGAAAGCGGAGCGGTTCCTTGCTGAGAACGCTGTCCCCGCGGGCGACGATGGCGTTTTCCAGACTCCCGCCCTTGATGAGGCCTTTGTCCATGAGCGGCTTCACATCCTCGTAGAAAACAAAGGTCCGCGCGGGGGCGATTTCTTTTTCGTAAAATTCGGGGGTGATCTCGGCGGAGAGAAATTGGGTGAAGCGCCCCTCTGGACCGACTTGGGTGCAGGAGACACGGAACTTCGTGTCGGGCAGAATGACGAGCGTGGAGCCGTTGAGTTCGACGGTGATTGGCTCACGGATGTCGAGGAAACGCCGGGGGGCGTCCTGTTCGACGATGCCGGCCTTTTTGATCAAGGCGACATACTCCGAGGCGCTGCCATCGCCGATCGGCGGCTCATTGGCGTTCATCTGAATGAGGGCGTTGTCGACGCCCAGGCCCACGAGGGCGGAGATAACATGCTCGACGGTGTGGATTTTTACCGCCCCCTGAACGAGCGTGGTCGCGCGCTCGACGGTCTTCACATGAATCGCGGCGGCTTCGACGATTGGTTCATCGGGGAGGTCGACTCGCTGGAATTTGAAGCCATGGCCCACAGGTGCGGGCAGAAGAGTAAGGGTGACATTCTCACCGGTGTGGAGGGCGCTTCCGGTGAGGCTTGCAGAGGATGCGAGGGTGCGTTGGTTGGACACGATGAAATTGGGTGGTTTAGCGGGCCAGGCGGTGCAGGAGGTCGAGATACTTCTGGTTGGCAGTGCGAAGGCGCTGGACGAGTTCGCGGCCGATCGAGCTGAGGATTTGAACGGCAGCGGCGGGTTGGAGACCGGCCAGAACGCCGATCGTGGTGCGGGTGACGCGGAGGAGTTCGCAATCCTCGAGCGCCATGACATCCGCCGAGCGGGGGCCTTCATCGACGAGGGAGATTTCGCCGAAAAAGTCGCCGACTTTGAGAGTAGCGAGTTCCACTTTTTGATCCGGCGGAGGGGCTTGGACAAGGGCGGTTCCAGTGAGCAGGAGGTAGAGACAGTGACCCTCGTCGCCGGCTTGGATGATCTTCGCGCCCTTAGAAAAAGTCACCGTGTCGGTGAGGCGCACAAGGGCCAAAAGCTCGTCGTGGCCGAGCCCTGAAAAAATCGCAAATTGTTGAAGCCGAGGGTCGTCAGGTTGAATGATTGATGACATGCTTGGAGAGGATGGTTCCGTCGATCATGTGGATGCGCACTGGGGCTAGAGCGGCCACCGAATCGCTGTGGGTGACAATAATCAGCGTGGCAATTTTTTGGGAAGCAATCTTTGAGAAAGTTTCGCAGACATGGGCGGCGTTGGCGGAGTCGAGGTTGCCGGTCGGCTCGTCGGCGAGGAGCAGGGCGGGACGGCCGGCAAGCGCGCGGGCGATGGCGACGCGTTGCATCTCACCGCCGCTCAGCTGGTGCGGGAAATGCCCCGCGCGGTGGGACATCCCGACGAGATCGAGCATTTCCGCCACGCGAGGGGTGGTCTTTTTTTGGGAATCCCCGCGCAGGAGCAGGGGGAGTTCGACATTTTCTCGAACCGTCATGGCTGGCAGGAGATTGAAGAATTGAAACACGATGCCGAGTGTGTGGCGGCGGTAATGGGTGAGTTCGCGCTCGCCGGCGCGGTGCAGCTCGAGGCCATCCACCCGGATCTCGCCCGAGGTCGGCGTGTCGAGTCCGCCAAGGAGGTTCAGCAGCGTGCTTTTGCCGCACCCGCTGGGACCAGTGATCGTGGCAAAATCCCCCGGTGCGAGGTCGAGCGAGACATCGTCAAGCGCGCGGACCACGCCGGTGCCCGAGGAATAGGTTCGCGTGAGATGGCGGAGTTCGATCATGATGGAGTGGAGTGTTTCCGCGAAGCGATGACTGATCAAGCAGAGTTCCGGGTTCTCGGCGAAACGGCCGACCTGCTCGCCGTGGACAAACCCGCCGGGCTACTGGTCCATCCGAGCAAGCCGGGCGGACCCAAGACGCTTTGGGACGGCTTGCGTGAACTTCTCTCCTACGAGATTGCCAACAGCGGCCAGGTCTCACTCATCAACCGTCTCGACCGCGAAACGAGCGGCGTGGTCCTCGTCGCCAAAACCTCGGCGGCGGCGCGTCAGGCGGCCATCACGATGCAAGAGGGAAAAATCCGGAAAACCTACCTCACGATCCTCACCGGCCACCCGGCGGAGGAGACTTTCACGGTCGATGCCCCGATCATCCGCCGGGGGGAGGTTTTGGATACCAAGATTCACCTCCAGCGCATGGTCCACCCGAGCGGTGCGGTGGCGCGGACGGAGTTTCGCGTTCTCGAAAAATTCGAAAACCGGCTCGGTCTGTTTTCGCTCGTCGAAGCCAAACCCCTCACCGGCCGCACCCACCAAATCCGCGTCCACGCCTCCCATGCCGGTTACCCCGTCGTCGGGGATAAAATCTACGGTCCGTCCGAGGATTGTTACTTGGAGTTTATTCAAACCGGTTGGACCCCCGCCCTGGCAGAACGCCTCCACCTGCCCCGCCACGCTCTCCACTCGGCGGGGTTGGCGCTTGAGTGGAACGGTTCCCTGCTTGAGTGGCGGAGCGAACTTCCCGAGGAGCTCGCGGCGTTTCTCAATTCCCCGCCGACCACATTGACTTCACCTCGCGCCTTCTTAAGATAACGCGCTCGATCTTCTCGCCACCGTGTTCCACAACGACGAATTCATAGCCGAAACCCTCCGTGACCTAGGTCTTGTCACCAAGGCGCAAATCGGGGCGGCCCGCGAGCATTTGGCTGAAGAAGGCTTGATCCAAACTCTCGTCAACGACGGCATCGTCACCGAGGAAGACATCGCCCGCGCTCTCGCGGCACAGAACAGCATGGAGTTTGTGGATCTCGGCGAGGCCCACCCGGAGCGCCGCATTTTGGATATGGTGGAGGGCGACGATGCGCGCCGCTACCAAGCCCTCCCTATCGCGCTTCGCAATGGCATCCTGACCATGGCGATTGGCGACCCCATGGACATGCAGTCCATGGATGACCTCACCTACAAGTTGCAACGGGAGATCGAATTTGTCTGCGGCTCCCCCCAGGAAATCCGGAAGCTCGTTGTGAAGCACTACGGAAGCGCCGAAGACGCAGCGAACGAATTGCTCAAAGAAGCCGGGGAAGCCAAGAGATCGGATGCCACCGATGACGAGGAGGATGACGACGGTCCGGGCGACGCGCCGGTCATCAAGCTCGTCTCGATGATTCTTTTGGAAGCCCACACGAACCGAGCGAGCGATATCCACATCGAACCCCTCGAGCACAAACTTCGCATCCGCTTCCGCATCGATGGTGTCCTTCAGGAAATGCAGCCGCCGCCGAAGAAACTCCACGGCGCGATCATCAGCCGCCTCAAAATCATGTCGAAGTCGATGAGCATCGCCGAAAAGCGCATCCCGCAGGACGGCCGCATCCAAATTCGCGTGGGAGACAACTCCATCGACCTCCGCGTTTCCACGATTCCGACCGTCCACGGCGAGAGCGTGGTCATGCGTATCCTCGATAAAACCTCGCTCCTCCTGGGCCTGCCGGACCTCGGTTTTCTATCCGACGACCAGGCGAAATTCGAGCAGTGCATCAATCTCCCCGATGGCATCATTCTCGTCACCGGCCCGACCGGTTCGGGAAAAACCACCACGCTCTACGGCTGCCTCAATTACATGAACAAGCCGGACCGCAAACTCATCACGGTCGAGGATCCCGTCGAATACCAGATGAACGGCATCAACCAGGTCCCGGTGAATACCAGCATCGGCATGACATTCCCCGCCGCCCTGCGCTCGATCCTGCGTCAGGCCCCGAACATCATCATGATCGGTGAAATTCGAGACAGCGAAACGGCCAGCATCGCAGTCAACGCCTCGCTCACCGGCCACCTCGTTCTTTCCACCCTCCACACCAACGACGCCCCCAGCGCCATCGCGCGTCTCGTGGATATCGGCGTGAAGCCATTTCTAGTTTCCAGTTCCGTCCGCGCCATTGTCGCCCAGCGACTCGTTCGGCGCCTCTGCCCGCATTGCAAACTCCCCGGCGAACTTTCCGATTACGAATTGCAGACACTCCAGATCGACCCGGGCCAAGTCCGCCAAGCCAGCGTCATGCGCCCTGTTGGATGCGAACGCTGCCGGGGCCGTGGATACCGTGGCCGAATGGGTATTTTTGAAATGTTCATCGTCGATGACGAAGTCCGAAACATGGTCAACAACAACGCCTCGACCATCGCCCTGCGCCTGCGCGCACGCGAACTCGGCATGCGCACCCTCCGCGAGGATGGAGTCCGCAAGGTCCTCGCCGGCATGACCACCGCCGAGGAGGTCATCAGCACCACAATGTCCGATCTCGACTGACCCCCACCATGGACGCCAAGCAAGTTGTCGAAATTTTTGTCGAGCAGGGACTGATCACCGAAGATGACGGAGCCAATCTCTTGCTCCAAGCCTCGAACTCCGAGTCTCCGATTGAGCAAATCCTTGTAGATAACGGGATCGTCAGCGAGCGGGGTTTCGAAAAAGCCATCGCCGACTCGATCGGGGCCGAACCGTTTGATTTGACCGAATTCGAGCCGGATCCTGAAACGCTCCAACTCATTCCCTCCGGCCTCGCACGCCTCCACGGCGTGATTCCGATTTCCGCTTCGGGAAATACCATTTTCGTCGCCCACACGGACCCCCTGAACTCCCGCTCCATTGAGGATCTCCGCTTCGCCCTCGGCCGCGAGATCGTGGCGGTTGTCTCCTTCCCGCCAACCGTGCGAGCTCTGATCCGCACCCACTTTGGCTCGGAAGAAGCCAGCATCGGCGAAATCCTGGAAAGCATCGGAGGCGAAGTCACGGTCAACGAGGGCCCCGACGAACAGATCAACGACCAGGCCGTCCTCGCCGAGGCAAACGCCGCGCCGATCATCAAGTATGTCGACCTCATCCTCGACAAGGCAATCGCCGCGCGAGCGAGCGATATCCATTTCGAGCCGTTCGAGAGCGAGTTCAAAATCCGCTACCGCGTGGACGGTGCGCTTTACGAGATGGATCCCCCACCCTTCCGCCTCGCCCTACCCGTCATCTCCCGCGTGAAGGTGATGGCGAACCTCAACATCGCCGAGCGCCGCCTGCCGCAGGACGGCCGAATCCAACGCGAGATCAATGGCCGCCAAGTCGATCTTCGTGTTTCCACCCTCCCCACCGCGTTCGGGGAGAGCGTCGTGCTCCGCGTGCTCGACCGCTCGAGCGTGAACCTCGAACTCGAGACACTCGGCATGCCCGATGACATCATGGCCTACATCCTGGAGGTCATCGAAAGACCCAATGGCATTTTCATCGTCACAGGCCCGACCGGTTCGGGAAAAACCACCACGCTTTACTCGTGTCTGCGCAAGATCAACACGATCGATTCCAAGCTCCTCACCGCCGAGGACCCCGTGGAATACGAGATCGACGGCATCATCCAAGTGCCGATCAACGACTCGATCGGCCTGAGTTTTTCCCGAGTCCTCCGGGCGTTCCTTCGTCAGGATCCCGACCGCATCCTCGTCGGCGAGACGCGCGACACCGAGACCGCCCAGATCGCCATCCAGGCCTCGCTCACCGGTCACTTGGTTTTCACCACGCTCCACACGAACGACTCCACCGGCGCGGTCACTCGTATCATGGACATGGGCATCGAGCCGTTCCTCATCTCGGCCTCGCTCGAGTGCGTGCTCGCCCAGCGCCTGATCCGCAAAATCTGCGCGAATTGCCGCACCCCCTACCAACCCAGCGAGCAAGTCTTGGCCTCGATCGGCCTGCAACCGCACGACATCGGCGACAAGTCATTCTTCTACGGCAAGGGCTGCGAAGTCTGCAACCAAACCGGCTACAAAGGCCGCAAAGGCATTTACGAACTCCTAAAAATCTCCGACCCGATCCGCGAAATGATCAACAACCGCGAACCCGGCATCCTCATCCGCCAAAAAGCCATTGAGCTCGGCATGACCACCCTCCGTCAGGACGGTATGCGCTCGATCTACGACGGCATCACCACCATCGAGGAAGTCGTCAAATACACCTGACCGTGCCTCAACCACTCACCATCGCCGGGCGCACCTTTTCCTCGCGCCTCCTTCTCGGAACCGGAAAATTTTCGTCGAACGAAACCATGCGCGACGCCCTCGCGGCGAGCGGTTGCGAGATCGTCACCGTCGCCCTCCGCCGCGCCGACCTCAGCGGAAAAAAAGATCCCTTTGCGAACATCCTCGATTTCATCGATCCCGAAAAATACCTCCTCCTGCCAAATACCAGCGGTGCGATGAATGCCGATGAGGCCGTCCGCCTCGCCCGCCTCGCCGCCTCCGCCGGGCTTCCGAAATGGGTGAAACTCGAAATTCACCCCGACCCCCACTACCTCCTGCCCGACCCCATCGAAACCCTCGCCGCCGCCGAAATCCTTGTGAAGGAGGGCTTCACCGTCCTCCCCTACACCAACGCCGACCCCGTTCTCGCCCGCCGCCTGCAAGATGTCGGCACAGCCACCGTCATGCCGCTCGGCTCGCCCATCGGCAGCAACCGCGGCCTCGAGACCCGGGCCCAAATCGAGATCATTATCAAACAAGCCACCGTCCCAGTCATTGTGGATGCTGGCATCGGCGCGCCGAGCCACGCCGCGGAGGCCCTTGAAATGGGAGCGGACGCCGTTTTGGTGAATACCGCGATCGCCGCCGCCGAGGATCCGGTTCGCATGGCCCGCGCCTTCAAGGCCACGGTCGAAGCCGCCCGGGAGGCGCGCGAGGCGGGACTCCCGATCCAGCTCGATCACGCCGCCGCGACCAGCCCGCTCGCGGCTTTTCTCAAATCAGCCTGACCGCCATGCCGGAGGAAAAGCTGACCCCGATGATGCAGCAGTATCTCGCCGTGAGGCGCGAACTGCCCCCGGGAACCTTCCTGCTTTTCCGCCTCGGCGACTTCTACGAAATGTTCGGCGACGACGCCGTGGAGGCCTCGCGCATCCTCAATGTCGCCCTCACGAAACGCGGCACGACCCCCATGTGCGGCGTCCCCTTCCACGCCGCACGCGGCTACATCGAAAAACTCATCGCCGCCGGTTGGCGCGCCGCGATCTGTGACCAGGTCGGCGAGGTCACGGCGGGAAAACTCGTCCGCCGCGAAATTTCCCAAATCCTCAGCCCCGGCACGCTCGACGACTTCGGCCTGGACGACCGGAAGCCCAACTTCCTCGCGGCGCTCTCGAAGCGCGGCGACGCGCATGGCCTCGCCTACTGCGACTTGAGCACCGGCGAATTCCGCCTCACCGAACTCGATTCCCTCTCCTCGTTGCTCGACGAACTCGCCCGCGTCTCCCCGGCGGAAATCCTCGTTCCCGACCATCAAGCCTCGGAGTTTTCCGCCGTCTCTCCCCAATCCCCGCTCGACGGCTACGCCTTTGAACCCGAACCCGCCGCCGAGTTGCTTCGCACCCATTTCAAGGTCCACTCGCTCGATGGATTCGGTTGCGCCGACCTGCCCGCTGCCACAGGCGCCGCTGGGGCACTCCTCCACTACATCACGCGCCAAATGCGGCGGCCCGCCGGTCACCTCCGCCGCCTCCAACCCTACCGCCGCAGCGAATTCCTCATTCTCGACGCCGCCACGCAGAGCCACCTCGAACTCGTTCAATCCCGCGCTGGGCGCCAAATGACGCTCCTCGGCGCACTCGACACGACCCGCACCCCGATGGGCGCGCGGCTTCTGCGCGATTGGATTCTCCACCCTCTCCGCAATGCCGAGGCGATCGAGCGCCGCCAGGAAGCCATCGCCGCCCTGCTCGACAACGCCATGCTTCTCGGCGACCTGCGTTCCCGCCTCGCCGACATCCGCGACATCGAGCGTGCGACATCCCGCCTCGGTGGTCCCTCCGGAAACGCCCGTGACCTCGCCGCCTTGGCCCAGTCCCTCGAACTCATCCCTCCTCTCGCCGCCAGTCTTGGCGGCGCGGACTCCTTCCGACTCCCCTCCCCACTTCTCTCGGGCCTCGTCGAAAGCCTCCACGCCCTGCCTGAGTTGAGCGAAAAACTCCGCAAGGCCATCATCGCCGAACCACCCGCGATTATCCGCGACGGAGGGTTTGTCGAATCCGGCTTCGATCCAGCTCTCGACGAACTCCGCGCCGCCTCACTGGAAGGCAAAGGCTGGATCGCCGCCCTTCAAGAACGCGAAATCGAACGCACCGGCATCAAGTCGCTGAAGGTCCGTTTCACCTCGGTCTTTGGCTATTTCATCGAGATCACCAAAGCCAACCTCCCCTCCGTCCCCGCCGATTACATCCGCAAGCAGACGACAGTGAACGGCGAGCGGTTTGTGACTCCCGAACTCAAGGAAATGGAGGGCAAAATCCTCGGAGCCGACGAGCGCGCCCGCGCCCGCGAGATCGAGATTTTCGCGGAACTCCGCGCCGTCGTCCTCGCCGAGCTTTCCAAACTTCAAGAAACCGCCGCCACGCTGGCTGTGCTCGATGTCCTCTGCTCGCTTGCAGAAACCGCCCGCCTCCACGGCTACTGCCGCCCCGAGATCGACGACTCGGAAATCCTCCAAATCACCGAAGGCCGCCATCCTGTTCTCGACCGCCAAATGGAGGGCGCGCGCTTCGTGCCGAACGACACGCATCTCGGCACCGACGGCAAAAAGTTCGCCATCATCACCGGCCCGAACATGGCGGGAAAATCCACCTACATCCGCCAAACCGCCCTTCTTGCGCTCATGGCTCAAACCGGCAGTTTCGTCCCAGCCAAGTCGATGCGCCTAGGCCTCGCCGACCGCATTTTCACCCGCGTCGGAGCCAATGACGACCTCGCCCGAGGCCAATCGACATTCATGGTCGAAATGAACGAAACCGCCAACATCCTCAACAACGCCACCGCCAAAAGCCTCGTCATCCTCGACGAAATCGGCCGCGGCACCTCGACCTTCGACGGCCTCTCGATCGCCTGGAGCGTGGCCGAGCACCTGCACGACCAAATCGGCTGCCGCGCCCTTTTCGCCACGCACTACCACGAACTCACCGACCTCGAGCGCACACGCCCGGGCGTCTTGAACCTCAATGTCGCCGTGCGCGAATGGAACGACCAAATCGTCTTCCTGCGCAAAATCGTCCCCGGCCGCGCCGACCAGAGCTACGGCATCCAAGTCGCCCGCCTCGCCGGCCTCCCCGACTCGATCATCGCCCGCGCCAAGGAAATCCTCGGCAACCTCGAAAAATCCGAACTCAACACCGAAGGTCAACCCGCCCTCGCCAAGTCCTCCCGCAAACGCCTCACCCCCGACCCCACCGCCTCCGCCCAACTCTCCCTGCTCTGATTCCAGGCCTCACACGAAGGCACGAAGCCAGGAAGAAAATCCGTTGTAGCAGTCCTCTGCCCTTTGGGAACAGGCCCGCGAATGACGCGAATCCAAGCAAATCGAAAAAAATGGGGTAGGGCCACCTCGCCGAGGGAAACCCAAGATTCAGGCGCGAACGCGTCGTATCCCAACAAACCAATTCCTCCCGCATCAAGCCAAATTTCATACTGCAAGCAACCACGGAAAAAGTGCGTGATACCAACGGCTGTTTGCTTTTGGATTCATTATCGGGATCAGTGAATTATTCCTAAACTTTGAATTCCACCGAACAAGCAGGAGGGACCTGCTTGTCAGGTCCAGAATCGCTTCAGAAAACGGACTGATCCGGCGCTGACAAGCAGCGCCCTCCTCGGAAAGTCCAAAAGCTTTTTGCCTTTGGTATGATTGCGCGGAACTCTTTCATCCGGAATTTTATGGCACTACCAAATCACAGAGCAACCATACTTCGCGAAGGGCTCGTCCGGGGAAAGCAATCGCAGATCGCGATGCAAGGCCTCGGCGGCGATCACCCGGTCGAAGGGGTCTTTGTGAATTGGCGGCAGGCTTCCCGAGCGATAAAGCACCACTCTTTGCATCGGCAGCACCTCAATATCTTGCAACCGCAACTGCTCCTCAATCCAAACCTCCGGCGGGGATGGCAACGGGAGCTTGCCTATGTGGTGCTTGAGCGTGATCTCCCAAATCGAGGCCAGGCTCAACGCCCGATCATTGGAAGGTTCGCCCAGTGCCTGAGCCGCTTTCGCCCCCAAAAACTCGGGAGCGCTCGTTAACCAAATGAATGCGCAAGTATCCAGCAGGAGAGTCACGCCAATCCCCAATCCGTGAGTTCCCCCGCACCCAGCGGCGCAAAGGCATCGGCGGGTATCTCAAATCGCGGCGAAGTGGGCTCCCCCACCCTGGGACGCTTCGGTTTCGCGGAATCGGATGGCACAATGCGAGCGATCGGTTGCTTGCCCCTGCATACCACCACTTCCTCTCCCTGCTCCACCCGTTGCAGAATGCGGGAGAGATGGGTTTTGGCTTCGTAAATCGTCACGGTCATTGTTCAAGTATTAGTCAACATCTGACTAAGTCAATTTGAGATTTTACCACCGAACATGAAAATCTGATTTTAATCAATCTTTGACAAATTTTTAAGACACAAAACAACTCATACAATATATGTGAATATGTGGGACCGACCCCTCCAACTGCCGATCAGACAGCGTCAGCAGACTCGTCTTTCATGAGAAAACCTCACCCTTCCAAAGCATTTTTGTGAATTCCTCGGCATGCAGAACCCATATGCCGTCCGGCGTAAGCCTCTTTCCCGGCTCGAGTCCAACAAGAATCCTCATTTTTACATCGGGATGGTCTTTGACCAATTCCCGCAGGCCTTTTAAATGGTCGTCCCGGATGCGTTGAGAGGATTTGCATTCGATCGCGCACTGCATGTCATTCACAACAAAATCCACTTCAACTCCCGAGCTGAGACGCCAATAGGAAAATGCAGCGAAACGCGCCGCATAGGCATTGTAGCAGTTCAGTTCATGAAAGACCCAGTTTTCAAATGCCTTCCCATAGGCCTCCGAGCCACGCTGCACATCGCCTCGCTTCGCTAGGAAATTGGCCACTCCCACATCGCTGAAATAAAATTTTTCGGCCAATGAGATCCGACGCTTTGGGCGTTTTCGAAAAGGGGGAAGCATTCTGCCCACCAGCGTGTCAACGAGTATTTCAAAATAGCCACGAATCGTTTCCCTCGAAACTCCCACATCTCTCGCAATCGTCGAAAAATTCACTGTTGATGCATCGGAAAAGGCAGCCGCTTCCAAAAAATGGGAAAAGGGCGGCAGATGCCTCACCAGGCCCTCGGCCATGATTTCCTCCTTGAGATACTGCGAAACATAGGCGTCCAGCAATCGACTCGGCGAGGACGAAAGATAAACCCTCGGCAATGTTCCGTTGTTCAGCATTCGGTCCAAGTCGAAATCCGCTCCCAGCTCTTGCGAGCAAAACCCAGATAGCTCATATCGCAGTCCTCGCCCACCGAGCAGATTACCATGTCCACGCTTGAGCTTGCGCGCACTGGAGCCGCAGAGAGCAAAACAAACACCTTCGTTCTCGTGCAACCAGTGGACCTCGTCGAGAAGGGCAGGCACCTTCTGGATTTCATCGATAACCACAAATTTCTCTCCACCCGCAGCGAGTTCCTGTCGCAAATATTCTGGGTTCGTGGAAAATCGCCGGTAGACATCCGCTTTAAGCAAATCCACCCATTTCACACCCGGGTAGGTTTGTTTCAGCAAAGTGCTTTTGCCCGCCTGACGCGGCCCCCAAAGGAAAAACATTTCCGTCCCGTTTAGCGGAAGACTTAAAGCTCGCGAGATATTAGCAATCATTGATTGCATATTACATGATATTCGCAAGTTGTCATTGCGTTTTTACAAGCAACCCTGTAGCCGCGCTCTATGACCGCCGAATTCGTTCCCCTCCGGCGGTCATAAACCGCCGCTCAATAAACTGAGGTGGCCCCGTTTTTTAGACCACTGACCGGTTAAAATAAGCGATGGTTGTAGAGGATTGATTGGTTGTTATAGGGGGAGAGCTTTTCGTTCAATCTCCTTTTGGGACTGGTCTCCGATTTTTGTCTCCGTAGCGCA
>JAPLTG010000025.1 GCA_026398255.1 Verrucomicrobiota bacterium
AGAATACGGAACGCTATGCGATCTGCGGCAGGGATTGGGAGAATGGTTTAAACGCTACAACGCATGGCGCACACACCAAGCGCTGGGAAATCGAACCCCGGAGAAAGCCTACCTGGAAGATCGCAAAGAGAAGAAGGAGGCGGAGGCCGCATGAAAAAAAGGCCAGAAAACCACGCCCACCACTGCGCGCTTCCGGTTTTTGTCTCCTTCGCTGCGGGCCTGCGCAGGCCTCTGCGCTACGCTCCCAGGCCAGTCGGGCCCTACGCTACGGAGACAAAAACCGGAGACCAGTCCCAAAAGGAGATTGAACTAAAAACTGTCCCCCTGTAACAACCAATCAACCCTCTGCAACCATCGCTTATTTTAACCGGACAGTGGTCTAAAAATCGGGGCCACCTCAGTTTTGCGTAGCGAAGAGGGGCGGCATTTGACTGGAATTGTCGGCCCGCGCGGTGCAGGCAAGACCGTTCTTCTTAAGCAACTTGCCGCTTGCGAGAAGGATTCGCTTTATATTTCGGTTGATGCACTTGACGAAGACGCCGATCTTTTCGAGACGATCAAGAATTTCTCGGAACGCTACCGCTTCCATCGCTTTCTTTTGGATGAGGTTCACTTCCTTCGAGGGGCCATGGGCGACCTAAAAAAAATCCATGATTTTCTTCCGGATGTCCGCGTTGTTTTTACGGAATCAGTCGCATTGGCTATTCATGACTCGACGCATGATTTGGCCCGCCGGGTTAGAATTTACCCGTTGGAATACTTTTCCTTTCGGGAATTCCTCACCATTCGCCACAAGGAAAGCCTCGAAAAAATCTCGCTCGAAGACCTGCTTGTGGGCAGTATTTCCACTGGGCATCTCAGAGCTTCGAGGCATTTTGGGAGCTACCTCTCCGGTGGCCTGCTCCCATTTTCGCTTGAGGAACCCGATCCTCTGCCTCTTCTGCGAGGAACTGTTTCGAAAATCATTGCGCGGGATATACCAACCACACGCAGATTGCGGATCGATGAACTTCCTGTTTTGGAAAAGTTTATTGCATTCATCGCCAAATCTCAAGTCGATGGCATTAACTACACCACTCTCTCCAAAAATCTCGGGATCACAAAATACAAGGCCGAGCAATACTGCGAAGCCTTCGAGCAAGCGTTTCTCCTGCAACGCATCTTTCCTGCCGGAACCAATGTGCTTCGCGAGCCCAAAATTCTCTTGATGCCACCGCTTCGCTTGCTCCATAGACCAATGGACGAAGCCGTGGGAGGATTGAGGGAAGACTTCTTTGCCCTGGCGATGCGGCAAGCGGGTCTTCCTATCCAATATTTGAAATCAACAACCGGCCAAAAGACTCCCGATTTCCTAATCGAACATAGGGATCGCAAGATCGTGTTCGAAATCGGAGGCAAGGGAAAAGGCCGCTCTCAATTTAAAGGAGTCACAGCGGATCAAAAAATCATCCTCGCCCCGGATATCACCCCCTCACCGGGACGGATCCCACTAGATATGATAGGATTCCTTTCTTAAGCAATTTTAAATTGCATCATCGCCCCTCAAGTTTGGAGTTTGGCGATTACCAAAAATGATTTTGCTATCTCTAACAAAACTCAAATACTGCTGCCCCCTTCCCCACCAACCTAATAAATCACATTCTTCCACTGGTGCTTTACTTGAAATGACTTGGATAGCTTTTGCAAGACTCAAGCGGGTGTCATCGTGTAATTGCGTGCATTCATCCCAGATTTTTTTAAGCAGGCTAACTAGAGGCATGGAGCCCAAGGGCATTTTACCTGATTCCATAGCAAACTCGAGATCGTAGACCTGCAGCGAAAGAGCAAGGAGGATGTTATTCGAATCCATATCGGCGGCGGGTAAGGAGAAACGCCAATCGAGGAAATTATGCACTTCGGAATGGTAGGAGGCGAGTAGCCCGGTTGAGAAACCATCATCTTCTTGGTGGATGGACTTATACCAGCGCCAATCAGAGAAGAAACGAGGTGATGTGCCGTGGGCGGAAAAGCCGCTTCCGAGCGTGGCGATGGCGTCAGCCATCGAGAATGGCGGGCCATTCCATGGGTGAATGATCTGGTCAATGACCCAATCCTCCCGCTTGCGCGACATGCCTTTGAGGGAGTCGAGGTCTTTTTGAAAAAAGGCGACAAGTCGCGGAACATGACTCAAATCAAGGCTGGGTTGTCCAACATGGAGTCTTGCGAGAAATCGGCGGATGGCTTCGGAGAGGAAGGACACTGCATCGACGGTGGTTATGACAAGAATCCCTCCTGGTTTAACGAAAGAAGCAATATGGCGAAGCATAGGCTCTGGAAATGCTTGGGTCGGGATGGCCCCTTCGCAAAAAACAGCATCATATTTGGCTGTTGATTGGAATTCCAAGAAATCGGAGTGAATGAGCTCAACACTCAGATCAGAGTAATATTTCTGGCGAATTTTTTCCAGACTCTGGATGCTGCTTTCCGTGCCATCCACGAGCGTGTAGGTGCTTGGGCGAAGCGAGGCAAGGTAGATGCTGTTTTCTCCAGACCCGGGGCCAAACTCTAGAATTCGCTTTCCCTCAAGATGATTTGGCACAAGACCCAGCGTGCGATATAGTGCGTCCCGCCGACGGAAGTGGGCATCGAGATCAGTAATATCCTGCCTTGTCGGAACACTCTCGTAAGTTTTGTAAGCGTCTAGAAAAGATTTCATTATTTAAGATACAAGGATTGGTGTGGCCGTGCAGGCGAAAGCCGACGCCAGTGACTCATACGCGGTGGGAATGGAAAGACCAATAGAATGGGCAGAATGGCGACAATCCAGCATAGCCGATTGTGGGGAGTGGGGAGTAGGCGAATGAGCGGGATTGACAAGTTCAACTGAGATATTCCAAAAGCCTGCAAGCCATTTTGCAAATTCATAATAAGAAATAACATCCATTGGTCCGAGATGGAAAACTCCGCCAGTTTCAGCCTCTAGAATATCCATTGTGGAACTCGCGAAAAAATCTTGGGAGATCGGCGCCAGATAGTAATCCAAATACGCGTCAACAGGTTCCCCTCTTCCCCACCGCTGCTTCCAACCTTGCACCAATGGCATATTACCATGGACTACCTTGGTCAAACGGATCACAAGATTTTCGGGTGCTAGAGAAAGAATGTCTCTTTCGAGCTGAACTTTTTGTCGTCCATATTGATTGAATGGTGATGGAACTGATGACTCCTCCGGCGGCGCGGACAAATGAGGATCAAAAACTTGCGTTGAGGAAAGAAGCGCGACGCGACACCCGTTTGCGTTGAGACGCGATGCCAGTTCGTATGTGGCATCTACATTAACAAGGCGGGTAGATTCGGGATTGTTTTCGCACAAGGAAATATTTGTTATTCCAGCGCAGATGATTGCAGTTTTTGAATCATGCGGAAGCTGCCATTTTTCAGGCGATTCGGAGAGATCAACGCGCCATTTGCATCCCATTCTGCGTGATGTTCCCTGCCAGGGCATGCCGTATAAATTGGCCGAACGCGCCAAGGCAGTGCCAAGAAGACTATCGATGCCAACAATTAAAAGCATGATTAAAAAATGGGATAGGATTGCGCTACTTTTGTCCGACACCAATAGCCAAAAGATAATGCGCCATGGGGGTGAAGCCTGTGTGAACTACCTCGTCGTTCATAGAAAATATAAAAACATTCTGAAAAAAACAGGTCATCAACTCACGCAAACCGGGACCATCCTTGCAGTTCACATGTCCTTCCTTGCTGGGTGGAGAAGCGTATGCTTGGGAATGGATCGACGGACACCCGAGAATCACCACTCCATTAGGTAGAAGTGATTGGCAAATATGTAGAAGAAATTTTTTCTCATCTTGCGCAGGGATGTGCTCGATGACATCAAGGGCGTAAGCGGATTCATGTTTTATTGCAAAAGGGGCCGCCACCATGTCGTGAACCGCAAATTCCAGCGGCCACGCGGGGTCCGATGACGCGCGGGCATTTTCGATAAAAAGCGGATCGAAATCAGTTGCTGTAACCGCAGGCACCTCTTGACGCACAAGCCTCGTTCCAAAGGCATCCGCACAACCGATTTCGAGTGCAGATTTTTTACCGCACAACATTTTAGCAACAAACTTGTAACGAGCCAGAACAAACGCAAGGCGCCGAGGATCATCCCTCCACACTTGGCCACTCATAAGACCGAAACGCGAGTCGCCGTATTTTTCTGAATCCAGCATGAATTGGTATTGATGCTCTCGGGTTGCGGATTGGGTTTCAGGAGTGGCCATAAACAAATTTAGAAAGTCGGCGAATAAAAATATTAAGCAGGGAGTGCGCTACAGAGCAGAGATTTCGGAAGTTGATCGCTTTGGGTTTGCCATCATTGCGCTCGTGAGCTGTCGTAGGCACCTCAATATAAGTGGCTCCGCGATCAAGCAATCGCGTGATAAGATCGGCTTGGAAGCCGAAGCCATGAGAGTTTGGATTCCAGCGCATCACATCATAGCGCCTAAAGACAGGCAGCCCATTGTAATAGTGAATATTGTAGCCGCTCAAACAATTTACAATCCGAGTGTAGAGTCCTGAAAGAATTTTCCGTCCAAAAGCCTTTCCCTCTACATCTTCGGGCCTATAACTGAGAATAAGATCGGCCTTGCCGATTTCTCTAAAGATTTTAACAAGTGTTTCCACAGGCTCGACATTATCCCCGCACACAAGTCTGTAGTATTCACCCAATCCCATGAACGCTGCTTCGCCAAAGTTTTCTCCGAGTCCCATGTTTTTGGGATTTAAATGTAACCGGATTGGCATTTCGGGATGGGCTGACATGTATCGCTGGATGATCTCCGGCGAACCATCGGTGGAGGCGTCGTCGATGATCACTACCTCGTAAGTAATCCCCGCCTGGGCACAAGCAGCACGGATCACATCGAGCGTGCCTTCGATGTTACCGGCTTCGTTATAGCAGGCGACGAAAAGTGTGATTAAGGGTGGCATGTAAGAGATATTTGAAACCTGAGACTGGAAACTGGAAAAAAATTGGAAGTGAAGGGGATAGGGAAGTTTTCATGGGATTTTTGGGATCAGACTGGAGCCAAAGTCATTTAGTGCGAGTGGGGAGCTTGGCTTACAACATTCCAGCGCCCGCCTTTTGCTGGTCCAATGCGGCGGAGTTTACCGCTTTTCTTAAGCAAGCCAATTTGCTTTTCCACGGCTCTGGAGGTCATGTTTATTTTTTCTGCAAGCGCTTTGGCGGACCAAGCAGGTTGCAGCTTGAGGAGTTCGAGGATTTTCTCCGAACTTTTCTCCGAACTTTTCTCCGAACTTTTCTCCTGTGTGAGAAGGCCGGGCAGAGTAAATATGATGCTGACAGTATCAGGGCCTAATTGAATCTGTGGAGCGGACAGGCCTGCGTCTTGCATCAATTTGATGATTTGCAGGATGCCACGCCCCCATGTTTCTATGAGGCCTCGACGGTAGAAAATTTTAGCGATCCAAGGGTTCCATGGCTTGGATTCGTGGGGTTGGTAAAGTTTTTCGGGGGTGAGTCCAAAGTGCAATTCACCGGGCGAGATGATTTCCAATCGGTCGTCATACAAGGCCACAGAAACTGCTCCAGATGGACTGCTGTAGTCGCGATGCGCAAAGGCATTCGCCAAGGCCTCGCGAACGGCCTCCAGCGGGAGCGCGGGCGTATCCGTGCGAGCCAATTGACCGGGCACGATCTTGCTGGCAATGGGCAACCAGTCGAGCAAGAACCGCTCTGCGCGGCGCAGGAGGCCAAATGCATTGCCGCTGTATTGGCGATTATCCAAGAACTCTTCGCGCGTTTTGCCTTTGAAGCGGGCGAGTCGAAGCTGGAATTGGGGAAATGCTGGCAATGCTTGATCGTCTTTGCAAAAGAGGGCCACCGCTGCACAACTGAGTTGGTCACTGTGCACCAAGAGTCCGAGACCTCTGAGTAACGCAAGAGAATCTCGCGTGCCCGGATCTAAGAGGCGGCCACGGCGGATCGATTCCTCAATGGTAACCACCAATTCATTCAGATCGAGATCTTCAATCTTGCAACCTTTTGCAGGTTGGATCTCCCAGCGGTCGCTGGTGTGCATGGCTTCAAGGAGATGGCGCTGGTAGTCGCTTCGGGGCATGACGCGCGTGGTATTGAGCACGCGCTCATAGGGCACGCCTCGAAACGAAACCGGAGTGTTGGACGCGCGCTCGACTCGGACGAGCAGCGCCTCAAGCTCCTGTTCGCGTGCCGCAATAGGAATGCGCTGAATATAGGGATTCAAGCCAGGCTCGAAACCTTGGAATTCCTGAGCCAACTCTTCCAATGTGCGGTCGGTGACTTTTTGACCGATAACTTTGCCTGAGGGCGTCACTCCAAAAACCAGTTCGCCACCTTGCCCATTCGCAAACGCACAAAGCGTGCGGCAAGCCTTGTCTTTTTCGGCAGTGGTTTTTTTGAACTCCAAAGTCACAGATTCGCCACCGGATATATCCAGCATCAATCGAGAGAGCAAAGCCCTCTGATCGATCTTTTGGATGGTATTGCGGGTCATTTAAGAGGCGAGTGAAAGGGAAGAGTGGAATTTGAGACCTGAGACTGGAAACCGGAAAAAATTTTGGAGTGAAAGGGATAGGGGATTTTTTATGGGCTGTTTGGGATCAGGAAGGCGCCGGGGATTCCGGCATCGGTCGTGGCCAACTGGGCTGTATTGGCTTGAGCTAAATCGAGGAGGTGTCCATCCGTAACTTGTCGCGGACTCCGCACCCAATCGGGTAAAGTTTCAGCAGAGCGGTGATCTGGCAGGAGCTGCAGTTTCCAATCGGCTTTCATTTGCGCGAGCAGCTGTCGGCAGAGCGCGGTAGTGACATCCGCCTCGGGCAAGCCGGAAAGAACACGCACGAACCCAATCTCTGAAATGCTGCAAGTGAAGAGATTTTTTCCTTTTGCCCAGAGAGTGACGCGTTGATGGAACTCATGCTTTTTGTAGCCCATTGCTATAAGCGCGTTGACATCGAGGAGATAGCTCATGGGAAGTCGGTGAGCGCGGCTGCTACACGCTCACTAGTGAGCGTGGGGGCATCTTCCACATCCAAAACAGAATAACCGCTGGAGGTTTCTTTGATGATTCTGGCCGATGGCTTCGACAAGCGAATAGGCTCTAAAACGATGCGGTCGCTCTCGCCTCGCACTTCAAACTTCATCCCAGGAGTAAGGCCCAGCACACGACGCAAGTTGGCATTCAAAACGATTTGCCCTTTGGATGAGAGGGTAGCAATCATGGTAAGATGGTCTTACACTGGCGCAGGGTTGTCAATGAAGGAGGGAAGAAAGTGTGGAGTGAAAGTGAAAGTGTGGAGTGAGAGCGGGAGGCTATAATGGGGCGATTTCGAGGTCTGGCGCGACATGGCGAAAGTGGTTTTCGTTGAGTGTGTGGATTTTTGAACATCCCATTTTTCGAGTGGTTTCAGCGTGGATGGCATCGTAAAATGACCCGCCGGTGATGCCTTGCGAAGGGGCATTTTTAATGAGAGCCATCGACTCCGATTCGCTGAGGGAACCGGTTTGAAGGTTCGATGCACAATTCAAAACCATCTCTGCGGCATCGTGCGGATTGATCTTGAGGCGCTTGTCGCCGGACAAGGTGGCATAGGCTTCGGCAAGGGCGTGAATGGAAGTGCAAGCGCCGGACTGGACAAGGGCATCAGCGACTTCGAATTTATCGCTATGCAAGAGAGCAGCCTCTACGAGAACAGACGCGTCCAGGAAGACTTTCATGATTCGAGCCGGCGGCGGCGCATGGCGTTGACAGCATTTCCGCTATTCCACTCAACCGGCAAGGGGCCTGAAAAAACCAGACGCCCATTTTTTCTTTGGGTTTCCGAACGAGGCGGTTCTGCGACGGAAATCTGCGTTTTACCGGCAAGGACTTCTAAAATGACCGAACCTCGCCCAAAAACACCCATGGCTTCCCGAATCGCTTTCGGCAAGACCAGGCGCCCGACATCATCAATAGAAACAGTAGCTTTCATTGGTAATCAATATGCCAATTTCCAAATTTTTTGCCAATGAAAAGTAGGAAGGGGACAGTGTGGAGTGAGAGTGAAAGGTAGGAGTGAGGGTGATCTTGCAAAGTGACCAACTTAGGTCCTCTCTTCACTTTCACTTTTTCCTTTCACTTTCACTCTCCCCTCATGCTGAGCATGACTCGCGCAGCGGTGCCTGAGCGGTGCATGGCGATGGCGTCGTTGACTTTGTCGAGCGGGAAGGTGTGGGTGACGAGGCCGTCGAGGGTCATTTTGCCGGCTTGGATGAGGTTGATGAGGCGGGGAATCTCGAGATCGGGCGCCGCGCTGCCGCCGTGGGAGCCTTTGAGGACTTTTTTGAAGTGGAGTGGGAGGGTGTAGATGGAGACCTTCTCTCCGGCGCGGGGCACACCGACGAGGATCGTGCGCCCATCCGCATGCGTAAGGTCGTAGGCGAGCTCGATGACGCGGGTATTTCCGGTGGTGTCGACGACGACATCAGCGCCAGATTTTCCAACGATGGAGCGAATTTTTTCGCCAAGGGCGGGGCCCTCGGTGGCGGAGTTGAGGGCGTGGGTGAGGCCCCAGCGGGAGGCCATTTCGAGTTTGGAATCGTGGATATCTATACCGACTATGGGGTGCGCGCTGACCATGCGTGCGGCTTGGGCGATGTTTAGGCCAACTCCACCGACTCCGAAGATGACGAGGCTCTGGCCGATTTTGAGTTGGGCATCATTGTTGACCACGCCGACGGCGGTGGTGACGGCACAGCCGAAGAGCGGGGCGGTGCGAAGGTCGAAGCCGTAAGGTATAACTGTGAGGCGGTTCTCGGAGACGATGGCCTCATCGTTGAATGTGGTGACCCAACCGGCGTTAACGGTTTTGTTTCCCCAACGGTATTTGGGCGGCTGGCACTGGAGTCCACCGCTGGGTCGCCAGTGGAGAACGACATGGTCGCCGGGTTTGACACGAGTCACTCCCTCCCCTACCCGCTCGACGACGCCAGAGCCCTCGTGGCCGAGGAGGTGCGGAAGGAATTTGTCAGGGCCTTTGGCGGCTTCGATCTCGTTGATCTGGGCGCCGCAGATTCCGCTGTAGTGAATGCGGACATGAACCTGGCCGAAGGACAGTTGCTCCGGCATCTCGAGTTCGGCAACTTCGAGCGGAGCGTTGGATTGAACGAGGATGGCGGCTTTCATTGAGTGAGGAGTGAAAGTGAGGGTGAGAAGGGAAGGGTTATTTCGGGTCGAGGGTGCGGAGTTTTTTGATGGTGGCGGTGAGAATGGCTATGATTTCGCGGCAGAGGAGTGTGCGCAGATTGATTGTGCCTTCTGGAAGCCAGTGTTTAAAACGCTGGTAGCGGCCCATGGTTTCCTGCGCGGAGCCACGGGCTATGATGAGGAATTGGGTATATTCCTTGCGGGAGCCGCGCCCGTAGCCCTCTTCGATATTTGCGGCAATCGAATCCGCGCTCGCGTATTGTTGGCCAATGAGGCGGGTGAGAGTGAAATCGGTGGAGAGTTTCGATAAATCCTGCACAACGAAATCGAAAAGCTCGATGGCCTTGCGATGAGCCCCAAAGCGCTCCAATCCTCCCCCCTCTTCACTCTCATTTTTCACTTTCACTCGAAATAGATAAACTCGTAGTCGCCGGTGTAGCCGAAGTGTTTGTAGAGCCAGATCCATTCTTCCTGATCGAAGAAGGATTCACAGGTAAGGGCCCAGCACTGGACATTGAAGAGTTCCTGCTCGTTGCGGTAGCTCTCGAGCATGATGTAGCCTTGCTTGCCGACGCGCTGAATTTCGCTGAGCGCGGTTTGCAGTTCGAAGATTCGGAGGTTGTGAAGCGTGGCGAGGGAGATGACGAGGTCGAAGGATTTGTCCTCGAACGGATAGGGGTCTTGCGCGCGATGGGTGAAGAGGTTGGCCTTGAGGTCGGGGTGGCCGCTCGCGAGGCCGTGTTTTGAGATGTCGAATCCGACGATCTCAAGTCCGGGCTCGAGGAGTTGCATTTCGTAAAGGAGAAAGCCTTTCCCGCATCCGACATCGAGGACGCGCGAACCGGCTTTGAGGCCGTAAGTGTCGATGAGGGCCTGGGCAACCGGCTTCCAACGGCCGGCGAGATACTTGTAGCCACCGTATCCGAAACGGCGGTCGCCATCCCAGTAGTCGAATTCGTATTCCTTGGCCTTGAGCATGCACGCGACCTTGTCGTCGATCATGCGGGCGAGGACATCGCGGGAAGTGGCTTTGTGGAGTGGGGTGACGAAGTTTTTTAGGGAGCCCATGGTGGAAAAACCTGAAACCTGAGACTTGAAACCTGAAAAATCAATCGTGGTGTTTTAGGCATTGGGCGGCTCTTTCGGCCATGGTGCGGGAGCGGGTAAGCTGGGCTTCGAGCGGGCGAGTGGGATCCGCAGGGCGATTCGGCAGGAAGGCATTCAGGCAGATGCAGGCCCATTTGATCTGGTAGACGGGCGTAAGGATGGCCATTCGGGACTTAAGGTCGATGGAATCGGAAAAAAGCGGAATGGTTTTTTCGAGGAAGAGAGCACCGAGAGGTTCAGGCAGGATGCGGTCGGGTTGGTTGGTGAAATCGATGAGGGTCTTTGCAGGATCGTCCCAGCCGGCGTATTCGAAGTCCAAGTAGCAGAGAGTGCCGTCGGATTGGCGAAGGGCATTGTGAAAACCGAAGTCGGATGGGGAGAGGCAACGGCTGTCGGTTGATAGAACGGCTGCGCGCGTGGCAGGGGGGATTCTTTTGAGGCGCTCGCGAATCTTTTTCCAGAGCGGCTGGAGCGTCGAATGAATGAATTCCACCGCTGGGGCGTGGTCGGGGGTGGTTGGCTCGATTTTGGCGAGATGATCGATGCGGAGGGCTGCGGTGGCGAGGTGCGCATCGAGTGAAAATGCGGCCTCGGACACACAGGGCAGGTGCCTCGCCAAATGGCGCGAGGAGTTGATGTCCGCAAAAAAACCAGCCGCATCCAGAATATCAGACTCGGTGATTTCTTCTGGAGGTTTTCCGGAAATGAACTCGAGCAGGGCAAAGCGTTGATCGGGAATTTTGGCTAGCGGAACCGGCGCCTTGCACGAATGGATGGATTGCAAATATTCCAGAAAAGCCCACTCCTGGCCCAAGCGATCTCGCGGATCGGATTCGCTCCAAAAATATTTTTTGAGCAGATACGCATCCGGGCCGGCATCAACACGCCACACAGTGTTGTTGCGCCCACCGGGAAGCGGTGTGATGAGGTGGGGAGATCGTTTCCCGATTTTGTAGAGCAACTCTGCCGCTGCGTTTTCAGGGCTCATTCGGGAAAGAGGATTCGGGCCGCTTCGTGCCACGACCTCACGCGTGGAGTGATAGTCCACTCCGGATGCACGCCGTCGGGGTCGAAGAGGTGAAACGCCGTGGCGGGCGGGAAACCGGGGGTTTGAAGGACCTCGGGGAGGTCGTCGATCAAGGCGCGTGGCCGGAGTTCGGCGAGTTTGGCGACTTTTGCTTCGCGTGTATCGAGGAAGTGAAGAGGCATTCCGGCGAGCGGTGTCGCAGCCAGAAATGCGCGTGCGGCTTCGCGGAGGTCGGAGGGTTTGCCGAGGGCGGGGAAGCGGGTTTTGTGGCTGACGATGACGAGTTGCTCGCGGGCGGCCGCAATAAATTCGACGCAACCGGGGAAAATTTCGGCCTTTGCGATTTCCTCTCCGTAAGCGAGGCCTTGAAGGCACGTCCACAGATCGTTGCCCCCGGCCGCGAGGGCAGCGGTTTTGACTGTCGCTTTATTGATCTGGGCGCCAGAGGGGAGGCACTGCAAGCGGGCGGCGGCGGCTTCGAAGGCGCGGTCGTAGCGAATGATCGTATTGTCGAGATCGATAGCGATCATCGCAATGCTGCGGTGACTGCTTTCATGATTCCAGCCGAGTCGATGCCGCAATGGATGCGGGATTCGTGTTGCTCGCCAGTGTCATGGAGAAATTCGTCGGGGATCCCGAGGCGATGGACCCGTGGCGCAGAAAGCTGGAAGGATAGAAACTCAGCCACTGCGGAGCCAAAGCCGCCGAGAATCGAATGTTCTTCCACCGTGAAAACAGGAGCTGGCGGTAATGAAGACAGGGCTTCGAAATCGAGAGGTTTCACAGAGGCGCAATTCCAGACGGCGGCGTGAATCCCGGAGGCGGAGAGGTTTTCGGCTGCGGAGAGGGCTTCCTCGAGGATGGTGCCACAAGACAGGATAATGGCATCTCGACCTTCGCGCAGACATTGCCAGCGGTTCGGGTGAAATGGCTGCCCTTCGGTCAGAACGGGCTCTCCTTTTTTTCCGATGCGAAGGTAAGCGGGCGCGGACTGGTCAAATGTGCTGCGGAGGATTTGGCGAAGTTCCGGGGCGTCGGCGGGGGCAAGAACGCGCATCCCGGGTAGGCAGCGCATGATGGCAAGGTCCTCAAACGAATGATGAGTGGAACCCAGCGCTGCGTAGGAAAGTCCGCTACCAGTGCCGACAATCGTAACCGGCATGTTGTGGTAGCAGACATCGAGTTTGATTTGCTCCAGACAGCGCGTGGTGACGAAAGGGGTGATCGTGTAGCAGACCGGGCAGAGCCCGCTTGAAGCAAGGCCTGCGGCAAGCGAGATCATGTTCGCCTCCGCCACGCCGCAGTTGTGAAAACGCTCGGGCATGGCTGCCTTGAATTTATCGAACAGGCGATTCCCGATGTCTCCGCTAAGAACCACGATACGCTGATCCTCGAGGGCGATCTTCAGAATTTCATCGGCGAAAGCGTTGCGCATGGGAGTTCGAATCTAAGTGGCCACTTTGAGTTCTTGGGCAGCACGCTCGACTTCTTCACTTGTTGGTGAGCGGTAGTGCCAATTGTTGTCGTCCTCGATGAATGAGGCCCCTTTTCCCTTGGTGGTTCGCGCAATGATGGCGCGGGGGCGGTGGTCGCGCGGGGATTCCAAGGCTGCAAGGATTTCCTGCATGGAATGGCCGTCGATCTCACAGGCATCCCAGCCGAAAGTCGTCCATTTTTCGGCCAGAGGTTCCATTTGCATGATCTCCCGGGAGCGACCTGTAGCCTGCCAACCATTGAAATCCACGATCACCGTGAGTGGTGAAAGGTCAAGGCGAGGGGCAAGCATCGAGGCCTCCCAGACACTCCCCTCTTGGCATTCGCCGTCACTCATCACAACGAAAGTGGAGTGGGGATTTTTTTGGATTTTGGAGGCGAGCGCCATGCCAAGACCAACACCCAAGCCGTGGCCTAGTGATCCGGTCGCCCATTCCACTCCGGGAGTGAGTCCCGGGCAAGGCTGCTCGGGATAGCCTGCGCCGGGTTGATTGTAACGAGCGAGGTTTTGCTCCAAGAAAAATCCTTTCTTGGCAAGAATTGCATAAAGCGCCGCAACGGCATGGCCTTTGCTGAAAACCAAGCGATCGCGGCCTCGGGCCAAGGGGTCTGCGGGATCGATGCGGAGTATTCTCCAATAAAGAGCCACCAGAATATCGACGCAGGAGAGCGCTCCAGCGAGGTGGGCACTTTGCGCTTCGTGCGAGAGCCGGATCAGGCGGAAGCGGATTTCGCGGGCGATATGTTCGAGGTCTTCGTTCAAGGAAAATGGGGTTATTGCAGATGAATTTCCTGCATCCGCTTGATGTTAAAATAGAGCGGGTTTGTGAAGGAGTCGCGGATTTTTCCGGCGCCGAAGGCCTCGGCGAGTTCGCGGATGGCATCTTCGATCGTGAAGCGGGGCGTGAAGCCGAGCTCGCGCAGGATTTTTTCCGAGGAGATGTGGTAGGAGCGATTGTCGTCCGTTGGCGTGTGGACGATTTCGACATGAGGGCCAACGATGGCGCGGACTTTCTCGGCGATGGCGTTGAGGGAGAGGTTTTGGTAGCCGGCATTGAAAACCTTGCCATCGATTTGCTCGGCAGGCAGGGCGAGACATTTCACATAAAGCTCGGCGCAGTCGCGCACATGGAAATTCGGGCGGAGCTGGGCGCCGCCAAAAACGGTGATTTTGCCTTTGTTGACGGCGTGGTTGGTGAGGATGTTGACCGAAAGATCTAGGCGCAGGCGTGGCGACCAACCGCAGACTGTGGCGGGACGAAGGGTGAGTGTGGTGAAACCGGGAGCGCGGCGTTTCTCGAGTTCGTCCTCGCACATGGCTTTGAAACGCGAGTAGTCGGTGAGGGGTTCGCGCGGCAGGTCTTCGGTGACATTTTGCTCCTCCTTCACGCCGTAGACGCTGGAGGACGAGGCGTAGATGAATCGGCGGACGCCGCTGTCCTTGGCGATATCGACAAGCGGCATGAAGGCCTCGTAATTGATCGAGCGGCCGAGGGCGGGGTCGAGCTCGAAGCTGGGGTCGTTGGAAATGCAGGCGAGGTGGATGACCGCATCGCAACCGGAGAGGGCCTGTCGCAGAAGAGTCTCATCGCGCAAATCTCCTTCGAGGAGTTCCAGATTCAGGCGATGCGCGGCGGTGATGCCGTCGAAGACCTGCTTGCCGTAAATGAAGAGATCGAGGACGCGGACTTGATAACCGGCTTCGAGCAGGAGCGGGACGAGCACGGAGCCGACATAGCCGCCTCCGCCGGTGACGAGGATGGTGTTGAGATCAGGATTTTTCATGAACAGACTTTTAAAAATGGAATGACTTATGTGGTGAAGATCAATTGTTTTCGAAGGGGTTTATCAATGGCACTTTGGCGTTTTTGAAATCTCGGGTGTTGCGCGTGGCCACGGTGAGGTGGTGGGCGATCGCCGATGCGGCAATCAGGCTGTCTTTGATTGGCATGGCATGACCTTGGGATTTGAGGTGGGCCAGCAGGTGGGCCCACGATGAGGCGGCCTTGCTGTCGAAGTCGAGGCAGTGAGCCGTGGAGCGTATTTTTTCAAACCACACTTCGAGCTGTTTTTTCCTCTTGCTCGTGGGAAGAAGCAGAATCCCGTATTCGAGTTCCCCCAAAATAATCGGTGTCACAGCGAGCTGCTCCTCATTGCGGCGCAGCCATTCCAAAACCTGTGGCGAGGGATCGGGTTTGGTGGGCTCACTCAGCAGGTTGGCATCGGCAATAAACTTCACAATGTGTCCGTGGATTCGGAGGGAATCGGTTCAAACCAGCCTTTCACCGGACAGGATGCGAGAAGATCGACCAGGCCTTGATTGGATGGAGGAGATTTGCGGGTAAGGAGGTATTTTCCAGACTCCACACGCTCGATTTCGAACGATTCACCGCTGCGGAGTCGGTCAAGCCGGCGGATAGGTGATGGAAGAACAAGCTGTCCCTTGCTGGAAAGCATGGTTGTCATAAAAGGTAAGATTGTTTCTTACATCGAAAAGTCAATCTGCAAGCCGGGGCATTTTTCATGAAGTATGACCGAGGTGCTTGAACCAGTCTGCCGTGGCCTCGGCGATTGTGGATTGATTCCAGAGCGGGGCGTCGCGCCAGTCGTCAATAACTTCGAGCATGCAGGAAACGCCTTGCTCCAGCGGAACGGAAGGCTGCCAACCGACACGGGCACGGATTTTAGAGGTGTCGGCAAAGGTGCAATCCGGTTCGCCGGGGCGGCGGGGGATGAATGTTTTTTTCCCACCGAGGAGTTCGACAAGCCGGTTTACCGCGTAGGTGTGGCCTGAGCCAACATTCATGATCTCGCCGGAGATGTTGGATTTTGCGGTTGCCACAAAGGCCGAGGCGACATCAGAAACAAAAGTGAAGTCGCGCGTCTGCGACCCGTCGCCGACAACGGTGAACGGCACGCCGCCGAGTTTTTGACGGAGGAAGACTCCGAAGACCGCGCCGTAGGCTCCCGTGGTGCGACTGCGCGGGCCGTAGACATTGAAGAGGCGCAGCGAGACGGCGGGAAGTTGGTAAACGCGGTGCCAGTGCATGACCATTTCCTCACCCATGAGTTTCGTGAGCGCGTAGGGATGCTCGGGTTTGCAGGGGGCTGTTTCCGGAGTTGGGTAGGTGTCGGGAATGCCGTAGCAAGTGGAGCTGGCCGCGTAGAGAAACCGCTTCACGCCGAGCTCGCGAGCCAACTGGAGCGCGCAGAAGGCGCCCTCCACATTGACTTGAAAGTAATCCTCGGGATTAACGATGGAAGGGACCAGATCGGCACGGCCAGCGAGATGGAAAAACCAATCACACGATTCCAAGGCAAGGTCGCTCTTGGAAAGATCCCGGATGTTTTTTTCGAGGAATTGAAAGGCGGAATTTGCCGAGGCCGAGGCGAGATTTTTTGTGCGACCCGTGCTGAGATCGTCAATTCCAAGAACCGAATGACCCTCTGCAAGAAGGGCATCAACAAGGTGGCTTCCGATAAATCCGGCGGCGCCGGTGACAATGCAACGCATGGTTTTAGAAATTGAGCAGGGATTGCACTCCCTTGAGCAGAGTGGCTTTTGAGACGGGATGCTCGTTGCCAACAATGTTCACAGCTTGGGCCCCGGCGAGTTGGCCAAGGAAGGTGGAGATTTCGATGTGCAATCGACTCGCAGCGGCCAGGCCTGCGACCGAGAAGAAGGCATCGCCCGCGCCGACGGTATCGGTGACATCCGTGACAAGCGGCGGAATTCGCACCGGCGCGGTATTTTTCGAAAATCCATGGGTCATCACACTGCCACGCGTGAACCACGCGAATTCCGAACCAAACGCCTTGGCCATCGCGGAGAGTTCATGGTCGGGATCAAATTGCCGCCTCCCGCAAGAAAGCATCATCTCTTGGTTATCGAGCGAGAAGGCATCCGCTCGGCGGTATTGACGGGTAATAATATTGAAGCCGTGGTTGTTGCTATTCGTCTGACAATTCAGAACCAAAAAGGGCGCCTCCTCCTGCACAAGATCGCGGATTTTTTCCTGCATCAGCCCATGCCCAAAATCGGCCAGCAGCACGGCGTCGCAATTTTTCATCTCGCGCCGGAGGTTTTGGAGGATGCGCTCCTGGATTTCTTCGGAAGGCGGATCCTCGTTGATGAAGTTCACAGAAAACAGCTTCGAGATTTCGTTCCCCTCAAGCAGCGGCTCGACATAGCGCTTTTTGACGATGGTAGTGAATGCATCGTCGCGAATCGTGGCATCTTGACTCTTCGACAGCGCCCCTGCGAGAAGCTCGTCAACCCAAGGTTCGTTCCCGAGCAGGCTCACGAAGCGAACATTTGGAGTGAATTGGCGGACATGGCGCAGAATCGCCAGCGCCCCGCCGAGGTAGGTTTCCTGCGAGAGGAAGCGACCCGAAATGATGCGGTTTTTTGAAGTGAGTCCTTGGACATTCAGGCAGGCGTATTGATCGATGATCGTGTCGCCAACCACGAGAATCCGGAGTTTTTCAAACCCATCGACCATTTCACGGATTTGCGCCGCCGAGGTTTTGGATGACAACTCGGAGCAATAGTTGCGCACGGCCTGTGGCAGATGGTCGAAGTGGCGGTTCAGGATTTTCGTCGAACTAAAAACTACCGAACCGATGTAGCGAACCTCGCCACCATGGACGCGAACCTCGCTGAGATCGTCGTGGATGTTGCCGGTCACATCGTTTGAGGCGTCCTGATATTCGGTGCCCTTGCAGTAAATCGCGGGCTTCACCAACCGGATCGCCTCCACGGCCGCGACAAACGGAATCAACACGACGTAATCAACACACTCCAACGCGGCGAGCGTGCGGGCCCGCAAATCGTCGTTGAAGCAAGGCCGCCCGGGGCCCTTATTGACATGCTTCTCGTCGGTCACCGTCACAACCAGCAAATCACCGAGAGCACGGGCCTCCTCGAGATGGACTATGTGCCCCGGGTGGATGAGGTCAAAAGTGCCGTGGCATTGCACAATACGACGCCCATTCCGGCGCTCGGCATCCAAGACGGATTCCGCCTCGGCAAAACTCAGGATTTTATTTTTTTTCATTCCAGCGAACGCGCGAGTTCCTTCGTCACAATATGGCAAACGACCATTTGGAGATCCTCGGCGATTTGCATGTCGTGAACCGGAAAATGAATCGCATAGCGAGCCATTTCAAGGGCCTTTCCGCCATCGAACCCCACGATCGCCCAAGTCTCCATCCCGAGTTTGTTTCCCGCTTCCACCGCCCGCAAAATATTCGGCGAGTTTCCGCTTCCGGAGAGCGCCACCAGAATGTCACCGGGTGATGCCAAAACCTCGAGCTGGCCGGAGAAAATGTTTTCGTAGCCCGTGTCATTGGCGAGACACATGAGGACGGAGGTATTGGCGGAGAGTGAATGAGCTCGAACACCGCCTAGACCGCCCTTTGCGGCTCCGTAGATCAAGTCGTTCGCCCAATGGTTGGCATTCGCCGCACTGCCTCCATTGCCGCACAAAAAAACCCGCCCTTTCTCGGACCGGATCTTATCGACTTGTAGAGCCAGCTTGCGACTCGCCGCATCGGCATCATCAGTGAAGGCCACAGCCATCTTTACAAGATATCGGGATGAATCGGAAGGCATGGGATTTTTGTTATTTCAATTCCGCTCCATGAGCAATTTTCGAATCCAGGATTCGTAGCTGTTGCGCGCGTTGATGGCACGGAGGGTGCCTTTTTGGTCGAGGAGGAGGATGGTGGGAAGGGCATTGATGCCGTAGGGACGGACGAAGGGGCTTTGCCAGCCTTGTCCGTCGCAAGCGGTGGGCCATTGGGAAATGCCGAGGCCTTCCATGACCTCGCGGACGGGGGTGGGTTTTTCGTCGAGCGAAATGGTCGCGATGGCGAGTTTGTCGGCGGGGAGCTTGGCAAGGGCTCGGCGGAAATCCTCGATCCAAAGCAGGCTGGGTAGCGATTCGGTGGACCAGAAAACGAGAAGGACGATCCGTCCACGGCAGGCGGCGATGTTGAAGCGCCCGCCTTGGACCGTGGAAAATTCGAGCGCGAAAGGCTTATCCAAAAGCTCGAGGCGCTGGAGGTCGTCGGCGATGCGGCGATTCAAGGTGGGCTCACGGGAGAGGCGGCGGGCTTCGTCAAGCAATTCGCGTTTCAGTGGGGGGTTGTTGTCGCAGATGGTGGCGACCTCAACGAGCAGGCGGGGGGCGCGGCGGTCGCCGGGGTGTCGGTTTTGAAAGTTGCGGGCGGCGGCAACGATGTCGCGGCGGCGTTCGTTTTCCTGGCCTTGCAGGCTTTGCATCAGCAGCGAAACACGGCGGAATCCCGCCTCGGCGCGGACTTCGCGGGGAGCGGCTGGATCCTTTTCGAGGGCTTGCAACAGCCGCATGGACTCATCGACTTGGGACTGGCGGCTGTCCATTTTGCCGATGGCGGCGAGGAGGGAAGCGAGTCGCATGCGGGCTTCGTGGCTTCTCGGGTCGGAGGGATTTTTTTCCAAAAAATCGGAAACCAATGTCTGCTGCTGATGGAGGTGTTGTTTGGCGAGGGCACGGGCTTCCTCGAGATTTTTCGGCTTCGAGCCAGGCCCCGCATCCAAGGCCACGATGGCATTCCAATCCTCATCAGGCGAGGCAAGGGCGAAACCAGCAGCGGCGAGGAACACGAAAACAATCAGCCTCATTCGTCGGCGTCGATCGTGGTGTAAATCGGGCGGTGGTCGCTGGCCTCCCGTGTATGGCGCGAACTCGAAATGCCGCTGCGGTTCAGGCGGATTTCCGGCCAAAGGCCGCGACTGGCCATCAGGTAGTCGATGCGCGAATAGAGGTCGGCGTTGTCCCAGAAATGCGTCCAAGTGAGGCCGTCGCGGTCGCGCAGCGGGAGGTCGCGAAGACTCGCGGGAGAGTTCGACGGACCGAGGATTTCGCGGATGGGAAATTCGTTTTTCGTGTCGTTCAGGTCGCCGAAAAGCAGGAGGTTTTGGTTGGGATCGGCGGCGAGGATTTGGTTGAGTCGGGAGCGCACGATCAGGGCCTCCTTGGCTCGGAATTTCTGCTGGTCATACATCGGGACGGCCCGCTTGGACTTAAGATGCAGACCGACCAAGCGCAACCGATAGTCAGGCGTGACCTGCACAGTCACATCGAGGATTCCACGGCCCATCCGGTAGCGGCGACCATCCAACTCCAAGGGCACATCCGAATGCGAGTTGCGGGCCACGATCGGAAATTTACTCAAGAGCGCGAGATGCCTCTCGCTCCCCTCATCTCCCCTCACCCACTCGAGATAGGGAAAATCCATCCCGGCCTCGCGAAGCCGTCTCTGAAAGTCAGTGAGCATTTTTTGATCGCCCATTTCGGCCACACCCAGGATGTCGGGCTTGATCGATTTGATGGCAGAAATCAGAGCGCGGATTTCCTTATCGGGTTTCGGTGCGTCAGGAACAAATCGATCACCCACTTTGCGAGACATGGGCAGGTAATTTTCGACATTGTAGTAGGCGAAAACGAACTCTCGGGCCCCAGCGTTGGCGATGCAGAAAATCCCAACCGCCAGCAACCAAGCTCCCAATCTCATGGAGGGAAAACCGAGCCGCCTCAGGCGGGTTTGTGGGGCTCTTTGTCTGCGGCCTCTTTGACCTCGACTTGAGCCGCTGTCTTGTGGATTTCGCGCTCGAATTCATCGCGGGCCCGCTTGAACTCCCCGAGGCTCTGACCGATGCCGCGTGCGAGTTCGGGTAGTTTTTTGGCACCGAAAAGGAGCAACACGATCACCAGAATAAAAACAATTTCGGGCCAACCTGGCATAGAGAGGGCAAACATAGGAGTGCTCATGGTTCTTTGGCATTAGTGCATGAACAGACCGAGTGCAAACCAATCCTCGTTTTTCTGTCCAGCGCCCAATCGCGGATTGCGCCGGATCGCAAACTGCGTTGTAGTCCTCCCATCACGGCCGCCCGACCATGCCGACCAAGACCGAAAAAAATCCACCAACCCTTGAAACCGCGATGCAGCGGGTCTCCGAGATTGTCTCCTCGATGGAGAGCGGCGACATGCCTCTTGAGAAACTCATCGAGTCCTACGAGGAAGGAACTGCTCTCGTGAAGATGTGTCAGGAAAAACTCGATGCCGCCGAGAAGCGCATCCAAATCATCGCCCGCAACGCGCGCGGCGAGGTGTCGCTGGAGGATTTCGACGCGGAAGCGAATTGATGAGTGGATCAAACCCCGGCCCGCTCTTGGCCACCATCCAATCCCCCGCCGACCTCAAGGCCCTCCCCTCCGAATCCCTCCCGCAGCTCGCCAGCGAGATTCGTGGCGAACTCGTCCAAGTTCTCTCCAAAACCGGTGGCCACCTCGGCCCGAACCTCGGCGTCGTGGAACTCACCCTCGCTCTGCACCGAGTCTTCGACACGCCGCGCGACAAATTTCTCTTCGATGTCAGCCACCAGGGCTATGTCCACAAGCTCCTCACCGGCCGTCTCGACCGCTTTCCCACGATCCGCCAATACGAGGGATTGAACGGCTTCCTGCTCCGCAGCGAGAGCGAGCATGACTGCTACGGCGCAGGTCACGCCGGCACCGCCCTCTCCGCCGCGCTCGGCATGGCCGCCGCCCGGGACCGCCTTGGCTCAGACGAGCATGTCGTCTGCGTGGCGGGCGATGCGGCGTTCACTTGCGGCGTTACTTTTGAAGCGCTCAACAATGTCGCCTCCACAACCAAGCGCCTGATCATCGTTCTTAACGACAACGAGTGGTCGATCGCAAAAAATGTCGGCGCGGTTGCGGACTACCTCAACCGCATCGTCACGAACCCCGCCTACGCGCACCTGCACGAGAACGCGGCGAAGTTCCTCGAATGGATCGGCGGAAAAGCCGCACGCAAACTCGCCCACAAAGCCGAGTCCGCACTCAAAAACCTACTCGCGCCAAGCGTTATTTTCGACGAACTCGGCATCCGCTACTACGGCCCGGTCGATGGCCACGACACCGCGCTTCTCACTCAGACTTTCGAGTTTTTAAAAACCCAGAACGAGCCCGTCCTGCTTCACATTCTTACTACGAAAGGCAAAGGCTACGCGCCCGCGCTCGAGAAGCCGGACAAATTCCACGGCCTCGGAAAATTCCACCTCGATACCGGCGAAACCGTCACCTCCCCCACCCCGACCTACTCGGAACTCCTCGGTGAAAAACTCGCCGACTTCGCCGATACGAATAACAAGATCGCCGCCGTCACCGCCGCCATGCCCACCGGCACCGGCCTCATCCATTTTGCGAAGCGCCATCCCGACCGCTTCTTCGATGTCGGCATCGCCGAGGAACACGCCGCCCTTTTCGCCTGCGGCCTCGCCACACAAGGCATGAAGCCCTTCGTCGCGATTTACAGCACCTTCATGCAGCGCGCCTATGACATGATCATTCACGACATTGCGCTGCAAAATCTCAATGTCGCGCTCTGCATGGACCGCGCTGGCCTCTCCGGCGACGACGGCCCCACGCACCACGGCCTCTTCGACATCGGCTACCTGCGACCCGTCCCCGGCATCATCCACATGCAACCGAAGGACGAGGCCGAGTTCGCTGACATGCTCTGGACGATCGCCCACCACGAAGGCCCCGCCGCCATCCGCTACCCGCGCGGCGCCGGCACGGGAGTCGTTCCAGCGAAAAAACCCAAGCTTCTCGAGATCGGCAAATCCGAGGTTTTGCGGCACGGCACGCGCGCGGCCATCTTTGCGCTCGGCAACATGTGCGAACTCGCCCTCCCCGCTGCCGAAGAATTGGAAAAACTCGGCATCTCCACGGCGGTCATCAACGCCCGTTGGATCAAGCCCCTCGACACCGCGACAATCGAGTTTTTTGCCGGCGGCTGCGATATCCTCTGCACCATCGAAGACCATGTCCTCCACAACGGCTTCGGCTCCGCCGTCATCGAGCATTTATCCGACCAAGGAATCAAAACTCCCGTTGTCCGCATCGGCTGGCCCGACGAATTCATCGAGCACGGCACCGTCCCGATCCTGCGTCAAAAGCACGGCCTCACCGTCGAGGCCACCGTTCAGAAAATCCTCTCGCGCCTCCAGCCCAGCCAAGTGATCCCCTCAATCGCCCCAGTGATCTCGCCCGCCGCCTGATTTTGGAATCTGAAGGTAGCGCAGGCGTCTCGCCTGCGAGCATTAGTTTTTCGATGGCAGGCGAGACGCCCGCCCTACAATAAACAATCGAAAGACGATGTTCTGATAGGCATCAGCATTATACCGGCAGGAGCGCTTCACCCCGCACGAGGTCGTCGTGAGTTTGTCTCGAACGGGCGAGGTGGATTTCGGTGCCATCGACCAAAACCTCGGGCAGAAGCGGGCGGGAATTGTAGTTCGAGGACATGACAAAGCCATACGCGCCGGAGCTGAGGATCGCGAGGCGGTCGCCCGGATGGAGCGGTGGGAGTTCACGGTCCTGCGCGAAGAAGTCGCCGCTCTCGCATACGGGACCCACGACATCCATCGGCTTGATAGCACCGGCGGATTCCGTGAGCGGGACGATTTCGTGCCAGCCTTCGTATAGCGCTGGGCGGATCAGGTCATTCATCGCGGCGTCCACGATGGTGAAAGTTTTGGCAGGCGTTTCCTTCACATACTGAACAGTCGAGAGGAGCGCGCCGGCATTTCCGACAAGGAAGCGGCCGGGCTCGAAAAGAATGCGCAGCCCAAGGGGCTTGAGGATCGGGATGATCGCGGCCGCGTAATCCTCGGGCGTGATGCGTGTGCCAGGCTTCTGGGCGAGCCACCAATCGGGCGAGCCGCTTTTCAGCGCCTCGTCATAGACAATCCCGATGCCGCCCCCGAAGTCGAAAAACTCGAGCCCGTGTTCGGCGTGGATTTGCTTCACGAGATCGGCGAGCTTTTGGGCCGCCTCGGCAAAGGGGGCGGCTTCGAGGATTTGGGAACCAATGTGGGTCTGAATGCCACGGATTTTCAGATGCGCCAGCGAAGCGGCGACTTTGTAGACCTCTGGCGCACGGTCGAGCCCGATGCCGAACTTGTTTTTGCTTTTGCCGGTGGAGATGAACTTGTGTGTCTTGGCATCGACATTCGGATTCACACGAATGGCGATCGGCGCCTTCATGCCAAGCGAACCGGCGACTTCGTTGATGCGCTCGAGTTCTCCCTCGCTCTCGACATTGAAGGAATAAACGCCCTCGCGGAGCGCGTAGGCGATTTCCTCGCGGGTCTTGCCGACACCGGCAAAAGTGCAGCGGTCAGCTCGTGCTCCGGCTTTGAGAACGCGGAACAACTCGCCGCCCGAGACGATGTCGAATCCCGAACCAAGCCGAGCGAGGATTTGGAGGACGGCGAGGTTCGAATTCGCCTTCACCGCGAAGCAGACGAGGTGATCGAGCGGCGCCAGCGCGGTGTCGAGGCGGCGGTAGTTTTCCCGAATCGTATTCGCCGAATACACATAGGCTGGCGTCCCGAAGCGGTCCGCGATTTCATCAAGTTTCACTCCCTCGCAATGCAGCGAGCCATCGACATAAGAAAACAAATGCACGGCGCGAAAATGGGGAGCTTTTTCCGACCTGTCAATCGGTCGCTCGCGAGCTACTGGCCGCGACGAACGCGCGAGCCCGGGAAGTTCACGATGAAGCGCCAGACGATCTTCTCTCGGTTCTCGATCTCCCAAGTCTCGGGATTGATTTTGAACGGCTCATCGTAGCGCCGGATGTCGATCACCACATCGTATCCGCGGTCGCCGAACACATCTATGATCATGGCCAGAGCGAGCGGGTCAGCCAAAATCGGGCTTTCCGAGTTGATGTGTGCGCGGCCGGACATCGTGTGGCGGCGGATGATCGGCATGAATTTTTCGTGGATCAACTCGACCGCCTGTTCGAAAAGCTCGGGATGCTCGGCGTTGTAGGAGTCGAGACGATTCACGAGTTCCTGCCGGGCGTGGATACTCAGGTCGCGCGCGATGGGAATCCGGGCGATGCGGTCGTAGGTCGCATGATCCAGCTCAAGCGAACTCTGGTAGCGCAACTCATCCTGAATGCGGCGCTGAACATCATCCACCGAACCGTGGGCATTCACATAGTGGTAGAAAAAAACCTCGCGCAGGGTCTTGAGGGACTCGTAGGTGAGTTCCTTGAAAGTGCGGTAGCGGTTGCGCGCAGAATCCTCGGAAAGATCGGTCGCACGGGTCTCGAGCATTTCGCCGACGCCGGAGGCCTCAACCGCCGCGTTGTGCGCGCGGGCGCGCTGACCACGGAGGATTTGGCGGCGCACCGACTCCGCCTCGTCCACGAAAAGAACGACGATATGGAACATCGGCTTGCGGAACTGCGAAGCGAGCGGAGTTCCCGCATAGCGGTTGCGGAGTTCATTCAATTTCTCGTGGAGCAGGCGGAGGCAAAGCACCTGCACCTTCGTGCGTGGGTAACCGTCCACCACCACGCCGGTCTGGTTTTCAGGATTCAGTAGGGCACGCAGAAGCAAACCCGTCACCTCGCGGTCGCCGACCATCAAACCGGCATCGATCAATTTCCTCGCCGCCGGGCTTTTCAGAAGGTCGCTGACGACGATCGGCTGGGCCGTGTAGCTGCGGTAGGATTGGATGAATCGGGTTTGTGTGCCCTTTCCCGCGCCGGGAGCGCCGTTGAGCCAGACGACTTCATTTGGGAAACGCAGCCCCTCGATGCCGACCTCCTGCTCCAACTCGTTCCAAGCAGCAGTGAAAATGAGGTTCGCATCCTTCACCTCGAGATCGACGGTGCTTTTTGGAGGAGCAGGCGGAGTGGATGGCGTTTCCTGAGGTTCAGTGATGACGGAGTCTGGCATGGTTTAAATCGGGTTCCAGGAAGTGAGTTCCATGGTGCCATCGAGTCGGCACCACACGATGGCACGAACACGATACGGTTGGTTGTTTTTGGTTAAATCGAGCTCGAGGCGGTAATTCAAACCAGCGACCACTTGGCGCTCGGCCGAGACGATGCCTTTCAACGCGAGCGGTTGGTTCAGTTTTTTGGAAATCTCGCCCACGGCAAAATTCGCCGCCACCTGGGTCTCCTCATCCGGTTTCACCTCCGAAAAACCACCCGGCAACGGAGGTTTCGCCTTGGCGCAGGCGGGCACGAGCAACGAGCACAGAAAGCAGATCCAGAAAACTCTACGCGCGGTATTCAAAGTGATTCGGTCGGTGGAGCGGGAACCTTGAACAGATTGCGTGGAAACCGCAAATCCTCCCTTTCTCGACGTGCGAACGGCTTGGCAAATCGGCGAAGTTGAATTTTGATTCGTCATCCCTGCCACATCCATGACCAAATCCATCGTTCTCACCGGAGCCACTCGCGGGCTGGGGCTAGCCATGACCCGGTTTTTTGCGGCTGAGGACCACACGGTCCACGGGTGCGGACGCGATGCCACTGCCATCGCCGCTCTTCAAAAGGAATTTCCCCGCCCACACAGCTTCGCGACGATCGATATTTCCGACGATGCCGCTGTGGAAAACTGGGCGCGCGAGGTTTTGAAAAATGGCGCGCCCGACTTGCTACTGAACAACGCCGCCGTCATTGCGCCGAACTCGCCGCTCTGGAAACTCCCCGCTTCGAAGGTCGATCCCGTAATCGACATCAACCTCAAGGGAACCATTCACTCCATCCGCCATTTCCTCCCCGCCATGATCGAGCGCGGTCGTGGCGTGGTGGTGAATTTCAGTTCGGGCTGGGGCCGCTCCACATCGCCCGAGGTCGCGACCTACTGCGCCACCAAATATGCGATCGAAGGCCTCACCGCCGCCCTCGCCCAAGAACTCCCTCCCGGCCTCGCCGCTGTCGCGCTCAACCCCGGCGTCATCCACACCGACATGCTCACCTCCTGTTTTGCCGATTCCGCCTCGGAGTATCCCACCCCGGAGGAGTGGATCAAAACCGCCGGCCCGTTCCTCCTGAATATCAGCCCCCGCGACAACGGACGCCCACTCACCGTTCCCTTTTGACCCTCTACGTCAGATGTTTTAACCGCGAATCCGGAACGCCGACGCCCCCGCCGGCATCAGCAAACCGCATAGAATCTTACAAAGCACAAAGCCAAGGAGAAAATCCGTTGTAGAAATGTCGGTCCCGCGAATGACGGGCATGTAGTCATGCAAGGAAAAAAGCGGGACTTTGGGGCGTCCCCCCGAACGCCTGCCGCGGCGAGCGGTGCGGGGTTTGGGGGCGCATAGCCCCCATCAGGCTGGTTGGGGAGTTTCTCAGGAACTGACTGACGG